>NZ_JABFTT010000005.1 GCF_021404465.1 Billgrantia zhangzhouensis | reverse complement strand
TCTCGCTGGCCGAATGGCGTGGCGGTAGTGCCGATCACGCCGCCCCTCTGGCCGAGCTGGAAGAGCGTGTCGCCGAAGCCGGCTACCCCTGGATACCCGCCGATATGCCGGCGTCCGTTTCCAACGAAGACAGCGTTCCACCGCCCACCCCCTTCGGTCACAGCTTGGCTCCCATGAACGGTATCGAGGAGCAGATCGAGGGGCTGCAACGCTGGGCCGATGCCCAGGCCGAGCCGATCGGCATGCCGCCGGTGATGGTGGCGCTGGAGGATCCGGTGGGCATTGCCGCCGATCTGGCGGGGCTGATGGGGGCGAGGCTGCGTGAAAAGATGGCAGATCCCGACCACGCCCGCCCGCTAGCGATCTCCTCAGCCATAGCCAATATCCGTCAGAGTATTCGTGAAGATGCCGAGAATCGGCAGATCTATCGCACCGAACGTAGCGCCTATCAGTTGGTTTACGGTGGAGGCTATGGAGGTGGCGGGGCAGCGCTGGCAGGAGCATTAAGCTCCAGGGTGCGTGAGCGGCAGCAGGAGATGTTGGAGCGCTGGCGTGACCCCACACCCGAGCAGTTGGCAACTGCCCGAGACGCCGCTTGGAGGAGCTACCGCGACAAGCTCGACAGGCCAAGGTTGCAATCATGGGAGGCCGCTTGGCAACAGGAGTTGCAGAGTTTCGATACCGAGCAATTGGCCCCGCTGGCTCAAGCCCATGTGGAGTGGATGGAGAGCGATAACCTCTACCAGCACCTGGACGCCCAACATGACGACAAGGACATCGATTCCGGTGCTTCCTTTGTCGATACGCTGCTGCTATGCATCCAAGACACTCAGGAGTATGCCCCTTGCGCAGCGCTTTACGAGCGCTGGCTCTCTGCTACGACCGTTGAGCGGCGTAATCTGGTGTTGAGAGCCTTGGGTTACCATCAGGAGCTGATACTGGAACAGTGGAAAGGGCAAGTGGGGAGTGGCCTGCAACCGGAAGCTTTGCATGGTTTACCCTGGAATGGCCTGATCAATGGCTACGACGAGGCGCTTGAAGCGCTCCGTGAGGGGAGCAAGAACGCGGTCGTACGACTGACAGTCGCTATGGGCGGCCCCTTCGGTAAGGTGGCCGCAAAAGCGGTTGACCGGGCCGTGGGGCCGGCGTTGGTGGCAATGGGCGTCATTGCCCGTGCGCCGGTGATCCTGGTGGATGTGACGATGAGTAGAGGCCAGGCAATTGCGGAGCTGATCGCCCGCATGGTGGCGGTCAATCCCGAAGTGGGAGCGTTGGCTGATCTGAATCGTGCGATCGATATCCAGATGCGCAAGGCGCGCATCTACGGCACTGCTGTCGAAAGCGCCGGTCGGCATCGTTACCTGATCATGGCTGATCCCAGGGTCGTTGGGGATTTTCCCGGAAAGGACGCCCAGGGCAATGCCCGCCGTTTCGCCGAGGCCGTTATCCTGACCCCGGCCGATCGTCAGGAAATGACACGTTTGCGTTGGCGCCAACTGCTGCCCACTGAGGCCGGATTAGGCGTGGTGACGGGCATACTGCAGATCATCGCGCTGGGCAAGCTAGCCGATGACCTGGCCAATAGTCTGGCGCATGAGAAGAACGAAAACCGCTGGCGCTATCACACTGGCCTTGCGGGTTTGGTGGGGGTGCTGTCGGAGACAGTTGGCAGATGGTCGGAGAGGGCGGCGCAGACAGGTAGCCGCATTGCCAAGGCGCTGGAGCGATACGTTGGCGTTGCCTTGCGTATAGTAGGGAAAACTTTGGGTATTGCCACAGGTGTGGCGATGGCAGCATGGGACGGTATCCGTGGGCGTCAGGAGCTCCAAGAGGGGAATGCAGTGGGTTGGCTCTACTTTTCAAGTATGGGAGCAACAGTGGTTGCGATGGTCGCCTTCACGAAATTGGGTGCGTGGATTTTTGGTGCTGCCACCACCGGTGTGGGTATCGTCATGATTGTGTTGGTGATCGTTATCGCCGTCCTGATAGAGATCTTCAAGGACAACAAGGTGCAGGACTGGCTGGAGCGATGTTATTTCGGCAAGTTCGAGACAAGCGAACGCTACCTGGACCCTGATTTGGAGCTGCGCGAATTGGAACTGGTCCTTAACGACATGAAAGGCTGACGTATGGATTACGCCGGATTGGATTACCGCAATATCCGTTTCCCCGTGGATCGCCCCCTGACCGAGGCCGAGCGCGCGGCACGTTACCACCAGAAGAAGCCAAGTAGCGCGCCGCCGATGGATTTCTTATCGGTGATCAGGTTTAATAGCAGTTACATTGACATCGTGGACCGCTGGTATCCGATCAAGGGATTCAATACTTGGTTTGGAGTCTGCGTCATTTTACTTTCCGCTGGGGGGGGGGCAGGGATATATAGTGCTCTATTTTTTTCCGGCCGCACCGCACCTGTAGAGATGGTGGACTGGATTGGACTAAGCTTTTTGACTCCGCTTTTCCTAGCACTCGTTTGGGGAGGCTGGTGGCTGATACGAACCGAGTGTGGCCGCTTGACCCACTACCCCATGCGCCTGAATCGAAAGACACGACAGGTGCATTTCTTCCGCCAGAACGGCACCATCCTGACGGTGCCCTGGGACTCACTGTTCCTGACTTTAGGGAGGGAAAAGAGCCCACTCAGCGGCACCACTTATGACCTGCGTGCCCACGTATTGGATGCTGATGGCGAAACGGTGCGCGAGTCGTTTTCACTGGGATATCCATCATTACTGGGAAATGCTGAGTCGATCGACAAGTTCTGGGCCTTTCTGCAGCCCTATATGGAAGCGAAGGATGGCGTAGAGCGCACTTGGCGTCATCTCAAAGAGAGTACGGGATATTTGATGCCGGTAGATGGGCGAAAAGAGGGCTGGCGCTGGAGCATCGTGCAAAATTATGCCTGGACGGGTCATTGGCCATGGCTACAGTTGATTGGCTCCCCCGTGCTGGGGCTTAACGCCATCGGCCGGATGTTTGCAATGTGGACCAGCAAGGTGCCGAAGTGGCCTGATGAGGTGGAGCGGGAGAGCCAGGTGGATGCGGATGATCCCTACGTGCTGACGTGGCGCGACAATGGCCCGATCGGCTGGTGGGAGCTTTACTGGCCGCTGATCTGCACCGTTATTGGCGTAGGTGGCTTCGTCGGTGTGATTGGTTGGATCGTATCCGGGCTTTGGCGCTAGTAGAGGCTGGTAAAGTGAATTGAGCGTGAGGCCTCGCCCTTGATAGCTTGCTGCTGGCCAAGGGCACCGGCGTTATCCACATGCAACAGGCTGCCTACTCGCAGCCGGTTAATTTTGCAACGGCACGCCGCCCACTGGCCGAGCCGCTCGGCATGTCGCCGGTGATGGTGGCGCTGGAGGATCCGGTGGGCATTGCCGCCGATCTGGCGGGGCTGATGAATGCCAGAACGAACGCCTGATCAAGGCAGGTGAAGCCCTCTGGCCATTGTTCTGCTTCTTGCTGGACTGAGCGGAGGCGCTGACAATCTTCTACTTCTTGTTTCGGGGATACTTTGCAACCTCGCCTTGAAGCCATCTCTGAGGAGGGGGCTGAGTGGCCCGCTATCGTGATATCATGCGTCGGTGTAGCCGAAGAATTTCCTCGGTGAACAAGAACCTGGCAAAAGCGCTGGAGGAATTGCCGGAGTACGATCAAGCGAAAGTGGCCCAGATCGAAGAGGAGCTCCAGGAACTGCAAGAGGCGATCGATACCCTCGTGCCACGCATGGATGCCGACTACGCCCAGTGGTTAGTGCATAGATTATGCGACGCGTTGGATCGCTACGACGACATGGTTTCTCAATGTAGTCTGCGCGTGACGAAAATCGCCAGTAATGCCTTGCTGGGAGGCGTGCTTTCCACCAACAGCGAAAGGGCATGGCAGAACCTGATGGAGCAGTTGGACTCCCCCCACTAGAAGTGACCCCCTCCAGAGCTTGGCCGGGTTCGGACAGGCAAAAAAGAAAAACGGATCATAGGAGATATCCATGCGTCATTTCATTGCCACGACATTCGGCGGTCTTTCACTTCGCTACTTCTTGCGCCAGCTGTTCTTCGGCATCGGAATGTCGGTGTTGATCGTCTTTGCTATCACGCAGGGAGATGGGCAAATACGTATGGATCAACTACTGTTGCTGACCGTTAATGCTTTGTTGTACCCCTATTCGCGCTTCATTTACGAACAGGCAGTGGGGTTCCTGCTGGGAGACAATGTGTTCTTCGTCAATGCGGTGATGCTGCTGGTGGTGAAAATATTCACCATGACGCTCTGTTGGAGTTTTGCCATCTTCATCGCACCGCTCGGGCTTGCCTATCTTTTCTTCTATCATCGCCGGGCGCAGAGCCATGAAAACATCGAGGGGTGAGGGCGGCAGGTAAGCATAAGAGAGCCTGATCCGATAGCAAACGTAAACGTCCCGCCGACTCGGCGGGACGTTTACGGTCGTTACCCTGATTTCGCCATGCCTGAGTCGGCTGCTATCCCTCTTCTTTCCCTTGGTCGGCCCGCGCATCCAGCTCGGCGCGCCAGGCCATTAGTTGGGCGTAGCGCTTCTCCTGGCCGTGTTCGCTGGGCTGGTAGAAGGTCTCTCGCGGCACTTCCTCGGGCCAGCAGTCATGATCGCTGCCCGCGGGGTAGCCCTCCGCCTCGTTGTGGGCGTAGCGATAGCCATGGCCGTGGCCCAGCGACTCCATCAGCTTGGTCGGGGCGTTGCGCAGGTAGGTAGGAACCCCGAGCCGGGGCTGGGCAGCGACGAACGCCTTGGCGCGTTTCCACGCCTGGTCGATGGCGTTGCTCTTGGGGGCGATGGAAAGATGGATCGCGGCATGGGCAATGGCGCGCTGGCCTTCGTAGTCGCCCAGGCGCAGGTAGGCGTCCCAGGCCGCCATGACCAGCGGCAGGGCGCGAGGGTCGGCGTTGCCGACATCCTCGGAGGCGATCGCCGCCAGCCGGCGCACCACGTCGAGCGGATCGCCGCCACCCTGGATGAAACGGGCAATGTAGAGCAGCGCCGCGTCCTGGCGCGACGAGCGTACCGACTTGTGGATCGCCGAGAGCAGGTCGTAGAAATGGTCGCCCTGCTTGTCGAAGGCGCTGGTCTGATGGCCAAGCGCGGTATCCAGCGCTTCGCGCGGCAGCCTTTCGCCTTCGCCCTCGGGCACGCTGAAGTCGCAGGCGGTTTCCAGCATGCCCAGGGCGCGCCTGGCGTCGCCGGCGGCGGCGCGGGCCAGGATGGCCAGCACCTCGTCGTCGACTGCGATGCGGCGCCCGCCCAGCCCTCGCTCCTCGTCGCGCAGGGCACGCTGCATTACTTCGATGAGTTCGCTCTCGTCGAGTGAGGTGAGCACGTGTACGCGGGCACGCGAGAGCAGCGCGGAATTGACTTCGAACGAGGGGTTCTCGGTCGTGGCACCGATCAGCGTCAAAAGGCCCGACTCCACGTGAGGCAGAAGGGCGTCCTGCTGGCTCTTGTTGAGCCGGTGTATCTCATCGAGGAACAGCAGGGTAGGCTGGCCTTGGGCCTGTATGGCCCTGGCCCGCTCTACCGCGGCGCGGATCTCCTTGACGCCCGCCATCACCGCGGAAAGCCGCTCCAGGTGCGCACCGGAGTGTTCGGCGAGGATTTCGGCCAGGGTGGTCTTGCCGGTACCTGGCGGCCCCCACAGGATCATCGAGCGCACAATGCCGCTCTCGGCCATGCGCCGCAGCGGCTTGCCCGGCCCGACCAGAGCCTGCTGGCCCACGTAGTCGTCGAGACGGCGAGGGCGCATGCGATAGGCCAGCGGGGCGTTGTCGTCGTGCGCCTGGCCGAAAAGATCCATGGAATGTACTCCTCATGCTGACGTGCAGTGCCGGTCAGGCGGCTAGCACTAACTCAATGGGTTGCAATACGACTTTGGGCGATGTGCGGGAATGGGCCAAAGGGTCTAGTGTGATACACATCCCGCCATTCGTGTCGTGTCTTGTTGGCGACAGGGCCGTATCTCGATAGCGACATGACTGAACCTGCTTTCGTCCCGCGACTCCAACCACTATACCCGCTCATCGTAAGAGGAGCCTCGACATGCCCATGCTGACCCAGCTGCGTCAGGATCATGCCAACATGGCGCGCTTGTTGCACGTTCTGCAGCTCAAGCAAAAGGCCTTGGCCAATGGTGACCGGCCCAACTTTCAACTGGTGCGTGAAGTCGTCGATTACATCCTTGACTACATGGAGGATTTCACCGTTCCGCTGGAGCGTGTCTGCTCGGATCGGTTGCAGGCCCTGGCCCCGGAGTGCAGGGCTTTCACCGAGCGCTTGTCGAGCGATTACCAGGCCTTGCGGCAGCGCCTGATGCGGTTGTCCAACGATATCGACATGATCCTGATGGACGCGGTGGTCCCAATGGATCGCTTCGCCGAGGACCTGAAAGCCTATCTGGTTGCGCACCGCAACTACCTGCGCGACGAACGCGAACTGCTCTTCCCGTTGATCGGCGAATATTTCGACGACAATGACCTGGAACACCTGGCCCAGACACTGCCTGAAGGGGCGGCGGCCAAGCTGGAGCGTTTGCAGGAGGCCTATCCGGAACTCTACGCCGAACTGTGCGAAACCCCGGAGCCGACGGCCTGAGGAAGACGTTGGCGAAGCGAGGGCTTCAGCTCGCTCGGCATGCTGCTAGAATAGGCCCCTTCGAGTAGTAGCCGAGCGAGTTCCATGAGCACCGTTTCGCCATGTCCGGCCCGATATTGATCTTCGATTCCGGCGTTGGCGGCCTATCGGTGGTGCCGCCCCTGCGGCGCCGCTTGCCCGATGCCGCGCTGGTGTATGCCTGCGATAATGCCATGTTGCCCTATGGCGTACGTCCCGATGCGTGGCTGGTGGAGCGCATTCTGGCGGTGTGCGAGGCGGCGGTCGCGGCCAGCGGCTGTTGTGTGCTGGTGGTGGCATGCAATACTGCCAGTACCCTGGCGCTGGAGGCCCTGCGTGCACACCTGACGGTACCGGTGGTGGGCACGGTGCCGGCGATCAAGCCCGCCGCGGCCATGAGCGTGAGTCGGCACATCGGCCTGCTGGCGACCAGCGCCACCGTGGCGCGCCCCTACACCGATCGCCTGATCGAGACCTTTGCCGCCGACTGTCGCGTCACACGGGTTGCCGCCGACCCGCTGGTGCGCGAGGCCGAGCGCTTTCTGGCCGGCGACGAGCCGGACCAGGCCATCATCGACGCCGTTACGGCGCCGCTGTGGGAGTCCACCGATCTCGATACGGTGGTGCTCGGTTGCACCCATTTCCCGCTGCTTGGCGAGAGGATGAGCGCGGCATCGCCACGGCCGATACGCCTGGTCGATTCCGGCGAGGCCATTGCGCGGCGTACCGCCGAGGTGGCCGGCGACCCCACGCCCAGGACAGGGCGCGACCAAGGGCTGGCTACGGCGCCCGATGCGCGGCTTGCCCGAGCCCTGGCCGTCTTCGATTTCGACGAACCACGCCTGCTGATCGTCGGCTGAACCCCTTTTCCTTCCTGCACACGACAGGAGTTGCCGTGTCCATTCCCGTTGTCGACCTCGCGCGCTATGACCAGCAGCTCGCGGCCAAGCGTGAACGCATCACCCAGCAGTTCCAGCGTTTCGGTCCGCCGGCTCTGGAGGTGTTTCCCTCACCGCCGAGCCACTACCGTCAGCGCTGCGAGTTTCGCCTATGGCATGAAGGCGACGACCTCTACTACGCCATGTTCGAGGTCGATCGCGACGACCCCAAGCACAAGCGGGTGATTCGACTGGATGACTATCCCGTTGCCAGCCGGCGCATCAACGAACTGATGCCACGCTTGCGCGAGGTGCTGCTGGAAAACGACGTGCTGCGTCGCCGCCTGTTCCAGGTCGAGTTCCTGACCACGCTTTCCGGCGAGGCGCTGGTCACGCTGATCTATCACCGGCCGCTGGACGGTGCCTGGGAGGAGGCGGCCCGCTGGCTGCAACAGCACCTCGATATCTTCGTCATCGGCCGTTCGCGCAAGCAGCGGCTGGTGCTCGAGCGCGACCATGTCTGGGAGCGGCTGGAAGTGGAAGGGCGCACGTTCCACTACCAGCAGGTGGAAAACAGCTTTACCCAGCCCAATGCCGAGATCAACCGGGCCATGCTTGCCTGGGTGCGGGATGTGACCCGGGGCAGCCAGGCTGGTGACCTGGTGGAACTCTACTGCGGTAACGGCAACTTCACCGTTGCCCTGGCCGAGAACTTTCGCCATGTGCTCGCCACCGAGATCTCGCGTACCTCGGTGGCCAGTGCCCAGCAGAACCTGGCAGCCAACGCCATCGACAACGCTGTGGTGGGACGCATGTCGGCCGAGGAGTTCAGCGCTGCACTGAAGGGCGAGAAGGGAGGGCGGCGGGTGACCGAGATGACATTGGAAGCCTATGACTTCTCCACCGTACTGGTGGACCCGCCACGCGCCGGCCTTGATGAAGCCAGTTGCCGCCAACTGAGCGAATACTCGCGAGTCGTCTATATTTCATGCAACCCCGATACATTGGAGCGCAACCTGGAGACGCTGAGCCGCACTCATCGGGTCGCTCGTTTCGCGTTGTTCGATCAGTTCCCTTGGACACATCACTGTGAATGTGGGGTGTTGCTGGAGAGAAAGGACGCTTGAGACTTCACTTCTGGTCGGGAAAGGTTCGTCGTTGTCAAGTAGCGAAACGTTCAGTCTTGATGCACAACCGACATGCTCCATGAGAAGGCTGGCAAGTCGGTGGGGCGCGGAGCTGGGCTGCAGTAAGCTTCCCGACATGTGACCGCGAGTCACGCCGATTCTTTCCCAGGGCCGCAACGGCCCCAGGCAGCCGAGGTGAGGGATGCAATACGAGACGATCGAAGTTGGACGGCAGGAAATTCTCAAGCAACTGCGCGAACGCCTGGAGAGCCGACTCGACAAGACGCGGGCCGAGGAGGTGGAAGCCTTCTCCCGCCATTTCTATGCCACGGCGCCGCTGGAGGATCTCGCCGACCGCCGGCTAGACGACCTCTATGGGGCCACGCTCTCGGTATGGCACTTCATCCAGCACTTCGACCATGCCTCGCCCAAGGTGCGCGTCTTCAATCCTGACTTCGAAGAGTACGGCTGGCAGTCCTCGCATAGCTTCGTCGCGGTATTGCACGAGGACATGCCTTTTCTGGTCGACTCGGTGCGCATCGAGCTGAATCGTCGTGGCCTGACCGTGCATGCCATCCATAACGCCGTGCTGGCGGTGGAGCGCAATCGTAACCACGAGTTGCTGCGTGTCGTGTCGCCGCGAGACGCCGACGCACCCGACAATCGCGAGTCGATGATCGCCATCGAGATCGACCGCCACTCCAATCCGGAAGTGCTGGCCGAGATCGAGCAGTCGTTGCACGAGGTGCTGCGCGACGTACGCACTGCCGTGGGCGACTACGAAGCCATGTGCGATCGGGCTCGTCAGGCCGTTGCCGAACTTCAGGCCAGCCGCCCCGAGCAGATTGAGCCTGGCGATCACGAAGAAGCCGTTGCCTTCATCGAATGGCTGATACGCGACAACTTCACCTTCCTTGGCTACGACGCCTACGACATCGAATCCGACGCCGAGGGCGACCGGCTGGTCAGGGACGAACAGAGCAAGCTGGGCGTGTTTCGCCTGGATCTGTCACGCTACCAGGAACGTATCCGTACCGAGCTCGGCATTGATGGCAACCGTTTCGTGCTGGCACCGCAGCTGCTCTCCTTCGCCAAGAGCGCGCACCATGCCCGGGTGCACCGTCCCACCTACCCGGATTACATTTCGATCGACCGCTATGACGAGCAGGGTCGTCTGGTCGGCGAACACCGCTTTCTCGGTCTGTTCACATCCAGCGTCTACAACGAATCACCGCGCAACATTCCGCTGCTGCGGCGCAAGCTCAAGGCGGTGATGGAGATCGCCGGCTTCAATCCCAAGGGGCACAACGGCAAGCAACTGCTGCAGATCCTCGAGGTATATCCGCGCGACGATCTGTTCCAGATCGATACCCAGGAACTTGCCCACACGGCGCTGGGTATCCTGGACATCCGTGAGCGGCGCCGGGTACGGCTGTTCATCCGTACCGACCGCTCCGGGCGCTTCCACTCGTGCCTGGTGTTCGTGCCGCGTGACGTCTTCTCCACCGACCTGCGCGTGCGCATCCAGAACCTGCTGTGTGAAGAGCTCGACGCTACCTTCGGTGACTTCAACACCTATCTTTCCGAGTCGATCCTGGCGCGCATCCAGTTCATTCTGCGCTTCCGTGGCGACGCTCCGCACGAGGTCAGCCTCAAGCGCCTCGAAGCCAAGGTGGCCCAGTTGGCCCGCAGCTGGCGCGACGAATTGCACGAGGCATTGGTCGAAGGGTTCGGCGAGGAGCAGGCCAACCGGCTGATGGATCGCTTCCGCGACGGCTTCCCGGCCAGCTATCGCGACGACTTCGGCTCGCGTACGGCGGTGTTCGACCTGCAGCACCTGGCCGAGCTCGATGCCGGCGAGCCGCTGGCGCTCTCTCTCTACCGCCTGGTGGAGGAGGAGGGTAGCGGGGTCAATCTCAAGCTGTTCCAGCGTGACCACACCATCCCGCTCTCCGACGTGCTGCCGGTGATGGAGAACCTGGGGCTGCGAGTGATCGGCGAGCGCCCCTACGAGATCGTCGCGCCCGATGCGCTCTACTGGCTGCACGACTTCAACCTGGAGCACCACACCAGCACCGAGGTCAGCCTGCAGAAGATGCGCGAGCCTTTCATCGAGGCATTCAAGCGTATCTGGGTCGGCGAGGCGGAGAACGACGGCTTCAACCGCCTGGTGATCGCCGCCAACCTGGACTGGCGCGAAGTGGCCATGCTGCGGGCCTATGCCCGCTACCTGAAGCAGATCCGCTTCGGTATGTCGCAGGATTACATCGCCACGACTCTGACCAGCTATCCGGAAATCACCCGTGAACTGGTGGTTCTGTTCCAACTGCGCTTCGACCCCGAGCAGCGTCCCGACGATGCCGAGATCGACGCCTGCATCGAACGCATCAATCGCCACCTCGACGGTGTGGCGAGCCTCAACGACGACCAGCTGTTGCGCCGTTTCGTGGAGATGATCCAGGCCACGTTGCGGACCAACTACTACCAGCGTAGCGCCGACGGCGGGCTCAAGGACTACATCGCCTACAAGCTCGATCCCAAGCGAATCACCGGCATGCCCAAGCCGCGCCCGGCCTATGAGATCTTCGTCTGTTCGCCACGGGTCGAGGGCGTTCATCTGCGCGGCGGCAAGGTGGCGCGCGGTGGGCTGCGCTGGTCGGATCGCCAGGAGGACTTCCGCACCGAGGTGCTGGGCCTGGTCAAGGCGCAGCAGGTGAAGAACGCGGTGATCGTGCCGGTGGGTGCCAAGGGCGGTTTCGTCTGCAAGCGGCTGCCCGAGGGTGGCGACCGCGACGCCATCCAGCAGGAGGGCATCGCCTGCTACAAGACCTTCATCCGGGCGCTGCTCGATGTCACCGACAACCTGGTCGGAGGCGAAGTGGTGCCGCCGAAGAACGTGGTGCGGCATGACGAAGACGATGCCTACCTGGTAGTCGCGGCCGACAAGGGCACCGCGACCTTCTCCGACATCGCCAACGAGATCTCCGCCGAATACGGCCACTGGCTTGGCGACGCATTCGCCTCGGGCGGCGCCAACGGCTACGACCACAAGAAGATGGGCATCACCGCACGTGGCGCCTGGGAGTCGGTGAAGCGCCACTTCCGCAATCTCGGCTTGAACACCCAGGAGGAAGAGTTCAGCGTCGTCGGCATCGGCGACATGGGCGGCGACGTGTTCGGCAACGGCATGCTGCTCTCCGACAAGATCCGCCTGGTGGGCGCCTTCAACCACCTGCACATCTTCGTCGACCCGAACCCCGATGCGGCGGCCACCTTCGCCGAGCGCGAGCGCCTGTTCCATCTGCCGCGTTCCAGCTGGGAGGACTTCGATGCCTCGCTGATCTCCGAGGGAGGCGGCGTGTTCAAGCGCAGCGCCAAGTCGATCCCGATCTCGCCGCAGATGAAGGAGGCCTTCGGCATCGAGGAGGATCGCCTCTCACCCAACGACTTCATCCGGGCGATGCTCAAGTCCCACTTCGACCTGCTGTGGAATGGCGGCATTGGCACCTACGTCAAGGGCAGTGCCGAGACCGATGCCATGGTCGGCGACAAGGCCAACGACGCGCTGCGCATCAATGGCGGCGAACTCAACTGTCGCGTGGTCGGCGAGGGCGGCAACTTGGGCCTGACCCAGCGCGGCCGCATGGAGGCGGCTGCCCGCGGCGTGCTGGTCAACACCGACTTCATCGACAATGCAGGTGGCGTCAACTGCTCCGATCATGAGGTCAACATCAAGATCCTCATCGACGAGGTGGTCAAGCGCGGCGACATGACCGAAAAGCAGCGCAACCAGTTGCTGGCCGACATGACCGAGGAAGTGGCAGACCTGGTCATTCTCGACAACTATCGGCAGACCCAGGCGCTGGATCTTTCGCAGATCCTGTCGCGCTATGGCATCGGCCCGTATCGTCGCTTCGTCAGCGAACTCGAAGCCGCCGGCCAGATCGACCGCGAACTCGAGTTCCTGCCTTCCGACGAGGAGCTGCAGGAGCGGGCCAATGCCGACCAGGGCATGACCCATCCGGAGCTCTCGGTGCTGATCTCCTACGCCAAAAGTGTGCTCAAGGGCCATGTACTGGCTTCCGACGTGCCCGACGACCCCTACATCCAGCAGTACGTGGAGCGGATCTTCCCGCGGGTGCTGGTCGAGCGTTTCCAGGAGGAGATGTACGATCACCGTCTCAAGCGCGAGATCGTTACCACCCAGGTGGCCAACGATCTGGTCGATCACATGGGCATCGTTTTCGTGCGCCGCCTGATCGATTCCACCGGCGCCAGTCCGGCCGATATCGCCCGGGCCTACGTCGTCGCGCGCGATAGCTTCCAGCTCTCCGACCTGTGGGAGCGAATCGAGGCGCTGGACAACCAGATACCGAGTCAGGTGCAGTACGCCATGATGCTCGACCTGATGCGGCTCATCCGGCGCACTACCCGCTGGTTCCTGCGTCAGCGTCTGGGGCTTTCCACTCGCGACGCCATTGAGTACTTCGCACCTCGTGTCGCTCAGTTGCAAGAGAGCATCGGCGAGTTGCTGCGCGGCGAGGAGCGCGAGCGCTGGGAGCAGAAGCGCGCTGAGCTGCTCGAAGCCGGCGTTCCCGAGGAACTTGCCGCCACGGTGGCGGCTTCGGGCAGCCTCTACGGTGCGCTGGGCATCATCCAGGCGGCGCGTCAGGCCGACGAGAAGCCGCAGCGTGTCGCCGAGGTCTTCTTCGAGATCGGCAGCCGCCTCGAGCTGCCGTGGATGATCCAGCAGGTGAGCAACCTTCAAGTGCGCGACAGCTGGCAGGCCCAGGCTCGTGAAACCTTCCGCGACGATATAGATCGTCAGCAGTTGGCGCTGACCGTCAGCGTGCTCAAGACCGAGGATGGCCGCGAGCCTGACGACAGGGTCGACAACTGGCTGGCCATGCATGCCTCGCTGCACGAACGCTGGTGCCGCCTGATCGCCGAGGTGCGTGGAGGCAGCCAGGCGAGCTTCCCGCTGTTCGCGGTGGCGGTGCGCGAGCTGGTCGATCTGGCCGAAAGCAACGGCGAGACCTGAGCGTCTCCGGCCTCCTTGTAGTGCTGCGAACCCTGCCCTTGTGGCGGGGTTCGTCGTCTTGGGCCAAAGGCGCTGCTATAATCCGCCCGCCTCGTCATTCGCCAACTGCCAGGAGCCGCCATGTACGCGCTTGCCCGTTCGATCCTGTTTCGTCTCGATGCCGAAACCGCCCACGGCCATGCGCTCTCGGCTCTGGACCTGGCCCATCGCCTCAAGCTAGCGGGGCTGCTGGGTGGGGGACGCGTCGACGATCCGGTGGAACTGATGGGGCTGCGTTTCCCCAATCGGGTAGGGCTGGCGGCGGGGCTCGACAAGAATGCCGATCATCTCGATGCGCTGGGCGCGCTCGGCTTCGGTTTCGTCGAGGTCGGTACCGTCACACCGAAGGGACAGGAGGGCAACCCCAGGCCGCGCCTGTTCCGACTGCCCGAGCGCGGCGCCATCATCAACCGCATGGGCTTCAACAATGCCGGTGTCGATCACCTGGTGGCGCGCGTGCGTGCCGCCCGTTTCGATGGCGTGATCGGCATCAACATCGGCAAGAACCTCACCACGCCGGTGGAGCGTGCCGTGGATGACTACCTGATCTGCCTGGAGAAGGTTCATGCCCATGCCGACTATGTGACGGTCAACATCTCCTCGCCCAATACCCCGGGGCTGCGCAACCTGCAGTTCGGTGAGCACCTCGATGCCCTGCTGGGCACCTTGCGCGAGGCGGGCAGCCGTCTGGACCAAGCCGCCGGCCGCCGGGTACCGCTGGCGGTCAAGATCGCGCCGGACATGAGTGCCGAAGAGGTGGGACTGGTAGCGGAGAGCATCGCCAATAGCGGAGTGGATGCGGTGATCGCGACCAATACCACGGTGTCGCGGGAAGCAGTGATTGGGCTGCCTCATGCCGACGAGCAGGGCGGGCTCTCGGGACGGCCGGTGTTCGAGCCCTCCAACCGGGTGATTCGCGAGCTGCGCCGTCACCTGCCCGAGCTGCCGATCATCGGCGTGGGCGGCATCGACAGCGGTGAGGCGGCGGCGGCCAAGCTCGAGGCCGGTGCCGACCTGGTCCAGCTCTATTCGGGTTTCATCTACCGTGGCCCGGCGCTGATCAGCGAATGTGCTCGCGCGATCAGGGCGGCCGTGGCAGCCAGGCCGCACTGATGCGCGAGGCCCGGCTCGGAACTGGCCGAGCCAAACGAATAAAGCCCGTGCATGGCACGGGCTTAGCTTGGCTTTGCCACTCCGGTGTTGGCGAAGGGACGATAGGTTGGGTGGGAAAGGGTTATAGCACCATCGGGTTCTTGTGAATGCCGGAGACGCCGGTCATGCCGGCCCATTGGTCTCCTCGGCCTTCACGCCAACCACTCATCCAATATTCACGTATGTTGACATCCTGACTGGGACAGTCGTCGCGGGAGCGCCCGGAAATACCGGCCTTGTAGCCATGGAGATAGGCGCGTTGGAAGCGATCACGTTTCTGTCTTTTCATCGGATGACCTCTTGTAAAGGTACCAATTTGGAGCGCGCGACATACGCACCCCGGCGTTCCACCGTTCGTTCGCTTAGCCGTTATTCATTCCCTTAACGACGGCAGAGCGAGGTCATGCGGGGCCAGTCTGAACCCGCGAAGTGGACGCATGCGTCTTTACAGTAGCTACCATGACTACTCTTAGCCCATCATGGGGGGCATGTCGACCTATGTTTCGTCATAAGACAGAGACAAAATTGTAACGAAAGGAATATACCCGGCCGAAGGGGGCGGGAACGCGACATGAATGAGCCATCGCAACGCGAAATACGGGCCTTCCTGGCGACCTGCCCCAAGGGGCTGGAAGAGCTGCTGGCCGACGAACTGCGTACGCTGGGCGCCGAGATCGACAAGACGACGGTAGCCGGCGTCCACTTTCATGGTGTGCTGGAAGTGGCCTATCGCGCCTGTCTGTGGTCGCGGCTAGCCAATCGTATCGTGCTGTGCCTGTTGCGCGAGGAGGGCGTCGAGCGCCCTGAGGAGCTGCATCATGCCGTCACTGGCGTCGACTGGTCCCGCCACCTGCGGTCCGGCGCGACGCTGGCGGTGGATTTCCACGGCCGTAGTGAGCAGATTCGCCATACCCGCTTCGGCGCCCAGACGGTCAAGGACGGGGTGGTCGATGCCCTGCTGGCGCAGGGGCGAGCTCGACCGGATGTCGACCTGCAGCGTCCCGACCTCAGGCTCTATGCCCACCTGCACCGCGGGCGGCTGACGCTGGGCGTGGACCTTTCCGGAGACAGCCTGCATCGGCGCGGCTATCGGCGCGACGTGGGCCACGCCCCGCTCAAGGAGAACCTGGCTGCGGCGCTGTTGATCCGGGCCGGCTGGCCGCAGCGGCTGCGCGATGGCGAAGCCCTGGTCGATCCGCTGTGCGGTGCCGGTACACTGCTGATCGAGGCGGCGCTGATGGCCGCCGACATGGCGCCCAACCTGAACCGGGTGCGTTTCGGTTTTCACGGCTGGGCGCAGCACGACGAAGCACTGTGGGCCGAGCTCAAGCGTGAAGCCGAGGCACGCGCCAGCATCGGTCGCAAGCGTTGCCGCAACCGGCTGCATGGCTTCGACCAGAGTCCGCCGGCGCTGGCCGCGGCCAAGTCCAACGCCATGCGTGCCGGAATTCCTGCGCTGATCGGCTTCTCCGGTGCCTCGCTCGGTCAACTTCAGCGCCCGGCCGAGCTGGGCGAGGAGATGCGGGGGCTGGTCATGACCAATCCGCCCTACGGCGAGCGGCTGGGCGAGCTGCCCGAACTGGTCTTGCTCTACCGCGAGCTGGGCGAAGGCGTGCGGCGCGCCTTCCCTGGCTGGCGTTTGGCGGTGTTCACCGCCAATCCGGACCTGGGACATCGCATCGGACTGCGGGCCGACAAGCAGTACTCGCTGAAGAATGGCCCGCTGGAGGCCAAGCTGCTGTTGATGGACGTGCACGCCGGAAGCGCTGAAGGCGAGGCCAGCGCAGTGGCGGCAGCGGCGCCGCGCAGCGAGGGTGCGCAGATGTTTGCCAACCGCCTGGAGAAAAACCGCAAGCGACTCAGGAAATGGCTCAAGCAGAGCGGCGAGACCTGCTACCGGCTCTATGACGCCGACATGCCGGAGTATGCGCTGGCGGTGGATGTCTACGACGGCCGGGTGCATGTCCAGGAGTACGCCCCACCGCGCTCGGTGAATGCCGCCCAGGCGCAGAAGCGGCTGTTCGATGCGTTGCAGGTGATTCCCGAGGTGCTCGATGTCGACCCCGGCCAGGTGGTGATCAAGCGCCGCGAGAAACAGAGCGGCAAGGCGCAGTACCGTAAGCAGGCGAGTACCGGCGAGCGTTTCCAGGTGCGTGAAGGGCGCGCCAGGCTATGGGTCAATCTGCGCGACTACCTCGACACCGGGCTATTCCTCGACCACCGTCCGGTACGGCGTATGCTTGCCGGCATGGCGTCGGGCAAGCGTTTCCTCAACCTGTTCTGCTATACCGCCGCCGCCACCGTGCAGGCGGCGCTTGGGAGCGAGGAGGCCGGTGGTGCCAGCGACAGTGTCAGCGTCGATCTCTCCAACACCTATCTGGAGTGGGCGCGTGACAACTTCGCCCTGAATGGCCTCGATCCTGCCCGCCATCGTGTGGTGCGGGACGACTGCCTGCGCTGGCTGGAGACCGCCAGGGCCGAGTTCGACCTGATCTTCCTCGATCCGCCCACCTTCTCCAACTCCAAGAAGATGGAAGGCACCCTGGATGTCCAGCGCGACCATGTCCGCCTGGTCACGCTTGCCATGGCACGGTTGGCTGCGGGCGGTACCCTGGTGTTCTCCAACAACCAGCGACGCTTCCAGCTCGACGAGGGGCTGACCGAGCGCTTCGCGGTGGAGGACATTTCGGCGCGTACCTTCGATCCCGATTTCGAGCGCCGACACGACATCCACCATGTGTTCCTGATTCGTCACCGGGAGGCCGCATGATGCAGCTGACGCTCTATACCACCCTGGGTTGCCACCTTTGCGAACGGCTCGAGGTCCTGCTTGACCTGCTGCATGACGGCGAGTATTTCCTGAAGAAGGTCGAGATCAGCGAAGACGAAGTGTTGATGGCGCGTTACGGGGTGCGCATCCCGGTGCTGGTGGACACGGCGGACGATGAACTCGACATGGGCTTCGAGCCGCAGCGGCTGGCGGATTGGCTGAGTGAGCGCGGGGCGCTGGACGCGGAGGCTTGGAGGCGACTGCAGGAGGGGCGGGACGACTTGCGGGAAGAGGAACGGAAGGAGCGTAAAGCGCCTGCCTGCCGGCCCGCAGGACGACGCTACCTGGCTTGACCCGAGGGGAGCATGTCAAGGTCCTGGAGTTCAGACGTGGTCCAGCAGCGACAGCTGCCGCACCGCCGCCTGTCCCTCGGCGCTCTCGGCTTCCACTTCGAGTACCTTGCGCAGGCCGCGGGATGACTGGATGGTGGTCTCGTCGGCCAGCCACATCATGGCCTGGTCGTGATCGTCGGCCAGCATGTGCTTCAAGCCACCGAACTGGGTGCCGATCTGGCCCCAGGCGCGGCTGAAGATCCAGTCGCCGAACATGTCCTGGTGGATATGCACCAGCACGTAATCATGGTCACTTTCCCAGCGGACGATCACGAAGACTCCCAATGCGTCTGGACGCCGCCCTGGGCGGCACGAAGGATCGGTCGCGGTATTGTAAGGTATCATCCTGGCGGCACAAGCCATTGCCATGAACAGCGAGAAAAACAGCGAGCAGGGAGGGGGCGAACGTGAGACTGCTGGTCGATGCCAACGTACCCGGTGCCGAGGCCTGTTTCGGCCCACTGGGTGAGTTGGTAAGAATGCCGGGGCGCGAGATCGACGCGGCGGCCCTGCGCGACGTCGACGCGCTGGTGATTCGCTCCATCACCCGGCTCGATGCGGCGACCCTCGATGCAGCCAGGGCAAAGGGTTCCCGGTTGCGCTTTGTCGGCACCTGCACCATCGGCACCGACCATGTCGATCAGGCGGCGCTGGCACGCCATGGCATCGCCTTCGCCAGTGCGCCGGGCTGCAATGCCGAGGCGGTGGTCGACTACGTACTGGGCTGCCTGCTGACCCTGGCCGAGCGCCAGGGATGGCGGCTCGGCGAACGCCGTGTGGGGATCGTTGGTGTGGGCAACGTGGGCGGGCGGTTGCTGGCGCGACTCTCTGCCATGGACGTCGCTTGCCTGGCCTGCGACCCACCGAGAGCGGAAGTGGAGGGACACGAAGGTTTCAGGGAACTGGAGACGCTTATCGGCGAGTGCGACGTGCTTTGCCTGCATACCCCTCTGGTACGTGATGGCCCGCATGCCACTCATCATTTGCTTGATGCCCGGCGCATTGCCGAGCTGGCGCCCGGCACGCTGTTGCTCAATGCCGGTCGCGGCGACTGCATCGATGGCCAGGCGTTGCGCCAACGCTTGTCGGGGCAGGGCGATATCAGTGCGGTACTCGACGTATGGGAGGGGGAGCCCGGCATCGACCCGGCCCTGCGCGACCTGGCGCAGATCGCCACGCCGCACATTGCCGGCCATAGCCTCGACGGCAAGTTGCGCGGCACGCACCAGATCTATGCCGCGCTGTGCCGGCACCTGGGGCTGCCGGCCCGGCTTGGCCTGGATGAACTGTTACCAGTGCCGCCTGTCACGAGAATCGCGCTCGATGATGGACTCGAGGCCGAAGAGGCCCTCAGGCTCTGCCTACGCGCGGTGTACGATGTGCGCCGCGACCATGACAGCCTGCGGCGTGAGAGTTACCGGCTCGGCATGGCCAAGGGCTTCGATGCCTGTCGCGCGAACTACCCGCTGCGCCGGGAACTCTCGACACTCTTTCTCGAACTGGGTCCGAAAGCCCAGGCGTTGGCACCGTGGCTGCAGGGAGCGGGCCTGAACGTGATCTGACGGCTTCGTCCGCAAGCCCGGAAGCGCGAAGAGCCCGCCATGTGGCGGGCTCTTCGGTTGCAAGGGGGTGTTCTCTCAGCGGTAAGCCGCTTCCTTGAGTGCCCGGATCCGATCGTCCAGCGGCGGGTGGCTGGCGAACAGGCGCTCCATGATCTTGCGGGTCTGGCCGGCATTGATGCCGAAGGCGGTCAGAGTCTCCGGCATCTGGTTGGGCATGTCGCTCTCGGCCTTGAGCCGGGCCAGAGCGTTGATCATGGGGCCGGTGCCGGCGAGCTGGGCTCCCGCTGCGTCGGCGCGGTACTCGCGGAAGCGCGAGAACCAGGCGACGATGGCCGAGGCGATCAGGCCGAACACGATCTCGGCGACGATCACCACCGCGAAGTAGCCCATGAAGCCCAGGCCCGCACCGTCGTTGCGCGAACGCAGGAAGTTGTCTACCAGGTGGGCCACGGCGCGGGCGAAGAACATCACGAAGGTGTTTACCACACCTTGGATCAGCGCCAGCGTGACCATGTCGCCGTTGGCAACGTGGCCGATCTCGTGGGCCAGTACCGCGCGCACCTCTTCCGGGCGCATGCGATTGAGCAGGCCGGCGGATACCGCCACCAGGGCATCGTTCTTGTTCCAGCCGGTGGCGAAGGCATTGGACTGCTGCGCCGGGAAGATGCCGACCTCAGGCATCTCGATCCCCGCCTGCTGGGAGAGTTCGGCCACGGTATCGAGCAGCCACTTCTCGGTGGAATTGCTCGGCTGGGTGATGACCACCGTGCCGGTGCCGCGCTTGGCCATCCACTTGGACATGAACAGTGAGATCATCGAGCCGGCCATGCCGACGATGAAGCAGAAGATCAGCAGGGCGTTGAAGTTCATGCCCTGTTCGGTCAGATAGCCCTCCACGCCGAGCAGGCGCAGTGTGATGCTGGCAACGACGATCACCGCCAGGTTGGTGCCCAGGAAGAGCAGAATTCTCATCATCGTCAGAAGTCTCCGGTCGTAAGGGATGGGCCGTCGTGCGGCCCTGCAAAATCTGCTGAATTAGATACGGCTCGTGAACGGAGGTTTCAAGTCAGAGCCGAAAAAATCGGGGGTTCTCCGGCGCTTACTGGCGGTAGCGCGACAAGAAGCGGGCGAAGCGATCCAGTGCGTCACCGAGCTGGTCGGCCCAGGGCAGGGTGACGATGCGCACGTGGTCCGGCTCCGGCCAGTTGAAGGCGGTCCCTTGGACCAGCAGGATCTTCTCCTGCAGCAGCAGGTCGAGCACCAGTCTCTGGTCGTCCTGAATGGGATAGACCTTGGGGTCGAGTCGCGGGAAGGCATAGAGCGCGCCCTTGGCCTTGGTACAGGAAACCCCGGGAATGGCGTTGAGTTTCTCGTAGGTGATGTCGCGCTGGGCCAGCAGACGGCCACCGGGCAGGATCAGGTCGTTGATCGACTGGTAGCCGCCTAGTGCCGTCTGGATGGCGTGCTGGGCTGGCACGTTGGCGCACAGGCGCATCGAGGCGAGCATGTTGAGACCCTGGATATAGTCCCTGGCGCGTTGCATGGCCACGTTGCCGGAAAGGATCATCCAGCCGGAGCGAAAGCCGGCACAGCGGTAGCTCTTGGACAGTCCGTTCAGGGTCACCACCAACTGGTCCTCATCGGCCAGCGCGCCGGTGGAGACGTGTTCGGTGCCGTCATAGAGGATCTTGTCGTAGATCTCGTCGGAAAACACCACCAGGTCATGCTCGCGAGCGATAGCCAGCAGCTCGCGCACCACTTCGGGAGGATAGACCGCGCCGGTAGGGTTGTTGGGATTGATGATCACGATGGCGCGGGTGTGTCCGGTTACCTTGGCACGCACGTCGGCGATGTCGGGCGCCCAGTCGGCCTGCTCGTCACAGCGGTAGTGTACGGCGTGGCCGCCAGCGAGGTTGGCGGCGGCAGTCCATAGCGGGTAGTCGGGCGCCGGGATCAACACCTCGTCGCCATCGTTGAGCAGCGCCTGCAGTGCCATCACGATCAACTCGGAAACGCCGTTGCCGATGAAGATGTCCTCGATGCCGACGCCGGGAATCTCCTTGCGCTGGCACTCCTGCATGATCGCTTTGCGCGCCGAGTAGAGTCCCTTGGAATCGCAGTAGCCCTGGGCGGTGGGCAGGTTGCGCATCACGTCCTGGAGGATTTCCTCCGGAGCCTCGAAGCCGAACGGGGCAGGATTGCCGATGTTGAGCTTGAGGATGCGCTGGCCTTCGTCTTCCAGCCGCTTGGCGTGCTCGAGCACGGGACCGCGGATGTCGTAGCAGACGTTGTCGAGCTTGTGCGATTTCCTGAACAGGGTGGGCGTGTCCATTGAGGTGTCCGAGATTCCAGTGGTGTCCGGTGGCTCCGGTCAGCCAGGCTGCCGGAACTCAGTGATTATGCGGAGTTATGGGCGCCGCCGCCATCGTTGTTCTCTGCTTCGGCGGCGGTATCTTCCTCCTCCGTGGGAGCGGGGATGTCGGTCGGGGTTTCCAGCGTCAGGCGGCCCAACTTGCCGTCGCGCAGCTCATGCAGTAGCACCTCGGCGCCACGATGCAGGTCGACCTCTCCGCCGGCACGCAGCCCGCCTCGGCGGCTGGCGATCTCGGCCAGAATCGCATGGCCGTCGAAGCCGGCCACGGCGAGCAGGTCGACGCGCTGGGGACCGTCGGCCTCGACCCGTTCCGCCTCGGGGTTGGCGGCGTAGGGCGGCAGATCGCCCAGCTTGTAGCGGGCCTTGAGCGCCTCGGGGTAACGTCGGGCCAGCTCGGCGGCAGTGACCACGGCCACCTCGACGTAATCGATGGCGGTGTCGCGGATGGCGCCGGTCGCCGCCAGGCGGTAGGCGCTGGCCTGATCCTCGATTTTCGGCCACAGCACCCCAGGGGTGTCGATCAGTGCTACCCGCCCGGCGATGCGCACCTTCTGCTGACGCTTGGTCACCGCCGGCTCGTTGCCGGTCTTGGCAATGGCCTTGCCGGCCAGACCGTTGATCAGGGTCGACTTGCCCACGTTGGGGATGCCCATGACCATCACCCGCACGTCACGGTCGGCGCGCACCTGGCCGGCCAGCTCGTGGCACAGCTTGGGGATGCGCTTGAGCTCGCGGGCGTTGGTGGTGGTGACGGCAAGCGCCCGGGTATCGGGTAGCGCATCGAAGTAGGCAACCCATTCACGAGTACGCTCCGGATCGGCCAGGTCGGCCCGCGAGAGAATCTTGAGCACCGGCTTGTGGCGGGTCAGGCCGGCAAGCATGGGGTTGGCGCTGGAGTAGGGCAGGCGGGCGTCGAGCACCTCGATCGCCACATCGATTTCCGGCAGCGCCTCCTGGATCTGGCGGCGCGCCTTGTTCATGTGTCCCGGATACCAGCCGAGCATGTGCCACTCCTGCAAACCTTACGAGGCCGCCCATCATAGCAGAAGGGCGGCCTCGGCAGGGCAGAGCTATTCGCCGGGGTGGAACGAGATGGCTACCGAGTTGATGCAGTAGCGCAAGCCGGTGGTCTGGGGCGGGCCGTCGGGAAAGACGTGACCCAGGTGGGCATCGCAGTGGGCGCATACCACTTCGGTGCGGCGCATGCCGTGGGAGTCGTCGAAGCGTTCCTCGACGGCGGCCTGGCCCAGCGGGCGGTCGAAGCTCGGCCAGCCGCAGTGGGCCTGGAATTTGTGCTCGTTCTCGAACAAGGGAGCATTGCAGCAGACGCAGTGGTAGATGCCGTGCTCGTCGGTGACCTGATAATCGCCGCTGAAGGGCGGTTCGGTGCCCTGTTGCCGTGTTACACGATACTGCTCCGGGGTGAGCTGGGCACGCCACTCGGCATCGCTCTTCTCGATCTTCTTGCGCATGGCCTCTCTCCTGCTGTGCGACGTTGTCATCTGACACAGAAAGCTTGGCTGCTTTCCCTCCCTCAGCCAACCCCAGGCTGGCAGTTGACAGCCTCCAGGGGCTTGAGTAAGATTCGCGCCACCTCGTTGAGGCGAGAGCGAGACGGCTGCGTCCCATTCGTCTAGTGGTCTAGGACACCGCCCTTTCACGGCGGGAACAGGGGTTCGAACCCCCTATGGGACGCCACTCGTTTCACGGCTTGTTTTCAACCGGGTACCGGAGTGCGGGAATAGCTCAGTGGTAGAGCATCGCCTTGCCAAGGCGAGGGTCGGGAGTTCGAATCTCCTTTCCCGCTCCAAATTCTGCTTCGGCAGAATGAGCAGGTTCGGTGAAGGGTCGGGAGCTGGTGCGCCAGTCCGATCGAATCACCTTCCCGCTCCAGTTGCGTCCCATTCGTCTAGTGGTCCAGGACACCGCCCTTTCACGGCGGGAACAGGGGTTCGAACCCCCTATGGGACGCCATCTTCCGGTTGCACCCGTGATAGCGGTTGCATTGCTGATAGCATAGACTGTCGTGCATGCGGGAATAGCTCAGTGGTAGAGCATCGCCTTGCCAAGGCGAGGGTCGGGAGTTCGAATCTCCTTTCCCGCTCCAGCGCACTGTCTGGCTGCTGCGTCCCATTCGTCTAGTGGCCTAGGACACCGCCCTTTCACGGCGGGAACAGGGGTTCGAACCCCCTATGGGACGCCACCTTTCGGTTATACTTGTCGAGCAGGCATGACCGATCGATCAAGCGGGAATAGCTCAGTGGTAGAGCATCGCCTTGCCAAGGCGAGGGTCGGGAGTTCAAATCTCCTTTCCCGCTCCATATTTTTGTGCCAAGGCTCGCCCCCCCCACATTAAATTTCGATGTCCTTGCCCATGGGCGAGGATGACGGCGTTTTTCCTGTGCAGGCTTGAAAAATCCCTTCGCGCCCTAATGTTCTGAACTCGCTTCCATCCCAACGCAAGGATGTCTCATGGCCGAACCGGCGCTGTCGATCCGTGGCCTGACCAAGGTCTACGGCAACGGCTTTCACGCCCTGAAGGGCATCGATCTCGACGTCGAGCAGGGGGATTTCTTCGCCCTGCTGGGGCCCAATGGGGCCGGCAAGTCCACCACTCTGGGGGTGGTGTGCTCGCTGGTGCAGAAGACCGCCGGCCAGGTCTCGATCTTCGGTATCGATATCGACCGTGACTTCGCTCGTGCCAAGTATCATCTAGGCGTGGTACCCCAGGAGTTCAATTTCAACCAGTTCGAGAAGGTGCTCGACATCGTGTTGGCCCAGGCGGGCTACTACGGCATGCCGCGTCGCGAAGCGCTGCCGCGAGCCGAGCAGCTACTCAAGGATCTTGGGCTGTGGGACAAGCGCAACGGCAGCGCGCGTATGCTCTCAGGCGGCATGAAGCGCCGCTTGATGATCGCCCGTGCGCTGATGCACCGGCCCAAGCTGTTGATTCTCGATGAGCCTACTGCCGGTGTCGATATCGAACTGCGTCGCAGCATGTGGGAATACATGCGCCGCATCAATCGCGAGGAGGGCACCACCATCATCCTCACCACACACTATCTCGAGGAGGCCGAGAGCCTCTGTCGCAACGTGGCGATCATCAATCATGGCGAGATCGTACGGAACACCGGCGTGCGTGAGTTGCTCGCCGAGCTGGACACCGAGACGTTCCTGCTCGACCTGGCGCATCCCGTGGCGCAGGTTCCGCACATCGAAGGCTTCGAAGTGAGCCAGGTGGAGGGCGCCCAGTTGGCCGTGATGGTGCACCGCGGCCAGCGCTTGAACGACGTTTTCGCCGCTTTGGATGAGCAGGGCATCGAGGTGGTCTCCATGCGCAATCGCGCCAACCGGCTGGAGGAGATGTTCGTGTCGATGGTGGAGCAGGGCAACGGTGAGCACCGTGAAGTCGTCGATAGGGCGGAGGTGGGCAAATGAGCGCCACTCAGGTCGCCATCGCTCTCTGGACCCTGGTACTCAAGGAGATCAAGCGCTTCACGCGGATCTGGCCGCAGACCCTGCTGCCGCCCTCGATCACCATGGCCATGTACTTCATCATCTTCGGCAGCCTGATCGGCTCCCGTATCGGTGAGATGGACGGATTCAGCTACATGGACTTCATCGTCCCGGGGCTGATCATGATGGCGGTGATCACTAATAGCTACTCCAACGTGGCCTCGAGCTTCTTCTCCAACAAGTTCCAGCGTAGCGTGGAGGAGATGATGGTCTCGCCAATGCCCAACTGGGTGATTCTCGCCGGCTTCGTGCTCGGGGGCATGGCCCGTGGCCTGGGCGTGGGGGCAATCGTCACCCTCGTGTCGCTGTTCTTCACCCGCATCAGCGTGGCGCATCCGCTGCTGACCCTTGGTGTGGTGGTACTCACCGCGGCGCTGTTCTCCATTGGTGGTTTCATCAATGCGCTGCTGGCCAACAAGTTCGACGACGTGTCCATTGTGCCGACCTTCGTGCTCACGCCGCTGACCTATCTGGGTGGGGTGTTCTACTCGATCTCGCTGCTGCCGACTTTCTGGCAGAATGCCTCGCTGCTCAATCCGATACTTTACATGGTCAACGTGTTCCGCCACGGTTTTCTCGGTGTCTCCGATATCCCGGTGGGCTGGGCGTTGGCCGCCATCGTTGCTTTCATCGTCGTGCTCTTCGCCATCGCGTTGTGGATGTTGGAGCAGGGCAAGGGTATTAGAAGCTGAATAATGAATCACTATCGCCCTGAAACGCTTGAACATGCCCCTTTGGGGCGCGAGTCCGCCTACCCGGAACACTACGATGCCGGGCTGCTCTATCCCATTCCCCGCGCCGCCAACCGTGCGCCGTTGGGTATCGAGGAGGACAGGTTGCCCTTCGTTGGCGAGGACGAGTGGCACGCCTTCGAGGTCAGCTGGCTCAACGCTCGCGGCAAGCCGCTGGTCGCCGTGGCACGCTTCCGCCTGCCGGCCGAATCGCCCAACCTGATCGAGTCGAAGTCCTGGAAGCTCTATCTCAATAGCTTCAACCAGACCCGCTTCGATAGCCGCGAGCAGGTGATCGAGACTCTCGAGCGTGATCTGGCGCAGGCGGCCGGCGCTCCGGTGGCCGTCGAACTGTTCGACGTCGATGACGCGGTGCTTGCGGTATGTCGGCTGCCGGGCGAGTGCCTGGACGAACTCGACATCGAGATCGACGACTACACGCCCAGCGCCGAGCACCTCGAAGCCGGTGAGGAGATCGTCGAGGAAACGCTTTACTCGCACTTGCTCAAGTCCAACTGCCCGGTCACCGGCCAGCCCGACTGGGGCAGCGTGCTGATTCGCTATCGTGGTCCCAAACTCGACCGCGAGGGCCTGCTGCGCTATCTGATCGGTTATCGCCAGCATCAGGACTTCCACGAGCACTGCGTCGAGCACATCTTCACCGACCTGATGGCCAGGGCGAAGCCCGAGCGGCTGCTGGTGCTGGCGCGCTACGTGCGCCGCGGCGGGCTCGACATCAGCCCCTGGCGCGCCACTCCCGGCGAGCGCCCGCCTGAGCCGCTGCGCCTGGCGCGCCAGTAGCGCCTTGGGTAGAGTGCCGAGAAAGACTCGAGAGGAGAGCAACATGGATGCGATGACCCTGCTGCATGAGCGTAGCTCCATGGGCAAGTTGATGGGGCCGGCGCCGAGCCCCGAGCAGATGGAGGCGATCTATCGCGCCGCGCTGCGCGCGCCTGATCACAAGGAGCTGCGCCCCTGGCGCTTCATCGAGTTTTCCGGTGAGGGCCTCGAGCGGCTGGGTGAGCTGTTCGCCGAAGCCGAGTATCGCGAGGACCCGAGCATCGAGGATGCTGCCCTGGATGCTGCACGCAAGAAGCCGCTGCGCGCTCCCATGGTCATCGCAGTGGTGGCCAAGGTCACCCCGGACGTGCCCCAAGTGCCCAGGATCGAGCAGGTGATCTCCGCTGGCTGCGCCGCCCACGGCATTTTGTTGGCCGCTCACGCTCAAGGGCTCGGCGCGATGTGTCGCAGCGGCAAGTACGCCTTTGACCCCACCGTGCGCAAGGGGCTCGGTTTGGCGGAGGAGGATGAGCTGATCGCCTTCGTCTACCTGGGGCAGCTCGGCGGACGCCACAAGCCCATCGCCGAGCATCGCATCAGCGACTTCGTCGAACGCTGGACCTGAATGCCATGCGAGAAGCCGGTGTCCCCCACCCGCGTCTGCCGCTGCCCGAACCCGGCCAGCGCGACGAGCCGCAGGCGTTCCACACTTGGTTGGCCGAGGCCATCCCCATGGTCGCGCACCTGGGCATTCGCGAGATGCGTTGGGAAGGGGAGAGCCTGGTGTGGGAGCTTGCCCTCGAACCCAACCTCAACGACAAAGGCACCGGTTTCGGCGGGGCGTTGACCGCCCAGATCACCCTGCTGGGCTGGTGCTGGGTCACTCTGTGGCTGCGCGAGCGTGGCTACGCTCGCGACGTCGTCGTGGCCGAGGCCAGCCAGCGCTTCCTGGCGCCCGTCACGGGCAACTACCGCCTGACATGCGTTGCGCAGAGTGAGCAGGGGCCTGCCGCCTTGGCCGAGCGCTTGGCGAGCCGTGGGCGTGGCCGGATCAGTCTGGTGAAGCAGCTCTGGTGCTGCGACACCCTATGCCTGGAAGCCCACGGCGACTACGTCGTGCTGTCCGCTGGCTGAATGCGGCCAGGCCGAAAAACCGGCTTGCAAACGCGCACTTAAGCCGTTAGACTTTGCGCCGTTCTGACGCACATGGCGCAGCCAAAAGGCGTGAGGACCACAATGTGGAGGGGTGTCCGAGTGGTCGAAGGAGCACGCCTGGAAAGTGTGTATGTCGAAAGGCATCGAGGGTTCGAATCCCTCCCCCTCCGCCATTTACCCTGTTTTATCAGGTGCTTAGAAGCGTTTTTCTAGGCAACCCAACAAACCGCCCATCAAACCGAAAACGGTACAGATGAGGCGGTTTTGTTTTGCTGGGTCGAATACACCTTTTCGCAGGTAGAGGCTGCAAGCAAGTTAGAACCTGGCCGCAAGGATCTGGGTGTAAACCTTGCTGGACGCCGTGCAGAGCGCCTTCTTGCCGTCCATGAACTGCACGATGAAAGTCACGTCCTTTCCTCTGCCGCCCACCAGAAGGCCAGCCAGCAGCCCTACAGGGCCGAGTAGCGCAGCACCTGCCACACCCCAGCCAACCGTACCACCGAGGCGCTTAACGTTCTCCTCGCTCGCCTGTTCGAGCACTTCCACCTGGCTGATGTCGTATTTCTCCTGACCCCAAAAAGCCCCTGGTTTGGGCATCAGGAAGGTCTTGGCGACGAACTGCGCGTCCTTCTTCTCGCCAAAGTCACCTGCATGGATCTTGAATGAGCCGAACATACCACACCCCCCTCGTTTTTATTTGTGACACACCCTAACAATAGAATGCCCGCCACCACCCCGCAGGGGCAATGACGGGCACAGGTCGCGGTTTTTACTCCCATGGGGCACTCACGACTTATCCCCCCGGCCATCCTGGCCATTCATGACAACTTCCTAGTCCACCATCGCGGTGTTCTGCTGCGAACCGAGGCTGCGAACCTCGGCGCGAATCTATACTTTTCTCAAGCATCCATGGGCTTTACAGCGTGCAGTGCTCAAGCTGGGCATTGATCAGCCGCATCAGCTCCGGGTTGTCTGCCGGGTTGTAGGGCTCCTCTGGCGGCGCCGGCTGCACGATCTTGGCTCTTGGGCCGCTCTTCGGGCCGGTGGACATGCCCCCATGCATCCTGCAGCGTCCACTGGCGAATAGGTCGCGGCGCTTACATGGCGTTCCTGCTCGCGTCTTAGCCCCACAGCGCAGCTCGGCGAACTCGGCCAGGTCTACCCTTACCCCTTTGCGCATCGCCTTACAGGCAGCTTTCCAGCGCTGTCTCAGCTCGTCTTGGCTGCCGCTCATACTGGCCTCCTGCTGGAAACCTCGGTGGAAACCTGCCTTGCGGTGGATACCGGCATGGATACCAGCGCGTGAAGATGCTGCGTGAAGGCGGGCTTTGATAAACGACGATTCTTTTTCAGGACTGAAGAAATCATCACTCCTGCCCCTTTTCTAGGTGGGAAGTATCATCAGACCAGCGTGCCAACTCGTTCTCTATGGCGATCCTGACGAACTCCGAGCGGTTGCCCTTGGCCGGGTGCGGTGAGTTGTACGGGTAGCCGATCACCTCATCTACTGCATCGACGGTCGCTTGCTCAACGCTGGCGATCAGCCGAACAGTCGGCGCTCCATGGAACAGGCGGTTCTTGCTCATCGGTCGATCTCCACCACAGCACGGTGCAGCCCCATGCGGCAGGCTTGGGCGTGGGCGCGTTCACGCAGCTCCTGCACCTCGTCGCCGTGAAGGGTGGCCAACCGGCGCCCCCTCACGACGATGTAGGCATGATGCCGGCGGTCATTCGCCCTTGGCCGGCTCATCGTCTCGGTCTCTCTTGAAACGGCTCAGATCGTGAGACCGGCGAACAACGAAGTTCACCAGATCCAGGTTGGCCAGCAGTGCGGCGGTGGCGTTCTCGACGCTGTACTCCAGGTCAACCGGCTTGCCGTCCTGGTCCGTGGCCTCGACTTTCTCCCAGTCCTTCAGCAGCCCCATGGCGATAGCCTCGGCGTGCATTTCGTCGGACTGCTCTGGCGTGAGCTCGTCGCCGTAGCGCTTGCGGTATCGTTTCCCTAGGTCGCTCAGCGCCTGGCGATAGTCGGTGTTGCCGTGGTAGGCGATCTTGAAGCGCCCACCCTGGAACTCTTCCCACACGCCGGCGGTGAAAAGCTCGGGGTCGTATGTATCGACTCTGAAAGCCATTATCTACCCTGCCTCCTCAGCCCATAGGTTTGTTCCAGCATGCGAGCAGCGCTGCCGTCTTGGGCGACGTTCGCCACCCACACGTCGATTGCCCATTTGCCATCATCGTCCTGCCTAGCGCTCGACTGTCCGGCCTTGCTGGCGTCCTCGATGATGTTCACCACCGGGGCCACTGTGCCGGCGCCTTTGGTGGTTTTCTCTTGTTGTTCCAGGTAGCGGTCCAGCCGGTCGGCCTGCGGGCGGTTCATCACGCGCTCGCCACGGTCGAGCAGCCAAGTGCCTTCTCGCGGTACGCGGTCAATGCCGTCGTGGGCCATGCCAGCCAGGGCCAAGCTCTTGCTCAGTGCGAACGTAGACGAGATACCCGCCATGGCCGGGGCAGAGTTCGCCCCGAAGGATGCGAGAGAGGCCATCGTGGCGGCAGGGGCGTAGGCTGAGGCGATGGCCGTGCCGGTGGTGGCCGCTCCTGCGATGGCGGACGCTTCCATCGTGCGTCCGGTAGCCAGTTGGATACCCTGGTAGACGAGCCACTGCCCGGCCATCTGTCCGAGCGCATTGATTGCGGTGCGTGACACGCCTTCAAACATGGTTCGGGCGGCATCCCCTGCCGACTTGGAATCAAACACCATTGTTTCAAAGGCGTTGCCGAAACCACGCTGAAAGCTCTCAGCGGTGTTCGCAGCCATGGCGTCAAAGTCGGTGAAAGCAGTCTCTGCTGAAGTTAGCCAGCGCTCCCAATAGCTCTGTTGCTCTGGATCATTAAGGCCGCTACCAGTGAAGCCATACACTTCAGCCGCATTACCGGCATTCATGAAGTCGCGTTCCAACTCCCGCAGCAGGCGTGACTGCTCAGCGAGCGGCAGCAAGCCAGCCTCTACCGCCCGGTTAATCAGCTCTTGGTCATCCCGGTAACGGCGCTGTGAGGCCTCTATGGGGCGCAAGCGGTCATAGAGGGACTGGAAGCCACCCGCCAGACGCTCAAGCTCGCGTTCGGCCTCTCGGGCTGCCTTGGTTAGGTCGCGCGTGGTCTCGGTATTGCTATTGTTATCCCGATCAAGGTTATGCTGCCGAACTCGTTGACGCTCGGCGCGGCGGCGAGCCGCCTCTTCCCTCGCCTCATCATTAGCCGCCAACTTCTCGAAAAGCTCGGACTCTAGCCGGTCAAGCTCAGCCAGATCCTCCCTTGCCCTAACGATTGCAGACATGTCCTCGCCACGCTGCTCGAAGCTATGCCCGCCAGTCGCTCCGCGCCACCACGAACTATCCTGGCTGCGGCGCTTAGCCTCCTGCGCCTCCAGCTCGGCAAGCTCAACACGCGCTGCAGCGGCAGCCCGCCCAACATTGAATAGTTGCTGCGTCAGCTCCTGATAGTTGGCATCCAGTGCGGCCGAGCTACTGTCATCTATGGCCTCTTCGAGGCCCTTCATGGCAGCCTCGGCCTCATTGGTGATTTTCTGCACACCATCAAGGCGCTCTCCGGTCAGCCCTAACTCTTCGCGGAAGTAGTACAGGGCACTACCGGCGATCACAGCGGCGCCTAGGGGGCCGCCAACGAACGCCAGGGCTCCGGCAGCTCCTCGGGCAGCAGTAGCCAGTGCAACCTGTGAGGCGGCAGCGGTGCGGCTTACGCCTGCCATGCTGGCCAGGGCGGCCTGATACCGCATTGCCTCGACGCGGGCTAGACCCATGGCCAGGGTCGATGCACCGATTGCCCCCACGTAGCGCCCACCAACGACGATGGCCACGCCGGCAGCAACGTTGCCGATCGTCTCCAGGTTGTCGCCGATGGCGTCCGCAGACTCGCGCATGGTGTCGGCGGTGCTGACCAGAATCCCGGCGATGCCCTCAGACACGCCAAACGAGCGATCAAAGGTGCCGACCAGCTCTTGTGTCGCGTTGCCCAGCAGGGTGAAGCCGTCGCCGATGGTGGCCGGCATCTCCTCGGCTTCCTTGCGCAACTGCTCCATCTGCGAGGTGAGAGCGTTAACGACGCGCTCGGTGGTCAGCACGCCATCGCTGGCAAGTTTGCGCAGCTCCAGGGTAGTGACGCCGAGGCCATCGGCCAGGGCTTCCACGATGCGCCCGCCGTTCTGGATGACGCTGTTGAAGTTGTCGCCGCGCAGCTCGCCCAGGGCGAATGCGCGAGACAGGGCCATCATGACCGACTGTGCCTGCTGGCCCTTGGTGGCCGAGATCACCAGCGCGTTGTTCAGCGCGTCGGACAGATCAAGCTGCCGCTCTGTGCTGAATCCCAGCTCTGTCAGAGTCGTGGCGTTGTTCAGGAACGCCTCGGCTGTCTGGTCCAGGTTGGAATACGTCACGCGGGCGGTGTCGGAGATCCGGCGCATCGTCTCCTCTGCCAGGCCGACATCCTTGGTGACGTTGAACACGCGGGCATTGAGGTCTGACCAGCCATCGGCGTAGCGGGTAAGCTGCCGGACGGAGAAGGCCGACGCCACGATGCCGCCCAGCGGCCCCAGGGCGCTGACGGTGTTTTTCACGCCCTGTGTGATGCTACCGAATGCCCGATCCCCGGACTTCTCGGTTCGCTCTAGCTCATCACGGAAGTACTTGAGCCGCCTTTCCCCCGTGCGACTGTCTACGACGATCTCTAGCCTTGAAGAAAAGTTGCTCATGGCGCCCCCTTAGTGCGTCTTCTGCGACGGGACCAGCTCACGCACGCGCTTCAATGCCGCTGCGTGGTCAGCTTGGGAGAGACGGCCTTGCCGAAAGTCCAAGTTTGCTGTTGCTACCGCCACGCCACCCAAGGCTGTTCTCAGCTCGTCATGCTCGGGAAGTGCAACTATTGCCATACCCTCAAGGCCGCGCAGCAGTGTCTCTGTATCGAATCCTTGACTCATGCGGCCGCCTCGGGAGCTTCAGGCTCCTCGGGTACAGGCTCAGCGGGCAGGCGCTCCAGGGGCAGGGATTCGATCAGGTCGCGCAGGCATTGCTCTGTCTGGCCGACTGACAGCCCTTTGGCCAGGTTCACGAAATACTCGTTGCCGCTGGCCTTGCCCACTGCCTCGGCGGCCTGCGATAGGGTGCGGCGTACCTCGCTCGACATGCCGAGAAGCGCCTGGTACTGCTTCACCTCGTCGGGATTGCTCGACACCACGCCGGCATTGGCCAGGGAGACTTTCTGCTCCTCAGTGATGCCGCTGAGCATCGCAGGGCCGCGCAGCATGGCGGCGGTCAGCTCCGGGTGTTTGCCGCTCTCGCACTCACGCAGCAGCAGGCGCCGCTCCTTGGTGTCCAAGTTGCGCAGGAAGGCGCGCAGCTCCTGGTCTCGCAGGTGGCTACCCATGTCGCTTTCCTTGAGATCCCGCACCGGGATGAGCGCAGAGAATCCATTGAGCAGGCCGGTCGCCTCGTCGTCGGCCCACGCGGCCATCTCCTGCACGGACTTGATGAAGTCGGCGGCGATCTCGTCGGTCTTGCGCTTGATGGCCTCGGCCTTCATGTCGCGGTTCGAGCGTACCGCCTCGATGCTGTCGATGGTTTCGGCGAAGGTGCTGTCTACGTGCTTCACAGCGGTGCGGAGCGCCTTTACAGCGCGGTCGCGGTTGAACTGTAGGCCTGCCCCCATGCGTGCCTTCAGGGCGGCGTCAAAGTCGATGTCGGCCATGTAGTAACCACGGCCCTTGTGTTCACGGCGCTTACGGATGATGGGGCTTGTCATGGTGTCACCTCGCAGGGAGAGCGGGGCAGCCCCTTAGGCCACCCCTTGAGAGTTACTCGCCGGACAGGTCGATGATGAAGCCGGCGGTGCTCTTGTTGCTCTGGAAGTGCTTACGCCAGTTGGCGGCAGTCTCCAGGGCGGCCAGGTTGGGGTTGGCATCGCCGTCCCAGGAGTAGCCCAGGAGAGCGAGGTTGAAGGCGCCTTCGCCACGGAAGCCCAGGCCAAGGTTCTCCTGGTCGTTCACCGGATAGTTGCGAACGCCGGGAGCCTGTGACTCGGTGATGCGGATAGCGCCGGGCTGAAGGCCCAGGATCTTGTCCACGGCCATGGTGTCGGTGACGAGCACCGGCTTGCCCATGGTGCCGGGCTGGCCGCCGTAGACGACAAGGCCGGCTTCCTCGAACAGCTTCTCATCGATGGCGTTGTCCACCAGATCGAAGTAAGTGGCGCTGTTCATGACCCACAGGGCCAGGCGTCCGAAGCGGTCTCCCAGGGTGCGGAGACCCTTGGTCAGCACCTTCTTGCCGTCGATGTCGAAGTCTGCCGGCACCACCATGTCGGTATTGGCGCCCACGGCAGCCAGCAGGCCGCCATAGCCGTGCTGCAGGAAGCCATCCAGGGTGGCGTCAGCCATGTCGCGGCCCACCACGTCGGCGAACTCCTCGGGGGAGCGAGCGCGGCGCTTGAAGGCCTCTTCAGTGGACTGGTAGGGGCCGTACTTCCACGGAATTTTGACGTCCACCATCTCTTCGCTGCCGATCTTCTCGGCGGTGACGGTGGCGGTAGAGTTGACGTCACGGTGCTGCATCGAGCCGCCAACGGTGTAGAACGCCCGCTTGTTGAAGTCGCCTTGAATCGCCTGGTTCTCCAGCACGATGGCGCCATTTGAAGCGGCGTTGAATACCTGAATCACGTCCTCTCGGCGTTCGAGATAAGCGGACTGAGACAGGGCGTCGTATACCTGAAAATCACTCGTTACTGATGTAGCCATTGGGGTTCACCTCAACGTGGCAATCTGTCGTAGGCCTCCGGTCCATGCTTGCGGATGAATTCCGCTTTCTGGCTCGGAGACATTGCGGATCTGCGGCTTGGTGAGGCCTGACCCCTACCGTTGTTGCCAGGTGCTCCTGCCCCCACGGGGCGAGGGAACCAGTGAGGGCGGGTCTCGCGTTGTGCTTCGATCCATTCGCCAACGGTCAACGGCCCATCCTTGCCCATCAGGACGCTATCGCCGTCCTTTGCCACGAACTGGCCCTCCTCACGCTTGAAGAGGGTCTTCGCGACGAGATAGGCATCTGCTGCCGCCTCGGGAATCAGTGAGGCCTTGCCGGCTGCGCGGTGCAGCTCTGTCTCCAGGTCGCGCTCATCAAGTTGCGCCTGGAGCTGGTTCAGCCGTTCATCCCGGTCTTGCAGCTCTCGCTGGTAGCTCTCGATCTCCTGGTTTGGCTCGGGGTCGCGCTCCCCACGGCTGGCCAGCTTCGATAACAGCTCATCGCGCTTGCTCTTGAGGCCTTGGACGTCCACCTCGTGGGCGTCGTTGACAGCCTTCATGAGCGCGTCGCTCTGGTCGTCGTCCAGCTCAATGCCAATACCTTTCAGGTCGATCTCAAGCATGTGTTTTCCTCCTCGAGGAAATGTCATTGCCCCTCACGGGGCTGGTTCAACAGGTCTAACTGGAGTAACCAGCCGGCAGCATTGACGTTGCCCTGCTCGGCCTTGCGCTTGAGCAGCTCGTAATAGGCGGCGACGGCCTGGCGGGTAGGCTTAACGTTCGGCCCTCTCACACGGCCTTTATGTGCAGTCGGCATGGGTACACCTCAAAACCTACTGGGGTTTTATCCAGTATAGTCGTATCAGGCCTAATAAGCCTGTTTTTGTTGGGTATTTTGTGGGATTGGCATAGCAAGAACGTCGTGGGACCAGATGATACAAGCGGGGTAGGGGGAGTATGCGTCCGCCGCATAGCGCTTTTCCCAAAGCTGGGGTAAGCAAGTGAGTCCATCTGGTGATAAATCGATAGAATCGAAAGATTACGTGCTTGTCTATCGATTTTGCTAATGAAAAGCCCCGCTCAATGGCGGGGCTAGGGTTAAGGAGCGAAGCGTAGGTGCAATGGCTGTGGTCGCATCTCAAGACGGCGCTCTATCTCGTTGCCGTTGGTGTCGACCAAGGTAAAGGTGTTGACGCCATCCACCACACTCTCGGCAGCGGCTTGCTCACTGATAGCAGGGCGCCCATTGACGGCCATTAGGCGATAGCCAGCGCGTACATGCCCGGCAAGCGGCGAGGCGTCACGCACACGCTCCACCAGCAGGCCTGAAAACCCCTCTGGCTCTTCTAACTTAGGCAGAGGCACTTTAGTTTCTTCGGGTTGTTGACAGGTATTGCGGTAGATGTCGCGGACCATGTTGAACAGCCCGGCAAACAGGATGGCGCCCAGGCCTTGGCCGATGGCTAGGCTCCACACCATGACATTGATGTCAGTACGTGTCTGTCCGGTGCGGGTCGGTACTTCGATGAAGCCGTATTGAGCAATCATGAATCCAGAAAACGCCACCGTGAGGCACGCCAGCAGCGTGACCGTCATTGCCCAGCCGTCCCATTTATCCGTCTTCATTTCCCTGTCCTTTTTGGTGTAGTGGTCAAGAAAGGTTGCATCCATACCTGATGGTTGTAAGTGCGAAGGGCCTGTTCTGGTCCTGTACGCAGGTGCTATCTAATACTGTGCATATAATCAAGCGCTTGGGCGAATCCGCGTGTGGGAATCGTCACATCATTACGCGTGTTGTATGGCCAGTCTGAATACCGAGTGATCAGTGAGTTGCCTGCAAGCATCTGTTGCACAAGCCGATTGGCAGCAGCTCCAGTAAGGCCTGTGCTTTCGGGTGCTGATAAGGCTGCATTGCTATCTACCCTGAAATGCATATTGGATCCAGGGTAAGCAGTTCCTGTGGTCATGATGCCGTAGCCATTCTGCCAAAATAGGAAGAAGCCATCCCGCCTGATCGTGCAAGAACGAGCATCCGTGATGGCGTCTGTAGAGCAGTTTACCACCCAATAGTGATCATCCCCCACACCGTAACGAGCCGGTGCGTTGTAAAAACGCCCAGCATTCGAAGCACGGTTAATCCAATAAGGGATGCCGTGTACTTCCCCTCTTTCTTCTGCCACGCAACCAAGCGTGGCGATTTCTCGCACCGTGATTGCCCCTGCTGGATAGTGTGGCTTCATGTCTTGCATATGGCTGCAGGGTTCCTTTGCCTGTTCGCCGATAAACATCCTCTCTCCTGAGGGCCTAAAACCTAAGGCAGCGGAGTACCGCTCTAGGTCGCAAGCCTCAAGTTTTTGTGGTTCTGGAGCCAGTTCAACTGTACCCGAGCGATGGCGGACCACGTTATAGACCTCTTGCTCATTGGGCAGCTTGACTTGACCGCAGAGCCAATGACCTCGTCCATGCATGCTCTGAATGCGATACAGGCCAGAAAAAAGGTACTCACCATCTGTGCCGACCTCAGCGTGTACGGATCGCATCAGGGTCTCTTCTTGCTCCTGATTCGTGCTGAATGCCAAGTAATCGCTGTTATTGGCTGCCTGGCTGGCGCAGCCTGACAGATACACCAATGCTGTGATGCCAATCCACTTCCTCATCCCGCGCCCCCTTTTTGGTTTTGCTTATAGGCTACCACTCAACGCTGAGCGGGAATCAACGGAAAAGCCCCGGCGTTGGCCAGGGCTTGGGTTTCAAGACTGGGGCTACTTTGGCGGCGGCTCGCTGCTCATGAGCCGACTCCCGACATGAATGGTCATGTTGACCACCCTTGCTCCTTTAGCCCCATCTTGAGCTTGTCGGCCTCGTTGCCGTAGTGGCCGGCATTGTCGTCAGACTCACGCTGCCCAAGTCCTGCCAGGCGCTCAATCACCGACATATCTGGATTATCGCTACTCGCTTCATTCCTTATGGCGGTGAACAGGGCGTCAGCCTCCTCAAAATATGCCTTGGCCAGGGTGAGCGCGTCGTAGTAGTCGGCGGCATGCACCAGGGCCAGGGTCGGCTCGTTGGTCTGCTGTTGGCTGCTCATGACTGCTCCTCGTCGCCAGTGAATGCACGTCCCAGCTCTGCGTCTGACTTGTCCTTAAACTCGCCGCGCTCATAGCGGGCATGTACCCAAGTGGCACGGTCGGGGCGGTAGAACCATGCGGCCGGTTCAGCATCGCGCTTGCGGATGCGCTCCTTGGCCTCACGCATGAGCCGGATATGCTGGTCCTTGGTCAGGCCTGGAACCTGATTCAGGAAGATGTAGTTGCCCTGAATGGCAGTCCGGTTGAAGTCGGGCCGAATATGGCTGGTGGTATCGAGCCGATAGGCCTTGGCCTGCTCACGGCGCAGTGTGTCGTAGGCGCGGGCGATGTTGCGGCGGGTTTCGGTGTTAATATGTGCTTGCATGCCGGCGTCTCCTCAGTGGCAGCCGATGTGTCATGCCCTCGGACTGTTGGCGCAGTCGCGGGGGCGCTCTTACTACTTCCTTCCCTTCTCTACGAGCTCTAGCCCTGCGTCGATCAGCGCCCGAAGCGCAGCCGCCTGGCTCACGGTTTGGCGCGTCATCTTCTCCAGCTCCAAGCGGTACGTCTCCACCCTCTCCAACAGGTCGGCAGAAAGCCTGAGGCTGATGTGTTGATCGTGCGGGGCCATGCTTCATTCCTTGTGTGTGCGTATGTGTGACAATGTATGCCATGCTGCTGGGATGGGCAAGCCCTTTTTGCCCGGTGACGATAGGGCGGGCTGGTCCAGTGATGATCGGGGCCCGTTGGCACTCCCGCCATCGCCCCGCAACGGTCCGATAACCCCTCATCTGAGCTATACCCCCTGGTAACTTATAAGGGTCTTCAAAAATTGAAGTCACAAAACCTCGAAAAGCCGGGGTAAGGCTGCAAATTTTGATGCCTTATCGGTCGATATTCGGCTCGACGGGCTGGAAGGCTTCATTTTTTGGTGCCTATGACTTCAATTTTTGAAGCTGGTAATCATCGAAACTCATGCTCTATCCTCCTGACAGCTTCCGTGGTGCGACGATAGTAGGGCGGACCTCAAGCATCTTGCCGGGGCATTCGTCGACAGGTGCCCATGTCAGTGCGTACAGGGCGCAGCGAGCGCCGTCACGGCCTTTATAGTTGGTCCGTGTCTTGGTTATCAGATTGCGCTCCTGAAGCTCTCGTAGGGCTCTGGAGAGCGTTGCTTCTGCCATACCGCCCCAGTCCTGCATCATCTTGTGAGTGGCCGAGAGATCCCCGTTGTTCTTGCCGTTGTACTGGTATCCCAGCACAAGCAGCACCTTGAGCGCAGACGGCGACAGTTCGCGGAAGTCTTCGTGGCCCATCAGAAACTTGGGTATGGCGAGAGCGCCCCCAGCCCCCCAATGGACCTTGGGTTTCTTCGCCATAGAGTCAACCTGCCTTGGGTACGGCCCCGCATGAGGGGGCCGTGAGACTGCTGGTATTCTCCTGGGCGGCTGGGCTATCATTCAGGTGTTCAGTCTGGAATGAAGCCTCGTCACTGGTAGCCGCCAGGACGGGGTTTTCTTTTAGCTGGCTCGGCATAGGCTGCCTCCGTACTTCTGGGCGAACGCTTCACAGCGTGTCTTGAAAGCCGGTTCCTGGCCGAAGTAAGCCCTCATCAGTTCACGATCCAGCCAGTAATATTTGCATCGTCGTGGCTCACCGTTGTTGTCGTGCGTATGGTGGAATGCACGCTCAATGGGCCAGCCATTGCGATATAGCTCGCTCACGCGGGTTCGGAAGTCCGCGATAGGCAAACCAGTATGCTGGTGATAGGAGAATTGATCGCAGTGCTCGCCACGCAGCAGCATGGCGAGAACAGCGCGGGTATGGGTGATGAAGTGCTCGTCGGTGGGAAACAGCGGGAGTCGGCTCATTGTGCCACCTCCCGTGTTGCCTCCCATGCTTCCAGATCGGCTAGGCGCCAGCGGGTGCAGCTCGGGCCTAGCTTTACGGGTGCCGGGAAGTTGCCTTCCCTTGCCCAGCGCCAGGGTGTAACCCGGCCAATTGCGTACCGCTCGGCTACCTGCTTATCACTGAGCCACTTGCTGGCAGTGTGTGTTGCTTTCTCCATCTGAGTCACCTTGTCTCATCGGCTATCGACAAGGTTGATGGTGCGGTTTGGCAGGATAGAGAAATATTCCTGCTAGGCCAGGCGGGCCAATTATTTCCTGCTCCTGCCTGGTTTTTTTGCGTAGTCGGGGGCTATCGGGCGGATCCACTCTGCCACTTTTTTAGATAAGGCAGGCACACAATCAAAATACGGGTGCCCTCTCCGGTACTTGTCGCATAGCACCTCATGTACCCAACTAGCCATCTCTCCTACCCTTGGCCCTTCAGACTGCCCCCTAGCCCACTTATCTAGCGCTAGTGACCTAGCTTCCCTGCGCAGCGCTTCATACCCCCTCTGTTTTTGTTTGCTGATGAGATTTTTGCTACCCGTTTCTGTCTTTAAAGACATTTCAGCCACCTCATCAACAGAGTATCCATACCCAATCCTACTGATCAGAACCCCGGTTGCGACGCCTATCTCGTACAAAACTTCTTCACGAGCGGAGCCGGTGGCTTTGGTCAGCTTTTCAAAAAGCTGTAGCAAGTATTCAGCGTACTTGTAGGTATCTGGCGGGGTTTCGTTGTCCCATAAGATAATCTCCAAAATTGCACACGCACGATCCTCGCTCGGCAATCCATCCGTGCCGGCAGCGATTTTACGCAGCAACTCCTGAGTAAACTCACGTAGCCTTAGCCTATCGTTCATGGACATCTCTCGCCGAGCCGCCTGTATTCTGGTTGATTATGATGGGGCGTTCGTTGGGTACGCTCGCCACCTGCTCATAAGTCGTTGCATTCGCTTCATTTGTTGCGGACTACATCTCCGCCTTACGCAGCGGGACGACTTCGCCCTTGGGCTGGATCGTGCCGCAGAACTTCGCCCAATCCTGCATCAGCTTCGCCCGCTTCTCCATCAGGTCGCCACGACGATAGGCCGCCTCGGCAGCATTCTTGATCGTGTGGGCCAGGGCCATCTCACAGACGTGGTGAGGGTAGCTGGTACGCTCAGCTGCCCAATCGCGGAACGTCGAGCGGAAACCGTGGACGGTGGCGTCCACGCCTATACGCTTCAGCACGCCAGACATTGAGTTCTCACTCAGCGGGCGCCCTCGGCGTGATGAGAATACGGCGTCGCTTACTCGCGGCAGGGCTTCGAGCAGCGCAACCGCTTTATCAGTTAGCGGCACACGATGCTCTTTCTCAGCCTTCATGCGGTTGGCAGGGATTACCCACACGCGGTTAGCCAGATCGATTTCGTCCCACGTGGCGCCTCTGGCTTCGTTGGAGCGGGTTGCTGTCAGGATGACGAACTCCAAGCAGAGAGCGGCCGTGCCTTTCTGCTTGCGCAGGCTGGCCATGAACTCGCCCATATCATCGATGGGGAGCGCCTTGTGGTGCTTAACCTTGGTGACCCTCGACGGCTTCGGCAGGATGGCGTCAAGGTTGCCTTTCCAGCGTGCCGGGTTGTCGCCGGAGCGATGGCCATGCGCAGTCGCCCACGCTATGACCGCCTCGATGCGCTGGCGCAGCCTGGTCATGGTTTCGGTTTTGGTTTCCCACTCAGGCTTAAGTACCTTCAGCACATGGGCGAGATCCACGTCTGTAATGGCCATCTTGCCCAAGACGGGATAGGCGTAGGTCTTGAGCGTGTTCTCCCACTGCTGGGCATGCTTGGCGCTGCGAGATTCGGCCTGCTTCTTCTTGATGACCTGGGCGGCGCATTGCTCAAAGGTGATGTCGCGTACCTGTTGAGCCAGCAGAGCGCTCCTCAGAGTGCGGCGCTCGGCAACCGGGTCGATGCCTTGTTGAATCTTCTCTCGCGCCTCCCTGGCTTTCTCGCGGGCGCTGGCGAGTGGGGTGTCAGGATAGCCACCCAAGCCAATGTCGCGGCGCTTGGCGCCTACGGTGATGCGCAGCACCCATGAGCGCGCGCCAGTCTTGGAAACCTGGAGCTGTAGGCCAGCCACGCCGCCTACGGCGTACAAGCCCGGCTCGGTCAGTCGCTTCACCTCTACGGCGGAGAGTTCTCGTGCTTTCTTTGGCATGGCCTGCCACTCCAACAATCTACCCCACAAAATGGGCGTTATGGGATGATAATTTGTAGCACGAGGTAATACAAGCGCAAAGGAAGGGAAGGACGTTGTGGTGAGTTATGCTACTGTATTTAAATAGGTTATTGCTACTTCATGACAAGGGGTGGCACGCCATGAATCAACCCCAGGTTGGCGGTCTCCCCCTCCGCCACACGAATATCGAAAAAGCCGCTGACTACAGCGGCTTTTTGTTTTTCTGAATGTTCTTGATCGCGTTGAACAATGCCAATTGATTCAGGGGCCATTCTTGCGATGGCAGGTACCATTTAACTGGATCGAGGGGCGAAACTTGTCGGCGAGTGACACTGACTCCAAACTGGGTTCTGATCGAGCCCGTTTTTTGTTGCGAGATTGGCAAGCGTTTCGAGATCTCCCCTGAAGTCTCAGACTCGTGCAACTTCTACGATGGCCTACTCGTGACCGTGGGGTTCGCACGGATGGTCGGGGGAGGAACGGCGGCCGTATCCACCGTCATCACTAGGCCGTCTCAGCCCCGCCATGCAAAGGGCGCCGGAGTCTCCCGGTATGCTTCAGTCGAAGACCGCCTTTAGCTTCCGGGACCGAAGGGCCATGTCGGTCGCGAACTTGCGCTTGCGTGGCGCTCTCTAGACGACTCGCCGCTCACCGAGATAATGTTGCAATGGGGAGACTTGCCATGCGTCGATTTGGAATTGCCGCGCTCGCTATAATGTTGATGTCTCTTTCCCTGCTTGTGCTGGCGATTGAGAAGCAGGCGCCCGAGCCCATCCAGCGCTACCGTGTGACTGGCGTGGCTGCTACCGGGGGGCTCAATGTCCGGTCCCAGCCCGAGCCGTCGGCCGAGATCGTCAGCACGCTGGAGCCGGATGCCAGCGACGTCGTAGTCTCCGGTACACGGATCGAGAGGAACGGGGCCGTCTGGTGGCAGGTGGTCGGTGGAGACGGTCTCGGCTGGATCAATGCCCGCTATCTCGCGCCCGTGGACGAAGCGCCACCCTCCGGCGAGGTCTTTCCATTGCGCTGCACCGGCACGGAGCCTTTCTGGAGTTTGAAGGTGGCCGATGACGAGGCGCGATTCGAGACGCCGATGGACGAGGACGAGACTTGGCAGGCCGGTCCTATGACTCGCGCTATGGGGCTCATCGGGCGCTATGCGATCAGGCTGGAGAATGAGGGCGGAGTCGGCCATCTGACGGCATGGCGCAATCACGGCTTCTGTTCCGACGGGATGAGCGACATCGGGTTTCCCTATGAAGGAATCGTCGTCACGCCGAATGGCACCGTCCATGCCGGCTGTTGTCTGAGGGCTGGCGAGTAAAGTCGGTCCTGGCTGCGGCGAAACAATCGGATACGAACGATGGGAGGCCGTCTATGAGGTCGAACGAAGCAGGCATGCTTGCGGTGTTGAACAAGACGCTTATCCGCGCATGCGTCGTTGTTGCAATGCCGGCCGGCCTCGCGTTCGCCCAGGACGACACACAGCACCGGATCGAGGCTGTCACGCTGTCGTCGGGCGGGCTCGCTGAAATCCGCCGCAGCGTGCGGGTTGACGGCGCGGCCGAGTTCGGCTTCGACGTTCCGCTTGATCAGGTGGACGACGTCCTCAAGAGCCTCGTCGTGCGCGATCCGGCCGGTGGTGTCGCCTCGGTGACCTTGGACGGGCTGTCGCCCGTGGAGGAGACTTTCCGCCACCTGCCATTCTCGCCGGACGATTTGAACGCGCTGCCCCGCCTCCTCGACGCGCTGCAGGGCATCACCGTTCGCGCCTCCTCTGGCGGGCGCACCGTGGAAGGCACGGTACTGGGCGTCGAGACGACGCAACGGAGCGAGGAAGGGGGAGCCGGGGCCGAGGCCCTGCTGTCCGTCATGACGGAAGAAGACCGGATCGCGGTTCTGCGGCTGCGGCCAGACACCGAGCTCGACATTCTCGATACCGAGATGCGTGAGAACTTACGCGAGGCAGCCGTCGTCAGCGGAAGGGGTCGCATGGATGACATGCGTACCATTGCGATTGCGCTGGAGGGCGACGGCACGCGCGACTTGCTCCTAGACTACGTGGTGCCCGCGCCCGTCTGGAAAACGGCCTATCGGCTATTGCTCGACGATGGCGACGAGACCCGGCTTCAGGCATGGGCAGTGATAGAGAACGCGACCGGCGAGGACTGGCGCAGTGTTGCCGTCACACTTTCCTCCGGCGCGCCGGTCACGCTTACCCAGCGCCTTCATCAGCGCTATTGGCACGTGCGGCCGGAAATCCCGGTGATGGCACAGACCGCCGTGCCGCCGCAGCCCGACCGCTTCAGGGGAGTCGCGGCCGAGAAAGCCCAGAATACGGCGGATCAGGCCGCTTTGCCCAACGTCCAGCGGATGGCCGTTGGACAGGCTGCGGCACCTGCTCCTGGGCCCTCCGCCCCGGTGGCGCTGGCCACTGCGGCCGAAGGCGAGGCGGCCGCCATCTATCGCCTGCCCGCTCCCGTCGACCTGCCGGTCGGGCGCACCTTGTCCGTACCCTTCATTGACACCGAACTGACCGCAGAGCGCATTTCGCTCTTCCAGCCAGAGCGCGACGACGTCCATCCGGTTTCGGCGCTCAGGATCGAGAACACCACCGGTGTGAGCCTGCCGCCCGGCATTGTCACCATCTATGCACCGGATGAGGAAGGCTATGCAGGCGACGCGCAATTGTCGGGCTTGCCGACAGGCGAAAGCCGGATGGTGAGTTTCGCCGCCGACCGCAAGGTCGAGGTAATGACCGAGGCGGGCCGGGACGAGAGCGTCTATCGCGCGAGTCTCGGCGAGGGGGTGCTTAGGGCGACGCGTATCACCCGGGCCACCACGATCTACCGTATCCAGGGCGCGAAAGACGCGCCACGCACGATCGTGATCGAGCATCCGCGCCGCCAGGGCTGGCATTTCTCCTCTGACGTGCTGGAGGAGCATACACCGACCTATCACCGTCTGCGCGTGGAGGTCGAGGCAGGCAGCTCGGCCGAGGTCGCGGCAAGCCACGAACGTACCGAGACGGAGAGCATTGCGCTGGTCGAGGCGGATACGGATACGCTTGTCTATTGGTCGGGCCGGATCGATGATTCGCGTACCGCCGATATGCTCGCTGATCTCGTCGAGCGCCGCCGCGAGATCGCTCGGGCGGAGACGCAAGTCGAGGTGATCGGGCGCGAGTTGGCGCGAACGTCGCAGAATCAGGCTCGCATCCGCGAGAACCTTGCCGCCGTACCGGAGGACAGCACACTCAGCCAGCGCTACGTCTCCATGCTGGAGGAGGAAGAGGACCGTATCACCGAACTGGATGGGCGCCACCAGCAAGCGGAACAAAGGCTGGCGGAACTGCGTGAGGGTTTTGCTACCTCTGTGCGTGAGTTGTAGACATCCGGCTGCGGCCCACCGCCATCTCCAAGGCGAACGTCTCGCAATGCCTGACGACATCGCCAACACGGTGTCCTTTCTGGCCGGTCCTGATGGCGGTTGGACCAATGGGCAGACGTTGCGTACCAATGGCGGCATGGTGTAATGAAAGCGGCAACACTCATCACCAGCGAATCAAGCGGCTTCACGGCGATTGCCGCGGTCGGTGCCACGACCGCCGCAGTCACCAGTCTGCAGCTCGGTTTGGCACCCTGGCGCTCGGCGCGATGAAGTCGGACTCCATTGAGCTGCCGGCTTCGAGCTGTGGCACTCTGTCGAACGAAGTGTCCCGAGCATAGCGGGCAGGCGGAAGTCCGACATGGCGGGTGAAGGCGACGCTGAATGTGCTTGCGGAGCTGTAGCCGACCCGCTCGGCGATTTCAGCGATACCTGTTTCCTTTCTACGTAGCAAATCCTTGGCCAGCGCCATGCGCCAAGCCAGCAGATACTCCATTGGAGCAATACCTACAGAGCGACCAAACCGCTCGTAAAACGCCGAGCGGGAAAGCGTCGCCTCATTTGCCAGTTGAGCTACCGTCCAAGGCAGGTCAGGACTTCCATGTATCCGGCGGATAGCAATCGCGATCCGCCTGTCGGTAAGTCCGCGCAATAGACCTGGTGAAGCATTTGTCTCTCCACCAGAACGAAGGGCTTCAATGAGCAACACTTCCAGCAGGCGTTCGAGGATAACTTCGCGAGCTGGTCGTTGAGCGCGCGATTCCTCGCTAACGAGTTGCACAAGTGTGGTCAGCCGGTTCTCTCCCTGGACGTATACGAGCTGCGGCAACAGCGAAGCGAGCAAGGTGGCGTCCATGGAACGGAAGACACAGTAGCCTACCAGCAGGCGAACATCCGGAGGGCCATCTGGACTGCCGAGTCTGTACTCGCCGTTGGGAAGCGCGATGGGTTTATGAACGATGTCCTCAGTTCCCGTGGGCATGTGGCTCGACATCGTGAAGTTATGCGCCGAAGGGATCAACACGAAATCTCCCTCCCGCAGGACTATCTCGTCGTGTCCGTCGGCTTCGAGACGACACGTCCCTTCGAGAATGGCGCAATAAAAAGGGCGTCCGACCTCCGTGCGACGAATGCGCCAACGGCCAGAGCCGGTGCCCCTTTTCGAAAAAGGGGCGGTGGGTTGAAGGAGTGTGACTACTTGAGCGAGCGGGTCGGACACTTCCGGACGTATGCGAAAGAAATATGGACTTTCTATTGTAGTTGGTCCTGCTATGGGACGCCATACTGTCGGGGTAGTGCCGCTGTCAGGGTGCGCTCATAACCGGGCGGCTGGTGTATTCAGAAGAAGGGGATGATGTATGACGATTCTGGTAACCGGTGCCACCGGACTTGTAGGTGCGCGGCTTCTGCCGCGTCTTGTGGAAGCAGGCCTGGATTGCCGTGCGCTCGTGCGTGCTGGCAAGGAGGTGCCTGCTGGAGTGAGGGGTGTGGAGGGCGATCTCTTTGATTCCTCGACGCTGGCTCAGGCAGTGGATGGCGTATCCGACATCATCCATCTTGCCGCGGTGTTTCGCACCCAGGATACCGACCTTATCTGGAAGAGTAATCTGGAAGGGACTCAGAACCTGCTATCCGCAGTGGAAGCGCATGCACCAAAGGCCCGATTCGTTCTCGCGAGCACCAGCACCGTCTATGAAAGCGGCTCGCATCCTGGATGTGAGGATGACTCAGTGGAGCCAAAACATGCTTATCCGGCTAGCAAAGTTGCAGCCGAGAAGGAGGTACGTGAGAGCGGGCTCAATTGGGCTGTACTCCGCTTTCCGTTCGTCTATGGCGACGGGGACGGCCATCTTGAGGGGCTGCCCAAGTTGGCAAGCGCGCACAAGCTGCACCCGGCGACCAGGCTCAGCACGATTCACCATCGTGACATTGCCGCCGCCATCAACCTTGCTTTGGATGGCACGTTCGACGGCCGCGTTGTCAACATTTGCGATGAAGCGCCCACATCGATATACGAACTGGCGAAGCTGGTGGGTGAGCCGGTCGCCCCCTCGTCAGAGCCACTGGAAAACCCCTGGCATCTCCATGCCGATGGGTCGTTGGCTCGCCGTCTTGGTTTCAAGCCCAGCATTAGAACTGTCTATCAGGCCGTTCAAGAGATGCTGATGTGACAGTGATGAAAGCGCGAGGAAAGGGGCACTGCGGCTTTGTTCGCGAAGGCCAATGGCGGTCCCGGTGGTTTGGAGCTGGCCTTGCCATCGCAGTTGTAGCCGCGATTCTCACTGGATGCAGCATCTTCCACAAGACATCCATTGGAGAGCAGCCATCGCCGAGCACGCTCGATGACATACGAAGCGCAGGATCACTGCCACATAAGGCGGGACCCTCGGCACCCGTCATCGGGCTTGCTCTGGGCGGAGGCGGGTTGCGGGGCTACGCGCATATAGGTGTTCTCCAGGCGTTGGAGGAGTTCGGAATAAACGTCGAAGTGGTGGCAGGCACATCTGCCGGTTCAATCATTGGCGCCGCGTATTCAAGTGGCAGAACCATTGAGGAGATTAGGCAGGCGGCGGGAAATCTCGATGTGTCGAGCCTCACCGATTGGAGACTTAGTACCACCTCACTTTTACGTGGGGACGCTCTGGCGAAATGGGCGTCCGATATGGCGCAGAACATGCCGATCGAGAAAATGCCGCGCAGGTTTGGTGCAGTGGCGGCCATTCTCGACACCGGGGAAGCGGTTCTCATCGACAAGGGGGATGTCGGCATGGCTATTCGGGCGTCGGCGGCAATCCCCGGTAGCATGCAGCCAGTCGAATCCACACTGGGACTGCTGGTGGACGGTGGCATATCCAGCCTGGTGCCAGTGCGATTTGCTCGCGCGATGGGTGCTGAAGTGGTTATTGGGGTGGATATCTATTGCAACAGTCCTCATCGAAGCGGTAGCACCTTCCTCACGACTATTGCCAGGGCCAGCCGGACACAAACCTGTCTTATCAGCGGTGTTGAGAGTGCAGAGGCGGACGTGCTCATTGCACCGAGAGTCGAAATCACTGACGTGAAAAGTGCTGCGCAGCGCGAAGAAGCGATCTTGGCTGGATACCTTGCGGCAAGGGTCGCAATGCCGACCGTGCTCAATCATCTGCGTCAGGAGCGGGCGGCCCGTCTCATGGCGGGTGGCTCTCGTGGTATGCCAGCCCTTGTCGTTTCGATTGCTTCGAGACGGTAATGCCCGAGCGCGAGATGCTTGGTCACGCGGTCTCTGGCGGGTTCGCCAAAATATCGTGTCTCATCGCACTTGACCCCGCCTGGCGCAGTGGCACAGGACCTCCTCTCGGTGTAGGAATATTTCCTACATGATTTGTCAGTTATTTCCTACAAGAAAGCTTATCCCAGGTTAACGGTGCGTTGCCGAAAGGCTGCCATGATGCCATCAAGAGCAAGGAAGCTCTGCAAGGATGCCGGATCAGGACGATGCAATGACCAAGGATGCGCGGTCAGGATGATCGCGATGATAGCAAGGACGCCGGAGTTTGCCCGGCCGTAAGGCCGGGCTCTTACATTCTAGTTCCTGGTAACCAGGTACCTCATCCTTTTCCTCCTTATTTGTTCCCACCGCTAGATATTTCATGCTTGGAAAAGCCGTTGCCTTGGGGCGAAGTCTTTGCTTTTGCTGCTTTGCTTTCAAGGTGATGAAAGGTTGGCTGCCATGGAAACGAAGGGGCGGCGTCGAGAGCAGATGTGCCAGGCGTTCCAGGGCTACCTGTTCGGGCGCCCGTTGGCCATGGAAGAGCTGGGGCTGGACGAAACGGACACCATTCTCTCCTGATTCCGTGGGGGGCGTGTCGCGTTCGATGCCGCTGCTGAGGTAAGCTGAACGAATCGTGTCGCGGGAAAGGAGTTCCCCTTCCTGCCATGTCTATTCAAAAAATGGAGAACTGCATGCCCTTCCGACCCTTGCTTGCCGCTGCCGTGCTGGCGCTTCCGCTGTCGGCCCTGGCCGAAACGCCCAACATCGTGCCTGGCCAGTGGCAGTTCACCAGCACCACCTCGGTCAGGGGTGACGTGCCGATTCCCGATCAGACAGAAAGCCACCAGGAGTGCATCGTGCAGGGCGACCTCGACGATGCCGACTTCCAGTTCCTGGAAGTGGAGGAAGGCTGTGAGCTGCTGGAGCACAACGTCTCCGCCGATGGCATCGACTATCGCATGGTCTGCCACGCCGAGGGTGGCGAGGCCAACATCGACGGCAGCATGACCTTCCTGGGCGAGAGTGTCGAAGGCAACGTGAGCATCGATACCGAATCGCCGATGGGCCAGATGCAGCTGGAAACCACCATCGAGGGTGAGCGGCTCGGCGACTGTTGATAGCTTCCCCCCATAACGACACAGGCCACCCTTGGGTGGCCTGTGTCGTTATGGGGGGATAAGGGGCGCCCACGCCGTACTCAGTAGTGGTCAGCGGGCGCCTCGGCCATCTCCGTTTCCAGGCGACGCCTGACTTCTCCGGGCGAGCCGGTGCGGCGGGCCAGGAGGTCGTAGGCCACCGGCACCACGAATAGCGTGAAGAACGTGGCGGCGGCAACCCCGGCCATGATCACGGTGCCGATCACCATGCGCGACTCGGAACCCGCGCCGGTGGAGACGATCAGCGGGATGGAGCCGGCCATGGTGGTGACCGCCGTCATCAGGATGGGGCGCAGGCGGGTCACCGAAGCCTCGAGCAGGGCGTCGCGGAAGGCCAGGCCTTGGTCGCGTAGCTGGTTGGCGAACTCCACGATCAAAATGCCGTTCTTGGCCGCCAGTCCGATCAGCATGACCAGGCCCACCTGGCTGTAGATATTGAGCGACTGGCCGGTGAGCAGCAGGCCGAGCAGGGCGCCGCTCATGGCCAGGGGCACGGTGAGCATGATCACGAAGGGGTGCACGAAGCTCTCGAACTGCGCCGCCAGTACCAGGAACACCACTAGCGCGCCCAGTACTAGCAGGAAAGTGGTGGCGCCGCTGGCTTCGCGGTAGTCCCGCGAGGGACCGGCCACGTTGGTCTGGGCTTCAGGTGGGAGAATGTCGGCGGCCGTCTGCTCCAGGTATTCGAGGGCTTCGCCGAGTGGATAGCCGTCTATCAGGTTGGCCTCGATGGTGATGGAGCGGATCCGGTTGAAGCGGTTGAGCGTACTGGCACCGGCGAAATCGGTTAGCGTCACCAGGCTGGCCAGCGGGATCAGCTCGCCCGAACGGGCCGAGCGCACCTGAATGTTGTCCAGTGCGCGCGGGCTGTTCTGCCGGGCCCGGTCGCCCTCGACGATGACGTCGTATTCTTCGCCGTCGTCCACGTAGCGGGTCACGTTGCGCCCGCCCAGTAACACCTCGAGCGTACGTCCGATCTCGGTGACGGTGACACCAAGGGAGGCCGCGCGCTCGTAGTCGATATCCACGCGCAGCTGCGGCTGGGTTTCGCGGTAATCGCTTTCCAGGCCCGCCAGGCGCGGGTTGTGCTCGCGAATGTGATCGAGCATCAGGTCGCGCCATTCGGCCAACTGCTCGTAGGTACCGCCGCCGAGCACGAACTGCACGGGCTTGCGAATGCGCTGGCCGAAGCCCTGGCGCATCACCGGGCTGGCCTCCACGCCGGGCAGGTCGGCCAGGCGTTCGCGCACGTCGTCCATGATCTCCCAAGCGCTGCGGCGTGCTCCCCAGTCGGCCATGTTGATGATGGCGAAGCCACCGTTGAAGTTTTCGATATTGCCGAATCCCCGCGGGGCGCGGATCACCACCCGGTCCAGCTCGCCCGAGTCCACCAGCGGCTGCAGGCGCAGTTCGATCTCGTCCATGTAGTCCATCATGTAGTCGAAGGTGGCGCCTTCGGGGCCGCTGACCAGGATGATGAAGTTGCCGCGATCCTCCTGCGGGGTGTACTCGTTGGGCAGCCGGTCGGCCATCCAGGCGGTCGCGGCGATCACTCCGATGAATGCGGCCAGCACCGCCAGGCGAGCCTTGAGCACCGCCTCCAGCAGCGTGCGGTAGATGCGCTGCGACCGTTCGAGCAGCCACTGGACGGCGCGCGCTGCGGCGCTGTCGCCCATGCTGGGCTTGAGAATCTTCGACGCCATCATGGGCGTGAGCGTGAGTGCCAATAGGCTGGAGATGGCGACCGCCGCCGCCATGGTCAGGGCGAACTCGGAGAACAGGCGACCCACGTTGCCCTGCAGGAAACTCAACGGCACGAATACTGCGACCAGCACCAAGGTGGTGGCGATGACGGCAAAGGCGATCTGGCGGGTGCCGCGAAACGCCGCCACCAGTGGCGTTTCGCCATAGTCATGCATGCGCCGGTTGATGTTCTCGAGCACCACAATGGCATCGTCGACGATCAGGCCGATGGCCAGCACCAGGGCCAGCAGTGTGAGCAGGTTGATCGAAAAGCCCATCACGGCCAGCGCGATGAACGAGCCGATGATGGCGATGGGGACGGTAACCGCGGGCACCAGCGTGGTGCGCACGTTGCCGAGGAACATGAAGATCACCACCACCACCAGGCCCATGGCGATGAACAGCGTCAGCACTACTTGCTCGATGGCGCCGGCGACGAACACCGAGGCATCGAAGTTCAGGCTCAGATCCATGCCCTCGGGCAGGGTCGCCTGCAGCCGCTCCATCTCCGCCTGGACGCCCTGGGACAGCTCCAGCACGTTGGCGGTGGACTGCATCATCAGGCCGAGCCCCACCATGGGTACGCCGTTGGCGCGGAAGATCGAGCGGTCGTCCACCGAGCCGACCTCGACCCGGGCAACATCGCCCAGGCGGATCAGGTAGCCGTCGCTGCCCTGGCCAATAGCCAAGCGCTGGAAGTCCGCCGCTGCAGCGAAGGCGCGCGGCAGGCGCACGATGAATTGGCGCTCGCGGGACTCCAGCGAGCCGGCGGGCAGTTCGACGTTCTCCGCGCGCAGCGCATTCTCCACGTCGCCGACGGTGAGGTTACGCGCCGCCAGGGCGTTGCGGTCGATCCACACGCGCATGGCATAGTCGCGTCCGCCGCCCACGCGTACCCGGGCCACGCCGGGCTGCACGGAGAGACGGTCGACCAGATAGCGGTTGGCGTAGTCGGTCAGCTCCGGCATTGAATAACCCTCGCCGGAGAGGCTCAGCCACACCACGACTTCCTCGCTGGAATCGGCCTTCTGCACTTCGGGCGGATCGGCGTCGTCGGGCAGGTTGCGCTGAGCACCGGAGATACGGTCGCGCACATCGTTGGCCGCTGCATCGATATCCATGGCGAGATTGAACTCGATGTCGATCCGCGAGCGGCCGTCCTCGCTCGAGGAGGTCACCACCTCGATCCCCTCGATCCCGGCAATGCGATCTTCCAGCACCTGGGTGATGCGCGATTCGACCACGCTGGCGGCGGCGCCGGGGTAGCGGGTGTCGATGCTGACCACCGGCGGGTCAATGGAGGGATACTCCTGCAGCGACAGCCGTTGTAGCGAGAGCAGGCCGAAGGCCACGATCAGCAGCGCCAGTACCGTCGCCAGTACCGGCCGCTGGACGGAAACGTCGGACAGGCGCATCAGGCTTCACCCTCCTCACGGTGCGCCTCGAGAATCTCGCGAATGGAATTCTCCTCGCTGGCGATTCCCAGCAGCCGTACGCGGTCCCCTTCACGGGCTCGCTGTACGCCATGGGAGACCACTAGTTCGTCGGGCATGAGCCCATCGATGATCTCGGCCTGGCCGGTGCGACGCTCGCCGACACGCACTTCACGGCGCTCCAGGCGGTTCTCGTCGGCCTCGTCGATCACTAGCACGTACTGGCGGTCGCCACTGGGGATCAACGCCGATTCGGGTACCACCACGGCCTGCCGTGGACTGCGCTGCAACACGACTTCCATCAGCATGCCCGGTCGCAGCCGCAGCTCGGGATTGTCGATCTCGGCACGTACCGTGATACTGCGGCTCACCGGGTCGACGCGGGAGCCGATGCTGGCCACTTCCCCTTCAAAGATCTCTTCGGGAAAGGCCACGCTGCGTGCCGACAGTTTCAGCCCGGGGGAAAGGAGCGCCAGGTAGACTTCCGGCACGCTGAAATCGAGCTTCATCACGTCGAGCTTGTCCAGTGTGACCAGCTCGGTGCCTGGCGTGACCAGGCTGCCCACGCTGATATTGCGAAACCCCACTACGCCATCGAAGGGGGCGCGCAGGCGGTAGTTGGTCAGTCGCGCCTCCAGCCCCTGAATTTCGGCCTCCACCTGGCGCAGGCGTGCCTGGCTGTCTTCCACGTCGGCGCGTGGCGCCATGTTGCGGCTTTGCAACTGGGAGAGGCGGTCCACGGCGCTGCGGCGTTCATCGCGCAGCGCCTGGGCGACACGCAGCTGGGCGCGCTCCTCGCTGTCCTCCAGGCGGATCAGTAGTTGGCCGGCCTCCACGGCTTCACCGTCGCGAAAGTTCAGCTCGGCGATGATTTCGGTCACCGTGGCCGAGAGCGTCACGCTTTCGTCGGCGCGCAGGGTGCCAAGCGCCTCCAGCGGGTCGGACCAGGGGCGGATGTCGGCGCGGGCGCCGATCACTGCGGTGCGCTCCTGGGCCGCCACGGGTGGGCTGGTGGCCAAGGCAAGGGTAAAGAGGGTAAGGGAAGCAGCCAGGCATATCCGACCGGCCAGCGGTGCCAGTCGCCGGACCGAAGTGAGAAGGAAACAGCGCGATGTGTTCATGGGGGCTCTTGTCGTGGTTTTCGGGGCGCGACGGACGCCAGCTCCTTTGGCGTTCCAGGAAGCAGGATCTTCCTTTCCTTAACAGGCTACTCATGCTTCCACCAACCAATGTGACAACAAATTCGCAATATGCTATTTACTTCGTGGCTTTGATTGTACAGTTTTTGCATAGCTTTACCTTCCTGTACCATGTCGCGCACTCACAGGTTCTCCAAGCGTAACTGCAGTGTAACGACCACGACGTCTCATACCGCGAGATTCTCCGAATGGGCTGGGGTGAGCATCAGCAAAGGCACCGAGGCGACACGTTCTCCCGCCGTGGGTTTGCCCGCTGACAACTGCTAGAATGCGCAGCCTCGAAGTGGCAACCCGATGGGCGACGCAAGTGAGCATGCAAGCGGATGTGGTGGTGATTGGCGCGGGTGCTGCCGGACTGATGTGTGCCCTCACGGCGGGTTATGCCGGGCGGCGGGTGCTGGTTCTCGATCATGCCAACAAGCCGGGCAAGAAAATCCTGATGTCCGGGGGCGGGCGCTGCAACTTCACCAATCTGGCCACCGGACCCGCCAATTTCTTCTCCGCCAACCCTCACTTCTGCATCTCGGCCCTGAAACGCTACCGCCCCGAGCACTTCGTCGAGCTGGTGGAGCGTCATGGCCTCGATTACGTGGAGAAGGCACCGGGGCAGTTGTTCTGTGCGCACTCCGCCAAGGAATTGCTCGACGTGCTGCTCACCGAATGCGAGTGGGCCGGGGTGGAACTGCGCCTGAAGAGTGTCGTGGAACGCATCGAGAGGGCAGGCGAGGGCATGCGGCTCGAGACGTCCGCCGGGCGCATCGAGGCGGGGGCGGTAGTGATCGCCACCGGCGGACTCTCGATTCCCACCATGGGAGCTACCGGTTTCGGCTATGATGTTGCCCGCCAGTTCGGCTTGGAGGTGACCGTAACGCGCCCAGCCCTGGTGCCTTTTACCCTGACCTCGCAGTGGAAGGTGCGGGCGGCCGATCTGGCTGGGGTGGCCTGCGAGGTGGCGGTGAGCGCGGTGCGCGACGGCCAGCGGCTGGGGCCGGGGCGCGCACGATGCTATCGTGAGCCGATGCTGTTCACCCATCGTGGCCTCTCCGGCCCCGGTATGCTGCAGATCTCGAGCTACTGGCAGCCCGGCGACGAACTCGAGATCGACCTGTTTCCCGGGCTGGACCTGTTCGCTGCGCTCGCTGAGGCTCGTCAGGCGACACCACGCCGCCAGCTTTCGACCTGGCTCGCGGAGCGCCTGCCCCGGCGCCTGGCCCAGGCGCTGGTGGAGTGGCACGGGGAAGACCCCATCCTGGCGGAGTGCTCCAATGCCCGTATTGCGGCGTGGCGGGAACGGCTAGGCGCTTGGCGCCTGAAACCCGCTGGCACCGAAGGCTGGCGTACCGCCGAGGTTACCCTGGGCGGCGTTGACACCCGCTCGATCTCATCACGGGATTTCAGCGTCGAAGGGCTGCCCCAACTGCGCTTCATCGGCGAGGTGCTCGACGTTACCGGCGAACTCGGCGGCTACAACTTCCAATGGGCATGGGCCTCCGGTGTGGCCTGTGGAAGTTCTCTCTGACGGCGTTGCGCTGAGGATGAAACCTCACCCAGGCCTCCGAGCGGCCTGATGGCCAGGACGGGAATCCGGTCTATGCTGCATGACAGAACCAGCCGCAATCAGAGGGCTCGCCATGACCATGATCGCGATTCAGGATTCCTCCGAATCTCAGGGTAGCGCGTTCGCCGACCGTGTCGTCGACGAGGCCGTGCGTCAGGCCGAGGAGCGAGGCTGGCAGGCGGTGCGCCTCTCCGAGGTGGCCCGCAGCCTGGGACTGCCCATGTCCGTGGTGCTGGAGCGCTTTCGCGACATGGATGCCGTGGCCAATGCCTGGTTCGAGCGCGGCTGGCGCGCGATGCTGGCCGAGAAGCCCGATACCTTCGACGACTGGCCCGAGCGAGTGCGTATCGAGCACTGTCTGCAGGCCTGGTTCGATACCTTTGCGCCCCACCGACGCGTCACCGTGCAGATGCTGTGTACCAAGGCCCATCTGCCACATCTGCATACTTGGGTACCGCTGGTCTTCGACCTTTCGCGCACCGTACAGTGGCTGCGTGAGGCGGCCCGGCTCGAGGCCCGCTATGGCACGCGTCGTGCCCAGATCGAGGAGATGGCCCTGACCAGCCTGTTCCTGGCGGCGTTGGCGGTATGGTCGGCGGATACCAGCGAAGGCCAGCGACGCACCCGACGCTTTATCGAGAAGCGCCTCAAGCATGGCGAGAGTTGCATGAAGTGGGTGCCGGGCATGGGACGCCGGCGAGAGCGTCATCGCGACGAAGCGCAGCTTTAGGCTATGCAGTCGAAGATTCAGCGCAGCTGTTGGAGGATCCGCCGTGCCCGGTTGAGCAGCAGGCCGCCAGCGGCGGCTTGCTTGGCGATGTGCAGCAGTGACCCAGGGCGGCGCAGACTGCCCAGTAGTAAGGCGCCGCCGCCCAGGTAGATCAACCCCCGATAGCGTCTGAGCTGCTGCCAGCCCGCATCTAACGATGCGGAGGCATGCTGCCAACGCTCTGCTGCGACCAGGATGTCGATACGCTGCTGCTCGATGGCGGCGATGAGTTCGGCCTTGCGCTGGGTGCGGGACTGCCCCGCGCGGCGGTCACGGTCAGTGGCGCGGCGATTCACGGTGATCCTCGATCAACTGACGATCCAGCGCAAGCTGAGCCAGGGTATCTTTCAGCAAGGTATGACGCCGGGCCAGGCGCAGGCTGAGCAGGGCGATGACGATACCGCCGCCAAGCAGGACCGCAGCACTGATGATGATGGCCGCCAGGCGATGAGTCTCCCAGAATAGCACCACCACCAGCAGGGCCAGCATGCCCAGACCCAGCAGCAGCATGACCAGGCTCAAGCCCAGCAGCAATAGCAGTGTGACCAGTCGAGCCCGTTCTTCTTCGAGTTCCACCACGACGAGACGCAAGCGCGTCTCGCCGGTGGCTAACAGGCTGGCCAGCAGGCGCTTGGTGATACCGAACAGTCGTTGTACCGGGCCTTCGCCGGACGCCATCAGCGACGCCCGATGAGCATGCCGATGACCACGCCCACGGCAGCACCGATGCCAATGCTGGTCCAGGGGTTCTCGTGGACGTAGCGGTCGCAGGCATCGGCCTGGTGGTGCAGGGAGTCACGAGCTTCACCGTAGAGTCGCTCACCGCGGGCCTCGAGCCGCTCGCGGGTCTCCTTCAGTCGCTTCTCGGCACGCTCGCGAAGCGCCTTGATGTTGCTGCGGGAATCGTCGGCGGTGGCACTGACCAGCTCTTCGATGGTTCGGGTGAGCTGGTGCAGGTCTTCCTTCAACTGCCGATCAGTATCGTCGGTATGCGGGGTGCGAGATGCCATGGAAGTCTTCCTCTGACGGTGAATGACACGCTCAGCATAGCAGTTGGCCGGGCGACTTCAACGCACCGCGGCGTCGTGCGGCAGTGCGTGGCTGACGCCTCAGTGCAGCAGTGGGTTGAAGCTGACCCCGAGGCTGAAACGGTTCTGGCGGTGATCGTAGTCGATCATGCTCTCGCCATAGCCGTGGTAGAACTGGAAATAACCGCGCAGGTTGCCGAACAGCGGCCAGGAGTAGTCGAGCTGGGCGCCCATATTGCCGGCGCTAGGGTTGCCGCGCACCATCAGGCTCGCCTCCTGGTCGTGGGCGAAGCGCCGGGCCAGGGTGATGTCACCGTAGCCCATGTAGCGCTCGATATCGGGATTCTCATCGTCACCGTCGGACTCCGGTAGGCGCCAGTAGGGCGCCAGGGTCAGCGCCCAGTCGTCGCGCACGAAGACGCTTTCCAGGATCAACCGGTTCCAACTGCGAGAAAGACGGTGCGAGCGGCCGTTGGACTGGTGGTTGAACGACACCCGGTTGAGGCTGTTGGTCCAGCCCAGGAAGCTGTGGTCGTTGGCGAAATCGACGAACAGCTCCGGCTCGTAGTTGGTTTCGCGGAAGGGCGATGAGGCATCGGTGTTGTATGCCTGCCACCAGCTACGCTGGGTGTAAGCGAAGTAGAGATCGCCGGTGTCGCCGAACAGCCCCTCCCAGAGGTTGACCTTAGCGCTGAACTGGAACTTCATCTCCATATCATCCACTCCTGCCTCGCTGTCGATGAGGTCGAACTGGCTAGCGTTGGGCGATGTGGTATGACTCACCGGCAGCACGTAGTTGAGCCGGTGAGTGGCGATGGTGAAAGGGTTGTCGACGGATTCGCGCTCTAGCTCGCGGCGCTCCGCCAGGCTCTCTTCGAGGGGCTCCGGCTTCTTTGCCTCTTCCCGCTGGACCACCGGCCGGTCGCGGGTGTGGATGACGCTTTCGGCGGGGGAGGTCACGCCCTCTGCCCGGCGCTGCTGGTCGAGCTGCCGCTGCAGAGCTTCCAGTTCCTGGTTCAAGGCTTCGATGCGCGCTTCGAGCTCCGCACTGCTTTCGGCGTGGACATGGGGGATCGAAAGCGAAGCGATGAGGGCAAGTAAGCCAGCGGCGCGGCGGTGTGAGATCATGAGGGTACCGAAGCTGTCGAATGGGGAAGCGGAGCGGTCAGTGTAACGCGGAGCCCCGTTTCTATCACGTCTCGGGGGCAAGTCAACTCAGTAATAGGGTATGAAATGAGCGTACTGGCGGGGAGTCGTCCCGGGTGGCGGCTGATCGTGGCCCTGCTGGCCCTGGTGCTGGCGGCATCCGTGTGGGCCGAGCCTCCTGAGCGCGAGGCGCTGGAGACGCGTCTGGCCGAACTGCGTCCGGCGGAGGGCGCGACCTCGAGCGAGGCCGAGCAGCGCAACATCGACGCGCTGGAAGGTGCCCTGGCCGCGCTCGACCAGTTGGATGGCGTGGAGGAGCGCATCGCAGCGCTGGAGCAGCGGCTGGAGGAGGCGCCCGGTGAGCTGTTGGAACTCGAGCGGGAGCTGTTGCGGGAGGAAGAGGCCGCGAGCTTCGAACGCTCCATGGCGGAACTGGATGAACTGTCGCTGGAGGAACTGGAGTACCGCCAGCAGCAGGCGCTGATCGAGCTGGAGCAACTGCAGGACCGCCTGGCCGACGTCAACGCCCAGTTGCTTGCCGCCCAGACGCTTCCCGAGCGCGCCCAGCAATCCATCGCCGAGGCCATGCGTACTGCCGAGAGCGCGCGGCGCGAACTCGAAACCCTGGAAGGGCAAGGCGTCCCGGAGGAGGCTCCCCGCTTGTGGCAACTGCGCAGCGAGCGCCGCTTGGCCGAGCGCACGCTGCAGCTGTATCAGCGCGAACTGGGCAGCAACACCCGCCTGCGCGAGCTGGCCCAGCAGCGCCGCGACCTGCTGACCCAGCAGATTGCCCGTCAGGAGGCCGAACTGGTGCTGCTGCAGGGTGTCGTCGATCGTCGGCGGCGCCTGGCCTCGGAACAGGCTATCGCCGACGCCGTGCGCGACGACCCACTGCTCGAGGCCGGTCATCCGGTACTGGAGCGGGCCCAGCAGGCCAACCGTGAACTCGGCCTCGAGCTGCTGCGCGCCAACGATCGCCACAATGGTCTGGTGCGCGAAGGCCTGACCGTGCGCAGCCAGCTCGACCATGTACGCCAATTGCAGCGCAATCTCAACGAACAGATCGAGACCACCCGGGGCAGCCTGCTGCTGTCGCGCATTCTGCGCGAGCAGCGCAGTTCCCTGCCCCAGGTCGACGCGCGGGCCAACCTGCAGGACGAGATCGCCGATCTGCGTCTGCGCCAGTTTGACCTGGTCCGCCAGCGTGATGTCTTGCGTCAGAGCGAGCGTCTGGCCAACCAGCGCCTGGAGGAGGCGGGGGTCGAGGTGAGCCCGGCGCTGGTGGCGTCGTTGCAGGGGCTGTACCAGTCGCGCCGGCAACTGGTGGACCAGTTGGAACAGACATACGGCAGCCTGCTGAGCGCAGCGATCGAACTGCAGCTCAATCAGCAGCAATTGCTGGAGATATCGCGGGCGCTGCGCGCCACTCTGGACGAACAACTGTTCTGGATCGCCAACAGCCGTCCGTTGGATGTCAACTGGCTGCGCAACCTGCCCACCAACCTGCGCGATGAATGGCGCGACGGCGAATGGCGGGAGATGCTGCCGACCCACTGGCAGGGGCTGGGACCCGGCGCACTGCTGGGGGTGCCCTTTCTGTTGTTGGCGGTGGGGCTGGTGGCCGTGCGCAAGCGTATCCGTGCGCGGCTCGCCGTACTCCACGAACAGATCGGCCGCCTGAGCCGCGACACCCAGGGCCACACCCCGCAAGCGGTGCTGCTCAACGCCCTGTTGGCGATACCGGGGCCGCTGGTGCTGGCGGCGCTGGGCACGGTGCTGCGCTTCGGCGGCGAGGAGGCCGTGGTGCACTTCGGCGAGGCCCTCTGGCACCTTGCCCTGGGCTGGGGCGTGATCGCTTGGGCGCGGCGTCTGCTGGTGACTGACGGCGTGGCGATCAAGCACTTCTGCTGGCCCTCCCGTTATGTGGCACGGCTACGCAAATTGATGTTCGGTCTTGGCCTGGCGCTGGTCCCGGTCTTGCTGATCGGCAGCGTGATCCGTGGGGTGGAGGTGCATCTGGCCGCGCGACCGGTGGCGCTGGCCCTGGTGTTCGCCGGGTTGCTGGGAATGAGCGTGACACTGGCGCGCCTGATCCTGGCGCACATCCCTTTCTTCGGCGTCAAGCTGTTCCGGTTGGTGCTGGGCCTGTCGCTGGCGCTGGTGCCGCTGGGCCTGCTGCTGCTGATCGGCATGGGCTATGAGTACACCGCCTTGAGCCTGATCGGACGCTTCGCGGTGACGCTCTACATCCTCGGCTTGTGGGTGCTGCTGGAGGCCACGGTGGTGCGGGCGCTGGCGGTGGCGGCGCGGCGGCTGGCCTACCGCCGAGCCCTGATGCGGCGGCGTGCCCAGCGCCACGAAGAGGGGGAAAGCGGCCTGGAGGTGGTGGAGGAGCCGCCGCTGGACATGGAGCAGGTCAACCAGCAGTCTCTGCGCCTCTCCAAGCTGATCCTGTTGATCGGCTTCGGCGTGGTGCTCTACCTGGTATGGGCGGACCAGTTGACCGTGCTTGGCTATCTCGACCGGGTGACCTTGCTAGAGGGATCGGCTGGCGAGAATGGGTTGGTCACCGGGGCGCTGAGCGTGGCGGACATCGTCACCGCGCTGGCCATCGTCACCCTCACGCTGATCCTGGCGCGCAACCTGCCGGGCCTGCTGGAGGTCACGGTGCTTTCGCGGCTCGCGCTACAACCCGGCAGCGCCTACGCTTTCACCTCGCTGCTTTCCTACACCATCGTCGGCACCGGCCTGGTGGCCTCGCTGGCTACCCTAGGCGTCTCCTGGGACAAGCTGCAATGGCTGGTGGCGGCGCTGGGCGTGGGGCTCGGCTTCGGCCTGCAGGAGATATTCGCCAACTTCGTCTCGGGGCTGATCATCCTGTTCGAGAAGCCAGTGCGCATCGGCGACACCGTGACCCTGGGCAACCTCACCGGCACGGTGAGCCGCATCCGCATTCGCGCCACCACGGTGACCGACTTCGACCGCAAGGAGATCATCATCCCCAACAAGACCTTCGTCACGGACCAACTGATCAACTGGTCGCTGTCGGATACCATCACCCGGGTGGTGCTCACCTTCGGTGTCGCTTACGGCTCGGATCAGCGCCTGGTGCACCGGCTGCTGCGCCAGGTCGCCGAGGAGAATCCGCGTGTGCTGGGCGATCCGGAGCCGCAGGTGTTCTTCATGAACTACGGCGAGAGCACGCTCACCTTCGAGCTACGCGTGTTCGTCAACTCGCTGGGTGATCGTCTCTTCGCTACCGACGAGATCAACTGCCGAGTGGGTGAGCTGTTCCACGAGCACGGCATCGACATCGCCTTCAACCAGCTCGACGTGTGGCTGCACCGTAGCGGTGGGCCGGTAAAGAAGGTCCAGAGCGTCACGTCAGGTGATGGCGAATGCAGGCTTGATCATCCGCCGCCTGGGGCGGCTGGCGATCCAGGCGATATCGAGATCGGCGACACCGGCAGCGATGCCGGAGATGGCGGACGCTGATGCGTCAGCGCTTTACGGCGTACAGCAGGAACTCCCGGTTGCCGTCACCGCCGGCGATCGGACTCTCCTGCCAGTGCTGGATCGCCAGCCCCAGCTCGGCACAGACGCCGCGTAGCCTGGCTTCCACTTCCGCATAGCGGGCCGGGTCGGTGACGATGCCCCGCGCGTTGACCTTGTCGGGGCCGACTTCGAATTGTGGCTTGGCCAGCGAGAGCAGTTCGCCGCCAGGAGGCAGCAGCCGGGCAAGTTGGGGCAGAATCAGGGTCTGCGAGATGAAGGAAACGTCCATCACCGCCAGTTCCGGCCCGCCTCCCTGGGAGGCGATGGCGTCGCGCAGGGCGGCGCTGTCCGCCATGTGACGGGCGTTGAGGCCTTCCAGGCAGGTCACGCGGGGATCTCCACGCAGCTCGGGATCGAGCTGGCCATGGCCAACCTCCACTCCGATCACATGGCGCGCTCCGAAGGCCAGGGCACAATCGGTGAAACCACCGGTGGACTGACCCACGTCGAGCACCAGTCTCTCCTTCAGGTCGAACCCCAGCTTTTCGATCAGCGCTTCCAGCTTCAGTCCCGCCCGCGAGACATAGCGCTCCTCGGGCTCCTCGGCGACCACCAAGCGCACGTCCTCCGGCAGTTTCTCCCCCGGCTTGCCCAGCACGCGACCGGTCTCCGCCAGGCTGACTCGGCCGTGGCGAATCAGCCGCTGGGCGCGGGTACGCGAGCGGGCCAGGCCCTGGGTAACGAGCAATTGATCGAGGCGGGGCACGCGGGGCTCCGTAACCGGCAGCAAAGCGGGCATTATGGCATAATCATTTCGTTAGCCAGTTAACAGAAGGGAACCGCGTGGATCGAGGTGAAGGGACGGCACTGGTCAAGTCGCTGGCAATCGGCGCCGTGGGTGGGCTCGTCTTCCAACTTATCGGCATGCCGCTGGCCTGGATGCTGGGGCCACTGACGGCCAACCTGATTGTGTCCGCCCGGGGTGTCGATGTGCGCATTCCCGAGCCGTTGCGCGAGGCCTTTCTTGGTGTGCTAGGCCTGGTGCTGGGCAGTCAGGTGACGCCACAACTGGCCGAGCGGGTGCTGGACTGGCCGGTTTCGGCCGTGCTGCTGTTGCTCGGCGTGGCAGTTTCCACTGCAGTGGCGGCGGCCTGGTACCGCCGCTGCGGCTTCGATTCTGTAAGCGCCTGGTTTGCCTCGGCGCCTGGGGCCATGACGGCGATGATCCTGATGGGGGAACAGAGCGGTGGCGATCCGCGGCGTATCGCCATTGCCCAATCGCTGCGAATCATTCTGGTCATCATGATCCTGCCGCCCCTGTTCTGGGCCTACGAGGGCGGTGCGGCAGTGCGAGCGGGGGCGGCGGAGAATGGCTTCGAAGCTGCCTGGATGCTATTGGCCCTGCCGTTGCTGATCCCGTTGGGACGCTGGCTGCGCTTGCCCAGCCACACCCTGCTTGCCCCGCTGCTTTTCGCCGGCCTGCTCTCCGGCTTCGGCATGGCCAGCTTCAGCCTGCCGGACGGGGGCATGAACGTGATGCTATGGGTGCTTGGTTGCGCCATTGGGTCGCGTTTCCGTGGGCTTTCCTCGGCCCGCCTGGGGCGCTACCTGTTCGAGGCCTTCGTTGCCACGCTGCTGGCATTGGTGGTGCTGGCCTGCTTCGCCGAGCTGATCCATCGGCTGGTAGGGGTACCGCGCGATGTGGCGCTGCTGGCGCTGGCTCCCGGTGGTATCGGTGAGATGGCAATCCTTGCCGTGGCGCTGGATCTCGATCCGGTTTTCGTTGCCTTTCACCACTTGTTGCGCATGGTGGCGCTGATGTTGTTCGCTCCCTTCTGGGCAGGTTGGCTGAGGCGTGTCGGTTGAACTCCGCTGTTATGATACCCATTCAAGTGAGGCACGACTTGGATGAGTCCACGGTACGGCACGGGAACGAATAAATGCTTGAACAGGCATTGGTACAGATGCTGCTGCTGCTTGGCGCAACGGTATTGGTCGTGCTGGTCTTTCAGCGCTTCAGGATCCCTCCTAGCCTGGGATATTTGCTCGTCGGCGTGATGCTGGGCGCCCACACGGCCGGTCCGGTAATTGACAACGACTACATCGACGTCATCGCCGAGTTCGGCATCGTGTTTCTGCTCTTCACCATCGGCCTCAGCTTTTCCCTGCCGCAGATCTATGCGCTGCGCCATACCATTCTCGGGTTGGGGACGGCACAGGTAGCGTTGACGACTCTGGTAGTGGCAATGATCGCCTGGTGGCTGGGGTTGCCCGGACCAGCGGCGTTCGCTGTCGGAGCGGTGTTTGCCCAGTCATCGACCTCCATCATCACCAAGCAACTGCTGGAGCAGGGTGAAAGCCAGGCGCGGCATGGACGGCTCGGCACTACCATGTCGGTCTTCCAGGATATTACTGCCGTTCCTTTCGTGGTGATCATCCCGGTGTTGGGTGTGGCTGCCATGCATGAGGTGGCAGGGGCGCTAGGGATGGCTCTGGCCAAGGCCTTCCTCGCGTTCGTTATCGTGCTGCTGTCGGGAAGATATCTGCTACGTCCTCTGTTTCACCTGGTAGCCGAACGGCGCTCGGCGGAGCTGTTCACCCTCACGGTATTATTCGTCTCTCTGGTATCCGCCTGGACCACTAAAACGCTTGGGCTGTCCATGGCGTTCGGCGCCTTTCTTGCCGGCATGGTGCTTGGCGACACGGAGTTTCGCCACCAGGTCGAGTCCACCATTCGTCCGTTCCGCGACGTATTGCTTGGGCTCTTCTTCGTCAGTATCGGCATGCTGGTCGAGCCCGCACTGTTACCCGATATCTGGCTCGAAGCGCTGCTGGGAGCGGTGGGGCTGCTGGGTATAAAGGTGGTACTGGTCACGCTGATCGTACGTTTTTCGGGGGTCGATCCTCAGACGGCGTTTCGTACCGGGCTGGTGCTGGCCGTCGGCGGCGAGTTCGGCTTCGCTCTGTTGGCCATTGGCCTGGATGGCAACGTCATCGCTAGCCGGCCGGCGCAGGTCGTGCTCAACGCCGTGCTGTTCTCGATGATCCTGGCGCCACTGCTGATTCGCTTCAATCAACCTTTGGCGCTATGGGCATTCGGCCGCTCACGAGGCGGAGCGAAACCGGCTGGCGACGTACCGACGCCGTCCGAGCCTACCGAGAGCCAGGGACACGTGGTGATTTGCGGCTTTGGCCGTACCGGCCAGACGGTGAGCCGTTTTCTCGAAAGCGAAGGCTTCGACTACCTGGCGCTGGATATGGATCCGGCCATCGTGAGGGAGGCGCGGCTGGCAGGGCAGCAGGTGTTCTATGGCGATTCATCGGACCTGACGGTGCTGGAAAACGTCGGTGTGGAGCGGGCGGCGCTACTGGTCATCAGCCATGACGACAGGCCGGCTGCGCTGGCGACGCTGCGCAATGCCAAGCGCCTGAATCCCGAGCTGGCGGCAGTGGTTCGTACGCGGGACCAGCAGCATGTGGAGGAGCTGCGCAAGGCAGGTGCCACCGAGGTCATACCCGAGACACTGGAAGCAAGCATGCTGCTGACTTCCCACGCGCTGCAGTCGCTGGGCGTGCCTCTGTACCGGGTGGCACTGCGGCTGCAGGAGCAGCGCAGCAGCCACTACCGAATGCTCAGAGAGCTGTTTCGCGGTACGCTGGACAGTATCAAACCGGAGGCATCGGAGCAGGAGCGATTGCATTCGGTGCTGATGTCCGAGGGCTCACCGGCAATTGGCCAGAGCCTTTCGGAGCTGGATACCGAGCGGGACGATGTCTCCGTCACGGCGCTGGTTCGTGATGACAAGCGTGCGCGCTATCCAGGCGCTGCCACCGAAGTCCAGACCAACGACGTGCTGGTACTGTTGGGCTCGCAGGACAATCTCGAGCGGGTGGAACGGCGCCTCACCGGCTCTGGCCAGCCACCCGAATAGCGCTCAGTCGAGCGGGTGCTCCTTGCTCAGGGCCTTGATGTGTTCCGTCAGCCCCAGCGCCTTGGACACCTCGATTTCCAGCGCAATGCCCGTATCGAGGCTCTCATCGAGCTTGCCCGCCGTGCTCACGGCGTTCAGTACACCCTCTGAACGGCGGGCTTCCACCAGAATGAGAATCACGCTGCGAGACGCCATGAATTCCAGGCCGAAGAAGGTCAGCTGTGGCTTGAGTCCCTGGCCTTGGGCGTTGTTGATGATGGTAGCCCCGGTGGCGCCTGCTTCCCGTGCGGCAGTCAGAACGGTATCGGTCCTGTCCTGGTCGACGAAAACCATCAATAACTTGAAATCCATTCGAACTCCCTCGAAGCGAGCCTCACATTGAGATACTGCCATTCTGGCAGAGCCCCGCGTCATTGTCCTGATGCGAGTCAAGTACCTGGGGGCGGGTGAGTTGTCACTACGACATAATGGCAATCGAAATTCTCGGCGGCCTCGATGGGGTTGAGGCTCCAGCCGAGCAGCGCGATATAGCCTTGGTCGGGATTCTTGTTCATGAGGGCCTTCTTGGGCGGGCCGATCTCCTTGCCTTCCCGTTCTCTTCCTACCCTAGTCGATATGCTGCCTCCCCACAGGGCTGGCGCCCCTTGCCGCCCTCCGGTGCCGCTGGTATAGTGCACCCGCACTCGGCAAGCCATTGATGCAACGCCGGGTTCGAAGCCGCAAGGCTTCGTGTCGTGGTGGCCTCGTCGGTCCTCCCGCAACGCTAAACCGCAAACCCCGCCAGGCCCGGAAGGGAGCAACGGTAGTGGTGGCCGCGTGTGCCGGGATGTGGCTGTCGGGGCCGCCTCCATTTCTACCCAGCGTATCTTCTTCCCTCCTCTTCGACGGCTCCTTGTCGTCGTACTTCAACGTGACTTCACAGTTGCCGCCACCGTCTTGCTTGGCTTCAGCGGTATCGCCGGTCCCATCTGACCTAGCCATGCGGATTGCGTTTGCCGGCGTCTTCGCTGGGTTATTTGCTTCTCGTGTTAGACCTTGGTCGATACCGACTTTGGTGTTAATATGCAGCGCAGCAAAACTCGTGAGAGAGGAGGCGCACATGCAGATCGACACCACGCCCAATGCCGGCATCCAGCGTAGCCTGCGCCAGTGCCTGTCGAACGCCGCTTTCCTGCTCTACCAGCAGGGCCATGTGTTGGAAACCATCACCATTCCTTTCCGCGGGCTCGATAACCGCGCCCTGCGTCAGCTGCGCGAAGCCTCCCAGGAGTGGCGTGCCTGCCAGCGTGTGCTGGAGAGCAGCGAGGCCGCTGTCTATAACGAGGAGGGTCGCTTCGTGCTGACCGCCATGGGTCGCGAACTGCTGTTCGATATGTTCGGTCAGGGCGCGGCGGACTGCGCCTGAGTCCGACTGCAACGAGCAATGCCACGAACGAACGAGTGGGGAGGCCAATGGCCTCCCCGCTGCGTTTGAGCGCCTGGGCTTCGAGCCGAGGGCTTACTGCGAGATATCGCGACCGAAGTATCGCTCGCTGATCTCAGCGTAGCGGCCGTTGGCCTTGATCGCCGCCAGCGCTTCGTTCAAGCGCTCCAGCAGTTCCTCGTTGCCCTTGTTCACGGCGATGCCAATGTCGTCGACGTAGATCGGCTCGCCCAGTGGCTGCACCGGCAGATCGGCGTTGTGGATGGCGTTCTCGCCGATCAGTTGGTCGGTGATCACCGCGTCCACCCGGCCGCGAACGGTAAGGTCGCGCAGGGCGGTGACGTCATCGGTGTAGGTGGTCAGGTCATCGCTGTGCTCGCGGGCGGCATCGGCGAAGCTGCTGGCCACCAGCACGCCGAGGGTCTTGCCGCGAATGTCCTCGACCTCGTGCAATTCGCCGTTGTTGGCGCTGATGAAGACCTGAGCCCCGGAGCTGTAGTAAGGGTCGGTGAAATCGACCTGCTCCTGGCGCGCTTCGGTGATTGCCATGCTGCCGATGATGGCATCGAAGCGGTTGGAGCGCAGCGCGGCGATTAGAGTTTGCCAGGGGTTGGCCACCGGTTCGGCTGTCATGCCCATCTCCTCGGCCAGGGCTCTGCCGATATCCACGTCGAAGCCGGTCAGTTCACCGTTCTCGCGGTAGCTGAAGGGCGGATAGAGCCCGGTCATTGCGTAGGTGAGAGTCTCCTGCTCGGCGCGGGCCTCGCTCACCGGCAGCAGCGTGGCGGTAGCGACCACGGCCAGGGTGGCGGTCGTGGCGAGCGCAGTGGAGAAAGTCGTGGCGAAAAGAGAGCGCAGTGTCTTGTTCATTGTCTTGCCTCTTGTTCCGGTGCAGGTTGCGTTGGGGTGGTGCCGCCGGCGTTACGACATCGAATACCGGCGCCGCCGGCTGTTACAGCACCCGGCTGAGAAACTGCCTGGCTTTGGGGTGCTGCGGGTTACTGAAGAAGGTTCCGGGCGGGCCCTGTTCGGCGATGGTGCCGCCGTCGAGGAACACCACCCGGTCGGCCACTTCGCGGGCGAAGCCCATCTCGTGAGTGACGACCACCATGGTCATGCCGTCGGCGGCGAGTCCCTTCATCACCTCCAGCACCTCGCCGACCAGCTCCGGGTCGAGTGCTGAGGTGGGCTCGTCGAACAACATCGCCGAGGGCTCCATGGCCAATGCCCGGGCGATGGCCACGCGCTGTTTCTGCCCCCCGGAGAGCTTCTCCGGATAGACGTCGCCCTTGTTGCTGAGCCCGACCTTGTCCAGTAGCTGACGGGCCTGTTCGATGGCCTCGGCCTTGGGAATGTGCTTGACGTGCACCGGCGCCTCGATGACGTTTTCCAGCACCGTCATGTGCGGGAAAAGATTAAAGTGCTGGAACACCATGCCGACGTTCTCGCGCACCTTGTTCAGCGGCGTGGTGGCGGGGTCGATCTCCTGACCGTCGATGACGATGCTGCCCTCGTCCTTCAGCTCCAGAAAATTGAGGCAGCGCAGCAGCGTGCTCTTGCCCGAGCCGCTGGCCCCGATCAGCACCACGACCTCCTGAGGGCGGACTTCGAGGTCGACGCCCTTGAGGACGTGGAGCTCGCCGAAATACTTGTGCAGGTTGCTGACGGTGATCATTTGGCGGTATCCATGCGATGTTCGAGGCGGCTGAGGACGTAGGTGAACAGTGCCACCATGGCCAGGTAGTAGAGGCCGGCGATGGTGTAGAACTCGAGCTGCTTGAAGGTCACCGCCGCGTTGTCCATGGAGAGGCTGAAGATCTCGGTGATGCCGATGAAGGCCACCAGCGAGGAGTCCTTGAGGCCGATGATGAACTGGTTGCCCATGGGCGGGATGGCGCGCTTGAAGGCCTGGGGCAGGATGATCCGGCGCATCGCCAGACCGCGTTTCATACCCAGAGACTGCGCGGCTTCCATCTGGCCGCGGTCCACCGACTGGATGCAGCCGCGGAAGATCTCGGCGATGTAGGCGCCGCTGTGAATGGCCAGCGCGATGGTACCGGCCCAGAAGGCGGAGAGCACCACGAAGTGGGTGATGCCGAAATAGAGCCACATGATCTGCACGATCAGCGGTGTGCCGCGAATGATGCCGACATAGCCGTTGTAGACGATGCCCAGCGACTTCAGTCCCGAGACCTTCATCAGGGCGAAGATGAGCCCGATGACGAGGGCCAGACCGAGCGAAATGCCGGTGATCTGCAGGGTCATCCACGCTGCTCGCGTGAAGGCGGGAAAGGTGGCGATCAGGTCGTGAAGAAAGGAGGTCATGGTCGAATCCCGTTGTTGTTCGTTTCGGCGCAGCGCTTCATAGGCAGCTTTCGATCACCACGGCGATACCCTGCCCGCCGCCCACACAGGCGGTGGCGCAGCCGTAGCGGCCGCCGCGGAAGGCGAGCACCCGGGCGAGAGTGCCGGCCAGGCGTATGCCGGTGGCGCCCAGCGGGTGGCCCAGTGCCAGGGCGCCGCCCCAGACGTTGACCTTGACGGGATCGAGCCCGAGCTGATGCATGGCGTGCAGCGGCACGGCGGCGAACGCCTCGTTGATCTCCCAGGCGTCGATCTGCTCCGGGCGCAGGCCGGCCTGGGCCAGTGCCTGCTGGGCGGCCGCAGCGGCTCCGGCGCCCATGTATTCCGGGGCCACGCCCACGTCGGCGAATGCCACGATGCGGGCCAACGGCTTGGCACCATGACGCTCGATAGCAGCGGCCGACATCAGCAGCGTGGCGGCGGCGCCCGAGGTCAGCGGCGAGCTGTTGCCGGCGGTGACCCGGCCGCCTTCGAGAAACACCGGGTCGAGCCCGGCGAGCCGTTCCGCGCTGGTGTCGGCCCGAATATTGGCGTCGCGCGCCATCGTTTCACCGGCGGGGTTGGCCAGTGCCAGGCGCTCGCTTTCGAAGTAGCCCTCGGCGTCGGCGCGGGCCGCGCGTTGGTGGGATTCGAGGGCGAACTCATCCATCTCGTTACGTGCGATGTCGGCCGACTCCGCCAGGCGCTCGGCGGTGAGCCCCATGTTCAGCGCCACGCCGAGTTCGAGCCAGGGAGCGTTCTGCAGGGTACCGGGGGTGGTCAGTACGCCTTCCTTGAACAGCACGGGCCCCATTGGCACGCGGGTCATGTTCTCGAAGCCGCCCGCCACGGCCACTTCCGCTGCGCCGGCCTGGATTTCACGAACGGCGCAGCGCAGGGCGGCCAGCCCCGAGCCGCACTGCTGGTCGATCTGTCGGCTGGCACACGCGCGGCCATGTGGGCCGAGCCGCTGTGACAGCCACAGTGGGTAGCGGCCGCCGAAGCTCCACTGCTCCTTGACCGGCAGCGCACAGCCGATGCTGAGATCCTCTACCGCCTGTGGGTCGAGGCTGGTGCGCTCTAGCAGGGCGTCGATCACCTCGGCTAGCAGGACGTCGCCACGGGTGTCGGCCCAGCCGTCCACCTCCGGCTTGCGCGGGTGAGCGCGGGTGAAGGCACTGCGGGCATAGTCGATGAGATACGCTTCCTTCATGAACGTTCTCCTGCGTGTCTGGCCATCTCCGCCCAGCGATGGATGAACAGCGCGTAGGTTGTCAGCACGTGACGAATCGAGTCGATCTCCACGCACTCGTCGACACCATGGATGCGCTGGGCGACCGGCCCGTAGCAGGTGCCGTTGATTCGCCCGCTGACATGGAAGGCGCGCAGGTCGGTGGTGCAGGTAGAGAGGTAGGTGGCTGGCGGCTCGCCGAGCAGATCCTGATGGCAGCGCGAGAGCAGGGCGATGCCCGGTGCCTCGAGGTCGACCAAGTGGCCTTCGGAGCGGAAACCGTGGAATTCCACCCGGGGCGCGGGGCTGCCATCGGCAAGCTCGGCGTGGTGCGCCGCGATGCACTGCCGCACGCGCTCCATTACCTCGTCGGGCGTCATGCCCGGCGGGAAGCCCACGCGCCCCTCGAGGATGGCATGGGCGGGCACGCTGGAGGCCCAGTTGCCCCCCTCGATCTTGCCGATGCTGAGGTTGAAGGGACTGTCGAGGGCGTCGTAGGGTGCCTGGCGCGGCAGGCCGTTAATCTCGGCCTCCAGCGCCTTGAAGGTGGGCAGATACTCGACCAGGGTCTCGATGGCGTTGCGCCCGGCACGGGTGTCGAGCACGTGGGCCGGCACGCCGTCCAGGCGCATGCGGAACCACAGCACACCGACCTGGCCGGCATAGATCTGGGCGCCGAAGGGCTCGGGGATCAGCACGAAGTCGCCGCTGTAGCCCTGGTGCAGGCAGGCCAGGGTGCCGTTGCCGGTGCACTCCTCCTCGATCACTGTCTGCAGGGTCAGCGGGAAGTCGATGGTGACCCCGGCCTCGCGCACCGCCTGTACGGCCAGGGTCATGGCGGCGATACCTGCCTTCATGTCGCCGGCGCCGCGACCATAGAGCCAGCCGTCCTTCTCCCAGGGCTCCCAGGGTGGGCGGGTCCACATGTCGTGGGGCTCGGCCGGCACCACGTCGAGGTGGCCGTTGAACACCAGGTGCGGTCCCGGGGTGTCGGCGTTGAGCTGGGCCACCAGGTTGTAGCGTCCCGTGCAGTCCCATCCGACGGGAGCTCGATGGGGGTGGTCGGCAAAGCCCAGGGCATCCAGCGGTACCCGGGTGACCGGCAGCTCGAGGCGTTCGAACCAGCCTTCCATGGTCTTGAGTGCGTCGTGTTCCTCGCCCAGCACGCTGTAGCCGCGCACCAGGTCGCAGGTCAGCGCCAGGGTGTCGTCCATCAGTGCTTCGCAGCGCGCGACGATGCGTTTCTCGATGGCGCTCAGCATCAGAATCTCCCCAGTCGACGCTTGTCGACGATCAGTTCGGCTTCGGTGGCTTCGCGCAGCTCACTCACGCTCAGCCCTTCGGCGATGTCCACCACGGCGAGCCCCTGCGGCGTGACGTCCATCACCGCCTTGTCGGTGACGATGCGTGACACGCAGCGCTCGGCGGTGAGCGGCAGGCGGCAGCGCTCGAGTATCTTGGGGTTGCCGTGCTTGTCGTTGTGCGAGCAGAGGATCACTAGGCGCTTGACCTTCTGCGCCAGCTCCATGGCGCCGCCGATGCCCGGCGAGAACTTGCCGGGGATCTTCCAGTTGGCCAGGTTGCCTAGTTCATCCACCTCGAAGGCGCCCATGAAGGTGACGTCCACGCGGCTGCGGCGGATCATGGCGAAGGACATGGCGCTGTCGAATACGCTGGCGCCGGGGCGGGTGGCGATGTAGGCACCGCCGGAGTCGATCAGGTCCCAATCCGGCGCTTCATCGGCGTGGCGCGGGCGACAGCCCAGCACGCCGTTCTCGGAGTGCACCAGTACCTCCATCTCGTCGGGTAAGTAGTGGAACAGCTGCGTGGGCAGGCCGATGCCGAGGTTGACGATCTGGCCTGCCGTCACTTCCCGGGCGGCGCGGGCGAGAATGCGTTGCTGGTCAGCCGACATGGGCGCGCCTCCCCTGTTCGCTGGTATCGCGGGCGACCTCCACCACCTGGCTGACGAAGGCGCAGGGTGTGTGGATCGCTTCGGGCGGCAGGCTGCCGGGCTCATCGACCCGGTAGGTCTGGGCGATGACGGTATTGGCGGCCATGGCCATCAACGGGTTGAAGTTGCTGGCCGTGGCGCGATAAATCAGGTTGCCGTAGCGGTCGGCGCGCTCGGCGTGGACCAGCGCGAAGTCGGAATACAACGCCGGCTCGATGCCCCAGGTGCGGCCATCCAGCTCGATTTCGCGGCGCTTGCCGGCGATCTCGGTGCCCTGGCCGATATCGGTGATGAAGGCGTGGTGGCCGGCGCCGGCGCTGCGGATCTTCTCGGCGAGAAGCCCCTGGGGGAAGAGCTCGACTTCCAGCTCACCGCGGTTCATCGCCGCGATGGCGTCGCGGTTGAGGCCGATGTGCGAGGTAATCAGCCGGTGCACCCGACCGGCCGCGATCAGCTTGCCGACGCCGATGCCCGGCTCATTGGCGTCGTTCTTGATCAGGGTGAGGTCGCGCTGGCCCTGGGCCAGCAGCTCGTCGATCAGGGCGAAGGGCGTGCCCGGCGAGCCGAAGCCGCCGACCATGATCGAGGCGCCGTGCGGAATAGCCGCGATGGCCTCGTCGATGGTGCGATGTTTGCGATTGAGAAGCGTCATGTGGGTGTCTTTTCCATCCGGCGGTCAGAGGGTCGTTGCGTTCATCGGCGTCGCGGCGTCCACCTCGCGGTCGAAGCGCTGCATGGCGCGCTCGAGCCGGGTGAGCAGCTCGGCGGTGTCGGCGGCGTCGATGGTCAGCGGCGGGGTGGCTAGGAAGTGATCGCCGGCTATGCCATTCAGCGTGCGCCGCGGATAGATCAGCAGTCCTTCCTCCCTGGCCAGCGCCGTGAGGCGGGCGAAGCGGTTCTGCTCGGCGGGGAAGGGCGTCTTGGTATCGGCATCGGCGACCAGCTCCACGCCCCATAGCAGCCCCAGGCCGCGCACGTCGCCGACCCAGGGAAAGAGAGCCTTGAGCGCCTGCAGTCCCTCCTTCAATTCGCGGCCGCGGGCCGCCACGTTGTCGAGCACGTGCTCGCGCTGCATGGCATCGATAACTGCCAGTCCGGTAGCGCAGGCCAGCGGGTTGCCGGCATAGGTATGGCCGTGCTGGAAGCCGCCCGCGGCCATGACCGTCTCGACGATGTCGGCACGCGAGAGCATTGCCCCCACCGGGTAGTAGCCAGCACCGAGCCCCTTGGCGGTGGCCAGCAGGTCGGGTGTCACGCCGTAGTGCTGGTAGGCGAACCAGGCGCCGGTACGGCCGACGCCGGTCAGCACTTCGTCGAGGATCAACAGGCAGCCGAACTCGTCGCACAGCGTGCGAACGCCTTCCAGGTAGTGCCGGTCGAGCAGGCGTGCGCCAGTGCTGGCACCGCCCACTGGTTCGAGCACGAAGGCGATAATCGTCTCGGGGCCGGCGGCCTCGATGGTGGCGCGGGTTTCCTCCAGCACCCGTGCCACGTGCCGGGCATCGTCGGCTTCGCCATGACGATAGAAGTCGGGACCAGGCACCTTGAGCGAAGCGGTGATGATGTCGGTGAAGGGGACTTCCAGCGGCTCGTAGCCGGTCACGCCCAGCGCCCCCAGGGTGCTGCCGTGGTAGGAGGGGCGCAGTGAGACGAAGCGTCGACGCTGGGGCTCGCCCCGGGCGACGAAGTACTGGCGCGCCAGCTTGAGCGCCGACTCCACCGCCTCCGAACCGCTGGAGACGAAGAATACCTTCTCCAATTGCCGGTGGGTGAGGGCGACTAGGGTCTCGGCCAGGGCGACCGCCGGGGCATTCTCGAACTGGGTGCGGTAGGTGAAGGCCACGCGGTCGAGCTGGGCGAGCATGGCGTCGCGGATGTCGTCGCGGCCGTGACCCAGATTGCAGGCGATGGCGCCGGAGCAGCCATCCAGGTACTGCTTGCCGGTATCGTCCCACAGGTAGACGCCCTTGGCGTGGCTGACCTCGGGCAGGGCAGGCCCTGCTTGATAAAAGAGAGGGGATGGTTCCATTGGCTCGCTCATTATCGTTGTGCGTCGGTGAACGGTTGTTCAGCAGTCTATGTAGCGAACGCCAAGTATTTCAATATATGATCTTTTTATTGAATTCGATGAGTTTTAATCATGGCTGACGTTACTATTCATTCGCTCAAGGCGCTGGCGATCTTCAAGACCCTGTTCGAGGCCGGTACCGCCTCTCAGGCGGCGCGCACTCTGGGCATCACCCAGTCGGGGGTGAGCCGCTCGCTGGCTCAGCTCGAGGAGAATCTGGGAATACAACTGTTCCTGCGCGAGAAAAACCGCCTGGTGGCGACGCCCGAGGCACGAGAACTCTACGATGAGATCCTGCGCCTGATGGGCAACATCGAGGAGCTGCGCCACAGCGTGCTGGCGCTAAAGGAGTTCGGTACCTCGCGGCTGCGCATTGCCGCGATACCCGGACTGTCGTTCGGGTTCGTGCCGCGGCTGGTGGCTGCGCTGTTGGAATGCAACCGCAATTTCAGCGTCAGCCTCGACATGATGTCGAGTCATGAGGTGCAGCTTGCGGTGGAGTCGAGTCACGCCGACATCGGTTTCGTCACCCTGCCGATCACTTCGCGAGTGCTGCGAGTGGAGCCCTGGTTCACCACCGAGGCGGTGTGCCTGGTACCGCAGGGACATGGCCTGGCGGCGCTCGAGCGCATCGACGTGCAAGACTTGCGTGATCAGCATCTGGTCATCAGCAACCAGCCGAGCATCAGCGCCAACCCACTGCTCGAGCTGGCCAGCCAGCACCACGTACGGATCGCCGGCAAGACGGAGGCCAACATCGGTACCATCACCGCCCTGGTGGCCAGCCATGTCGGTATCACGGTAATGAACCCGATCACCGCCCAGGATCAGCTCGCTCCCCGAGACGGCGTGGTGATGCGCCACTTCTCGCCGGCCATGACCTTCAGCTTCGGCCTGATCTACCGTGACAACTGGAAACAGGCCAAGGTGCTCGGCTTCCTGCGCGAGGAGGGGCGGGCGCTGTTGTCGCACTATCCCGCCACGGCGCATTCCCCGGCCGGCGAGAGCTAAGGAGGCACTGAGCAAATTGGTGAGCGGGATGAAGCGGCTAGGTTCGTTCCCGATGAACCAATGCACCTCCCACATCCCTGTGGGTCGCAAGGCGTACGGAGCACAGGACCGAGCGAAGCAACAAACAGCCGTAGGCTGGCCCCGAAGGGGCGAGAAACGAAGGGTTTCGAGTCAACCGGAGCATATGGGGTATAGGGGTGAGGATTTTGCCCGGGCTGGCGCACCAGCACCGGGCAACGCAGTGATTCGCTCGCGCAGGCATTTTGTTCAGTGTTTCCCTAGCGCCAGCGCTCGAGAAGCTGGTAATACCACATCCCCGCGGCCAGCAACGGATTGCCGAGAGCGTCGCCGAACGGCACCTTGAGGTGGCGACAGGCGGCGAAAGTGTCGAACTCCTCCATGTGGCCGGCGATCGCCTTGGCCATGAATTAGGAAGCGCAGCGCGGCTTGGCCATGGTGACTCCGAGACTCGTCGAAAATACTCAACACATGCTAGCACAGCCTCGCCGCAGGGCATGCGCCGATGCGGCGCCTCAGCCGCGCTGCGGAGATTTCCGCGAAGGGTGAACTTTGCGCCTCCGGCCTCAGCCGGTAGAATGAGGGTTTTCGCGTTCGGCTCGTTACCGGACTTCTCGCCGGGGCGAAGCAGGCCCTGCTCCGACCGGCTGCCCGCCAGCCCCGCTGCAAGGAATTCTGCTGCAATGAGCTATCAGGTTCTGGCCCGCAAGTGGCGGCCGCGTACGTTTCACGAACTGGTCGGTCAGGAACACGTTCAGCGTGCGCTGGTGAACGCCCTTGACCAGGGGCGTTTGCACCATGCCTACCTGTTTACCGGTACACGTGGCGTCGGGAAGACCACGCTGGCAAGAATACTTGCCAAGTGCCTCAATTGTACCGCCAAGAGCCATGGCGATGATGGCGTCACCTCCACGCCCTGCGGTCAATGCGACAGCTGCCGTGCCATCGACGAGGGACGCTTCGTCGATCTCATCGAGGTCGACGCCGCTTCGCGTACCAAGGTGGAGGATACTCGCGAGCTGCTCGACAACGTGCAGTACGCCCCCACCCAGGGGCGCTACAAGGTGTACCTCATCGACGAGGTGCACATGCTCTCCACCAGCAGCTTCAACGCGCTGCTCAAGACGCTGGAAGAGCCGCCGCCGCATGTGAAGTTCCTGCTTGCCACTACCGACCCGCAGAAGCTTCCCGCCACGGTGCTGTCGCGCTGCCTGCAGTTCACGCTCAAGAACATGCCGCCGGAGCGTATCGTCACTCATCTGGCCAAGGTGCTCGAAGCCGAGGGCATCGGTTTCGAGGAGAGTGCGCTGTGGCTGCTGGGACGGGCTGCCGATGGCTCCATGCGCGATGCCATGAGCCTGACCGACCAGGCGATTGCCTTCGGCCAGGGGCAGGTCCGCCATGCCGACGTCGCTGCCATGCTCGGTACCCTCGACCACCGCCATGTGCTGGCGCTGGTCGAGGCCCTGGCCGATATCGACGCCCCCCGGCTGCTGGCCGAGATCGCTCAGCTGGCCGAGCAGGGGCCGGATTTCGCCGCCGTGCTCGACGACATGACCGCCGTACTGCATCGGCTGGCGGTGGCCCAGGTGGTGCCGGATGCCGTGGACAACGCTCATGGCGATCGCGAGACGATACTGGCATTGGCCTCGCGCTTCACCGCCGAGGACGTGCAGCTCTACTATCAGATCGGCATCCAGGGGCGAGGCGACATGACCCACGCGCCCGACCTGCGCACGGCACTGGAAATGACACTGCTGCGTATGCTGGCCTTCCGCCCTCAGGGGGTGCCTCAGCCGGCTAGGACGCCCCTGCCGCTGCGTGGAGCGGGCAGCGGTGGTTCGCCTGCCGCACCTGCGGGCGGGGAGGGCACACCGCCGGCCGATGCAAGCCCCGACGACAACCCGGCATCCACCGCTTCGAGTCAGCCGCCCGAACCTGAGCCTGGTCCCCCTGCCGAGCCGGCTCCCGTAGCGAGCGCGCCGCAAGCCCGGGTCGAGGCCGACGCATTGCCGGAGCCGCCTCCGCCTTGGGAAGAGTTGCCAGTCGAGACGGAGCCGCCGCTGGGCGAGGCCTCGCCAGCACCGGCCGAGCCCCAGGCCCAGCCTGAGCCCCAGCCGGAAGCGGCTCCTCCACTCATGGAGGAGCGTTTTCCCCAGCCGCCTGCCGACGAGCCGGCTCCCGCGCCGCATGACGCTCCCCGACACGCCTCCATGCAGGAACTGGCGGTGGCGGCGGAAGGGGGCGACACCGCGGTTCTTGAGGTGCCCGAGCGGCCGAGCGAGTCTCCAGCGGTGAAGGCCGAGGCGCAGGCTGTCGCAGCCGAGGCGGCCGGTGAGCGCTTCAGCCACGACCGCTGGCTGGACAGCTTCGATGCGCTGGGCCTGGGGGGGCTGACACGCAACCTCGCGGCACACTGCGTGGTCGAAGCCGATGACGGCAACCGACTGATACTGCGCCTGGACCCATCGCAGGAGGCCATGAACGCCGAGATCCACGTGCGCCGCATACAGGAGGCACTGGCGGGCATCGGCATTGCGCGGCAGCTCGTCATCGAGCCGGGGGCGTTGCCCACGCAGGTGGAGACACCCCGCCAGCGGGCCGATCGAATTGCCGCGGAGCGGCATGCCGAGGCGGTGGCCGCCCTGCAGCGCGACCCCCACGTCAAGCAGTTGCAGGAAACCTTTGGGGCGCGCCTGATCGAATCGACCGTCAAGCCGGCTGACCTCGCGCCAAGGGCCTGACACCGATAGTCTTACACTGCCAAGTGAGAGGAACGACCATGATGAAAGGTGGAATGGGCAACCTGATGAAGCAGGCCCAGGAAATGCAGCAGAAGATGCAGCGCGTCCAGGAGGAGATCGCTAAGGCCGAAGTGGTCGGCGAGGCTGGCGCCGGCATGATCAAGGTCACCATGAACGGCCGCCACGACGTGAGCAAGGTCGATATCGACCCCAGCGTCATGGAAGAGGACAAGGAACTGCTCGAGGACCTGCTGGCTGCGGCGGTCAACGATGCCGTGCGCAAGGTCGAGGCCAGCTCGCGCGAGAAGATGGAGGAGGCTACGGCGGGGCTCAACTTGCCGCCCGGTTTCAAGATGCCCTTCTGATTCGCCCGAACCGGCTGCGCTCGGCCATGCGGCATCAACCCTCCTCTAGAGGTATCGAATGAGCTTTTCCCCCCTCGTCGAGAGACTGATGGAATCGCTGCGGGTCCTGCCGGGTGTGGGCCCGAAGACCGCGCAGCGCATGGCCATGCACCTGCTCGAGCGTGACCGCGACGGTGGTCGTCGCCTGGCCGCCGTGCTCGAGCAGGCCATCGACCAGGTCGGTTATTGCCGGCGTTGCCGCACTCTCACCGAGGAGGAGGTCTGTGTCTTGTGCACCAGCGCCCGGCGCGACGACAGCCTGCTGTGCGTGGTAGAGTCGCCGGCCGATCAACTGGCCATCGAGGAGGCGGGCGGATACCAAGGCCGTTATTTCGTGCTGCACGGCCACCTGTCGCCCCTGGACGGTATCGGTCCCGAGGATATCGGCCTCGATCAGCTCGAGGCGCGCATCGCCGAGGGGGGCATCAGCGAGGTGATCCTGGCCACCAACCCCACCGTGGAGGGAGAAGCCACGGCGCACTATATAGCCGCCCAACTGTCGCCCCACGGCGTGACGCTTTCACGGCTGGCCTATGGCGTGCCCATGGGTGGCGAACTCGAATACGTCGACGGCGGCACCCTCAGCCGAGCCTTCAATGGGCGGTTGCCGTTTCGTGGCGATTGATGCCGCGGCTTACCCTACCTGCTGGATGAATGCATGACCCTGACCCCCGAGATACGCTGGATCGATACGCCCGAGGCGCTGGATGCCGCCTGTAACGAAGTGGCCCAGGCCGAGGTGATCGCGCTGGACACCGAGTTCTTTCGCGAGAAGACCTTCCATCCGGTTCCGGCCCTGATCCAGTTCTCGGCCGGCGGCCCGGCCTGGCTGGTCGATCCCCAGGCGGTCGATTGTACCGAGGCCTTCCGTCGGCTGCTCGCCGGAGGGGCGCTCAAGCTGCTGCACGCCAGCAGCGAGGATCTCGAAGTGCTGGCCCATTGGGCCGGCGTGTCGGTCGCCCCGCTGGTGGATACGCAAGTGGCCCAGGCGCTGCTGGGCGAGGATCCTGCCATGGGCTACCAGCGCCTGGTGGAGCACTGGACCGGGGAGACGCTGCCCAAGGACGAGACCCGCTCCGACTGGTTGCAGCGTCCGCTGAGCGAGGCCCAGTGCCTCTACGCGGCACTCGACGTGGTGTTTCTGCTCAAGGTCTGGGAGCACCAGTGCGATGCGTTGGATCGATATGGGCGGCGGGAATGGCTCGAGGCCGACTGCCGCGAATTGATGGCCCAGGCGCTGCGCAGCGACGAGGCGGACGGTCAGTGGTACCGCCGCCACCGCCAGCTATGGCGGCTCGCACCTCGTCAGGTCGAGGCCTACCGATTGCTGACCACCTGGCGCGAGGGCGAAGCCCGCCGACGCAACCTGCCGCGGGGCTGGTTGGTCAATGATCGGGTGCTGTACGGCGTTGCCGAGCGCATGCCGGAGAATCGCTATCAGCTCGCCGAAGTCGAAGAGATCAAGCCCAGCCTGATCAAGCGGGATGGCGACACCCTTCTGGCGCTGGTCAAGCGGGCCCGGCAGTGCGACGACGCGGAACTGCCGCCGGCGCTGCCGTCGCCCATGGGAGCGGATTACAAGCGGCGCATGAAGGCGCTCAAGCGAGTGGTGAACGAATTCGCCGAACGCTTGGGGCTGGCGCCGGAAGTGCTGATGCGCCGACGCGACCTGGAAGCGCTGATCGTTGCCGACCTGGCTGGCGAGCCGCTTCCGCTGCCGCAGGGATGGCGCGGCGAATGCCTCGCGGTCCCGCTCAGGCAGGCATTGGAAGAGGAGGTGGCCCAGTGACGGACGATCGAATGCAAGGTGACAAGATGCTGTGTGAGATATTCAGGAGCTCGCGCAAGGAGGAGATGTACCTCTACGTGGACAAGCGCCAAGGACTTGTCGAGGTGCCTGCGGTGCTGCTCGAGCGTTTTGGCAAGCCGGTTTCGGTCATGACCCTGATCCTCTCGCCGGAAAAAACACTGGCCCGGGCCAAGGCGAGCGACGTATTGACCGCCATCCGCGAGAAGGGATTCTATCTCCAGTTGCCTCCGGTCAAAGAGGAGTATTTGCTCGACCTTTACCGGACGCCTACGGAATCGCGTTACTGATATGCGTGAACGTTTCTGGGAGCGCTTCGATCTCGAGGAGCTTACCACCGCGGAGTGGGAAGCGCTGTGCGACGGCTGCGGCCAGTGTTGTCTGCTCAAGTTCCAGGACGACGACAGTGGCGATCTCGCCGTGCTTGGCGTGGCCTGCGAGCTGTTGGACATCGGTAGCTGCCGCTGCAGCGACTATCCCAATCGCCAGGCTCGGGTGCCCGACTGCGCCCAGCTCACCCCGCAACGCATCGAGGAGTTCCGCTGGCTACCGAAATCCTGCGCCTATCGCCGCGTAGCGGAGGGGCGCCGATTGGCCGGCTGGCATCCGCTGATCTGCGGCGACTCCGAGCGCGTTCATCGAAAGGGCATCAGTGTGCGGAGCTTCGCTGTCTCCCAGCGGGACGTGCCCGAGGAAGAACTCGAAGACTACATCATTGCCATTCTGCCTATTGATGGTTGATCCCTCCAAGGTTTGAGCGAGCCTGATGCGGCTCAGCCTCGGCTTGAGCCGTTGGCTTTCGCTCTTGCATCAGCGGCCTGATGCGCGATTTCACCCTGGCTGCCTCATGTCGTGTTCAAGGCTCCTTGTCGGCGAGTCCTAGCGACCACAGGATGAAGGCGTCCTGGCGGGCATTGTCGTACCAGGCCTTGAAGCGGCCAGAAGCGCCACCGTGCCCGGCTGCCATGTCGGTACGCAGCAGAATCGGGCCGCGCGCAGTCCCCATCTCGGTCAGCCGCGCATAGAGCTTGGCCGGCTCCCAATAGGGAACCCGTGAGTCGTGCCAGCTGCCCTGGAGAAATAGGGTGGGATAAGGCTGGGGGGCCAGGTTATCCAGCGGCGAGTAGGCACGGATGCGTTTGCGTGTGTCCGGCTCGTCGGGGTTGCCCCACTCTGTGTACTCGGCCGTGGTCAACGGTAGGTCGGGATTCTCCATGGTGCGCAGTACGTCGACGAAAGGCACGTCGAGCACGGCGGCACAGAAGGCTTTCGGCGCCAGGTTGAGGCTGGCGCCAACCAGTAGTCCACCCGCGCTGGCGCCATAGGCGGCGATGCGCTCTCCATCGCTGAAACCCTGCTCGACGAGCGTATTGCGCGCGGCGAGAAAGTCGCGAAAGCTGTTTTCCTTGTGTTCGAGCTTGCCGGCCAGGTACCACGGCTCGCCCCGATCGCCCCCGCCGCGTACATGGGCGACGGCGAAGGCGACGCCGCGTGCGAGCAGCTCGAGCCTGGCGACCGAGAACCACGGGTCCAGTACCTCCCCATAGGCGCCGTAACCATAGAGCAGGGTGGGCAATGGATGGCCGGCCAGGTCGGCACGCATTACCACCGAAACCGGGATTCGTTCACCATCGTGGGCGCGCGCCCAGAGTCGTTCGCAGCACAGATGCTCCGGCTGCAAGTTGCCGTGGATCGGCTGCGACTTCAGCACCTGGCGTTCGCCGTTATTGAGATCGTGCTCGAGCCAGCGGGCCGGCATCACGAAGGACTCCTCGCGCAGACGCAGGCGGCGACTGTGGAAATGGGGCACGTCGCCGAGCATGACGCTGCAGGGCGACTCCGGCAATGGCAGTCGCTCGTCGCGGCTGGTGCCATGGCGATCGTCGAGCTCGACGATGCGTATCCGCACCTGGGCCTCGTGATGATCACGCTCGGTAATGGCCAGCCCCCAGTCGAAGGCCTCGACGTCCTCGAGTGTGGTGTCGTCACGATGCGCGATCAATGGCTCCCATGGGGCATTGAGATCATCTTCGTCGACCACGTCCAGACAAAAGTGCGGTGCGCCGTGGTTGTGCAAGACATAGTAGTGGCCGGGACGATGCTCCAGGCCGTATTCCATGCCCTTTTCCCTGGGGCGAAAGCAGCGCGGTGGCTGTTCCGGCGCCATCGCCGGCAGCAGGTAACACTCACTGGTATCCTTCGAAGCACTCTCCAGTACCAGCCACTGGCGCGAGCGGGTCTTGCCCAGGCCCAGCCAGAACTCGGGGTCGTCCTCGCTCAGCACCAGCACGGATTCGCCAGCCTGGCCGTCGTCGAGCGACAGGCGCCAGATGCTGTCGGGGCGCTGGGTGGCATCGTATCGGGTGAACAACAGCGTCGTGTTGTCTTCCGCCCAGGTCAGTTCCGGGCCGATCTCATCGAGCAGCCGGCGTGGCTCACCGTCCGGCAGCGACTTGAGATAGAGTGCAAAACGCTCGTTCCCACTGGTATCTTCGGTCCAGGCCAGCCAACGCTCGTCCGGCGATAGCGCCATGTCACCCAGCTCGAGGTAGTGCTCCGCCGCCGCGCGTGCCTGAAGATCGAGGAAGACGCTCGTTTCCTCCGTGCTGCCATTGGGGTGACGCCACCACACCGGATAGTCGGCGTCGGCTGCGGTTTCGCTCCAGTAGGTGAAGCGATCGAGCGCGGTACGCAGCCCGTGGACTGCCAGCTCGCGCCGCGCGAGGTGGCCATGATAGAGCCGCTCGACCAGGCTCTCGAGAGGCCGCATCCAGAGTTGGGACTCGTCGTTGGCCGCCTCGAGAAAGGCCTGGACCTGAGCGTCATCGCGATCTTCCAGCCAGTGCCACTCGGGGTCGTCGGCGCGACGGAACCGTTCGACCGGCGAAGGCGAGGGCTCGGAGTGGGACGCAGTGGGAGAGGAGTGATGTGGCGGCTGTGCTTTCATTGGGGCGCGTGTACCATACTCAAGGTGACTTTCCATACTGTACGATCCGTCATTGCGGGCCGTAATGCGAGAATGAGGTATCGATGCTGACATCCGATTCGATGTCCCTACTATGGCTGACCTATCTAGGTTTGTCGCTGGTCGTGCTGGTGACCGGCTACCTGGGCTTGGCCTTCCTGCCGCGCATGTTTCGCTTGCCGATCACCTGGGCGGTAGCAGGCATCCTGTGGATGCCGACTCGCTTTCGTCTGCCGCTGGTGGAAGAGGGGGAATTCTACACTGGCATGGCGCCGGCGGTGGTGGTGGCGGCCGTTGCGTTCCTCGAGCGCAATGCTTCGGGGCTGGTTTCATCGGGACTGCTGGTGGCGGCGGGCGCCATGCTCGGGGTCGCCATAGGCATCTTGCAGGCGTGGTGGTTCCAGGGAAGCGCCACGTCCACTACGACCGGGCAGAGGAAGCCGCAAGGCAAGCAAAACCAGGACAACCAGAAGCAGAACGATAACAGCAGGCGCCAACGCCACGGTAGCAGGCAGCCGCCGTCGCCGAGCAAGCGCCGGGAGCCGAAGATCGGCTAGGGAGCCCCGATGGGGAGGGAGTGGAACAAGGTATGGCACTGGCTGGCTGGGCTGGCCGGTAGCCTGATCGTCTCGAGTCATTTGATGGCGGCGCCGATCGAAGCGACGCCAGAGGTGCGGGTTATCGTCGACGTTTCCGGCAGCATGCGTCACAACGATCCCGATCAGCTCGCCGCTGAGGCGCTCGAGCTGTTGGTGGCACTGATGCCCAGCGGGGCCAGGGCCGGCGTGTGGACTTTTGGCGAGCGGGTGGCCAACCCGCTGCCGCTGGGGCCGGTCAACATGGAGTGGCGAGATCGTGCCCGGGCGCTGACTCCGCGACTGGTCGACTATCAACAGTACACCGACATTGAGTCCGCTCTCTACGAGGCTGCCGTGGCCGAACCGGTCGAACGCCAGCGACATCTGCTGTTGTTCACCGATGGCAAGATCGACCTGCCCGCCTGGCGCGGTCGCAAGCCGAACATCGATCAGGCATCGCGCGCAGCGCTGCTCGAAGAGCATGGCCCCTGGCTGGCCGAGGAGGGAGTGGTAGTGCATGCCATTGCCTTCTCTGACGAAGCTGACCTGGAACTGGTGGAGCGCCTTTCGCAATTGACTGGGGGGCTTTCGTCCAAGGTGGCGGATCCCGAAGCGCTACTGGGTGCCTTTCTCGCTATCGTCGATCGCATCTTCCCCACCGACCGGGCTCCCATCACCGACCAACGCTTTGTCATCGAACCGGGCCTGCGTGGCTTCACGGCGCTGCTGTTCCGTGGCGAGGAGGCCCCCGAGCTGGTGGCGCCGGATGGCAGCCGCTATTCCGCCGAGGCACCCCCCGAAGGTGCCGAGTGGCGTAGCGAGTCCCGTTACGACCTCGTACATGTGCCCAACCCACAGCCGGGTCAATGGCGGGTGGAAGGTGCGCCGGGACAGGATAGCCGGATCACTGTTGAATCCCCGCTCAGCTTACAGTTAGCGGGGGTACCGGATGCGTTCTACCTAGGGTTCGATGTGCCGGTAGAGGCCTGGCTCGCCCGTGAGGGAGAGCCGGTGGGAACAGAGGCCCTGCCTGCGCATCTGCGGCTGACGGCGGAGTTGCATGACGAATCGGGTTCGGTCCAGTCGGCCGTGGTGCTCCGACAGCAGGAGGAGCGCTTCGTCGGCCGGCTGCCGGCGCCGGCTCTGGGCGGCACCGCCCAGTTCGTCGTACGCGCCGAAGGGCAGGGATTCCGGCGCCAGCGGGTTCAGCCCGTCAACGTGCTGCCGGCGGTAAGTGCACGCCATGACGAAGCCAATCAGCAAGTACTGCTGAGCGCCGAACATCCGTTGCTCGACCGTGACAATACCCGCCTCCATGGCCAGTTGCAGGGGGCTCATCTCGAAGCCGAGGCAGTGGCGGAGCGGCGCTGGAGCATGGCCTTGCCCGAGCTGGACACGGCGCTCAGCGTGCCGTTGATCCTGCGTGCCGAAGTGACTCTGGAAGGAGAGACCCGCGAGCTGATCCTGCCGCGACTGCTGCTATTCCCGTCGGTGGCCACTGCGATCGATCAGGTGGATGCCAGCCCAGCCCTGGACGTGGTGCGCTTCCACGAGGAACTGGCGCCGGTGCGTGAGCCACGTGCGACCCAGCGGACGCCATTGCCGGAGCCGGTCGAGCGTATCGTGAGACGCGTGCAGGAACTGCCTGGAGCGGCGCAGGAGCGCTGGCGGGAATGGCGCCCCATGCTGGCCAAGCCCCTTGAGGACGCTGCGCGCGATCCGCGCCAGAGCTGGCTGCTGCTGGCTGCCGGCATTCTGGCAGTGGGGCTGGTGCTGTTGGCGCTATGGCGAATCGCGCTGAGGCGTCGGCGCGGCGGAGTCCGGGAGGAGCCCCATGTGTGAGCTGTTGGGCATGAGCGCCAACGTGCCCACCGATATCTGCTTTAGCTTTACCGGCTTCCTGCATCGCGGTGGTGGTACCGGACCCCACCGCGATGGCTGGGGCATCGCCTTCTACGAGGCGGGCGGCTACCGTGACTTTCGCGATCCTCACCCCTCGGTGCGCTCGCCCATTGCGCGGTTGATCTCCGATTATCCGATCAAGTCGCATATCGTCATCAGCCATATCCGGCAGGCCAACGTAGGCGAAGTGCGGCTGGCCAACACTCATCCCTTCACGCGTGAGATGTGGGGGCGAACCTGGTGCTATGCCCATAATGGGCAGTTGCAGGAGTGGCAGACATTGCCGCTGCGCTTCTACCGGCCGATCGGCGATACCGACAGCGAACATGCCTTCTGCTGGCTGCTGGCCACCCTGCGCGAGCACTACCCCGAGGCGCCGGTACTCGACCCCTGCAATACGGCGCTGGTCGAGCGGCACCAGGCGCTCTGGCAACTGCTGCATGAGTTGTGCGAAACGCTACGCGCCAAGGGCGTCTTTAACCTGCTCCTGGCCGATGGCGAGTTCCTCTATACCTATTGCTCCACCAAGCTGGCCCACATCACCCGTCGGGCACCGTTCGGCAGCGCGGAACTCTCCGATGCCGAGCTGACGGTCAATTTTGCCGAACACACGACCCCTGACGACATCGTTTCGGTAATCACTACCGAGCCGTTGACCTGCAACGAAGCCTGGGTTCGCATGCAGCCCGGCGAGCTGTTGGTGTGGCGCCATGGCCGTATCGTGTCTCGTTTTCATACCGACTCGCATTGCAGCTCGGCATGAGGTTTCTTATGCCGCACGACTTGCCTTTCTGGGCTTCATTGCCCAGCTTTATGGCTAATATTCTCGACTGTCAGGCATCGGACAGAGAGTGAACGACTGTTTCAATCGTTTGTTTTACAGCTGCGTGATGCCTGGTATATCGTAGGCCTTTTGTCACAACAAGAATCGTCGAGGTCAGGAGTGGCCGACCGTATCGACGCTGCTGTGGAGATAGCGCCAATGAGTGAACAAGCCAACGCCGGGATTCTCAACGGCCCCGAGCTGAAGGGCATGGATCGGTATCGATCGCTGATGGATGTCTTCCATGAAGCGGTGAAACGCTTTTCCGAGAACCCCGCTTTCACCTGCATGGGGCAGACGCTGACCTTTGCCGAACTCGATCGGCTTTCGGCGGATTTTGCCGCCTGGCTGCAGCATGAAACCGGACTGCAGCCGGGCGATCGGATCGCCATTCAGTTGCCCAACGTGCTGCAGTTCCCGATTGCAGTCTTCGGTGCGTTGCGTGCCGGTCTGGTGGTAGTCAATACCAACCCGCTCTACACCGAGCGCGAGATGGCACACCAGTTCAAGGACTCCGGCGCTAGGGCGATCCTGATCCTGGCCAACATGGCCAGCAAGCTCGAGAAAATTCTCGACCGCACCGATATCGAGCACGTTCTCGTCACCGAACTCGGCGATATGCACGGCTTTCCCAAACGCTTGCTGATCAATGCCGTGGTCAAGCACGTCAAGAAGATGGTGCCCTCCTATTCGCTGCCGATGGCGGTGTCGTTCCGCAAAGCGCTCAAGGACGGTGCCTCGCAGCAGCATCGCGAAGTCGAGCGTAGCCTCGACGATATTGCCGCGCTGCAGTACACCGGCGGCACCACCGGCCTGCCCAAAGGCACCATGCTCACCCACTGCAACCTGGTGGCCAACATGCTGCAAGCGGATGCGGCCATCGGCCCCGGCCTGGACGAGGGCAAGGAGGTGGTGATCGCACCGCTGCCGGTCTATCACATCTATACCTTTACCGTGAACTGCCTGTTCCTGATGAAGACCGGTAACCACTCCATCCTGATCCCCAACCCGCGCGACCTGGACAACTTCGTCAAAGAGCTGCAGAAGATCAAGTTCACCGCCTTCATCGGTTTGAACACGCTGTTCAATGCGCTGTGCAACCGTGATGACTTCCGCAAGCTCGACTTCTCGCAACTGCACCTGACCATTTCCGGCGGCATGGCGCTGACCAAGGCCTCGGCGGAACGCTGGAAAGAGGTCACCGGATGCGACATCGCCGAGGGCTACGGGCTCACCGAAACCGCGCCGGTGGTCAGCTTCAATCCCATCGACGCCATACAGCTCGGCACCATCGGCAAGCCGGTGGCGGGTACCACCGTCAAGGTGGTGGATACCGACGACAATACTCTGCCGTTGGGCGAGCCGGGTGAGCTGTGCGTGAAGGGGCCCCAAGTGATGAAGGGTTACTGGAACCTCGACGAAGAAACCGCCAAGGTGCTGACCGACGATGGCTGGTTCCACACCGGCGACATCGCCGTGCTGCAGGAGGATGGCTATATCAGGATCGTCGATCGCAAGAAGGACATGATCCTAGTGTCGGGTTTCAACGTCTATCCCAACGAGATCGAGGACGTGGTTGCTGCGCATCCGGGGGTCGTCGAGTCGGCTGCGGTTGGTGTGCCGGACGAGAGCAGCGGTGAGGCGGTCAAGCTGTTCGTGGTCAAGCGGGACGACAGTCTCGACGAGCAGAGCTTGCGCGAGTGGTGCAAGAAGGAACTGGCCGGCTATAAGGTGCCTCGCTTCGTCGAGTTCCGCGACGAGTTGCCCAAGACCAACGTCGGCAAGGTGCTGCGACGCCAGTTGCGTGACGAACAGAGCGAGAAGTAGCGCCCAGTAATGGCTGGGAGCCGCTCGAGATCGGAATCCGCCTGAGATTGGCCGACCTTCAGCCCGTGGCGTTACAATGACCTGCCCGCTCCGGTCCCGGAGCGGGCAGGTCTTTCTTGGCAAGAGGAGAGTCGTGAGTACCGCAACCCGTACTGGTTCCGCCAATACCGCTGACAGAGCCGAGCTGGAGCGCCTGGAGCGCACCCTGGACGAGGTCATGCTGCGTGACCGTGGGGCGTTGGCGCGCAGGCTGAGCGGTCTGGCGCGGCGTCTGCGGGAAGGCAAGCCGGTCGACCGTGGCCTGGCCGAGGTGGCACGCAGCGTAGCGCGCTCCCATGAGCTTGCGACAAGTCGAGCGGCCCAGCCGGTCACTTTGCACTACCCGCCCGAACTGCCGGTAGCCGAGCGCCGCGACGAGATCCTCGCTGCCCTGCGCGATCACCAGGTGGTAGTGGTGGCTGGCGAGACCGGCTCCGGCAAGACCACCCAACTACCCAAGCTGTGCCTGGAGCTGGGCCTGGGGCGGCGCGGCTTGATCGGACACACCCAGCCTCGGCGCCTGGCCGCACGCTCGGTGGCGGCGCGCCTGGCCGAGGAACTCGAGGTGCCCCTGGGGGAGCAGGTGGGCTACCAGGTGCGTTTCACCGACCAGAGCGGTGACGCCACTCTGGTCAAGTTGATGACCGACGGCATCCTGCTGGCCGAGACCCGGCATGACCCGGACCTGACCCGCTACGAGGCGATCATCATCGATGAGGCCCACGAGCGCAGCCTCAATATCGACTTCCTGCTTGGCTACCTCAAGCGGCTGCTGCCGCGCCGGCCTGACCTCAAGGTCATCATCACCTCGGCCACCATCGACGTGGCACGCTTCGCCGAGCACTTCGCCCTGCCCGGGGGCGATGGCGAGCCGTGGCCGGCCCCGGTGGTGGAAGTCTCGGGACGTACCTACCCGGTGGAGGTGCGCTATCGGCCACTGGTGCGCGAGGCCGAGGACGAAGCCGACCGCACTCTGCAGGAGGGCATTCTCCACGCGGTGGAGGAGATCGAGCAGGTCGAGCGCGACAGGCGCTGGTTTCACGGGCCCCGTGACATCCTGGTGTTCTTGCCCGGCGAACGCGAGATTCGCGAAACCGCCGATACCTTACGCCGCGCCGATCTCAAGGGCACCGAGATCCTGCCGCTCTATGCGCGGCTCTCCAACGCCGAGCAGAATCGTGTGTTCGCGCCTCACGCGGGGCGGCGTATCGTGCTGGCGACCAACGTCGCCGAAACCTCGCTCACCGTGCCTGGCATTCGCTACGTGATCGATCCGGGCCTGGTGCGCATCAGCCGCTACAGTTACCGATCCAAGATCCAGCGCCTGCCGGTTGAGCCGGTCAGTCAGGCCAGCGCCGACCAGCGCAAGGGACGCTGCGGTCGCGTGGCCGAAGGCGTCTGCATTCGCCTCTACGACGAGGAGGATTTCCTCTCCCGTCCCGAATTCACCGACCCCGAGATCCGGCGCACCAACCTGGCCTCGGTCATCCTGTCGATGCTGTCGCTGCTATCGTTGAAACCCGATGATATCGAGCAGTTCCCCTTCGTCGACCCGCCCGATCCACGCTTCATCAAGGACGGCTTCCGCCTGCTGTTCGAGCTGGGAGCGGTGGACGAGGGCAACCGTTTGACCGATGTGGGGCGCAAGCTCGCCCGCCTGCCTATCGATCCGCGCCTGGCGCGCATGGTGCTGGCCGGGGATGAGCAGGGCGGCCTGCGTGAGGTGCTGATCGTGGTGTCGGCGCTGGCGGTGCAGGACCCGCGCGATCGCCCGGCGGAGAAGCGCGAGGCCGCCGACCAGGCCCATCGTCGCTGGCAGGACCCGGACTCCGATTTCGTCGCTTTGCTCAACCTGTGGCAGGGCTTCGAGGCAGCTCGCGAGGAGCTCTCGGGTAACCGCCTGCGGCGCTGGTGCAAGGAGCACTACCTCAACTATCTACGCTTGCGCGAATGGCACGACACTTTCCGCCAACTGCGCCAGCTGCTGCGCGAGATGGAGATCGAGGTGCCGCCCCCCGCCCCGCTGCCCGAGCCTGGGCAAGACGGGGAAGGGCATGACCAGGCTCGTCGGCAGGCGCGCCGCCAGAGTGCCGTGCAACTGCACAAGGCATTGCTGCCGGGACTGCTGTCGCACTTGGGCATGCTGACCGAGAATCGCGAATACCTGGGCGCGCGCAACCGCAAGTTCGTCATCCACCCCGGCTCTGGCTTGGCCAAGAAGTCGCCCAAGTGGCTGATGGCTTTCGAACTGGTGGAGACCACCCGGCTGTTTGCGCGTACCGTGGCGAAGATCGAGCCGCAATGGATAGAGTCCGTGGCCGGGCATCTGGTCAAGCGCAGCTACAGCGAGCCGCACTGGGAGATGAAACGCGCCCAGGTGGTAGCCAAGGAGCAAGTCACCCTGTTCGGTTTGCCCATCGTGGCCGGCCGCAGCGTGCATTATGGGCCTATCGCACCACGCGAGGCGCGCGAGCTGTTCATCCGCCGTGCGCTGGTGGAGGGCGAATTTCGCACCAAGGGGGAGTTCTTCGACTACAATCGCGCTCTGGTAGCGGAGGTCGAGGATCTTGAGGACCGGGCTCGCAGGCGCGACATCCTGGTCGACGAGGAAACCCTGTTCGCTTTCTACGACGAGCGGATTCCCGGCGACATCGTCAACGGCAAGGGCTTCGAGGCATGGCGCAGGAAAGCCGAGGCTCAGGATCCGAATGTTCTCAAGTTCGATCGTGCTGTCCTGCTGGCGCGGGAGGCCAAGGAGGTCACCCAGGCGCAATATCCGGATGAGTTGATGCTCGGCGGGGTGAGTTATCCGCTCGAGTATCGCTTCGAACCCGATGCACCGGACGACGGTGTGACGCTGACGGTCCCGGCGGCCATGCTGCCCCAGTTGCCAAGCGCACGCCTCGAGTGGTTGGTGCCGGGGCTGCTGCGGGAGAAGTGCATTGCCCTGCTCAAGTCATTGCCGAAGTCAATTCGTCGCCAGGTGGTGCCGATTCCCGACTGGGTCGATGCTGCGTTGGAGACGCTGACGCCCGACGACGTGCCGCTCACCGAGGCGCTGGGCGAGTTCCTGCGCCGGCGTACCGGAGTGCGGCTGCACCCCGATGACTGGCGCACCGATCAGCTCGAGCCGCATCTGATCATGAACGTGCGGGTCGTCGACCATGAAGGCAGGCTGCTGGGCCAGGGGCGCAACGTGCGTGAGCTCGAGCGTCGCTTTGAAGCCGCGGCAGGCGAGGGCGCCCGGGCTCTGGCTGCCGAGGTCAGCGAAGCGCCGGAAGTGGACGGCCTGCCCGAAGCGCCGCTGCCCGAGTCACGCGTGACGACCCAGGCGGGAATTCGGGTCGAGGCGTACCCGGCGCTGGTGCCGGAGGGTGACGCCTTCCGCGTCGAGCTGTTCGATCACCCGGGCAAGGCCGAGCAGGCCCATCGCCGGGGCGTGGTCAGGCTGGCCATGGCCCGTCTGCCGGATCAGGTGCGTACCATCCAGCGTCTCAAGGGGCTCGAGACATGTGCCTTGCTGTTTGCCAAGGTGGGCAGCAAGCGCGAGCTGATCGACGATGTGGTCGAGGCGGTTTTCGCCCGAACCGTGGCCCAGGCGCCGCTGCCGCGCTCGGCCGCCGAACTCGAGACACGGCTCGAGGCGACCCGAGCCGAGCTGGTGCCTGCTGCCGAAGCGCTGGCCGCGACGCTGAAGCGAGCGCTCGAAGGCCATCTGGTCGTGACCAAAGCATTGAAGGGCAACCTCAACCTGGCCCTGGCCTTGGTATACAGTGATCTCAAGGCCCAGATGCAGCGGCTGGTGCATCCCGGCTTCGTCAGCGAGGCAGGGGCGTGGCTGGAGGAGTATCCGCGCTACATGGAAGCGGCACGGATCCGGCTGGAGAAGGCGCCACGTGAGCGCATGCGCGACCAGATGCACATGCAGGACGTACAGGACTTCGAGGCGCGTCTGGCCGCACGGCGGGAGAGCCAGCGCCGCGGTGGCCACGAGGATCCTGAACTGGTGGAGTTTGGCTGGTGGCTAGAAGAACTGCGCGTGTCGCTGTTCGCCCAGCAGCTCGGCACCCGCATGCCGGTTTCGGTCAAACGTCTCGAGCGGCGTTGGGCGGAACTGGTGGGGCATGGTCAAGGCTGAACTTGGCGTGCCGATAAACGAGACATGAGGCATCGGTTTACCGATGCACGACCAGCGGCGAACAGGCCGCACGAGGGAGATGATATGACAGACGTCGTGATTACCGGTACGGGGCTCTTCACGCCGGAGCACGCCATCGACAACGATGCCCTGGTAGCCTCGTTCAACGCCTGGGTAGATGCCGAGAATACACGTCACGCGGCCGCCATCGAGGCCGGCGAGCACGAGCCGCTGTTGCATTCCAGCAGCGAGTTCATCGTCAAGGCTTCGGGCATCCATAGCCGCTTCGTCCTGGATGCCGCGGGTATCCTCGATCCCGAGCGCATGCGCCCACGGCTGCCGCAGCGCGGCAACGACGAGCCCTCGATCCAGTGTGAAATGGGCCTCAAGGCGGCACGGCAGGCACTCGAGGCCGCCGGTGTCACCGCTGGCGACATCGACATGGTGATCGTTGCCTGCTCCAATCTGGAGCGTCCCTACCCGGCGGTGGCGGTGGAGTTACAGGCGGCTTTGGGCACCCAGGGACACGCCTTCGACATGAACGTGGCCTGCAGTTCGGCGACCTTTGCCATCGACCTGGCGGCAGGCGCCATTCGCGGCGGCAATGTCAAGCGCGCCCTGGTGGTCAGCCCCGAGATCTGCTCGGCCCACCTCAATTTTCGCGACCGCGACAGCCATTTCATCTTCGGCGATGCTTGCACCGCCATCGTGATCGAGGATGCCGCACTTGCCACCGCCGAGGAGCGCTTCGAGATTCTGGGTACGCGCCTGATCACGAAATTCTCCAATGCCATTCGCAACAATGCCGGTTTCCTCAATCGGGTCACCGACAGCGACCCGCTGGCCAGCGACAAGCTGTTCGTCCAGGAAGGGCGGCGTGTGTTCAAGGAGGTTTGTCCGATGGTGGCGGCCCTGATCAACGAGCATCTGGCCAGCCTCGGACTCTCCGGCGAAGCGCTTTTGCGGCTCTGGCTGCACCAGGCCAACCACCATATGAACGACCTGATCGCACGCCGTGTGCTGGGGCACGATCCCGAGCCGGGCCAGGCGCCGATCATTCTCGATCGTTACGCCAATACCAGCTCGGCAGGCTCGATCATCGCCTTCCACCTCCATCGCGCCGACCTGCCGTCAGGTGCGCTGGGGGTGGTCTGCTCGTTCGGCGCCGGGTACAGTGCCGGCTGCGTGGTGCTGCGTCGCCTGTGACGCGACACCTCACGATAAAACATGAGGAGACCTATTCGATGGTCGTGAAGCAGACCGGCTTTATCACTCGCTTCCTGGTCGCCCTGGCGGCTCTGGCCATGTTGGCGGGCTGCGCTGGCCGGGTAGCGGTGGAGGACCGTCATCCCGATGACCCCTGGGAAGGCTTCAACCGCCGGGTATTCACCTTCAACGAGGCAATCGACCGGGCTGTACTCAAGCCGGTTGCGCGCGGCTATCGCGCCGTGACGCCTCAACCGGTGCAGACCGGGGTCGGCAACTTTTTCTCCAACCTGGGCGAGATTCGCACCACGCTCAACAGCCTGCTGCAAGGCAAACCGGCCAATGCCGGGCTGTCCACGTCGCGTTTCCTGATCAACTCCACCGTGGGGATCGCCGGGCTGTGGGACTTTGCTACCCATATGGGCATCACCGCCGAGAGGGAGGACTTCGGCCAGACCCTCGGCGTCTGGGGGGTGGGCGAAGGACCCTATCTGGTACTGCCGCTACTGGGGCCCAGCACGGTGAGGGACGCCTCCGGCTTGCCGCTGGACATGTATACCTATCCGCTGACCTATGTCGAGGATGAGAAGGTGCGCTATGGCCTGACCGCGCTACGCATCGTCGACGTGCGGGCCGGCTTTCTCGACCAGGAAGAGTTGATTCGCGGAGACCGCTATGTCTTCATTCGCGATGCTTACCTGCAGCGTCGGCGCTTCGAGGTCAGCGACGGCGAACTGGGTGACGACCCCTTCGCCAACGATGATTTCGATTTCGATTTTGACGACGCCGATTTTGACGACGCCTTCGACAATGCCGAACCCGCCGATTGAGGCCTGAGCCGATGGATGCAGCCAAGCCGTTGATCGGCCTACTCGACGAGCCCGGCGCCTACCGCGACGCCCTGGCCGAGACCATCGCGCGCGACGGTCTGGCGGTGTTCGCCGCGGAGCGCCTGGAGGATCTGCCCGCAGACACCGTGCTGGTCGTGGCCCATGCCCAGGCCATTCCCAGCCTGGAGTGGGCAAGCCTGACGGAACGCCTACCTACCGTCGTGGTCAGCGACTCACGTCTCGACGCCGATTTGCTGACGGCGGTCGACGTGGGGCTGGTGGATTACGTCGTCGAGCCGATGCGTCATGGCCAGCTCCTGCGTCGCATGATCCGCAAGGCGATCGAATTGCGGCAGTTGGAAGACGAGCGCAATCATGACCGCGAGCGTCTGGCACAGCTCAACACGCATCTGGAGGAACTCAACGAGAGCCTGGAGACGCACTTGGCGCTGTTGCGGCTCGACCAGCAGGCCGGCGGTCATATCCAGCGCAAGCTGTTGCCGCCGCATCCCCAGACCACCGGCGGCGTGTCTTGCGATTACTGGCTGATCCCCTCGCTTTACCTGTCGGGGGATTTCCTCGACTTCCAGCGTTTTGACGAGCGCTATACGCTGTTTTACTTTGCCGATGTGTCCGGCCATGGAGCCTCGTCCGCCTTCGTCACGGTACTGCTCAAGTACCTGTTCAATCGCTGGCTTGGCGAATGGGACGCCAAGCAGCCGGAAGAGCTGCCGACACGCTGGCTCTCCGCCCTCAACCGGGAGTTGCTCGATACCGGCATCGGCAAGCATGCCACCCTGTTCGTCGGGGTCATTGACCAACAACTGCATGAGCTTCACTATTCGCTCGGCGCCCAGTTGCCGAAACCCCTGCTGGTGGCCGATGGCAAGGTGGTCGAGCTGCCGGGAGAAGGGATGCCGGTAGGCCTGTTTCCCAACGTGGAGTATCCACGTTTGAGGCATAGGTTACCGTCGAACTTCCGGTTATGGTTGTGTTCGGATGGAATACTGGAGTGCCTGCCGGGCGACACGCTCGACATGCGGCTCAGGGAACTCGAGCGACGTGTTCTGAACTGTACGACGTTGGAACGACTTCGTGACAGCCTGATGCTGGATATCCCCCCCGACATCGATGCCGAAGGGGATGGCGGCGGACAGGAACTGCCCGATGACCTGACGATCATGATGTTGAGCGGATTTTGCGATGATCACCAATGAGGGCCGCGTCAAGGCGGCGTTCGACTCCGGCGTCTTCGTGCTCAAGCTGTGCGGCGACGTCCGCCTGACCCTGTGCGCGACACTGGACACCCAGGCCCAGCAGCTGGCGCGCATACCGGGCCTGCAATCGCTGATAATCGATCTGCGCGAAGCCACCAATGTGGATTCCACCGCCCTGGGGTTTCTGGCCAAGGTGGCCATGGCGGTGAAGGATCGTATTTCCTACAAGCCCACCATCGTGGTGGACAACCCCGACGTGCAGCGCATGCTCGAAGTGATGGGCTTTGCCCAGTTCTTCGCCATGGTGAAAGCGCCTCTGACCGAGACCTGCGAGCTGTGCGACCTGCCTGAAATTCCCGCCGACATGGAAGAGATGCGCCAGCGCATCCTCGAGGCGCACCGCATCCTGATGCGCATGAACGAGCACAACCGGGAAGAGTTCCAGCCGCTGGTGGAAATGCTGGAGGCGCAGGAAACCTCAAACTCCCACAAGGATTAAGCCCAGGGGCCGCCCAGACAGGGGCCAAACCCGCTTGTGGCCGGCATGGCGTCGCTGCCATGCCAACCGCACCCATCGTCGTCAAGTCGCTTCTCAGCCCTGACGCAGCTCTCCCAGCAGTTTCTCCAGCTTGCGCTGATCGTCGGCGAACTTACGAATCCCCTCGGCCAGCTTCTCCGTGGCCATGGCGTCTTCATTCATCGCCCAGCGGAACTCGGCTTCGTCCTGAGGTTCGGGCGGCGACGTTTCGGCGTCGACTGGGGTCAGCCGGCGTTCCAGTCGGTCTTGGCTCTCTGCCAGCTCGCTGAGCAGGGCAGGGGAGATGGTCAGGCGGTCGCAGCCGGCAAGGGCCAGGATCTCACCGGTATTGCGGAAGCTGGCACCCATCACGATGGTCTTGTAGCCATGCCCCTTGTAGTGCTCGTAGATACGCTTGACCGACTTCACTCCGGGGTCGTTGTCGCCGCTGAAGTCGGCATCCGGCCACTTGGCCCGGTTCCAGTCGAGGATACGTCCGACGAACGGCGACACCAGCGTAACGCCGGCATCGGCGCAGGCCTGGGCCTGGGCAAAGCTGAACAGCAGGGTGAGGTTGCAGTGGATGCCTTCGCGCTCCAGTTGACGAGCAGCACGGATGCCCTCCCAGGTCGAGGCGATCTTGATCAGAATCCGCTCGGGACCGATGCCGTGACGGTCGTAGCGTTCGATAAGCGAGCGTGCCCGGACCAGGGTCGCCTCGGTATCGAAAGAGAGGCGTGCGCTGACCTCGGTGGACACGTAGCCGGGCACCAGGCCGCTGATCTCGCTACCGATCTCGACCGCCACGGCATCCAGGGCATCGTCGATGTCGGTGGCCTGGCGGGCGATCTCGGCCAGCCGCTCGCGACGCCCCTCGTGCTGGGCAGCTTGCAGGATGAGTGAAGGGTTGGTGGTCGCATCGGTGGGCTGGAAACGGCGAATCGCCTCAAGATCGCCGGTATCCGCCACCACGGTGGTCATGGCCTTGAGTTGTGACAGCTTGTCCTGGGGCATGGCGGGCATTCCTTGCGGTCGCTGAAAAGCATCACTTTACCAAGCTGACGGAGTGCTGTGTATGCTCGCTGGGCAGCGCCACCTCGCGGGGTTCCCAGTACGCCTCGGGGGGCAGCTCCTCTCCGGGGGGCTCGGCCGGCGTGGCATCCGCCACGGGGAGTGCCGCTGGAACTTCGGCGGTTCGGAAGCGCGCGGCCTGCTCGCGCATGCGTTCGGCGGCGCTCTCCAGCGTCGTGGCGTCGCGAGTGGCGGCGTCTACCTGGCGGGCGTTGGCCTGGGCCACGCTCTCCAGTTCGCGCATGGCGTGGCTGAGCTGGTCGAGGCCGTCGCGTTGGGTGTGGGCGGCGGTGTCGATGCGGGACATCAGCGTATCGATTTCACCGATCGCTGCGACGATGGCGTGCATGCCCTGGCTGGCGCTGTCCGACAGGTCGTGGCCGCGCTGCACGCTGCCGCGCGAGTCGGCGAGCAGCGTCTGGATCTGGCGTGCGGCTTCCGCGCTGCGCGAGGCGAGGGTGCGCACTTCGCTGGCGACCACGGCGAAGCCGCGCCCCTGCTCGCCGGCCCGCGCCGCCTCCACCGAGGCGTTGAGTGCCAGGATGTTGGTTTGAAAGGCGATGCTGTCGATCAGGCCGACGACCTCGTCGACCCGCTGCGAGCGGCTGTGGATCTCGCCCATGGTGGCGACGAAATCGCCGAGCACCCGCTCGCCTTGCTGCGCCTGGGCCACGGCGTCGGCGGTGAGCTGGGCGGCGTGGGCGGCATGCTCGCTGGTGTGGCCGACGCTCTCCGTGAGCGCCTCGAGGCTGGCGGAGGTCTGGTCCAGGGCGGCGCTCTGTTGGTGGGTGCGTGCGGCAAGCTCTCCGTTGCCCCGGCTGAGCCGCTGGGCGCTGTCGAACACATGGCGGCTGTTGTCGTGGAGCTGCTCGACGGAGGCCACCAGGGCGCCCTGCATGCCGCCCAATTCGACGAAGAGCTGGCCGATCTCGTTGCGACCGCGGCGCTCGATGGTGGCGGTGAGGTCGCCGTCGGCCAGGCGTCGGAAATGTTCGCCGAGGTGGCGCAGCGGCACCAGGAGCTGGCGCTGGCCGAACCAGGCCATCCAGGCCAGGAAGGCGAGCGCGGCGGGCAGGCCCGCTGCCAGCAGGATGCCGAAGCGCTGCGCCTGGCGCTCGGCGTGGGCCAGCAGTGCCACGCCCTGGATGTCGGCGGCCTGGTGGAAGCCGCGGGCGGCCTCGGTCAGGGCGCGGCTGTGCACCATCGCTTCCAGGGTGATCTCGCGGTAGCCGGCGCGATTGCCGGCCTGGATGGCGGCGAGCTGTTCCTCCATTCGCTGGGTCAGCTCACTGGCATGATGGTCGATCTCGTCGCGCAGGTCGGCGTGGGTCGCGTCGTCGGCGCTGGCGGCGACGAAGCTGGCATGGGCATCGCGGAGTTCGGCGAGCTCGTCCTCGACGTCCTGCAGTGCCTGGATGGGGTCGCCGAGGGAGGGGCGCAACTGGCGCTCCAGAGCGCGATCCATGCGGTTGAGGCCTTCGAGACTGGCGACCTGCAGGCGGTTGAGGGAGGAGGCCTGATGGACGTTGAGGCGCTCCAGCGCGCCCAGGTCGCGGCGGCTCTGCTGCATGACGTTCCAGGCCAGCAGGGCGAAGGCGAGTATCAGCAGAGTGGCCAGCACCAGCATGGCAAGGCCGGCGTGGCGAAGCGAGATATTCTGCGCTCTTTTCACTGTTTCCTCGGCGATCAAGGTCTTAGATGGCCTTCGATGATGGCCGGAACATATTGCAATTGAATGAAGTGGCACGAGACAGGGCGGCCCCTGGTGGTTATGATTAGCTGCCTAGCTTTCCGATCATGGAGCCGCCTTGAGTCTCTCCCCTCGACGCTTGGCGACATTGGTTGCCATCAATACCGCACTGGCCCCTTTCGCCATCGATGCCTACCTGCCAGCCATGGCATCGCTGGCCAACAGCGTCGGTGCCAGCATTCACCATGCCGAACTCTCCATCAGCGTGTTCATGGCCGGTTTCGCCATCGGTCAGCTGCTGTTCGGTCCGGTATCCGACCGGCTGGGGCGAAAGCCGGTCTTGCTCTCGGGGCTGGTGGTGTTCCTGCTCGCCAGCCTCATGCTGGCCACGGTCGGTTCGCTCACGGAACTGTTGGTCTGGCGTTTCGTGCAGGCGCTGGGGGGAGGGGCCTGCGTGGTCAACTCGACGGCCATCGTGCGCGACTGCTTCAGCGGCAGACAGGCGGCACGTGTCATTTCTACGATGGCCATGATCATGATGCTGGCACCGCTGGTGGCGCCGCTGGTCGGCAGTGGGCTGCTCTACCTGGCCGATTGGCAGTTGATCTTCATCTTCCTGGCCGGCTATGCAGCGTTCCTGCTGTGGCTGATGTCGACCCGGCTGCCCGAAACCCGCGATCCGCACCTGCCCGCGGCCTCGCTGGGCCAGGTGTTGGTCAATTACATGAGCGTGCTGCGCCATCGCGAGGGACTGGGCTATATCTGTGCGGTGGCAGCTTCCTTCGGCGGGTTGTTTGCCTTCGTTACCGCCTCGCCCTATGTCTACATGGATCATTTCGGCCTTACGCCAGCTACCTATCCTTTCGTCCTGGGCGCCAACGTCATCTTCATTGCGCTTTCCAACCGGATCAACATTCACCTGCTGCAGACGCGAACCCCGTTGCAGAATCTCTATCTGGGGCTTGCCCTGCAACTGGTAGCGGTGGTGTGCCTGGTGGCGATGGTCATGGCCGGGCTGGCCTCGCTGCCGGTGGTGGTGCTGCTGGTCATGCTCTATTCGGGAATGATCGGCCTGGTTTCGCCCAATGCCATGGCGTTGCTGCTGGATCGCTTCGGTCACATGAGCGCCACCGCCACGGCGCTGATGGGTGCGGCCAAGTTCGGCGCCGCGGCCTTGGCGGGCATCATGGTGAGTGCCTTCGAGATCGAGAATCTGTGGCCCATGGTACTGACCATGCTGGCAGCCACGCTGTTTGGCAACGTCATGCTGTCACGGCTGGCCGGGCGACCCGTGCATGCCTGAGATCTTCCTGCACTGGCTAGACATGACGCCGACGATTTGGGGCGGATGCGCGCTGGTGCTGGCCTTGGGTGCCTTCGTGCAGCGCGCCACCGGCTTCGGTCTGGCGGTGGTCGGCGCGCCGCTGCTGCTGATGCTCGAGCCACGCCTGGTACCGGTGATCCTGGTGCTGTTCGGCTTCACCGTGTCGTTGATGACGGTGCGTCACTACCGTCACGAGGTGCAGATCGGTGAGATCGGCATGGCGCTGATCGGGCGTCTTCCCGGCAATGCCCTGGGCTTGTGGCTGCTGCTCGCCGCTCCCATGGTGCTGCTGGAAAAGTTGATCGCCGCAAGCGTACTGTTCGCCGTGGCGGTGACGTTGTTTCGTTTCCGCCTGCCGGTCAACCGCGTGAGCCTGTTTGGTGCCGGCGTGGTGTCGGGCATCTTCGGCACCGTGGCCGCCATCGGCGGGCCGCCCATGGTGCTGCTGATGCACGGGCTGGCGCCGGATCGGCTGCGTGGCAATCTGGCGGCATTCTTCATCCTCACCTCCAGCTTGACACTGGTGACTCTGGCGCTGGCCGGTCAGGTACGCCTATGGCATCTGGGGTTGGCGTTCACCTTCCTGCCGGCAGTGCTGGCCGGCAACGCCCTGGCCGATCGTATCGCCCACAAGCTAGACCGGCGTCGCCTGCAGGGCGCTTCACTCGCATTGTGTACGCTGGCGGCAGTGGGGCTTCTTCTGTAATTTGTTACGTTCCGTTCACGTGTCATCTTTCTGCAATCAAACGTCTCCAGAATCTCTCTTGCGAATGGCCCACGGGCCAAGACGACACTGCCAGGCCGTGGGGTCTGTCGGATCAAAACGCAGAGAGGATAGTGAAGATGAGCTTCAAGAAGAGCACGCTGAGCATGGCGATCGCCGCTTCCCTTGCCGCCGGTCTGTCGACCGCCGCTCAGGCCCGCGACACCATCCAGATTGCCGGTTCCTCCACCGTGCTGCCCTTTGCCAGCATCGTTGCCGAGGAGTTCGGTGGCTCCTTCCCGCAGTTCAACACCCCGGTGGTCGGTTCCGGAGGCTCCGGCGGCGGTCTGCGCCAGTTCTGCCAGGGCGTCGGCGAGAACACCATCGACATCGCCAACGCTTCCAGGGCCATCCGTTCTGGCGAGCTCGAGAACTGCGCTGCCAACGGCGTCAACGACGTGCTCGAGGTCATGTTCGGCTATGACGGCATCGTCTTCGCCTCGCGCGCCGACCGCGGTGAGTTCGCTCTGACCCCGCAGCATGTTTTCGCTGCTGCAGCTGCACAAATTCCTCAGGACGGCCAACTGGTCGACAACCCCTATACCCGCTGGTCCGAGATCGACAGTGACCTGCCTGACCAGGAGATCGTGTTGGTCATTCCGGCCTCCAACCACGGCACGCGTGAGGTTTTCGAAGAGAGAGTGCTGCACGCCGGCTGCGACAGCTACGCCGAGATCGAGGGCGATGCCTGTAACAACCTGCGTGGCGACGGTCGCATCATCGAGATCGCTGGCGACTACACCGAGACCCTGGCGCGTCTGGACGCCCAGTCCGATGCGGTGGGCGTGTTCGGTCTGAGCTTCTACGACCAGAACCGTGATCGTCTGCAGGTGGCTACCGTCGATGGCGTCACCCCGAGCCTCGAAACCATCGGCTCCGGTGAGTACCCGGTATCGCGTCCGCTGTTCTTCTACGTCAAGGGTGAGCATCTGGATATGGTTCCCGGCCTGGCCGAGTACACCGAGTTCTTCCTCAGCGATGCCATCTCTGGTTACGGCAGCCCGCTGGAAGACGCCGGTCTGATTCCGATGGACGACGACGAGCGTGCCCAGGCGCTGGAGCAGTTCCAGGCGCGCACCGTGGTCTCTGCCGAGTAAGAGAGGTGTGGTAACGGGGAGCGGTAGCCACCGCTCCCCGACTCGGACGCAAGCGCGTGAGATGGAGAGACGATGAATCTTGTCTTGATTGCTACCGTGTTGATCGTGATGGCCGTGGCCTATCAGGTCGGGCTGTCCCGCAGCAGGGCGGTAGCAGACGGTGGGGTGCGCCTGCATTCCCGCCCCGGATATTACGGCGTGCTGGTCGCCCTCTGGTGTGGGCTGCCGGCACTGCTGCTTTTTGGCGTCTGGCTGCTGTTGCAGGACGCCATCGTCGAGGTGCTGGTCGTTCAGCAACTGCCGGCTGAGCTTGCCGCATTGAGTGAGCGTGAGATGCAGGTGCTGATGCGTCGCGTCAGTGCGCTGGCCTCGGGGCAGGGCTTGAGTGGTGAGGTACAGGCCTACGAGGTTGCCGCCGCTCAGCAGATGGCTCGTCTCGAAAGCATGGGGCGACTCGCCATGATCGCGGCCATGGCCGTGCTGGCCGTCGTCGGCCTGGTCACGGCGCAGCGGCGTGTCTCTCCGCAGCTGCGTGCACGCAACCAAGTCGAACGGGTGATAACGGCACTGCTGGCGCTGAGTTCCGGCGTCGCCATCCTGACCACGGTGGGAATCGTGCTGTCGTTGGTGGGCGAGGCGCTCCACTTCTTCCGCTACATCAGCCCCGCGGAGTTCTTCTTCGGCACTGTCTGGAACCCCCGCTTCAGCACCTCCGGGGCAGGCCAGCAGGGCGAGTTCGGGCTCTTGCCGCTGCTGTGGGGTACGCTCATGGTCAGCGCCATTGCGCTGCTGGTGGCGATACCATTGGGGCTGATGACAGCCATCTACATGGCGGAGTACGCACCGCCGTGGCTGCGTAACGTGGCCAAGCCGGTCATCGAGGTGCTGGCCGGTATCCCCACCATTGTCTACGGCTTCTTCGCCTTGATCGTGATCGGTCCGTTCCTGTCAGGGCTGGGCGACATGCTGGGAATCGGCATTCGCGCCACCAGCGCGCTGACGGCGGGCCTGGTGATGGGGATCATGATCATTCCCTTCGTCTCTTCGCTCTCCGACGACATCATCACCCAGGTGCCGAAGTCATTGCGCGACGGCGCCTTGGGGCTCGGTGCCACCAGGTCGGAGATGATTCGCCAGGTCGTGCTCCCCGCCGCGCTGCCGGGTATCGTCGGTGCCTTTCTGCTGGCCGCCAGCCGGGCCATCGGCGAGACCATGATCGTGGTGCTGGCCGCCGGCAACAACCCGGTGCTGCATGCCAATCCTTTCGAGGCGATCTCCACCATCACCGTGACCATCGTCAACCAGTTGACCGGCGACATGGACTTCTCCAGCCCGCAGTCGCTGGTGGCGTTCGCACTCGGTCTTACGCTGTTCGTCATCACCCTCGGGCTCAATATCATTGCCCTGGTGGTGGTACGCAAATACCGTCAGCAATATGAGTGACGCCTCGTGACTGTTACGAACCTAGAAATTGCCGATAGCCGGCGTCGCCAGCGCCTCAATGCCATCCAGCGGTCACTGAATGCACGCCATGCTCGAGAGCGCCGCTTCCGCTTGCTGGGCCTGGGCGCTGTCATCACTGCCATGGTTTTGGTAGCGATCCTGTTCGCCAGCATCCTGATACGTGGTGTGCCGGCCTTCTGGCAGGCCACGCTCACTCTCGACATTTACCTCGATCCGGAGGTGATCCAGGTCGACGAGCGACCGGTGCGTGAGCGAGGCGAGAGCCCTGCACAGTACCGGGAGCGCGAACTCGCCTGGCTGAGCCAGCTTGGTATGGTCAACTGGAACGCTCTGATCGACGAGGCGCTGAAAGACCAGTTGCCTGGTGAGATCGAGTCGCGTCAGACTCGCGACCTGCGTGCACTGGTGGCCTCCGGCGAGCGTTTCGCCCTGCGCAATCGTGTCATCGAGAAGCCTGAGCTGATCGGTCAGACCGTTACCGTCAAGATGCTTGCCGGTGCCAACGTGGATGTCTGGCTGAAGGGCAATATCGACCGTAGCCTGCCCGACCATCAGCAGCAATTAAGTGCTCAGACCCGAGAGTGGGCGGACTATCTCAAGGAGCAGGGCACCATTCGCAATGCCTTCAGCACGGCACTGTTCATCAACACTGACTCACGCAGTTCCCCGGCGTCAGCAGGTCTGGCCGGTGCTTTCATGGGGTCGCTGTTCATGATGCTGATCGTCATCGCATTGTCGATACCATTGGGGGTGGCCAGTGCCATCTACCTTGAGGAGTTCGCTCCCAAGAATCGCCTGACCGATCTCATCGAGATCAACATCAACAACCTGGCGGCGGTGCCTTCGATCATCTTCGGCTTGCTGGGGGCGGCGATATTCGTCGGCTATCTGCGTTTGCCGCTTTCCGCACCGTTGGTGGGTGGCCTGGTGCTGACGCTGATGACACTCCCAACCATCATCATCGCCACGCGTTCGGCGCTGCGCTCGATCCCGCCATCGATTCGTCAGGCGGCACTTGGCATCGGTGCATCGCGGGTGCAGACGGTGTTCCACCATGTGCTGCCCCTGGCATTGCCGGGCATTCTCACCGGCTCGATCCTGGGTGTAGCCCAGGCCTTGGGCGAGACGGCGCCGCTGCTGCTGATCGGCATGAACGCCTTCGTTGCCAACGTGCCCAGCTCGCCCGTGGACCAGGCCACGGCGCTGCCGGTGCAGATCTACCTGTGGCAAGGCAATGAACTACGCAACTTCTTCGAGGCGCGCACCTCGGCGGCCATCATCGTGCTGCTGGGCCTGATGCTGAGCCTCAATGCGACGGCCATCTGGCTGCGCAAGAAATTCGAGACGAGGTGGTAACCATGACTGTATCCGTCACCGTACCCACGACCATGAACAAGCGTACGCGTACTGCCCAGGCAACCAACATCAAGATGAGCGCCCGTGGCGTCAAGGTCTTCTACGGCGAGAACGAGGCGCTGCATGGTATCGATCTCGATATCATGGAAAATGAGGTGGTTGCCTTCATCGGGCCCTCAGGCTGCGGCAAGTCGACCTTCCTGCGCTGCCTGAACCGCATGAACGACACCATCGCGGGGAGCCGCGTCGAGGGCCAGGTGACCCTCGACGGCAACGACATCTACGATCCGTCGCTCGACGTGGTGCTGCTGCGTGCCCAGGTCGGCATCGTATTCCAGAAGCCCAACCCCTTCCCCAAGTCGATCTACGAGAACATCGCCTACGGCCCGCGGCTGCATGGCCTGGCACGGCGGCGCGCCGAACTCGACGATATCGTCGAAAGCAGCCTTCGACGGGCGGGTCTGTGGGACGAAGTGAAGGATCGCCTGGATCAGCCCGGCACGGGGCTGTCGGGCGGACAGCAGCAGCGCCTGTGCATCGCCCGCACCATTGCGGTGAGTCCTGAGGTGATCTTGATGGACGAGCCGTGTTCGGCTCTCGATCCGATTGCGACGGGCAAGATCGAGCAGCTCATCGACGAGTTGAGCGAGAGCTATACCATCGTCATGGTGACCCACAACATGCAGCAGGCGGCTCGGGTGGCCCACAAGACGGCTTTCTTCCACCTGGGGGAACTGGTCGAGATGGGAGATACCGACGACATCTTCACCAACCCGCAAGAGCAGCGCACCCACGATTACATTACCGGACGTTTCGGCTAATCATGAGTGAGGTGAGCCAGGTGAACCAGTATCGGGTTCTCTTTCTCTGTAATGCCAATTCCGCCCGGTCGCTGATGGCCGAAGCGTTGCTCAACCATATCGAGGGCAATCGCATCGCTGCCTTCAGTGCCGGTGTCGAGCCTGACCGGCCCCATGAGCGAACTCTCGAAGCCCTGCACCACTTGGGTATCGATACCGAAGGCCTGGCGAGCGAGCCGCTGGAGCATTATGCCGGACAGTATTTCGATGCGGTCATCATCCTGTGCGACAAGGCGAAGCAGCATTGTCGCGACTGGGAGGGTGCGGCCGGAGAAGTGGTCTACTGGGACATTCCCGATCCACGCTTGAGTGAAGACCCAAATGCCTACCGCAAGGCACTGCGCGAGATCCGTGGCCGGCTTCAGTTATGGGTGGATGCCAAGCTGCGCAAGTTGGATTGATTCGCCTGCACGGAAGGGGCTTCACTTGGTTAGAATGGGGATCCGTCCTTGCCGCTGGAGACTGCCGGTGCCCGAGCTGGATCCCATTCGCCTCTTCAAATGCCTCGCCGACGAGACCCGTTTGACGCTGACCCTCTTAATTCGGGAAGAAGGGGAGCTGTGCGTCTGCGAAATGACCCATGCTCTGCAAGAGTCTCAGCCCAAGGTTTCGCGGCACCTGGCGCAGTTGCGTACCTGCGGGCTGCTCAGCGATCGCCGTGAAGGCCAGTGGGTCTACTACCGCATGTCCGATGAGCTGCCGGGCTGGGTAGCCCAGGTGCTGGCTGCGGCGGAGAAAGGAGAGGCGCCGAGCCTGGTTGAGCTGCAGCGGCGCCTGCAGGGCATGGGCAATCGGCCCGAGCGGCGAATGATTATGTGCTAGACCACTTCAAGGCTATCACTTCGACCCCACCAGCGGATCGGCTGGTAGTCCAGCTCCTTTGAGTTCAGGGCCTGTAGATCAGTATTCCCGTCACCCTCGAAGTTCTCCAGACCTGGCTGGGCGCGTGTCAAGACTGATAGCCCTAGGTTTGACTGTGGTCAAGAAATGCCTCGATAACGGGTGTTTCGATTGTTGTGCCCCTGCCGGCTGGATGCCTTGGGAAGAGTTTTCTTAGCGGTATCTGGCTGGAAATGAGAGGGGATAAAAAATGAAAATGAGCGCTCTGGTGGCAGCCGTGACTGCCGCCTCGTTGGCTAGCAGTGCCTGGGCGTTGGATTACGACGAGCTACGTGCTCGGGCCAATCGCGTCATGGGCAGCGTTCAGTCTACTCCCGAAGAGGACATCGAGAACCCGGTCGCCAAGCTCGGACATGCGTCTCTCTTCGAGCGGTGAAGTTGCCTGTGCGAACTGCCACTTCCAGGAGAACTGGGGATCTGATAGCCGCGAGCGTTCGATCAATGCACCACGTGGCGGGCGCACCATGCAATCCCAGACTGTCTTCCACTCCATGGAGACACCAGGGCTGCGCTGGCTGGCAGACCGTGAAAGCGGAGCGGCACAGGCCATTGGTTCGATTACCGGGTCGATGGGCTTCGATCAGCGTAGCAACATCCTGCCGGTGCTCAAGGAGCACGGTTACGAGGGACTCTTCCAAGAGCTTTCCCGAATGACCCCGAGCCTGTCTCGATAGAAAACTATGGGCAAGCGTTGGAGTTCTACCAAACCACACGACGCACGCCGGGGCACCCTTCGATGCCTGGCTAGAAGGCGACGATGATGCCTTGAATGAGCTTGAAGTGAGGGGGCTCCGCTTCATGAACGTCGGTTGCGTGGGCTGTCACAGCGGCAATTTGGTGGGTGGTACCATGCTGCAGCTCTTTGGCGTGATGGAGAACTACTGGGAGCACACCGGTTCACCGGAGATCATGTCAGGCCTGATGATGGTGACCGGTGAGGAGCGCGACCGCTTCTTCTTCCGCGTTCCGCTGCTGCGTAACGTGGCTAAGGCCGGCCCCTATTTCCATGATGGTTCCGTCGATAACCTGCGTCGCGCCACTGCAATCATGGCGAGGGTGCAGCTCGGTCAGGACCTGGATAGTGAAGCGTTGGATGAACTGGTGGCTTTCCAGGAGGCACTGACAGGTGAAATCCCGGTCAACTTCCATGCCCCGGAAGGTGTTCCCTTCGAGCTTCCGGAAGTGTTAAAGCCGATTTAGATATTGAGCCTGGACACAAGCGGGGTCGGTTGTCAGAGGTCGACCCCGCTGTGTTTGGACAAGCATTCAGGTGATGAGTATCCCGCCACCAGCCAGGATGAGCACCACCGACCAGGCGGGCAGTTTCCAAACGCTGAGCAGGAGGAAGCCGGTCAACGCAAGCGCAAACTCATAAGGGCCAAGAATAGCGCTGGTCCATACCGGCTGGTAAAGAGCAGCGCCCAGAATACCCACGACTGCCGCATTGGCACCACGCATCAGTGCTTGAGCGCTATCCCAGCGACGGAACCGGTTCCAATGGGGCAGTACAGCCACCAGCAGCAGCATCCCGGGCAGGAAGATCATCACCAGCGCTAGAGCAGCACCGAATAAGCTGCCGCCGAGCGGTGCCATCACTGCACCCAAATAGGCGGTAAAGGTGAACAGCGGTCCTGGGACGGCCTGGGTGGCACCATAGCCCGTCAGGAACTCGTCCGCACTGACCCAGCCGGACTGCACCACTTCGGCTTCCAGCAGCGGCAGCACGACATGCCCGCCGCCGAATACCAAAGCTCCGGCGCGGTAGAAGGCGTCCATGACTGCCAAGGTGGCGTTGGGAGTGGCCCAAGCAAGTGGCGGCAGGCCGAGCAGCAGCATAACGAAGACCAGCCCCGCCAGATGGCCGGCACGTGTCGAGATAGGCAACGGAAGGTCGTGAACGTCGGCCTCGGCGTGGGCCCGACACAGTGCCATGCCAGCCAGGGCACCAACCACGATGGCGCTCACCTGACCCAGCGGGCCGCTAACCAACACCACGGTGAACACGGCAGCCAGTGCAATACCGGCGCGCTGAGAATCGGGACAGAGGCTGCGGGCCATGCCCCACACGGCGTGTGCGACGATGGCTACGGCGGTGACCTTGAGTCCGTGGATGATGCCCTGGCTGATCGGACCATCTAGCACTGCGGCTCCCAGCGCAAAGAGCACAAGCACGATAGCCGAGGGAAGGGTGAAGGCTGCCCAGGCTGCTGCCGCTCCCCAAGGGCCGCCGCGCATCAGTCCCAGAGCGAAGCCCACCTGGCTACTGGCGGGGCCGGGCAAGAACTGGCACAACGCCACTAGGTCGGCATAGGCCTGTTCCGTGAGCCAGCGGCGGCGTCCCACGAATTCGGTGCGGAAGTAGCCGAGGTGAGCGATGGGGCCACCGAAGGAGGTCAGTCCCAGCAGCAGAAAGGCACCAAACACTTCTCTGGTGCGCCCGACAGGACGTGGTGTATCGCTCATTGCTCGGATTCCTTGTCACCTTTGCTTGAAATACAAATACTTGAAGTGCCGATCTCGTTCTTCATGGCTTCTCCGGCAAGCTCCCTCAACTGTCGTTTGGCTACCGCCAGTCCTTCACGACCGAGGTCGGTTGCGCGGTAGAACCTGCGCCGTGTGCTTCCCTGGGACTCTTCACGGGAGATCAGATACCCCTTACGCTCCATTGAATGCAGCATGGGGTAGAGAGTCCCGGGGCTCAGTCGATAGCCGTGGTGTGCCAGCTCGTCGATCATCCACTGACCGTATATCTCATGCTCAATGGCGTGGTGCAGAACATGTAGCCTTACCAAGCCGGCGAGAAGGTCATGATGCTTCATGGAAAAGACACCTGCATTACCATAAAACGGAAACCGATATCGAAATTCGTTTTTATTAAGCCACTCTCCCCAAGACAAGTCGTCATTTTCCGCACATGCACAAGGAGTTTCTGCAATGGCTAAACATTCTGACGAATTTTTACGACTGGCCAATGACGCCAGGCAGCGCATTACCGAAGTCTCACCCGCCGAGGCCTGTAAGCGCGTTGCCGAAGGCGCAGTCTTGCTGGATGTTCGGGACAAGGAGGAGTTCGAAGCAGGCCACATCGAGGGGGCGATGAATATCAGCCGTGGCACCCTGGAGATGCGCATCGGCGAGATAGCACCCGACAAGCAGGCCCCCATTGTTTGCCACTGTGGCGATGGCAATCGAGGAGCCTTGGCGGCCGATGCCTTGCAGAAGATGGGCTACACTCAGGTAGTCAGCATCGAAGGTGGTCTCAAAGCCTATCAGGCGGATGACGATCCTGTTTCTGGTAGTGACTCCTAACGAGGCACGGGTGGTACACAAGCTCTTGGGCCGACGCTCGCCTCAACGCCCACAGGCCGAGAATCGGTCCCGGCAGCAGCCACCACAACACCCAGACATCCTGCAGCGCCCATAGCGTCGTGGTCAGCGCAATGGCGGGAATGGTCAGCGCGAAGCCGACCGCGTTCATCACCGCCAGGGTCGAGCCGATGCGCTCTCGTGGAGCCGTGGCGGCAGCCAGGGCGGAGAACTGGGGCGAGTCGGCAATCACCGTGAGTCCCCACAGGAACAGTAGCACCAGCAGCAGGCCCGGGGGCGCCCAGGCGAGCAGGGGGTAGGCCAGGCAGATCGTGCCGGAGGCAGCGAGCGCCCAGCGTGACACCCACAGGCTGCCCAAGTGGCGGCTGACCAGGCCGCCTCCCACGCAGCCCGCCAGACCCAGAGCAATGACCCCGAACGAGAGCCAGGCCACCAGGTCGGTGGAGGCCGCCAGCCGCTCGATCTCGCGATACACCAGGAAGGGCGTCAGCATCCAGAAGGCGTAGAGTTCCCAGCAGTGACCGAAGTAGCCGCCGGCCACGGCGCGGAAACGTCCTTCGCCCAAGGCCGCCAGGCCGTCGGTGAGGCGGGCCTTGCCGCTAGGCGGCGGCAGCTGCGGTCCGTCGCCAAGTCGATGGATGGCCGCTCCGCCCAGCAGGGCAAGCAGCGAAGCGCCCAGCAGCGGCCACTCCCACGGCATGCCCAGCGTGCTGCCACGCAGCAGGTGGGGCAGGGCGGTGCCCAGGGTCAGCATGCCTACCAGCCAGGCGAGTGCGGCACCGGTATGCCGGGGCGTCCAGCCGATCACCAGCTTCATTCCCAGCGGATAGATGCCCGCCAGGCACAACCCGGTGCAGAAGCGCAGCAGCATGGCCAGTGGCATGTGCTGGGCTGCCAGCACGAAACCGGCATTGACCAGCGCTCCCGCCAGGCACGATAGCGCGAAGATGCGGCTGGCGCGGAAACGGTCGGCCAGGCCCGTAGTGGCGATGAACAGGGTGCCGCAGATGAAGCCCGCCTGCACCGCCAATGTTAGGCGGCCGAGATCGACCTCGGAGAAACCGAGATCGCGCGAGAGCGAGAGTCCCACACCATTGACGGAGAACCACAGCGAGGTGCCGCACAACTGGGCGAGAACGATGACGGCCAACGGGTGGCGCTGCCAGAAAGTTATGTTCATGCCCCTCATCCTCACCGCGCTCACGCAGTGAGGCAAGCCGTCATTCGTCGGCTTCAGGCCGGGAGAAACGGTGTCGGGTTCTGTTGGCGATGCGCACCAGGGCGAGCATTAGCGGAACCTCCACCAGCACGCCCACCACGGTGGCCAGTGCGGCGCCGGATTGCAGGCCGAACAGCGCAATGGCCACGGCCACCGCCAGCTCGAAGAAGTTACCAATTCACCGTGGTGGTGATGACCAGCCCCTTGGGCTGGCGGCGAACGCCGAGCACCGCCGCGAAATCGATCTGGGCCATCATCGGAAAGATCATGGCCCAGATCAGAATGGCCACAGGAATCGATACCTGGGCGACCTCGAATTGCGCCAACGTCTCGGGTACGGCCGGGGCGAACTGGCCAAGCAGTACGCCCGCGACGATGGCCAGTGCCACCCACACGGAGAGAAAGCGCTCGAAGCGTCCCATGCCTCCGGCAGTGGAGGGCGCCTGGGTGAGAGTGTCGTTGGACATATGTGGCTCCTGCGCGAGAAGGGCTTGGCGAAAGATATATGGTTTTCCATATATGAGCAACGCCACCAGGCGTGTCGAATCCAGAGCCTGCGCTGCTATGATTCAGCCAACACTGATGATAGGGAAGCGACTTGGGCTCAACTGAACCTCTGCGGCTCGCCGGCGTCGGTATCGGCGCGCTGAACGGCATCGATCTCGAGGTCTCGCCCGGCGAGATCGTTTGTCTCTCCGGGGCCAGCGGCTCAGGCAAGAGCCGGTTGCTGCGCGCCGTGGCCGACCTCGAACCGCATGCCGGCGAGGTCTGGCTGGGCAGCCAAGCCCAATCGCAAACGCCCGGCCATGCCTGGCGGCGTCAGGTAATGCTGGTGCCCGCCGAGAGCCACTGGTGGGCGGAGACGGTAGGCGAGCACTTCGAGGTACAGCCCGAAGACGGGGCGCTGGCCGCGCTGGGGCTGGAACCCGAGGCACTGACCTGGCAGATAGGACGCCTCTCGACCGGTGAGAAGCAGCGCTTGGGATTGCTGCGGGCCGTGAGCCGTGAGCCCAGAGCGCTGCTGCTCGATGAACCGACCGCCAACCTGGATGATGCCAGCAGCCAGCGCGTGGAAGCCTGGCTCACGGAGTGTATTCGTACGCGTGGCTGGCCCACCCTGTGGGTGGCTCACGATCAGGGGCAGATCGCCCGGGTGGGGCGCCGTCACTGGCGAATCGCGGATGGGCGCCTGGCGGAGGTGGCTCACGCATGGAAGTGATCGCACTTGCTTGGTGGCAGCTGGCGCTGGCAGCCCTGATGGTGGTGGTTCTTGCCGGCTGTACCGCTGCGATGCGGTTGGGCATGAGTCGCAGTCTGTTGATCGCTGCGCTGCGAACCGTCATTCAACTGGCATTGGTGGGCCTGGTGCTGGAGGCGCTGTTTGCCGCCGAACGGCTGGTTTGGGTGGCACTGATGGCGCTGGTCATGCTGCTGATCGCCGGGCGCGAAGTGATGGCGCGCCAGAAGCGGCGCCTGCTGGGTGGCTGGGGGTTCGGCATCGGCACGCTGTCGATGTTTCTCTCCTCCTTCACCTTGGCCGTGCTGACGCTGACGGTCATCATTGGCCCCGAACCGTGGTACCGGCCCCAGTATGCCATCCCACTGCTGGGCATGATGCTCGGCAATACCATGACCGGCGTGGCCTTGGCGCTGGATCGCCTGACCGATACCGCCTGGCGTCAGCGTGGTGTGATCGAGAATCGGTTGATGCTGGGTCAGCCTTGGCAGGTGGCGATCGGCGACATACGCGGGGAAGCGATACGCAGCGGGCTGATGCCGATGATCAATGCCATGGCTGCTGCGGGAGTGGTCAGCCTGCCGGGCATGATGACCGGCCAGATACTCGCCGGCACGGCGCCGGGGCTGGCGGTGAAGTATCAGATCCTGGTCATGTTCGCGATCACCCTGGGCACGGGATTCGGTACGCTGGCCGCGGTGGCAGCGGGCAGCCGCCGCTTGTTCGATGGACGCGAGCGGCTACGCCTCGATCGACTCGCCAGACCCCGCGCATGACCCTGCCCGCTGCCACCGGAAACGGGCAGGGTCGTCATGACGCTGCGCTCAATCGATCAGCTCTACCGCCACCGCCGTGGCCTCACCGCCGCCGATGCATAGGCTGGCGATGCCGCGTTTGCCACCCTTGGTGCGCAGGGCGTGGATCAGCGTGGCAATGATGCGCGAGCCGGTGGAGCCAATGGGGTGGCCCTGGGCGCAGGCACCGCCGTAGACGTTGACCTTGGCGTGGGGGATGTCGAGTCCATCCATGGCCAGCAGAGTGACCACGGCGAAGGCCTCGTTGATCTCGAACAGGTCGACGTCGGCCACACCCCAGCCCAGCTTCTTCAGCAGCTTGTCGATGGCGCCTACCGGGGCGATGGTGAACTCGCTGGGGTGCTGGGAGTGAGTGCTGTGGCCCAGCATGCGAGCGATCGGCTTGGCGCCGAGCCGGTCGGCAGCGGCCTGGCTGGCCAGGATCAGCGCCGAGGCACCATCGGAGATCGAGCTGGAGTTGGCGGCGGTGATGGTTCCGTCTTTGGCGAAGGCGGGGCGCAGCTCGCGAATCTTGTCGAGCTTGGCCTGGAACGGCTGCTCGTCATGCTCGACCACGCTCTCGCCCTTGCGGCAGGTGACGGTCACCGGGGCCATCTCGGCCTTCAGGTGTCCGGCATTGGTGGCCTCCATGGCACGCTCGAGCGAGGCAATGGCGAAGTCGTCCAGGCGCTCGCGGGAGTAGCTGCGCGAATCGGCGACTTCCTGGGCGAACACGCCCATCAGCTTGCCGGTTTCGGCGTCTTCGAGGCCGTCAAGGAACATGTGGTCCTTGAGCTCGCCATGGCCCAGGCGGTAGCCGGTGCGTGCCTTGGTCAATACATGGGGGGCGTTGGACATCGACTCCATGCCGCCGGCGAGCATCACCTCGCCGCTGCCGGCGCGGATCAGGTCATGGGCCAGCATGGTGGCCTTCATACCCGAGCCGCATAGCTTGTTGATGGTGGTGGCGCCGATACCATCGGGAATGCCGGCCTGGCGCATGGCCTGGCGGGCCGGCCCCTGCTTGACCCCGGCGGGCAGAACGCAGCCCATGATGCCCTCGTCGATGGCACTGGACTCGATGCCGGCGCGCTCGATGGCGGCGCGAATGGCCGTGGCGGCGAGCTCTGGGGCGGTGAGGCTTGCCAGGCTGCCCAACATTCCGCCCATTGGTGTGCGGGCGGCGGAAAGGAATACGATGTCGCTGGGGCTGCTCATGGTGCGGTCTCCTGTCGAATCATCCGTTATGATTGTCGTCCTCGAGAGCCGTCCTCGACAGGGCTCTCGAGCGTATCGTTGGGCGTGCTCTGCAGCATGTCGCGTTGACCTGCCAGCGCCGCTGTGCTTTTCTCAAGATCAACCAAGCAAGCGCTAGTGTAAACCCGATGAATGTCGTTAACGAGTCCCCACGCCGCAAGGAACTGACCCGCCTGGCCGCCCAGTTGTTCGTCCAGGAGGGCTTCGATCGCACCACGGTACGCATGCTCGCCCAGGAGATGGGCATCAAGTCCGGTAGCCTGTTCCACCATTTTCGCGATAAGCAGGAGATCCTCGCGGCCGTCATCGAGGAGGGCACCCAGAATGCCCTGACGCTGGCGCATCAGGCCCTGGAGGAGTGCGGCGATTCCGCTGACGAGCGTCTCCACGCCATGGCCCGGGCTCACCTGCAGACGCTGCTGACCGACCGTAACGCGCATGTCGTCGCGCTCTACGAGTGGCGACGGCTGGATGCGGCGGCGCGAGCGCACCTTAGCCATTTGCGTGACGCCTATGAGGAACTCTGGGAGCGGGTCATCGACGAAGCCCTGGCCGCCGGGCTCATTCATGGCGATCGCTTCCTGGTGTCGCGCTTCGTCATGGGGGCGTTGAATTGGACGGTGCGCTGGTACGACCCCGAAGGCGCGCGCAAGCCGGACGACCTGGCCCATGAGCTGGTGGCCATGATCACCTCATCCTCTCGCGCTTCCTAACCCTTGGTTTCCTGACCCTCGACCAAGGTCTAGCTCACGACCGCTACCGCGGGGGTTGCCCCGCCCTGGCTTTGCTTCTAGTTTGTACCTAGCGTTTGCTAGGTTGACGCTTACGTCAACGGCATCTAAGCAGTAAGAGTCCAACAACAAGCACAATCCGGCACACGAGGGCAGTCAATGAGCACGCCAATCCTTCCTGCGTATTCCACATACTACGAGCGTTTCTCCATCGATGAGGTCATTGGTCGCCTCGATGATCACGGCGACGGCAAGTTCAATGCCTACGAGTCCTGCTGCGGCCGCCATCTGCGTGCAGGCCGGGGTGAAGTATCAGCGTTGGTCCACGAGGATGCCCAAGGCAACGTGAGCCGGCTCACCTACGCCGAGCTCGAGGTGAAGAGCGCTCGGCTGGCCGGCTGGTTCGCCGAGCGTGGCCTCGGCGTCGGTGACCGCATCGCCTGCATGCTGCCACGCTCGCCCGAGTTGCTGGTTGCGGTGCTGGCTACCTGGCGTATTGGGGCGGTCTATCAGCCCTTGTTCACCGCCTTTGGCCCCGATGCCGTCGACTACCGACTGGGCCGCGCCGACACCAAACTGGTGATCACCGACCATGCCAACCGCTTCAAGTTCGACGGACTGTCGCAGTGCCCACCGGTGCTGGCCGTGGGCGGCCCGAGTGAAGGGCACGCCGCTGACCTCGACTGGAGCGAGGCGCTGGCACACGCGCCGATTCAGGCCACTCCGCCGCGGCTCTCGCCGGAGGCACCGTTCCTGCAGATGTTCACCTCGGGCACCGTGGGCAAGCCCAAGGGCGTGGCGGTGCCGCTCTCCGGCATGCCGGCCTTCGCGCTCTACATGGAGCTCGCCATTGATCTGCGCGAGAGCGACCGCTTCTGGAACATGGCCGACCCCGGTTGGGCCTACGGGCTCTACTACGCCATTGCCGGACCGCTGCTGCTGGGTGTGACCACGCATTTCTGCGAGGCGGGCTTCAGCGCCGAGGGCGCGCTTGCGTTCATGCAGCGTCACCGTATCACCAACTTCGCCGCCGCACCCACCGCTTACCGCCTGATGAAGGCCTCGGGCCTGTTCGATAGCGCCCACGAGAGCCTCGAGCTACGCGTGGCCAGCTCCGCCGGCGAGCCGCTCAACACTGAAGTGGTGACCTGGGTCGAACGCTCGCTGGGCTGTCCGGTGATGGATCACTACGGCCAGACCGAGACCGGCATGACCTGCTGCAACCATCATGCCCTGGAGCATCCCAAGCACGTTGGCGCCATGGGCGTGCCGATGCCCGGCTACCGCCTGGCCATTCTTGACGCCGAGTACAACGAGTTGCCCCCGGGCGAGCCCGGCGTGCTGGCGGTGGACATCGAGCGCTCACCGGCGCACTTCTTCCAAGGCTATACCTGGCAGGAGAAGCATCCCTTCGCCAAGGGTTACTACCTGACCGGCGACGTGGTGATTCGCAACGAGGACGGCACCTTCCAATTTGCCGGCCGCGACGACGACATCATTACCACCGCCGGTTACCGCGTGGGGCCCACCGACGTGGAGAACACCGTGCTGACCCATCCGGCTGTGGCGGAGTCCGCCGCGGTAGGTCAGCCCGACGAGATCCGTGGCGAGATCATCAAGTCCTATGTGGTGCTGCGCGAGGGCTTCGAGGCGAGCGACGAGCTGGCCGAGGAGATTCGACAGCGGGTACGCGAACGGCTCTCCACTCACGCCTTTCCTCGGGTGATCGAGTTCGTCGACGCCCTGCCCAAGACACCCAGCGGCAAGATACAGCGCTTCAAGCTGCGCGCCGATGCCGCCGAGAAGGCTGAGGCAGCCAAATGAACCGGGAGACAACCCCATGCAAGTGAAGGACCGTACCTTTCTGATCACCGGCGCCGCCTCCGGGTTGGGAGCGGCCACGGCCGAGCGGCTCGTTGCCGGCGGTGGCCGGGTGGTGCTCTGCGACCTGAGCGAGGCCGCCGAGGTCTACGCCGAAAAACTCGGAGAGGCCGCCCGCGCGGTACGTGGCGATGTCACCTCGGCGGCCGACATGCAGGCGGCAGTGGACGCCGCCGTCGCCTTGGGTGGGGAAGGGGGGCTGGCCGGCGTGGTGCACTGCGCCGGGGTGGTCAGCGTGGCCAAGCTGGTCGATCGGGAAGGTAATCCTGCCGATCTCGATGCCTACGCGCGTACCGTGCAGATCAACTTGGTGGGCACCTTCAACGTGATGCGGCTGGCTGCCGCAGCCATGGCGAAGAATGTGCCGAGCGACGACGGCGAGCGCGGCATCATCGTCAATACCGCCTCCATCGCCGCCTTCGACGGTCAGGTGGGCCAATGTGCCTACAGCGCCTCCAAGGCCGGGGTGGTGGGCATGAGCTTGCCGGCGGCACGGGAGCTGTCGCGCCATGGTATCCGGGTGATGGCAATCGCCCCCGGCGTGTTCCAGACGCCAATGATGAGCGAGATTCCCGACGAGGCCGCCAAGGCCCTGGCCGCCTCGGTGCCGTTTCCCAAGCGCTTGGGGGAGCCCGACGAATTCGCTCGCCTGGCCGAACAGATCATCACCAACACCATGCTCAACGGTGAAGTGATTCGTCTCGATGGCGGTATTCGCATGCAGTGAGCGTTGGTAGGGGCGCCTTGGCAGGTACTGGCTGGCGCGCTAGCGTAGGGCGCATGAAATATTACAGGGGAGCGCCACATGGCCAGCCAGGAGTCCGGCTCCGATCTTCGGCTCGACAATCAGCTCTGTTTCACGCTGTACACGACGTCGCTGCTGATGACCAAGTTCTACAAGCCCCTGCTGCAGGGGCTTGGCCTCACCTATCCGCAGTATCTGGTATTGCTCGCCCTGTGGCAGCAGGACGGTCAGAGTGCCGGTGCCATCAGCCGCTGCCTGATGACCGATACCGGCTCGCTCACCCCCGTGTTCAAGCGTCTCGAGGCCGATGGTCTGCTCCGGCGGGTGCGCAGCCGCCGCGACGAACGGGTCGTCGAGCTGTTCCTCACCGAGCAGGGGCGGGCATTGCAAACACGTGCCCAGGAGATCCCTGACTGCGTGATCATGGCCAGCGGCCAACCGCCCGAAGAGATTGCCGAGCTCAAGGCGCGACTGGAAGCGCTGCGTGAGCGGTTACTGGAGTCCATGCCCTGACCTGCGTCGTCTTCTTCAGGGGAGGCTGAAGCCAGGCTGGCTCCATCCCGTAAGGGAAATTCTCCCTGCCCACACCCATGCACTATTATGCCAATTGCTATGTGTGCAAGATTATTTTGCACATGTATTTCATGCGCCACTATATAAAAGTCTTCAGGATTGTCGTGGCGAAGTCGCTGGGCTGACAGGGTAAGGGAAAAGATTAAAACGAGCGCTTGACTCAGCGCCTCTTGCGAGCTAGTTTCAAACACATGTTTGAAAGCGGCGGCTGCTGCTTTCCCACGCCCGGCTTCAGGCGACCTTTTCGGCGACCTTTCTGGAGAGTAGAGATGCCCGATTATCAGGCCCCCCTGCGCGATCTTCGTTTCGTGATGGACGAAATGCTGGACTATCCGGCTCATTACGCCCGCCTGCCGGGCGGTGAAGAGGCGACACCAGACGTGGTAGCCGCCATTCTCGAGGAGGGCGCTCGCTTTGCCCGCGAGGTGCTGCTGCCGCTGAACCAGAGTGGCGATCAGGAAGGTTGCTTGCTGGAAGGAGGCGAGGTAAAGGCGCCCAAGGGCTTCAAGGAGGCCTACCAGCAGTACGTCGAAGGCGGTTGGCCGAGCCTGGCGGCGGAGCCCGCTCACGGTGGCCAGGGGCTGCCGCACTCGCTGGCCATGGTGCTGAACGAGATGGTGTGTTCCACCAACCTGGCCTGGGGCATGTATCCCGGTCTGTCCCATGGCGCTGCCGACGCGCTGCGCCATCATGGCACCGAAGAGCAGCAAGCCACCTACCTCACCAAGCTGGTGGAAGGCGTGTGGACCGGCACCATGTGTCTCACCGAGCCGCATTGCGGCACCGATCTGGGATTGATCAAGACCCGTGCCGTGCCCACCGCCGATGGCGCCTACGAAATCAGCGGCACCAAGATCTTCATCTCCGCCGGTGAGCACGACCTGGCCGAGAACATCGTCCACTTGGTGCTGGCCAAGCTTCCCGATGCGCCCGAGGGTTCCAAGGGCATCTCGCTGTTCGTGGTGCCCAAGTTTCTGCCCGACGCTGAGGGTAACCCCGGCGAGCGTAACGGGGTGAGCTGTGGCTCGCTGGAGCACAAGATGGGCATCCACGGCAATGCCACCTGCGTGATGAACTTCGATGCCGCGCGCGGTTTCCTCGTTGGTCCGCCCAACAAGGGACTGGCCTGCATGTTCACCATGATGAATGCCGCGCGCCTGGGCGTGGGCATCCAGGGGCTGGGCCTGACAGAGGCGAGCTTCCAGAACGCGCTGGCCTATGCCCGCGATCGCCTGCAGATGCGTGCTCTCTCCGGCCCGCAGGCACCCGAGAAGCCCGCCGACCCGATCATCGTGCACCCTGACGTGCGGCGCATGCTGCTGACCCAGAAGGCCTTTGCCGAGGGTGGCCGGATGCTGGTGCTGTATACCGCCCAATTGCTCGATATCGTCGAGCATGGCCAGGATGCCGCCGAGCGCGAGCGCGCCGAAACCCTACTGGGGCTGCTGACGCCGATCGTCAAGGCGTTTCTCACCGAGGTGGGTTTCGAGGCCACCAACGAGGGCGTGCAGGTCTTCGGTGGCCACGGCTTCATCCAGGAGTGGGGCATGGAGCAACTGGTGCGCGATTCGCGTATCACGCGCCTTTATGAAGGCACCACCGGCATCCAGGCCCTCGACCTGCTGGGCCGCAAGGTGCTGATGAGCCAGGGCGAGAGCCTCAAGGTCTTCACCAAGGAGATCCACAAGTTCTGCAAGGCCGAAGAGGGCAATGCCGAGCTGGCCGAATTCGTCGCGCCGCTGGCCAAGCTCAACGCCGAGTGGGGCGAGTTGACCATGGGCATCGGCATGAAGGCCATGAGCGACCGCGAGGAAGTCGGAGCGGCCAGCGTCGACTACCTGATGTACTCCGGCTACGTGACGCTAGCCTACCTTTTCGCTCGTGCTGCCAAGCAGGCCCGGGAAGCACTGGCGGCGGGCAGCGGCGAAGCGGCCTTCTACGAGGCCAAAGTCAAGACGGCGCGCTTCTACTTCCAGCGTTTGCTGCCGCGCACCCGCGCCCACGTCCAGTGTATTCAGGCTGGTGCCGAGCCGCTGATGGCGCTGTCGGCGGAGGAGTTCGGTCTCGGCTTCGAGATCTGAGCGATACCGGGCATCTCTCTTGGTCAGTGCGACTGATCGGTGTTTCGCGGCGGGTTGTGCCCGCCGCTTTTTTTCGTCCTCGTGACGCCGCGTGCCTTGCCGAGGGCGGGGCTCAGTCACACCACATGGCCAGCACAATCTCGCTTGCCACCTCGAAACCCGAGGGCAGCTCGGCAGTCGGGTCGAGCAGCCAGGCCGCGAGGTCCTGCTCGGTGCGTTCACGCTGGCTGTAGCGTGTGAGCATGTGATAGCCGTCGGGATAGAACGCCAGGCGTATCGCTTCGTCGTTCGGCAGGCGTGCCAGCAGGGCGCAGTAGGCTTCGGCGGGGATGACCTGATCCTCGTTGCCATAGAGCACCAGCGCGGGCGAGGGAAGCCGTTCGGATGCTTCGAGGGCCAGGCTCATGGTGAGGGTCAGGCCATCGAGAGTATCGATGCGGGCGCTGCGCAGAATCAGCGGGTCGCTGGCCAGCAGCCGTTTGATCTCTTCGTCGTCGGTCGGCTCGATGCCCAGGCGCTGGGTGGTGCGTACCGAGAAGGTAGCCTGGGGCATCAGACGCACGCCCAGCCATAATCCAAGCCGCTGGTACCAGGGCATGGTCTGCTTGCCCCACACCGCGGGGGAAATCAACACGCTGCCGTCGACTGGAGGCGCCTCGTCGGCGGCCATGGCAAGTAGCGCCACGGCCGCACCCATGCTCTTGCCGACGAGGTAGAGCGGGGTATCAGGGTGGTGCTCACTCAGTAGCCTGGCGAGCATGACCACGTCATCGCTCAAGCGTTCGTGGCCGGCCCACAGGCGGCGCTGATGCGTGGTGCCGAAGCCGCGCTGGTCGTGAGCAAAGACCTCGATGCCATGCGGGGTAAGGGCGCTGGCCAGGAGCTCGAAGCTTCCGGCATGGTCATTGAAGCCGTGTACCGCCAACACCATCGCTCGTGTCTCGCCCGCTGCGGGCCAATGACGCAGCCGCAGGCGATAGCCGTCGTCGGCAATGACCTGGTAGGGCGTCAGTTGAGGTGTACTCTGAACAGGGCCCGGAGTTTGCAACACCGGACCGGCACAGCCGGCCAGCAGGGGGAGAAACGCCAGGGCAATGAGACCGATCCGATTCATGCCAGCGCAGGATAGCCCAGGGCGTGACGGAGCCGTTCGGCGTGCTGTGCCACCCAGGCGCGATCGATGGGCCCCCAGTCGGCGATCTCGTACTGCCCGCTGTTATGGCGTTCCCCCGGGGTCGGCTTGAACTCGCAGCGAATGTCCAGTTCCTCGAGTGCCTTGAGCGTATCTTGGGCGGTGCGCCGGGGCATGCCGGTGGCTGCGATGATCGCCGGCACGCTGGCAACCCCACATTCGATCAGATGGGCAAGGTAAAGGCGACGGTAGAAGCTGGACTGGGTTTTACTGAGCGCCATGAAGTCTCCGCGGGCGGGTGAGAAGTGGCTGCCATCGATCCGCAGCGTTCTCAGCATAGCGTTGGAGGAAGGCTCTGCTCCAGCCCGGCACAGAGCGGGTGTCGTGGTGAGCGGTCATCTCCTAAAGTGAGGGAGAAGGGCATTGACTCAAGACCGCGCCGGTAGCCGGCCGGCGCCATTCAAGGAGGACGCATGGCGGTCAAACAGGTAGACGAGGCAGAGCTGCTGGCTCAGGTGGGGCGCTGCATGTTCGGCGAGCGAGTCGTGATCGAACGCGAAGGTAAGCGCTTCTCGGCACGTATCCAGCATGTGGGAGCCACCGGGGTGAAGGTCGTGCCTGAAACGACGCTAATGGAGCACGAGGGAGAGCCCGGCGATCTCAACGGTGTCACCGTCTCTTATGGTGACATTCGCGAAGTGGAAGTGGATGGCATCACCTATCGCCTGGCGTGAGTCTGCCACCGGCAGCTAGCGTTGGTCGTTGCGCTCGGCATGGGAGGCGAGCCGTTCGAGGGCGCCCTTGAGCCGAGGGTCCTCGACGTCCGCCGCGCAGGCGGAAATCTCGTCGGCAGCCGGCACCGGCAGTGAGCGCACCTGGCGTGGCGGTACCTTGAGCGGCCGCACGGGGCGCACCTTGAGGGCAAAGCCGCTGACAGCGCTGAATTCCGGCAACTGGTGCAGCAGCTCGAGCAGTCTCGGCTGTTCGTAGCGCAGCCAGGTCAGCCATACGGCGCGGTCGGTGAGCAGGGTCAGCTTGCCGTCACGGTACCCCCCCACGAACAGGTGCTCGCGCACCTCTGCCGGAAGGTGCTCGCGCAGGTGCTGTTGCGCCTGGCCGATCAGCCTTGCCGTGCGCATCAGCGGTGCCAGCTCGCCATTGCCGCCCAGCAGGCGAGACATGGGCTGTGCTCGTGAGCGCTTAACCTTTATACTCATGGGCTTGTTTCTCGGCCATTTCAACACACGCCAAGCCTAGCACGCTCGGAGATCAGCGACAGCATGACCGCCGCCCAGCCACAGGATCGTAGCGTCGCCAGCCCGCCGGCTGTGACGTCGCGCTATCGCCAGCGGTCGCGCTGGTGGCTGGCGGGCCTGCTGGTGAGCTGCCTGCTGCCCGCCGGCCTGACCCAGGCGGAAACGCTGCGTCTGGCCGAGCGGGTGGTGCAGACCTGTATTCTCGCCCCGACGTTGATGCGTGCGCGTTGCCGCTACGTGGCGCGCCGACGGGCCTTGCCCCACTGGCCGCGTCGCCGGAGGGCTCCGACAAGGCGTATCGTGCCGCCGCGCACGGCCCCGCTACCGTGCCGCTGGGCAGCCGCCCATGACGTCCTGACGCGTCGTGGTCCGCCACGCGTGCATCGCGTTCCAGTTCCCATCGAATGCGGCCGGTAGCGGCTGGCTTCCTGCCAGCCTTGCATGGTGCCGGCTGACCGCGACACGCAGACATGGACATTTCATGATCAATACATTGTTACGTAAGGTCGTCGGCTCCAAGAACGACCGCGAAGTCAAGCGCATGCAACGCCAGGTAGCGCAGATCAATACGCTGGAACCGCAGTTCGAAGCGCTCGATGACGCCGCGCTCCAGGCGCGCACCGAGGAGTTCCGCCAGCGCCTGACCGCAGGCGAGAACCTCGATACGCTGTTGCCCGAAGCGTTCGCCACGGTACGCGAGGCCAGTAAGCGCGTCATGAACATGCGCCACTTCGACGTGCAGATGATCGGCGGCATGACGTTGCACCGCGGGCGCATCGCCGAAATGAAGACCGGTGAGGGCAAGACGCTCGTGGCCACCCTGGCGGTCTATCTCAACGCGCTGCCGGGCAACGGCGTCCACGTGGTAACCGTGAACGACTACCTAGCCCGGCGTGATGCCGAGTGGATGCGGCCGCTGTACGAATTCCTCGGCCTTTCCGTCGGTGTCATCTATGCCGGCCAGACCGCCGAGGAGAAGCGCGCCGCCTATGCCAGCGACATCACCTATGGCACCAACAACGAGTACGGCTTCGACTATCTGCGCGACAACATGGCCTTTTCGCTGGAGGACAAGGTCCAGCGTGGCCTGAGCTTCGCCATCGTCGACGAGGTGGACTCGATCCTGATCGACGAGGCGCGCACGCCGTTGATCATCTCCGGCGCGGTGGACGAGAACACCGAACTCTACAAGGTGGTCGACCGCCTGGCTGCCCAACTGGAGAAGGGCGAGGTCTCCGAAGACGCCGATGCTCCCGTCAGTGGCGACTTCATGCTCGAGGAGAAGCACAAGCAGGTCGAGATCACCGAGGCCGGCCACAGCAAGGTCGAGGAGCTGATGCGTGCCGAGGGGCTGCTGGGGGAAGAGGACTCGCTCTACGCCGCCCAGAACCTCAACCTGCTGCACCACATGCATTCCGCGCTGCGTGCCCGCCATCTCTACCATCGAGACGTCGACTATATCGTTGCCAATAACCAGGTGGTGATCGTCGACGAGCATACCGGTCGCACCATGCCGGGTCGGCGCTGGTCCGAGGGCTTGCACCAGGCGGTCGAGGCCAAGGAGGGGGTACCGGTACAGCGCGAAAGCCAGACGCTGGCTTCGACCACCTTCCAGAACTACTTCCGCCTCTACGACAAGCTGGCCGGTATGACCGGCACCGCCGATACCGAGGCCTTCGAATTCCGCCAGATCTACGGCCTGGACGTAGTGGTGATTCCTACCAACCGGCCGCTGGTTCGTCGCGATCTCAACGACCTGGTCTACCTCTCGGCAGAGGAGAAGTTCGAAGCGATCATCAAGGACGTCAAGGCCGAAACCGAGGCCGGGCGGCCGGTGCTGGTGGGTACCGCATCGATCGAAACCTCCGAATACCTGGCCGGGCTGATGAAGCAGGAAGGGCTGAGCTTCAACGTGCTCAACGCCAAGCAGCACCAGAGCGAGGCCGAGATCATCGCCCAGGCGGGGCGCCCCGGTGCCATCACCATTGCCACCAACATGGCCGGTCGCGGTACCGACATCGTGCTGGGCGGCAACTGGGAGGCCGAGGCAGCCAAGCTCGAGAACCCCACCGAGGAGCAGGTCGAAAAGCTGCGCGAGGAATGGCGGATTCGTCACGAGGCGGTGCTGGAGGCTGGCGGCCTGCACGTGATCGGCTCCGAGCGCCACGAGTCGCGGCGTATCGACAACCAACTGCGCGGACGTGCCGGGCGTCAGGGGGACCCGGGCTCGACGCGCTTCTTCCTCTCCATGGAAGACAGCCTGATGCGGCTGTTCGGCTCCGATCGCGTGCAGCGCATGATGAAAGCGCTGGGCCTAGAGCGCGGCGAGGCCATCGAACACAAGATGGTCACCAACGCCGTGGAGCGGGCGCAGAAGAAAGTCGAGAGTCGCAACTTCGACATCCGCAAGCAGCTGCTCGAGTACGACGACGTGGCCAATGACCAGCGTCGTGTGATCTACGAGCAGCGTAACGAGATCCTGGCCGCTGAGGATGTCTCCGAAAACGTGCTGGGCATACGCGACGAAGTGCTCGATCTCGCCATCAGTGAGTTCGTGCCGCCGCAGAGCCTGCCTGAGCAGTGGGACCTGGCTGGTCTGCAGGAGCACCTCAAGACCGAGTTCAACCTCGAGGCACCGGTAGTGGAGTGGTCCGAACAGGACGAGCGCTTCCACGAAGAGCAGCTGCGCGAGCGCCTGCATGAGATGCATCGCGGGATCTATCAGGAGAAAATCGATACGGCGGGTGCCGAGCTGATGCGCCGCTTCGAGAAGCAGATCATGCTGCAGGTGCTCGATACGCGCTGGAAGGAGCATCTGCAGTCGATGGACCACCTGCGCCGCGGGATCCATCTGCGTGGCTATGCTCAGAAGAATCCCAAGCAGGAGTACAAGCGCGAGTCCTTCGAGCTGTTCCAGACGCTGCTGACCAATATCAAGGCCGATATCACGCGGATCACCAGCCATGTGCAGGTGCGTCGGCCGGAGGAGGTCGACGAGCTGGAGCGCCAGCGACGTGAAGCGTTGGAGCGCGAGAAGGCTGCGGCTGCGAGTCGCCACGATGCCCCGGAGCTCGCCGAGGGCGAAGCGCAGACCGCTCCGGCGGCAGCCGATGGGCGCCCCGTGCGCCGTGAAGGGCCCAAGGTGGGACGCAACGATCCCTGCCCCTGTGGGTCGGGGAAGAAATACAAGCAGTGCTGCGGCCAACTGAGCTGAGCCGAATGCCTCCGCACCGTGTGCCTGACGACTCATCTGAGGCGTCGGGTGCGTACGGCACTTGTACGTGGTGCTTAGGCCGACCTGTTAACTGAGGAGTGAACTTTCCATGGCGGTGGGTGAGACACGTTTTCCGGCCATGCCGGTCATCGAAGGACTGCGCCTGGGTACTGCCATGGCCGGCATCAAGAAGCCTGGCCGGCGCGACCTGGTGGTGATCGAGATTGCCGAGGGAGCGCGGGTGGCGGGCAGCTTTACCCTCAATGCCTTCTGCGCCGCTCCCGTCACCGTAGCCAAGGAGCACTTGGCAGCCTGTCAGGCGCGTGGCGAGGGGGCTCGTCTGCTGGTGATCAACACTGGCAACGCCAACGCCGGCACCGGCCAGATCGGACTCCGCGATGCCCGGGCGACCTGCGCCGAGCTGGCCAGGCTCGCCGGTGTGCCCGAGGATAGCGTACTGCCGTTCTCTACCGGGGTAATCGGCGAGCCGCTGCCCATGGAGAGGCTGCTGGGTGGCCTGTCGCCGGCATTGGATGCGCTTGGCGCCGGCGACGAAGCGTGGCGGCAGGCTGGCGAGGGTATCCTTACCACCGATACGCGGCCCAAGGGAGCCAGCGTTACCCTGGAACTGGATGGGCGCACGGTCACCATCAACGGTATCAGCAAGGGCTCGGGCATGATCAAGCCCAACATGGCGACCATGCTGGCTTTCGTCGCCACCGATGCCGCCATCGAGCAGAAGCTGCTCGATTCGCTGCTGCGCGAGACGGTGGATCGCTCGTTCAACTGCATCACCGTCGATGGCGACACCTCGACCAACGATGCCTGCATGTTGATCGCCACCGGCCGTGGTGCCACGGTCGCCAGCGACGAAGAGGTTGCCGTGTTCCGCAATGGGCTGCAGCGGGTAATGACCGAACTGGCCCAGGCGATCGTGCGTGACGGCGAGGGGGCCACCAAGTTCGTCACCCTGCAGGTCCAGGAGGCGGCAAGCCGCGAGGAGGCGCGGGAGGTGGCCTTCACCGTGGCGCATTCGCCGCTGGTCAAGACGGCGCTGTTCGCTTCCGATGCCAACTGGGGGCGCATCCTGGCGGCGGTTGGACGTGCTCCGGTGCGCGACTTCGACGTCGAGCAGGTGACCATCGACCTGGGCGACGTGAGGCTGGTGGAAAATGGCGGCAGGGCCGCCGGCTATACCGAGGAGCAGGGTAGCCGAGTGATGCGTGAAGCGGAGATCGTCATTCGAATTGCGCTGGGACGGGGCGCAGAAAGCGCCACGGTGTGGACCACCGACCTTTCCCACGACTACGTGAGCATCAACGCGGACTATCGCAGCTAGACCAGCGCTACTGGACAGGGCCGTAACGCAAGAATATCAGCCCCGCAGCGCGTATGCCGATGCGGGACCAGTGGGTAGGAGTCAATGAACGTAATGGTGAAGAGAAGGGTGCACGTGGCGGCTGCCGCCATCATCAGCAGCGATGGCCAGAAGGCGCTCATCGCCCGCCGCCCCTCCAATGTCGATCATGGCGGCTTGTGGGAGTTTCCCGGCGGCAAGCTGGCGCCCTACGAGACTGGCCTGGAAGGTCTCAAGCGTGAACTCCACGAGGAGCTTGGGGTGGAGATCCGGCGCGCGCAGCCGCTGATCCGCGTGCACCACGAGTACCCGGACAAGCACATCCTGCTCGATGTCTGGCAGGTACATGAGTTCAGCGGCGAGCCGTTCGGGCGAGAGGGGCAGGCGGTGCGCTGGGTGCCACTCGATGAACTGGTCAACTACCCGTTCCCGGCGGCCAACCTGCCGATCCTGCAGGCGGTGATGCTGCCGACCGAATACCTGATCACTGCTGAAGAGTCCGACGAGTCGGTGTTCGATGCCTGTCTCGAGCGGGCGCTGGTGGAGGATGGTGTGCGTCTGGTCCAGTTGCGGGCCAAGACCCTGGATGAAGCCGCTTACCTGGCGCGTGCCGAGCGCGCCCTGGCGCTGTGTCGCCGGCATGGGGCGCGCCTGTTGCTAAACGCCGAGCCGGAACTGTTGAACGGGGTGGATGCCGATGGCATCCACCTGACCAGTGAGCGGCTGATGAGCCTGGAGCGGCGGCCCATTGCCGAGAGCAAATGGCTGGCAGCCTCGACCCACGATCACAAGCAGCTCGGTCAGGCTGCTCGTATCGGCTGCGACTTCGTCACTTTGTCGCCGCTGCGCACCACGCCGTCGCATCCCGAAGTGGCGCCGATGGGCTGGCACGACTTCCAGCAGTTGGTGGAGCGTGCTGCCATGCCGGTGTTCGCGCTGGGGGGCATGACCCGCTACGACGCCAACCACGCCCGCGCCGTAGGCGCCCAGGGGATCGCCTCGATCCGCGATTTCTGGAAAGCGCCGGACGCCTGAACCCGGCGGTAAACGAAAAAACCCACCGCATGCTTTAGCAGCGGTGGGTTTTTTATGGGCTTACCCCAGAGCCGCTTATGCTGGTACGTGGCTCACGGCTCACTTCAATCCCGGTAGCGCCGGGTCAGATCGTCATAGGCGTCGATACGGCGGTCGCGCAGGTAGGGCCAGATGCGCCGTACGTCCTCGCCGCGGCTCATGTCCAGGGTGACCAGCAGGCGCTGGGCCTCGGTGCCGGCGTGGGCCAGCAGCTCGCCCTGAGGGCCAGCAACGAAGCTGCCGCCCCAGAAGTCGATACCGCCGCCGACGCCGGAGTGATCCGGTTCGTGGCCGACGCGGTTGGCGACGATCACCGGCAGCCCGTTGGCCACCGCATGGCTGCGCTGGATCAGTGTCCAGGCCTCCTTCTGGCGTGACTTCTCGCCGTCGTCGTCGGCGGGGCTCCAGCCGATGGCGGTGGGGTAGAGCAGCACTTCCGCACCGGCCAGTGCCATCAGGCGCGCCGCTTCCGGATACCACTGGTCCCAGCACACCAAAAGCCCCAGCCGGCCCACCGAGGTGTCGATGGGCTGGAAGCCCTGCTTGCGGCTGTCGTCATGATCACCCGGGGCGAAGTAGAACTTCTCGTAGAAGCCCGGATCGTCGGGGATGTGCATCTTGCGATAAACGCCTACCTGGCCGCGGTCGCGGTCGTAGACCACGGCGGTATTGTGGTAGAGACCCGGGGCGCGGCGTTCGAACAGCGAGCCCACCAGGACGATGCCGAGTTCGGCCGCGAGCGCTGCCAGGCGCTGGCCGGTGGGGCCGTCCAGCGGCTCGGCCAGGTCGAACAGCTCGGTGGCCTCATACTGGCAGAAATAGTGCGTGGCATGCAGCTCCTGAAGCAGCACCAGCTCGGCGCCCGCGGCAGCCAGCTCGCGTACGCCGGCCTCGCTCTCGGCCAGGCTCTTGCTCTTGTCGGGCCAGGCTTGTTGCTGGACCAGGCCAACCTTGAGAGTGCGGGTCATGAGGTTTCTCCTTGCTGTGTTGCGGCGTTCAGGCTGCCTCGAGGGAGCTGCATGGTGAGGCAATGCAGGCTGCCGTGCTGGCGGATCACGCTCAGGCAATCGATCGGCACGATGTCGCGGTCGGGGAAGGCGGTGGCCAGGGCGGCGAGCGCCTGGCTGTCGGCGGCGTCACCATAGACAGGCACCAGCACCGCGGAGTTCACGATCAGGAAATTGGCGTAGGTGGCCGGCAGCCGGTGGCCGTCCACCGGATCGAAGCAGGGACGCGGCCACGGCAGCGGCACCAGGCGATAGGGCTCGCCATCGGCGCGGCGAAACGCCTTGAGCTCGGCCTCCATGGCGGCCAGGGCCGGGTAGTGTGGGTCGGCTTCGTCGTCGCAGCGCACGTAGGCGATGGTGGCCGGGTCGCAGAAGCGTGCCAGGGTGTCCACGTGGCTGTCGGTATCGTCGCCTTCCAGGTGGCCGTTGGCCAACCACAGCACCCGCTCGACGCCGAAATCGGCCTTGAGCAAGGCTTCCACCGCCTCGCGGTCGAGCTGAGGGTTGCGGTTGGGGTTGAGCAGGCAGGCCTCGGTGGTGAGCAGGGTGCCCTCGCCGTCAGTATCGATGGCGCCGCCTTCGAGCACGATATCGCGGTTCTCCACCGGGCAGGCGTAAGCGCCGGCCTCGGTGAGCTTCCCGGTCAGCCGGTTGTCGCGCCCGGCCTCGAACTTGCCGCCCCAGCCGGTGAAGACGTAGTCGAGCAGCACGGGGCTGCCGTCGCGCTCGATGGCGATGGGGCCGTGGTCCCGGGCCCAGGTATCGTCGGCCTCGGCCACCATGAGGTGCAGACGCGTAGCATCGACCCCCAAGTTGGCGAAGCGCTGCTTGAGGTGGGTCCGGGTGGCGCTGTTGGGCACCGCCACCAGTACGCTCTGATAGCGTGCGATGGCGACCACCATCGCTTCCATGGTGGCCTCGATGCGCTCGAGCAAAGGTGCCCAGTCGCTGGTGGGGCTGGGCCAGGTGAGCTGGACGGCATCCTGAAGGTGCCATTCGGGAAGCAGGCGGTTGGCCATGAACGAAGCCTCTTGAGTCGCGTCTTAAGACGGTGCCGGGTAGCGAGTCGGCGCAATGTAGGACGGTGCAACTGATGATGCAAGCTTCGTGGAATGATTGCGCACCCGATGCAGCGCGGCGCAAAAAACCGTACCATGGCCCCCTCTGACAAGGAACGCGATGATGCTCGACCGCCTGCCACTGTTGATCGGGTTGCGCTATGTGCGCGCCAAGCGCCGCAACCACTTCATTTCCTTCATATCTCTGACCTCCATGCTGGGCCTGATGCTGGGCGTGGCGGTACTGATCCTGGTGCTCTCGGTGATGAACGGCTTCGATCACGAGCTGCGCACGCGCATTCTCGGTATGGTGCCGCATACCAAGATCGAGTCGCGCAGTGGCTTGGTCGAATGGGAGGCGCTTGCCGAGCGGTTGATGCAGCGCGAGCGGGTGATCGGTGCCGCGCCCTACGTGCAGCAGCAGGGCATGTTCTCCGTGGCTGGGCATAACGAGGGGGCCATGGTCAACGGTATCCACCCTGAATGGGAGGATCGCGTCTCGATCATCGGCCGTCACATGCAGCGCGGCAGCCTAGACGACTTGCAGCCAGGCGAGTGGAACATCGTGCTGGGCTCGCTGCTGGCGCGCCACCTCGGCGTGGGGGTGGGTGACCGGGTCACGCTGCTGGTGCCCGAGGCCTCGATTACCCCGGCCGGGGTCTTCCCGCGGTTGAAGCGCTTCACGGTGAGCGGCATCTTCAGCGTCGGCGCCGATCTCGATGCCAATCTGGCCTATGCCAACATCGAGGACATGCAGACCCTCGCGCGCCTCGGCGATGCCGTGGGTGGGTTGCGTCTCGAGCTGAACGATCTGTTCGTCGCCGGCTCGGAAACCCGCGCCATCATCAACGAACTGGGCACCGGCTACCGCGGTATCGACTGGACCTTCTCCCATGGCAACCTGTTCCAGGCCATCCAGATGGAGAAGCGCATGATCGCGCTGCTGCTGACGGTGATCATTGCCGTGGCCGCTTTCAACATTGTTTCGACCCTGGTGATGGTGGTCACCGACAAGCATGCCGACATCGCCATCCTGCGCACCATCGGTGCCACGCCGCGTTCGATCATGGGGATCTTCGTGGTACAGGGCCTGGCGATCGGGGTGATCGGCATTGCCATCGGCGTGGGGCTGGGCATCCTGCTGGCGCTGACCGTCTCCGACCTGATCGGTTGGGTGGAGTCGGCGCTGGGCATCCAGTTCCTCGATGCCGGGGTCTATTTCATCAGCGACTTGCCGTCACGCCTGCATTGGGATGACGTACGCAATATCGTGGCCGCCGCCTTCGGCTTGACCTTCCTGTCCACGCTTTATCCGGCCTGGCGCGCTTCGCGCGTACAACCCGCGGAGGTTCTGCGCTATGAGTGATTCGGCTATCGAAAACCAGCAAAGCCCCGTACAGCGTACCGCCAGCGGCAAGGTGATGCTGGCCTGCCGCGACCTGACCCGCGTCTATCGCGAGGGGCCGCAGGACGTCACCGTGCTAGATGGTCTGTCGCTCGAGGTACGGGCGGGAGAGCGTGTCGCCGTGGTGGGCAGTTCGGGTTCGGGCAAGACCACGCTGCTCAACCTGCTGGGAGGGCTCGATCGTCCCACGCATGGCGAGGTGAGCATCGCTGGTGAATCGTTGTTGGATCTGGGCGAGGCGGCGCTGGGGAAATTCCGCAATCGCCACATCGGCTTCGTCTATCAGTTCCACCATTTACTGGCGGAGTTCACCGCATTGGAGAACGCTGCGCTGCCGCTGGTCGTGCGTGGCCAGCGCAAGAAAGCCGCCGAGGCCAGGGCACGCGAGCTGCTGGTCAAGGTGGGCATCGAGCACCGGGCCGACCACAAGCCGGGCGAACTCTCCGGGGGTGAACGTCAGCGCGTGGCCATCGCCCGGGCGCTGGTCACCGACCCCAGTCTGGTGCTGATGGACGAGCCGACCGGTAACCTGGATCAGGCTACTGCGGCCAGCATCCTCGCGTTGATGGACGAACTGGCCCGCACCACTGACTGCGCCTTCGTGGTGGTGACTCACGATGCTTCGCTTGCCGCGCATCAAGACCGGGTAATGAGGTTGGATGGGGGGCGCCTCACCGAGCAACCCTGAGGCTCGTCACGAGGCGTTCGACATTTCTCCAAGCCCCCGCTCCGGAGGCTTAGTCGTCCATGTCGAGGCGTCGCAAGCGGCGCCTCATGGCCCGCTGCTTCCAGCTGCGCGAAATGTGCCAACGCCATAGCAGGCGTACCAGCAGGTTGCCCAGCACGGCAAAGACGATGGCTGAAACCACCGAGCCCAGTGCCAGGGCGGGCAGGATGTCGGCCATGCGCTCGGCGACCCAGCGGGTGGAGACGCGGGTGGGAGCCTCGCGAGCCGGGGTGTCCATCAACCAGGCGCCGATACGGTAGTTGCCATAGAAGATCAGCGGCATGGTCAGGGGATTGGTGATCCACACCAGGCCCACGGACAGCGGTAGGTTGCAGCGCAGCACCCAGGCGCCGAAAGCCGCGATCACCATCTGGAAGGGAATCGGCAGCATGGCGCTGAACAGCCCCACCGAGAAGGCATTCGCCACGGTGCGTCGAGAAAGTACCCAAAGTCCGGGATCGCCAATCAAATGGCTCATGAAGCGCAGCGAGCGCTGGCGCCTGAGCGTCTCGGGGTTGGGCATGTAGCGCTGCAGGAATCTGCGCGGCATGTCGGATTGGCTCGCTGCTTCGTGACCCGGGTATTATCCATGGATGGGAGCTGGCCCGCCATGCTGGGCGCAGGATACGGGCCAACGCTAGCAGCCTGCCGGATTTGGGCGACCGGCTGCCAGGGGCCAGGGCGGGGTGGATAAGGGGGCAAGGGAGTGCGACTGGGCATGGCGATGCCGCTGGCGCTGGCGGCGCTGGTTGGTGTGGGGTTGGGCCACTGGGCTCCTGCCGCGCTATTCGAGGGGTGGGCCCTGTGCCTGCTGTTTCTGCTTGGTCGCGGGCAATGGCGCGCCGCTGGCCTGGTCGTGGCGATCTTCTTTACCTCAAGCCAGGTGCTGCTGGCCAAGGGAGCCGTGTTGCCCGATGGGCTGCTCAGGGCCGATCTTTCCCTGACCGGGCGTATCGAGTCGGTCGAGGATGAGGAGCGGCTCAGCCGGTTGATGGTGCGCGTGGAGTCGTGCAGGCCGTTGGATCTCGCAAGGCTGCCGTGCGATGCACTGCGCCGGGTACGGCTCAGCTTCTACCAGGCCCCCGAGATACGCGCGGGCGAGCGCTGGGCCATGACCGTACGATTGCGGCCACCGGCGGGTTTCGCCAACCCCGGCACCTTCGACTACGGCGCCTGGCTATGGCGCGAGGGGATCCAGGCGACCGGCTATGTGCGCAGCGAGCCCGCTGCCGAGCGGCTGGAGAGGGCGCCGATATCACTGCGCCAACGTGCACTTGGCTATCTCGACGAACAGGAACTTTCCCCGCGGACCCGACGCTGGCTGGCTGCCTTGACCCTGGGAGCGGGGGACCGGCTTGCGCGCGATGACTGGGATCTGCTCAATGCCAGCGGTACGACTCATCTGGTGGTGATTTCAGGGTTGCACGTGGGGCTGGTGGCGGCCTTTGCGCTGTTGATGGGGCGTGGGCTGGCTCGGCTGGTCATGCCGCGCCGATGGCGCATGACGGTATGGCCGTGGTGGCTGGCCGGTGCCGCTGCCATTGGCTATGCCTGGCTGGCGGGCCTGCAGCCTCCGGCCATGCGTGCCATGATCATGACCCTGGTAGGTCTGTGGGTGGCCAGCGGGCGGCATGCCCCCGGCCCGTGGCAGGCATGGTGGCTGGCCTTGGGGGTGGTGGTGCTGGTCGATCCGCTGTCGGCGTGGCGCCCCGGGTTGTGGCTGTCGTTCCTGGCCGTGGCGCTGCTGATCCTCATCTGGCAGGGGCGGGTTCGGCCACGCGGCATGCTCGGCTGGGGATGGGGGCTGCTGCGTACCCAAGTATTGCTCGCACCCTTGATGGCCGCTGCCGTGCTGCTGGCGTTCGCTCGGCTGGCCCCGGCGGCGCCGCTGGTCAATCTGGTGGCGGTGCCGCTGGTCAGCACGGTGCTGGTGCCCTTGGGATTGCTTGGCTGGCTACTGGCTCCCGTGCCGCTGCTCGGTACGTTGTGCTGGTGGCTGTTCGAGCGTAGCACGCAGTTGCTGGTGGGGTTGCTCGAATTGGCCGTCGACAATTTGCCGCTGTGGTGGCCTTCGCCGGAGCAGGTCGTGCCGCTGGCGCTGATGCTCGGTCTCGTGGCGCTGCTGTGGTCGCTACCTGGCCTGGTCAGGACGCTGCGGGTGGGAGCTACGTTGCTGCTGATACCTGCCATGTTGGGTCTGTCCACGCCTGTGCCCGAGCCCGGTACGCTGCGGATCAGGATTCAGGACGTCGGCCAGGGGCAGCTGATCGAATTGCGCAGTGCCAGCTATCGGCTGCTCTATGATACCGGGCCGCGCTTTGCATCCGGCTTCGCTCCGCTGAGTTCGCTGTGGCCGGCAGGCCAGTATTTCGACGATGTCATGGTCAGTCATGACGATCTCGACCATGCCGGCGGCGTCGCCGTGCTGGACGAGCGGCATTCGGTGGGGCGGTTCTTGGCGCCACCCGGTGAGTCGATAGGCGTACCTTTCGACAACTGCCTGCGCGGGCAGGCATGGCAGCGGGACGGCGTCTCCTATCGTGTGTTGTGGCCGCCCGAGGAGACGGCGGAGCTCTCGAGCAACGACCGCTCCTGTGTTCTGGAGGTGACAGCTGGCGATGACCGGCTGCTGCTCACCGGGGACGTCGGGCGCGAGATCGAGCGTTTGTTCCTGCTCGACGTGGAGTTGCCGGTCACCCTGCTGGTGGCGGGGCATCACGGCAGCCGCAGCAGTTCGGGGCCGCAGCTGGTGCAGGTGCTGGCCCCACAAACCGTAGTCTACAGTACTGCCCGGCACAGCGCCTTCGGCCATCCCCATGACGAGGTGGTACGACGTTTTCGTCGTGCCGGCAGCTGTCAGTGGAGTACCGCGCTGGACGGTGCCGTGACCTTATGGTTGGGCCGTGCCGAGGGACTTGCGTTGTACGCCGCGCGGGACATGCCCTGGCGCCGTGGCGGTGTCGAAGGTAGATGCCATGCGGTAGAATCGCGCCATTGATCGCGACGGTCGTTGCGTGAAGAGGGGAAGACGATGGACATGATGGATGCGCTCATCGCCGGCGGCTGGCTGATGATCCCCTTGCTGGGATGCTCGCTGTTGGCGACGGTGATCATCATCGAGCGCCTCTGGACCCTGCGTGCCAAGCGTATCGCCCCCTATGGCCTGGGGCAGGAGGTCTGCTCGCTGGTGGCACGTGGCCAGGTCGATCTCTACTGGCTCGAGAGCCATTCGCCGCTGGGCGGCGTGCTGGCGGCCGGGCTGCGCAATGCCCGCTTGGGCCACGAGCAGGTCCGCGCCCGGCTGCAGGAGGCTGCCACCGCGGTGATCCATGACATGGAGCGCTTCCTCAGCCCGCTGGGCACCATCGCGGCCATCACGCCATTGATCGGTCTACTGGGTACCGTGGTAGGCATGATCGAAGTTTTCGCGGTGATCGTCTCCGCCGATGGCGTCGGGCGTACCGCCGAGCTTGCCGGCGGTATCTCGCGCGCCCTGGTGACGACCGCGGCGGGCCTCACCGTGGCGATTCCGGCGCTGATGTTCCATCGTTACTTCCTGCGCCGGGTCGAGGACATCACCGTGCGCATGGAGGAGCAGGCTGGCCAGGTGGTTGAATTTCTCGCCCATTACCAGGGCGAGTTGGGCTTCAGCGATCAGCATGAGGGCGATTTCTCCGCCTCGGAGGCGAGGGGCTCGTGAGGTTCGTGCGCCGTCGTCGCGATCCGGTGGAGGTCAATCTCACGCCGCTGATCGACGTGGTCTTTCTGCTGCTGATCTTCTTCATGGTATCGACCACCTTCGAGACTCGTCAGGCGCTCGAACTCACGCTTCCCGAGAGTGTATCCGGGGCCGGACTCGACGCCTCGCCGACCACGCTGGCGGTGACCGCGCAGGGGCGTTACCGGCTGGGCGGGCGTGAGTTCGCCGCCGCCGAGCTGGGCCAGGCGCTGTCTGCCGAGGCCGACCGGGCCAGGGTTCATGGTCTGGTCGTCGAGGCCGATGCCCGCGCGATGCATGCCGACGTGGTGCGGGCACTGGACCAGGCGAGTGTGCACGGCATACGTCAAGTTCGCATCGCCACGAGCGAAACTCAGGCTACATCCACGCAAGCGGAGATACCGTGACTCAAGACCGGACCCAACATTCGGGCTGGACCCTCTACAAGCAATTGCTGGCCTACGTCAAGCCGCACTGGATCTCATTCGCCCTGGCGATCGTCGGCTATGCGCTTTATGCGGCCTCCAGTACGGCCCTGGCCGAGATGATGAAGCGCTTGATCGATGGTATCCAGGACCCAGACGCCGCCTTCCGCCTGTTCTTGCCGCTGTTCGTGGTGTTCATGTTCGCCGCCAGGGGGCTGGGCACCTTCCTCGGCACTTATTTCATGAGCAACGTGGCGCGCAACGTGGTGCATGCGCTGCGCTGCAACGTGTTCAATCACATGCTGCACCTGCCCGGTCGCTTCTTCGATTCGCATTCCAGCGGTCATCTGATCTCACGGGTTACCTACCATGTGGAGCAGGTCACCGGGGCGGCGACCAATGCCATCACCATCCTGCTGCGCGAGGGGCTGTTCGTGATTGGTCTGTTGGGCTACCTGCTGTGGACCAACTGGATGCTGACCCTGCTGTTCCTGGCCGTGACGCCGCTGATCGGTGGTGTGGTGAGCTATGCCAGCAAGCGCTTCCGGCGCATCTCCCTGCGCATTCAGGATTCCATGGGCGACGTGACCCATGTGGCCTCCGAGGCCTTGACCGGATACCGCGTGGTGCGAACTCACGGTGCCGAAGCCTACGAGAAGGAGCGTTTCGCCCGGGCCAGCGACTACAACCGCCAGCAGAAAATGAAGGAGGCGCTGACCAAGGCCATCAGTACGCCGGTCATCCAGTTGTTGATCGCCGTATCGCTGGCGGTACTGGTGTGGCTGGCCATGTCGCCGGCGCTGCTGGCCGACATGACCCCCGGTGAATTCGTTGCCTTCATTACCGCCGCATCGCTGATGGCCAAGCCAGTGCGCCAGCTCACCGAGATCAACAGCGAGATCCAGAAAGGGATCGCCGCCGCCGCCGAGCTGTTCGGTCTGATGCAGGTGCCGCTCGAGCCCGACGAGGGCACCCGTGAGCCCGAGCGCCTCGAAGGCAAGGTGGAACTGCGTGGGGTGCATTTCCGCTACGGCGAGGATCAGCCCGAAGTGCTCAAGGGCATTGATATCGTCATCGAGCCTGGGGAGATGGTCGCTATCGTGGGACGCTCGGGGAGCGGCAAGTCGACCCTGGCGGGACTGTTGCCGCGCTTCTACCGCCCCACCGCCGGTCAGGTGCTGATCGACGGCGTGCCCATCGACGAGTATCGTCTGGCGCCCTTGCGTCGTCAGCTCGCCCTGGTGTCGCAGCAGGTGACGCTGTTCAACGCCAGCATTGCCGACAACATTGCCTACGGTGTGCCCCAAGCGGATCGCGACACCATCGAGGCGGCCGCACAGGCGGCCTATGCTCATGAGTTCATCGAGCGGCTGCCCGACGGCTACGATACCATCGTCGGCGACAATGGCGTGATGCTCTCCGGTGGTCAGCGTCAGCGCCTCGCCATTGCCCGGGCGATCTTCAAGGACTCCCCACTGCTGATTCTCGACGAGGCGACCTCGGCGCTGGACACCGAGTCGGAGCGTTACATCCAGCAGGCGCTCGAGGTGGTTTGCCGCGGTCGTACGACGCTGGTCATCGCCCACCGGCTTTCCACCATCGAGCGAGCCGATCGCATCCTAGTAATGGAGCAGGGGCAGATCGTCGAGCAGGGCGCCCATGCCGAGCTGTTGGCGCGCGACGGTGCCTATGCGGCGCTGCACCGGTTGCAGTTCCAGGAAGCTTCGGTGTCATGAGCCGTGGCCTGGGCGAACGCTGGCTCCAAGCAGCCTACGGCGACGCCGCCTGGCTCAGGGCGCTGAGGCCGCTAGAAGCCCTGTATCGCTGGGTCGTCGAGCGTCGTACTGCGCGCTATCGGGACGGTCGTCGTCGGGTATGGCGAGCTACCGTGCCGGTGATCGTGGTGGGCAACGTGACCCTGGGAGGAACCGGCAAGTCCCCTCTGGTGGCCTGGTTGGCTCGCCACCTGTCCGAGCAGGGGTGGCGGCCGGGTATCGTCTCGCGCGGCTATGGCGGCAAGGCGGAGCAGGGTGCAGGCTACCCGTTGCATGTCACCCTGGACACGCCCAGTGCCCACAGCGGCGACGAGCCACGCATGCTGGCGCGTCAGACCGGCCTGCCGGTGGTGGTCGACCCCGACCGCCCGCGCGGTGCCAGGGCGCTGCTCGAGAGGGGGTGCGACATCCTGCTTAGCGACGACGGTCTGCAACACCTGGCGCTGGGGCGCGATCTGGAACTGGTGGTGGTGGATGGCCGCCGCGGGTTCGGCAACGGACGTTGCCTGCCTGCGGGCCCCCTGCGTGAGCCTCTGTCACGCCTGGACGAGGTGAGTGCGGTACTGATCAATGGAGAACCGGCCTTCGTGCCGCCAGCGGGCGCCTGGACCTTTCGCCTGGTACCGGTCCGCTGGCGTTCGCTGGAGGATGGGACGTCCCATACTCTGGCGCCGTTGCCGTTCCACGGCCCGGTACATGCCGTCGCGGGGATCGGGAATCCCCAGCGTTTCTTCACGACCCTGGCCGAGATGGGAGTCGAAGCCAGGCCGCATGCCTTTCCCGATCATCATCGATTCACGGGGCAGGAGTTGACCTTCGGCGACGACCTGCCGGTAGTGATGACGGCCAAGGATGCCGAGAAGCTGGATGCCGTGACCCTCGAGCGGGGCTGGGTGCTGGAGGTCGAAGCCGAGCCGTCGGCAGACTTTGCGGCCTGGCTGGACACGCGACTGTCAGGGTTGCGATAACCTTAGTTCGAACGATAGAGGTGTAACAATGGACAAGGAACTGCTGGCCATGCTGGTCTGCCCGCTGTGCAAGGGCAAGCTCAAGTACGACCGCGAGGCCCAGGAACTGCTGTGCCACTACGATGGCCTCGCCTATCCGGTGCGCGACGGCATTCCGGTCATGCTGCCCGAAGAAGCGCGTCAGCTTGAGATCGACGAGAAGCTGCCGCCTTCCCCTGGCCGCAACGGAGAGGGATGATGGCGCAGGATAACGCCTTCATTGCGGTGATACCGGCACGCTACGGCTCCTCGCGACTGCCGGGCAAGCCACTGCTCGACATTGCCGGTGAGCCCATGGTGGCGCATGTCTGGCGCCAGGCCTGCGCGAGTGCTGCCAGCCGTGTGGTGGTCGCCACCGACGATGCGCGGATACGCGACGCCATGTTGCCGTTAGGCGCCGAGGTGGTGATGACTCGCGCCGACCATCCTTCCGGCACCGACCGGCTGGCCGAGGTCGCCGAGACGTTGGGGCTCACCGCCGACGCCGTGCTGGTGAACGTCCAAGGTGACGAACCGCTGATTCCACCGCGGCTGATCGACCAGGTCGCGATTCGGCTTTATGACGACCCGGGGGCCTCCATTGCGACCTTGGCGGAACCGATCGGTGATGTGGAAACGCTGTTCAATCCCAATGTGGTCAAAGTGGTACGCGCTCTCTCGGGGCGTGCGCTCTATTTTTCCCGTGCCCCTATCCCATGGGACCGCGAGTCGTTCGCTGCGCGTCCGGAGTGGCTCGAGACCGATGCCTGGCTGCGCCATATCGGACTGTATGCCTACCGTGCTGCCTTCCTGGCGGAGTATCGCGACTGGAGCCCATCGGCGCTGGAGCGGCTGGAGCAGTTAGAGCAGTTGCGAGCGCTGCACTACGGTCATGCCATTCAGGTGGCGCTGGCCGCCGAGCCCAACCCGGCCGGGGTCGATACCTTGGCAGACCTGGAGCGCGTCAGGGCTCTGCTGAGCGGGAACCCATAAGGAGGGACAACCATGCGTGTTCTGTTCGTCTGTCTCGGTAACATCTGCCGCTCGCCCACCGCCGAAGGCGTGTTCCGTCGCGAGCTCGAGGCGGCAGGGCTGGCCCGTCGTGTGGAAGTCGATTCCTGCGGCATCGGTGACTGGCACGTAGGCAAAGCGCCCGATCCGCGTTCCGCTGCCGCCGCACGCCGACGTGGCGTTGACTTGAGCGAGTTGCGCGCGCGCCAGCTCGCGGCCGAGGACTTCTCGCGCTTCGACTACCTGCTGGCCATGGACCACGACAACCTGGCGGCGATACGTGCGCAGTGCCCCGAGGGGTGCGGCGCCCACATCGGTCTCTTTCTCGACTTCGCCGGCCATGTCGACCGGTCGGTACCCGACCCCTACTACGGTGGCGAGCAGGGCTTTGAGAAGGTGCTCGACCTGATCGAAGCCGCTTCCCGCGGCCTGGTCGAGGAGATAGCCCTGCGGCTCGAGGGGCAGCGGCATTGAGCGATACCCTGCTGGCCGACCGGGAGCTGACGGCAGCCAATACCCTGGGGCTTCCCTGTCGTGCCGAGCGCTTCGCTTCACCGGCAGCCATCGAGCCGCTGCGTAGGCTGCTGCGTTTGGCGGATGACCTCAACTGGCCTCTTACCGTGTTGGGTGGGGGCAGCAATTTGATCCTGCCCGAACGACTGCCCGGGTTGGTGCTGCGCCCGGCGCTGCGTTATTGGTGGCTGGAACCCCGGGAGGGCAGCGTACTGGTGCATGTCGGGGCAGGAGTCGAGTGGCACCCGCTGGTCATGGCATTGGCCGGCCGTGGCCTGTGGGGAACGGAGAATCTGGCGTTGATCCCGGGCTCCTGCGGTGCCGCACCGATCCAGAACATCGGGGCCTACGGTGTCGAGCTGTGCGAAGTGCTCGAAGCGGTTCACGTGATGTTCATCGAGGATGGTCGTTGCGCGCGCCTGACGGTGGGAGAGTGCGCCTTCGGCTACCGCGACAGCATCTTCAAGGGCGAACTCGAGGACAAGGTGATCGTCACCGGGCTGGCCCTACGGCTCACTCGCGATCCGCATCCTCGGCTGGGTTATGGTGATCTGGCCCAGCGGTTGGGCCCTCGGCCGGGCCCGCTCGATGTGGCCGAGGCGGTATGCACCATTCGCCGCGAGAAGCTGCCCGATCCGGCCGAGCTGGGCAATGCCGGCAGCTTCTTCAAGAACCCTATCGTAGAACGGCGGCAGGCGGAGGAAATGCTGCTGTCATGGCCTGACATGCCGTATTTCGAGCTGGCCGATGGGCGCGTCAAGCTGGCGGCCGGCTGGCTGATCGACCGCTGTGGGCTCAAGGGGTGGCGATCGGGCCATTTCGGCATTCATGAGCGTCAGGCGCTGGTGCTGGTGCATTTCGGTGGTGGCAGTGCCGAAGAGCTGCTGGCGTTTTCCCGGCAGGTAGCGACAGAGGTGGAGGCTCGCTTCGGTGTCGTGCTGGAACGCGAACCCAGGCTGGCCTGAAAGCTGCGTAGGGCACTGGCGAGACGGCAAACGAGCATGAATGAAAACGGCCCGCGCTGAGCGCGGGCCGTTCTCTATTAGGCAGTAGGGTGTATCAGCCCTGGCTGCCTTTCTGAGCCTCCTGCTCACGGCGACGGATTTCGCGCGGGTCATTGTGCGCGCGACGCCGGCGGCGGGCAGCGGTCTGCTCGGCTTCGGATGGCTCAGCCTTGGCTTCGGGCTTGGTTTCTTCCGACTTCGGCTGCTCAGCCTTGGGTGCCTCGGCGGGCTTGGGCGCCCCGACCTTGGCCTGCTCGGGCTTGGCTTCTTCCGACTTCGGCTGCTCGGCCTTGGTCGCCTCGGCGGGCTTGGGCGCCTCGACCTTGGCCTGCTCGGGCTTGGCTTCTTCCGACTTCGGCTGCTCGGCCTTGGTCGCCTCGGCGGGCTTCTCGGCCGACTTGGGCGCCTCGACCTTGGCTAGCTCCGGCTGGGCTTCGGGCTTGGCTTCTTCCGATTTCGGCTGCTCGGTCTTGGCCGCCTCGGCGGGCTTCTCGGCCGGCTTGGGCGCCTCGACCTTGGCTAGCTCCGGCTTGGCTTCGGGCTTGGTTTCTTCCGGTTTCGGCTGCTCGGCCGGTTTGGGCGCCTCGACCTTGGCCTGCTCGGGCTTGGTTTCTTCCGGTTTCGGCTGCTCGGCCTTGGCCGCCTCGGCGGGCTTCTCGGTCGGCTTGGGCGCCTCGACCTTGGCTTGCTCGGGCTTGGCTTCTTCCGGTTTCGGCTGCTCGGCCTTGGTCGCCTCGGTGGGCTTCTCGGTCGGCTTGGGCGCCTCGGCCTTGGCCTGCTCCGAACCAGCTTCACCCTTCTGCTCGGGTGCTTCCGCCTGGAGGCGCTTCTGCTCAGCCTCGGCCTGCGGATTGATGGCGTGCTGGCGCGAGCGGTTGCGCGGATTGTTGCGCGTACGCTTGGGCTTGCCGTCGTCGCTCTTGGCCGGCTCGGTTACCTGTTCGACAGGCTTTTCCTGTGGCTCGGCTTTCTGGCGGCGCGGCGTCTCGTCACGCCCACGAGGCTTGGCCTGACGTGCCTCCTCGGTGGCCTGGGGCTTGTCGGCGCGTGCGTGATTGCGCCCGCGACCGCCACGGCCGCCGCCGCTGTCCTGGCGCGCTTCCTGGCGAGAGTCCTGACGTGCTTCGGTACGGGCACTTTCCTGGGAGCGGGCCTGGCCGCGCTGGCTACGGCCATCGTCCTGGGATTCGCCACGCGCACGCCGCCGTCCGCGACCGTTGCGCTCGCCGCGTTCGTCCTCGCCGCGGGGCGGTGCCTGTGGCGGGGTCGGCTTGCGCGACTCCACCGCAGTGGTCGTATCGCTCTCGGTTCCGCCGAGCAACTTGGTGACGCCCTTGAGCAGACGGCCGAGCACGCCGGCAGCGGGGGCTGCGGCAGTGGCGGGAGTAGGAGAAGGTGCCTGACGGGGCGGCTCCTGCTGCAAGGAGGCCGGAGCCGGTTCGTTGTGGATCACCGTCTTGACCGCAGCCTCGGTACGGGCCATCGGTTTGGCGATGCTCATGTCCGGCTCCTTGCCGATGTCGGTCTCGACCGACAGCTCGAAGCTGGACTTGTCCTGATCGCCTTCCTCCTCGATATGGTCGTCACGCAGGCGTTGCACGTCGTAGTGCGGCGTGTCCATGTCGGGCTTGGGCAGGACCAGCACCTTCACGCCCTGGCGTTGCTCGATGTCGGCAAGCACCGCACGCTTCTCGTTGAGCAGGTAGGTGGCCACCGGCACCGGGAGGATGGCGCGAATCTGCGCGCTGCGTTCCTTCATCGCCTCCTCTTCGATCAGGCGCATGATCGAAAGCGACAGCGAGCGCACGTCGCGGATGGTGCCTTGGCCGTTGCAGCGCGGGCATACCACGCCGCTGGTTTCGCCCAGTGACGGGCGCAGGCGCTGACGCGACATCTCCATCAGGCCGAAGCGGGAGATACGGCCAATCTGCACCCGGGCGCGATCGAGCTTGAGCGCATCGCGCATGCGGTTCTCGACCTCACGCTGGTTGCGCGCGGGACTCATGTCGATGAAGTCGATCACCACCAGACCGCCGATATCGCGCAGGCGTAGCTGGCGGGCGACCTCGTCGGCCGCCTCGAGGTTAGTTTGCAGCGCGGTCTCCTCAATGTCGCTACCACGGGTGGCGCGCGCCGAGTTGATGTCGATGGAAACCAGGGCTTCGGTATGGTCGATGACGATGGAGCCACCGGAGGGCAGCTTCACTTCGCGTTCGTAGGCGGTCTCGATCTGCGATTCGATCTGGAAACGCGAGAACAGCGGAACCTCGTCGGCGTAGAGTTTGATCTTCTGCTGGTATGAAGGCATGACCTGACGAATGAACGTCAGCGCTTCCTGGTGTACCTCGGGGCTGTCGATCAGCACCTCGCCGATGTCCTGGCGCAGGTAGTCGCGCATGGCGCGGATGATGACGTTCGATTCGCGATAGATCAGGAACGGGGCGGGGCGCTTGCCGGCCTCCTCGGTGATCGATTCCCACACCTGGACCAGGTAGTCAAGGTCCCACTGCAGCTCCTCCGGGCTACGACCAATGCCGGCGGTGCGAACGATCACGCCCATCTTCTCCGGCACGGTGAGCTGGCCCATGGCCTCCTTGAGCTGGGTGCGCTCGTCGCCCTCGATGCGCCGCGAGATGCCCCCGGCACGGGGGTTGTTGGGCATCAGCACGAGGAAGCGGCCAGCCAGACTGATGAAGGTGGTCAGCGCCGCACCCTTGTTGCCGCGCTCCTCCTTGTCGACCTGAACGATGACTTCCTGACCCTCCTTGAGCACCTCCTTGATGCTGGGACGGCCCGAAGATTCCTTCAGGAAGTACTCGCGGGAAATTTCCTTGAGGGGGAGAAAACCGTGGCGATCGGCGCCGAAGTCGACGAAGGCGGCTTCGAGGGAAGGTTCGACTCGGGTGATCTTGCCACGGTAGATGTTGGCTTTCTTTTGCTCCCTGGCACCGGATTCGATGTCCAGGTCGTACAGGCGTTGTCCATCGACCAGCGCGACGCGCAGCTCTTCCGGCTGGGTCGCATTGATGAGCATCCGTTTCATGTTGTCTCGCAATCTGGACGCGCCGGGGGGCATCGAAGAAGGCGAACCTCTGGGTGCTGCGTGCTTGTGCTCAGCGCATGTCGCGGATGCGCAGTGGCGCCCGATCGTACCGGCACCCGAGAGGGGCCCAGCACGACATGATCATGTTGAGTACGCGGCGGAGGCAGGACATGTCTCGGTGGGGCTTCTCCCATCCGGCCCTGCGGTCACCGCCAGACACCTGGCATTCATCGATTCGCCAACGCCGGCCACCGGCACGATGTTGAACGATTCCCGTGGCCACCGCTCGCCTGTCACAGGGCGAGCCGGGATCCGGGCGTGGCGTCACTACATTACTTGTCAATTCTTGCGTCTATTCACTCGTCGGCGGCGGGATCTCTGTCAGGGATCGTCGCGGCCCGATTTCGTCGCTCCGGCCTGCGTGTCTGTCGTGCAGGCGCCATGGGACCGAAGGGATCCATCCGAGCGAGCTGGCAATATAGCAGTATTGGCAAGGCACAGCAATTGGCGCAGTGCGCCGCCGAGTGCGTTAGAATGCTGGCTCACAACAGTTTTTCTGCAGGAATGTCATGGCCGAGGGGCGCAACGTACAGTGGGTGGAAGTGGGCGAGGGCCAGTCGGGCCAGCGGGTCGACAACTTCCTGATAACGCGCCTGAAAGGCGTGCCGCGAACGCTGGTCTACCGCATCGTGCGCAAGGGCGAGGTGCGGGTGAACAAGAAGCGGGTGAAGGCGGACTATCGCCTTCAGGAGGGAGACTTGGTGCGTATCCCGCCGCTCAAGCTCGCTCCGCGCGAGGCGGTCAAGCAGGTCAGTGAAGGCCTGCGCAACCTACTCGCCGGCAGTGTGCTGGTAGAAGGGCCGGGCTGGCTGGTGCTCAACAAACCGGCCGGGCTTCCCGTGCACGGTGGCAGCGGGGTCAAGATCGGCCTGATCGAAGCACTGCGACAGGTGCGCGAGGACCTCGAGTTTCTCGAGCTGGTCCACCGCCTCGATCGCGATACCTCGGGTTGTCTGCTGCTGGCCAAGTCGCGTCCCGCGCTGCTGGCGCTCAACGAGGCGCTCAAGCAGCATCGGATGGACAAGCGCTACTTGGCGCTGGTGGCTGGCCGCTGGCCGGCGCGACGTGAATTCGTCAGCGCCCGCCTCGATCGCTATGACGCCGGCAACGGTGAGCGCCGGGTACGCGTGGATGCTGCCGGCAAGGTGGCGCGCACCCGCTTCGCCGTGCGTGAAGCCCTGCCCAAGGCAACGCTGATCGAAGCCGAGCCAGTGACCGGGCGCACCCACCAGATCCGCGTGCATGCCGCTCATGCCGGCTACCCGTTGCTCGGAGACGACAAGTATGGTTCCCGCGAAGGCGAGTCGCTAGCGCGGCATCTCGGTCTGTCGCGCCTGTTCCTGCACGCTGAGTCGCTGACCTTTCCCGAGCCCAGTAGCGGGCGGCCGGTACAGATCCGTGCACCGCTGCCCGACGAGTTGGAGGCGGCGCTCGCCCAGGCGCGCAACGCACGTTGAGTTTCGGCCCCGCCGGGCCTGCCTATCGACACTATCGACGACCGGAGCCAGCATGCGCTATCGACTGATCATCTTCGACTGGGACGGCACCCTGATGGATTCCGTCGCCCGTATCGTGACCTGCATGCAGGCGGCGGCCCACGATGCTGGCTGGGGGCGCCTCGAGGAGGCCGCGGTGCGTGATATCATCGGTCTAGGGCTGCCCGAGGCCATCGATCGGCTGTGTCCGGGTATCGATGCCGAGCGCTTCGAACTCTTGCGCAGCCGTTATGCCTATTATTTCGTCGAGGGTAGCCGTACGCCGATGCCATTCTTTGCCGGCGTCGAGGCGGGCATCGCAAGGCTGCGTGAATTCCCGGCACGACGCCTTGCCGTGGCGACCGGCAAGAGCCGGCGAGGCCTCGACAGGGTCTTTCGCGAGAGTGGTAGTGGCGCCTGGTTCCATGCCAGTCGCACTGCCGACGAAACCCGTTCCAAGCCGCACCCGCAGATGCTCGAAGAGTTGCTGGTCGAACTCGACGTGCCGGTCGAGGAGGCGGTGATGGTAGGCGATACCGAGTACGATCTGGAGATGGCGCGGGCCCTGGGCATGGATCGGGTCGCGGTGACCTGGGGCGTGCATGCCCCGGAGCGCTTGGCGGCCAGTCGCCCCGTCTATACTGCCGGGGCGGTCGAGGCGCTATTCGACTGGTTGGCAAGCTAGCAGACGAGCAAGTTGGCGGACGAGAAAGTTGGCAGGCGATACAAGGGAAGATGAGTCCATGAGCGACGACAAGCGTGAAGACCGCTGGACCGAAGGACCGGAGCTGACCCCCGAGCAGGCGCGTGAAGCGCAACAGGCAAAGCAGGAAAAGCCGGTGCCGCCACCGGAGAGCGCCGAGACGCTGCGCGAGCGTCAGCGTCTGGCGCAGCAGGAGATGCTCGATCGCTGGATCGACGGGGTGTTGGTCGAGCAGCGTCGCTCGCGGCGCTGGAAGTTGTTCTTCCGCTTCTTTTTCGCCGTGCTGATCCTTGCCTCCCTGGCAGCTACCTTTTATAGCCTGTTCGGTGATCCCGCCCGCGAGCCGGAGCGACACCACCTGGGCGTGGTCGAAGTGCACGGGGTAATCGACAGTGAATCGCCGGCCAGTGCCGAGCGTATCATCGAGGGGCTCAATCGCGCCTGGGAGGCAGCCAATGCCGCTGTCGTGGTGCTGCACATCGATAGCCCTGGAGGCAGTCCGGTGCAGTCGCAGCGTGTCTATGATGAAATCATGCGTCTGCGTGAAGAAGGCGGCAAGCCCATCATCGCGGTGATCGAGGATGTCGGGGCCAGCGGCGCCTACTACATGGCGGCGGCAGCCGATGAGATCGTGGCGGCTCCGGCCAGCCTGGTGGGGTCGATTGGCGTCATCTTCGCCAGCTTTGGCTTCGAGGAGGCCATCGACCGTATCGGTATCGAACGGCGGATCTATGTCAGTGGCGAGAACAAGGGGTTCCTCGACCCCTTCTCGCCGGTAGCGCCCGACGAGCGTGAGTTCTGGCAAACGGTCATGGATACCACCCATGGCCAGTTCATCGAGGCGGTGCGTCAGGGGCGCGGTGAGCGTCTGGTCGAGGACGAGCGGCTCTTCAGCGGCTTGATCTGGAGCGGGCAGCAGGCGCTGGAGCTGGGTCTGATCGATGGAATCAGCAGTCTCGATGCCTTGAGTCGTGAGCTGTTCGGGGAGGTGCGGCTGCACGACTACACGCCGCGGCTGGACCCGTTCGAGCGGCTAAGCCGCCAGTTCGGCCGGGTCGCCGCGGAGTGGGTGGGGGTGCCTGCCAGCCGCTCTCCGGTGCGCTATCAGTTGCCCTGATCTCCCAGTGGATCGAGGCCTGCTTCGCGCAACAGCGCGCACAGCCGGATCAGTGGCAGGCCGATCAGCGTGTTGGGGTCGTCTCCCTCGAGCCGTTCGAACAGGGCAATGCCCAGCCCTTCCATGCGAAAGCTGCCGGCGCTGTCTAGCGGTTGCTCGCGTTCCACGTAGTGGGCGATTTCTTCGTGTGTGAGGCGGCGAAAGTGAACGTCATATCGTTCGTGGCAGACCCAGTGACGTGTGGCGCGGGTGTCGATCAGTGCCAGTCCGGTGAGAAAGGTCACCTGGCGGCCTGAGAAGCGTGTGAGCTGGGCGCGTGCCGTGGCGGCGTCTCCCGGCTTGCCCAGTATCTCGCCATCGAACACGGCGACCTGGTCGGAGCCGATCACCAGATGGTCGGGATACTCTGCTGCCACCCGGTTGGCCTTGGCCAGTGCCAGACGATGCACCAGGCTCTCGGGAGCTTCGCCGGGTCGCGGTGTCTCGTCGATGTCGGGGCTTGTCCAGGCGTAGGGTAGCCCCAGTCGATCGAGGAGTTGGCGGCGCCAGCGGGAGCCGGAAGCGAGAACGAGTCGGGGCATGGATGCGCTCCTGCGTCATGCGGTGAGAGGTTACTGGGGGATCGAGCGAGCGGGTATTGTAACTCGCTGAGATAGCGTCTTTGACAGGGGCAGGGGGAGTGCCTATCATTGCGCGCCTATGTTGACCTCACGACTTCCCATAAGGGTTGAGCCTTATCGGCTCGCTGCACGTGCCGAAAGCCTTTCCGGCCTGATGGCGCTTGACCGGTTCGAGCGCCTCGCCGCGCAGGTCGGGGCACAGTCGGGCGATTGCCAGGTGTGGCTCGATTTCGGTATCGATGCTCAGGGCCGCCGCGAAATTCGCGGTCGTCTCGAGGCCGAGCTGCAGCTGCCTTGCCGGCGCTGCCTCGAGCCTATGGCGCAGCATGTCGAGAGCGAATTCCTGCTGGGCATGGTCTCGAGCGATGCACTGGCAGCAGAGCTGCCAAGCACCCACGAGCCGGTGCTGGTGGAAAACGAACAGCTGAACCTGCTGGAGGTGGTCGAGGATGAGTTGATCCTCAGCCTGCCCCAGGTGGTTTACCACGACGAGGCGCATTGCCGTGTCTCGCGCGACCAGCTGAGCAGCGGCGAGGAGGCCGAATCGAGCGAGCCGACTCCCGCAAGTCCTTTCGAGGTGCTGCGTCACCTCAAGGGCAAATCCTGATTGTTTATCGTCTCACTTCGGAGTGACACCCATGGCAGTTCAACAGAATCGTAAGACCCGTTCCAAGCGCGGCATGCGTCGTAGCCACGACGCCCTGAGCGCACCGACCCTGTCCCAGGACAAGGAAACCGGTACCACTCACCTGCGTCATCACGTCTCTCCTGACGGTTTCTACCGTGGTCGCAAGGTGGTCGACGCCTGAGTCGACCCGCTGTCGATGACCGTCGGCACTTGAGCGTGCGGATTGCCATCGATGCGATGGGTGGAGATGTCGGTCCTGCCGCTGCCATCCATGGCGCGGCAGCTGCGGTGCAGGCCTGTCCGGGGTTGGAGGTCGATCTGTTCGGCCCCGGCGATCGACTGGCGACCGAGCTCGAGAACCTGCCGCGGCATCTCGCCGCGGCGGGTTCGCATCTGTCCATCCATCATGCGCCGGGTCTGATTCGGCAGAATCAGCGCCCGTCCGACGCGCTCAGACGTGGCGGCGACACCAGCATGGCGCTGATGCTTTCCCATGTGGCCGAGCGCCATGCCGTGGCTGGTGTCAGTGCGGGCAATACCGGTGCGCTGATGGCCCTGGCTCGACGCGCTCTTGGTACCGTGGCGGATATTCCGCGTCCGGCGATCTGTACTGCCATCCCTACCCGCAACGATGGCCGCTGCTACCTGCTGGATCTGGGGGCCAACGTTGACGTCTCCGCGAGGCGGCTGGTGGATTTTGCTCGCATGGGGGAGGTCATGGCACGCCACGTGGACGGCCTTTCGGCTCCCAGGGTGGCATTGCTCAACGTGGGCAGCGAAGGTACCAAGGGCAGCGAGGCGGTGCGGCAGGCGGACTCGCTGCTGGGCGAGACGGGCTCGCTGAACTATATCGGCTTCATCGAAGGAGATGGTATCTTCGCCGGCTCCGCCGATGTGGTGGTGTGCGATGGTTTCGTTGGCAACGCGGTGCTCAAGGCCAGCGAGGGATTGGCGCGCATGTTGATCGAGCGGGTGCAGGTGACCTTCGAGTCGCACTGGAGCAGCCGCTTGGTAGGCATGCTGGCGAGGCCGGCGCTGCGTCGGTTGAAGAGCGAGCTCGATCCGGTGCGCTACAATGGCGCCAGCCTGCTGGGACTCGACGGCATCGTGATCAAGAGCCACGGCAGTGCCGATGCCACTGGCTTTTCCTATGCTGTGTTGCGGGCCGTGCAGGAGGTCAGGCGTGGCTTGCCGGAGCGGCTCGCCATGGAGCTGGGCGTCGGGCGTGACAGCACTCAACAGGAGTAATGGTGAACGACATGACTCAACCCCTTGCCCTCGTATTCCCCGGGCAAGGCTCCCAGCAGGTGGGCATGCTGCGGGAGCTGGCGGAACGCTACAGCGTCGTGCGGACGACCTTCGAGGAAGCCGCCGACGCCTTGGGCTACGACCTGTGGAAGGTGGTCCAGGAGGGGCCCGACGAGGCTCTTAATGTCACCGCCTGTACCCAGCCGGCGCTGCTGACGGCCAGCGTGGCCATCTGGCGGGTATGGCAAGAGCTGGAAGGTCCGCGCCCCGGGGCCATGGCGGGGCATAGCCTGGGCGAGTACAGCGCCATGGTGTGTGCCGGCGTCATGGGCTTTGCCGATGGTGTGCGCTTGGTGCGTATGCGCGGCGAGGCGATGCAGGAGGCGGTGCCGGTCGGTCGTGGCGCCATGGCAGCCATTCTGGGTCTCGACGATGCCACCGTTGAAACGGCCTGTGCCGAGGCGGCGCAGAATGAGGTCGTGGCGGCGGTGAACTACAACGCCCCTGGCCAGGTAGTGATCGCCGGCGACAAGGCTGCCGTGGAGCGGGCCAATGTTCTGTGTCAGGAGGCGGGTGCCAAGCGCGCCATGCCGTTGCCGGTTTCCGTGCCTTCGCACTGTGCGCTGATGCGGCCGGCCGCCGAGCGGCTCAAAGCGGCCATGGCTAATCTCGACATGCGCCCGCCGCGCTACACCGTGTATCAAAATGTCGACGCCCAGGCGCATGCCGACGTCGAGACGCTGCGTACGCGTCTGGTCGAGCAACTCTACCAGCCGGTACGCTGGACCGCCTGTGTCGAGGCGATGGAAGCGGCGGGTGCGTCGGTCTTCATCGAGTGTGGGCCGGGCAAGGTGCTCACCGGTCTTGGCAAGCGTATCGCCAAGGGGAGCAAGGGATTGGCAGTCAACGACCCCGACAGTCTCGAAGCGGCGCTCGCGTTGGCGCACGAGGCTGGCCAGTAGCCGAGCGGGGCGCGGCCAGAATAACCAACAAGCAGGGGCTCGAGCCCCAGAACCAAACAGCATTCGGAGCGGGAACAGGCTATGTCCAGCGAACGCAGAATTGCCCTGGTGACCGGTGCCAGCCGTGGCATCGGCCGGGCCATTGCCCACGAACTCGGCCGCCAGGGGCGCGTGGTGATCGGAACGGCCACCACTGAGTCGGGCGCGGCCAAGATCGACGAAGACCTGCGTGCCAACGGCATCGAGGGGGCCGGCAAGGCGCTCGACGTGACCGACCTGGCCAGTGTGGAGTCGCTCGTCAAGGCCGTTACCGAAGAGTTCGGTGCCCCCACCATCCTGATCAACAATGCCGGCATCACGCGTGACAACCTGCTGATGCGCATGAAGGAGGACGAGTGGGATTCGGTACTCGACACCAACCTCAAGTCGGTGTATCGCGTCACCAAGGCGTGTCTGCGCGGCATGACCAAGGCTCGCTTCGGTCGGATCGTCAACATCAGCTCGGTGGTGGCGACCATGGGCAATCTCGGCCAGACCAACTATGCTGCCGCCAAGGCGGGCATGGAAGGCTTCACCCGTGCCCTGGCGCGGGAGGTGGCTTCCCGGGCGATCACCGTCAACGCGGTGGCGCCGGGCTTCATCGCCACCGACATGACGCACGCATTACCCGAGGAGCAGCATAAGGCATTGCTGACCCAGATTCCGCTGGCGCGCCTTGGCGAGCCTGAGGAGATTGCCGCTGCCGTCGGTTTCCTGACCAGCGAGAGTGCCGGTTATATCACCGGCGAGACGCTGCAGGTCAACGGTGGCATGAACATGCGTTGAAGCTCCCTCGGGTCGGCGGTTGCGCCGACGGGGGGGCGTCTATAAACTACCCCGCAGCTTGAGTTTGCGGACCAAACGGCTGGTCATCTGAACGGCTAACTTGAACGACTGGAGTACGTATAATGAGCACCATCGAAGAGCGCGTGAAGAAGGTTGTGGCCGAGCGCCTGAACGTCAAGGAAGAAGACATCCAGAACAGCTCCTCCTTCACCGAGGACCTTGGCGCTGATTCCCTGGATACCGTCGAGCTGGTCATGGCGCTCGAAGAGGAATTCGATACTGAAATTCCCGATGAAGAAGCCGAGAAGATCACCACCGTTCAGGAAGCCATCGATTACGTCAATGCCCATCAGTAAGGGCGCGGTCGTCACCGCTTGCTGAGGTGAAGGGCATCGCATGATGCCGGGAAAGCCGTCCTGAGACACAGGACGGCTTTTTGCTTTGTGTCGGGGCCATGGCTGCCCAAGCGAGGAGCATGTCCGGTATAATGCGCGCAATGACGGCCTGGGAGATGGGCCGTGTCATCAAGGTTGTCTGGAGGATTACTGATGGCTCGTAGAGTTGTGGTGACCGGGCTGGGACTGGTCACGCCGGTGGGCAACACCGTCAAGGAGAGCTGGGAGAGCATCCTGGCCGGCAAGAGCGGCATCGCCCCCATCGAGCATTTCGACGCCACCGGCTTCAACACTCGCTTCGGAGGCTCGGTCAAGAACTTCGACATCAGCCCGTACCTGAACCCCAAGGATGCGCGCAAGATGGACCTGTTCATCCAGTACGGGGTAGCGGCGGGCGCCCAGGCCATCAGCGACGCAGGGCTCGAGTGCACCGAGGAGAACGCCGAACGCATCGGCGTGGCCATCGGCTCCGGCATCGGCGGGCTGCCGATGATCGAACAGAACCACAATGCCCTCAACAAGGGCGGTGCGCGTCGTATCTCGCCCTTCTTCGTTCCCGGCTCGATCATCAACATGATCTCCGGCAACCTGGCCATCCAGCATGGCTTCCGAGGCCCCAACATTGCCATCACCACGGCCTGTACCACCGGCACTCACAACATCGGTTACAGCGCTCGCACCATCGCCTACGGCGATGCCGACGTGATGATCTGCGGGGGGGCTGAGATGGCCACGACACCGCTGGGGCTGGGCGGGTTCTCCGCCGCCCGGGCGCTGTCGACCCGCAACGACGATCCACAGGCTGCCAGCCGCCCCTGGGACCGCGACCGTGATGGTTTCGTGCTTTCGGACGGTGCCGGCGTCCTGGTGCTCGAGGAGTACGAGCACGCCAAGGCGCGCGGGGCGCGCATCTACGCCGAGCTGACCGGCTTCGGCATGAGCGACGACGCCTACCACATGACCGCACCGCCCGAAGACGGCAGCGGAGCGGCGCTGTCGATGAGCAATGCGATTCGCGATGCCAAGCTCGACCCTTCGGCGGTGCATTATATCAATGCGCACGGCACCTCTACCCCGGCAGGCGACCTGGCCGAGAGCCGGGCCGTCAAGAAGGTAATGGGTGAGAGCGCGCACAGCGTGGCCGTGAGCTCCACCAAGTCGATGATCGGCCACCTGCTGGGTGCAGCCGGTGCCGTCGAGGCGATTTTCTGCATCCTGGCCATCCGCGACCAAGTGGCGCCCCCGACGATCAACCTGGACAACCCCCAGGAAGGCTGCGACCTGGACTACGTGCCACATACCGCGCGTGAAATGAAGGTCGACGTGGCGCTGTCCAACTCGTTCGGCTTCGGTGGTACCAACGGTACACTGGTCTTCTCCCGGCTGCGCTGAGCCGGGACGTCGCGAGCGTATGACATGACGCGGCCGCAAGCAGAGCCCTGGGTGCCGGCCGACGATCGTGGCGTGGCCTATGGCGACGGGTTGTTCGAGACCGTGCTGGTCCGCGACGGTGAGCCTCTGCTGTGGCCACAGCACATGGCCCGGCTGGGTAGGGGCTGCCGGAGGCTGGGCATCCCCATGCCTGCCGCTGCCGAACTCGACGGCTTGCCCGCCCTGGCGGGGTCGGGACTCAGGGTGCTCAAGCTGATCCTCACTCGGGGCAGCGGTGGGCGCGGCTACCTGCCCCCGTCGGTCGCCAAGCCCCGGTTGCTGTGGCAGGCGTTCGATTTCGCGCCCCGGCCACAGTGTTGGCAGTTGGGTGTGCGGGTGCGCCATTGCCGGTTGCAGTTGAGCATTCAGCCATTGCTTGCCGGACTCAAGCACCTCAATCGGCTCGAGAACGTGCTGGCGCGCAGTGAGTGGGACGATCCGGATGTGGCCGAGGGAGTGCTTTGTGACACCCAGGGACACTTGGTCGAGGCCACCTGCATGAACCTGTTCTGGCAGCGCCGGGGATGCCTGGAGACGCCTCGACTGGACGGCAGCGGCGTGGCCGGGACGTTGCGTGCTGCCCTGATGGAACGCTTGGATATCAATGAAGTTGCCATGGGGCCGGAGGCGCTGGTCGAAGCCGAGGCCGTGTGGCTCGGCAACTCGGTCCAGGGCCTCTGGCCCGTGGTGCGTCTGGATGACGCTGATGGCTCCCGCCAACTGAACTGGACGCTTGGCTCCGTGCACCGGACCTTGCAGGGCAAGGCTCATGAGCTGCTGGGCTATCCGGCCACTTTCGCGCGCTGAAGCGCATAGAAGAAGAGAAGCGGGTAACGAGGAAGCACATGCTGCGATTGGTGAAGTTTCTTGTCGTGTTGATCATCGTGGCAGCCGTGTCGGTCTTCGCCGCTTATCGCTATTGGGAGAGCCGGCTCGAGGTGCCCATTGCGGTGGAGGAGGAGACTCTCTACGAGGTGCCGCGCGGGGCGGGCTACAACCGAGTGGTGACGGACCTGACGGCACGTGGCGTGATCGGGGACGAGTGGGCATTTCGTCTGTTGACACGGCTCGAGCCCGAAGCGATCCCGCAGCTACGGGCCGGTGAGTACATGCTCGAGCCGGGCATGAGTGGGCGCGAGTTGATCGAGTTGCTCGGCAGCGATCGGGTGGTCACCTACCCGCTGACCATTCCCGAGGGGTGGACCTTCCGCCAGATGCGTGCCCGGCTCGATGCCGCTCCCAAGCTCGAGAACCTGACCCAGGGACTCAGCGACGAGGAGGTGATGGCGCTGCTGGAGCGTGAGGGACGTCACCCCGAGGGTTGGTTCTTTCCCGATACCTATCGCTACCACAAGGGCATGAGCGATCTCGATATCCTGCGCCAGGCCCTGGCGCGCATGGAGCAGGTTCTCGACGAGGTATGGGAGGCTCGCAGCGACGATCTGACCATCGAAACGCCCTATGAAGCACTGATCATGGCTTCGCTGATCGAGCGCGAGACCGGTGCCCCTGAGGAGCGTCGCGAGATTGCCGGTGTGTTCAAGCGCCGCATGGAGCGTGGCATGCGCTTGCAGACCGACCCCACCGTCATCTATGGCATGGGGGAGCGCTACGCGGGTCGTATCACGCGTGCGGACCTGCAGGAAGCCACGCCCTACAATACCTATGTCATTGCCGGCATGCCGCCGACGCCGATCGCCATGCCCGGGCGCGCCTCGCTCGAGGCGGCAGTGGATCCGCTGCCCGGCGACACTCTCTACTTCGTCTCACGCGGCGACGGCACGCACCACTTCTCGCGCACGCTGCGCGAACACAACAATGCCGTGAACCGCTACATCCGCAACCGCTGAGGACACACTCTCTGAGCGTTTTGCCGGAAATGCGGTCGGACGGACCTACAGGAGCCCCGATGCAACAGCGTGGACGCTTTATCACCCTGGAAGGCGGGGAAGGGGTCGGCAAGTCGACCAATCTGGAGTGGGTGGCGCAGTGGCTGACGGCGCATGGCGTCGAGGTGGTACGCACTCGGGAGCCGGGCGGCACGCCGCGGGCCGAAGCCATTCGCGAACTGCTGCTCTCGGCCGAGTTCGATGAACCTCTCGATGTCGATGCCGAACTCCTGCTGATGTTCGCCGCTCGCGCCCAGCACTTGGCACAGCGCATTCGTCCGGCACTGGAGCGGGGCGCCTGGGTGCTGTGCGATCGTTTCACCGATGCCACTTTCGCCTATCAGGGCGGGGGGCGCGGTATCGAACCCGAGCGCATCGCCCAACTGGAGCGTTTCGTGCAGCGCGGGCTCGAGCCCGACCTGACGCTGCTGCTCGACATGCCGGTCGAGGCCGCTCAGCGACGTCTGCAGGGGCGTTTGACAGCCAACGGTCACGCGCGCGACCGCTTCGAGCAGGAGCATCGGGCCTTCTTCGAGGCCGTGCGGCAGGCGTATCTGGCGCGCGCCGAGGCCGCGCCCCAGCGAGTAGCGGTGATCGACGCCGATGCACCGCTCGCCGCAGTACAGGCGCGCCTGACGGAGTGTCTGGAGAGCCGGGTGGGTGCATGGCTATGAGCACAAGCGCACTGCCGACGCCGCTGCCATGGCAGCAACCCCTGTGGCAGCGCTTCCTGGAACTGTATCGCAGTGGACGGTTGCCTCATGCGCTGTTGCTCTCGGGGCCGCATGGCGTGGGCAAGCAGCGCTTCGCCGAGGCGCTGCTTGGCTACCTGTTGTGTGCTTCGCCGGGCGACGTGGCCTGCGGTCAGTGTCATGGCTGCCACATGTTGGCCTCCGGCTATCATCCCGACCTGCTGCGTGTTTCACCGGAAGAGGGCAAGCGACAGATTCGCATCGATCCAATTCGTGAGGTCAACGCTTTCGTTGCCCAGACCGCCCAACAGGGCGGGCACCGTGTGATCGTGCTGTCGCCGGCCGAGGCGATGAATGTCGCAGCTGCCAATGCGCTGCTCAAAAGTCTGGAAGAACCTGGCCAGCACACCCTGTTCCTGCTGCTGGCGGATGTTCCGTCGAGGATGCTAGCCACCATTCGCTCGCGTTGCCAGCATTGGAGCCTGCCGGTGCCGGGACTCGAGCAGAGCCAGGCATGGCTGACGCAGCAACTGGGCAGTCGGGAGGAGGCCGACTTCTGGTACCGGGTTTCGGGCAACCTGCCGCTGTTGGCGACCGAGCTAGCCACGCCGGAGTCCCGGGCGTTGCGCAAGCAGTTGCACGAAACCTTCGATGCCTTGGTGCGTGGTGCCGAGCCGGTGGCGGAAGCGGCTCGTCTCGACCGTCAGTCCCTGGAGTCGATCCTATGGTACGGTATTGCCTGGCTCGAGGATCTGATTCGCCTGGGCTTGTCGGGGGAGTCGGCGCAACTGCGCAATCCCGACCTGCTTCCGCTTTATCGACAGGCGGTCAAGAATGCCCGGGTGCAGGATTGGTTCCGGCTGCTGGATTTCGCTCGCGAACAGCGCCGCTTGCTGGCCTCGGGCGGCAATCCCAACCCTCAGTTGGTCCTCGAGGCCTGGCTGGTACGCTGGTCGACCCTGCTGCGTTCTTGAGGCAGGACTCAGGGAGGAGAAGGGATGGCATCGCAAGAGGCATTGTCGTTGACGATCCAGGACGAGCAGACGCTGCTCTCCGCCTTCATGCCGTTGCTGGAACGGGGTGGTATCTTCGTGCCCACGCGCGAGCACTACGAGCTGGGGCAGGAGGTCTATTTGTTGCTGACCCTGCCCGGCGAGAGCGAGCGGGTGCCGGTCACCGGTCAGGTCGTCTGGGTTTCCCCCGATGGCGTAACGGGGCAGCGGGTGCCGGGCATCGGGATCCACTTCAGCACCGAGGACCTGGGCGTGCGCGACCGTATCGAAGCCCTCCTGGCAGGCCAACTGAACGAGGACACCCCGACCCATACCTTCTGAGTCGGAACGTAGCGCCATTCAACGCCATTCACCGAACGAGCTTCAATCTGCATGTTTGTCGATTCGCACTGCCATCTCGACCGTCTCGCTTCCACCACTCACGGGGGAAATCTTGCCGCCACCCTGGAAGCGGCCAGGGCGCGTGACGTCCGCCAGTTCCTTGCCATCGCGGTAACCCTCGACGACGTGCCGGTCCTGGCCCGGATCGGGCGTGAACACGATGACGTGGCGATCACCGCCGGCGTGCATCCGCTGCAACTTCTCGAGCGCGAACCCGAGATCGAGAGCATCAAGGAGGCGGCCGAGCGCTTCGGAGCCGTGGCCATCGGCGAATGTGGCCTGGACTATCATTACCTCGACAAGACACCCGATCGCGTGCCGTCGCGGGAGGTCCAGTGCGAACGCTTCCGGCGCCAACTGGTTGCCGCCACCGAGCTGGAATTGCCAGTGATCGTGCACACCCGTGATGCGCGTGAGGATACGTTGACGCTGATTCGCGAGCATAGCGACCCTGCCACCGGAGGGGTACTGCACTGTTTCACGGAGGATCTCGAGATGGCGCGAGAGGCGGTGCGTCACGGCTTCTACATCTCGCTGTCGGGTATCGTCACCTTCCGCAACGCCGAGTCGCTGCGCGAGGTGGCGCGCCGGGTGCCGCTCGACCGGCTGCTTATCGAGACCGATAGTCCCTACCTGGCGCCGGTGCCGTATCGCGGCAAGCCCAACGAACCGGCCTGGGTGGTGGAGGTTGCCGAGTGCATCGCTGAAGCGCGAAGTATCAGCGTCGATGAGGTCGCCATGCAGACCACGGCCAACTTCTACCGCCTGTTCCGCGGGGCAGCGCCCGAACCCAGCGCCGAGACGCGCGACATCCTGGCCCGAGCCGGGCTGGTATAGCAGGAAGAGGGAGTTTCATGTCGAAGGGGGGCGTATGAACCTGGATCCGCTGCTCAATCACGTCGGGCCCGATGGCGCCATTCCTCCGCTGGATCGCTGGCAGCCGGGACAGACAGGCGAAATGGACCTGGAGATTGCCGCCGACGGTCGTTGGTTCCATGAAGGCAGCGAAATGACGCGCCCCCGCCTGGTCCGGCTGCTCTCGACGCTGCTACGGCGTGAGGAGGATGGCCACTATTATCTAGTCACGCCGGTCGAGAAGCAGCGTATCCGTGTGGTCGATCATCCGTTCGTGGTGGTCGACGCCGAATACGAGGAGGCCGTCGGCTGCTGGTGGCTGACTACCCATGCCGGCGACCGCCTGCGCTTGGACGAGGTGCACCGGCTTCGCGTCAGTGCCACGCCCGATGGCGTCCTGGTGCCTGAGGTTCCGGTACGCTTCGGCCTTGCCGCCCGGCTGGGGCGCAATGTCTTTTACCGCCTGGTGGAGCATGCCGAGCAGCGGCGTGGGAAGGAGGGCGTGGTCGAACTCGGGCTAACCAGCGCCGGCTGTTGGCAACCCTTGGGCGAACTGCCCGCCGAGGCCTCGTGAGGCTGACGGAAGAGCAGCGAGCCGTCGTCGAGCATGGAGCCGGCCATGCGCGGGTGGCTGCCGTGGCGGGAGCCGGCAAGACCACCACGCTGGTTGCCCGCGTACTGTACCTGCTCGAGCGAGGCGTACCGGCGAGCCGGATCCTGGTGTTGATGTTCAACCGCTCGGCACGCGAGGACTTCCAGCGACGGCTCGTCGAGATGGCCCCTGCCGGGCAGCGCCTGCCGGACGTGCGTACCTTTCACTCCCTGGGACATCGCCTGACGGCGACGCTGACCCGCTGGGGCGTGTTGGCACCGCGCCGCCTGATTGCCGCCGATTGGCAGGTCGAGAGGCTGCTGCGCCAAGCCACCCTCGAGGTACTGGAGGATGGCGATCGGCGCGAGATGGCCCTGGAGGCCGATACCCTCGAAGCGTTGGCGCACTTCTGCGGTCTAGTGAAGGCTGAGATGGTGCCGGCGGCCACGCTGCTGGAGCGGCTCGATTACGGCGAGGGTAGCGAGCATTTTGCCGAGGCCTACGAGCGCCTCGAGTCGTTGCTTGCCGAGCATGGCCTGATGACCTACTCGGATCTGCTCTATCGTCCGCTGCGTGCCTTGGAGGCAGATGCCGGGCTGGCTCGACGGGTCCAGGGCTACCTCGACCAGGCCATCGTCGATGAATATCAGGACATCAACCAGGCCCAGTTGCGCTTGTTGGCGCTGCTCGCCGGCCGCGACGCCGACGTGATGGCGGTGGGGGATGCCAACCAGTGCATTTACGAGTGGCGTGGCGCGCATCCCGACACCATGCGCGAGCACTTCACCGCCACCTTCGGCCAGGCCGAGGACTACCCGCTTTCCACCACCTTCCGCCACGGTCATGCCCTGGCGCTGTTGGCCAACCATGCCATCGCCGCCAACCGGCGACGTCCCGACCAGTTGTGCCTGGCGGCTCCCGGCAATCCACATACCGACCTTGCCGTCGAGCAGGGCGGCGCGGCGCTACTGGCCTCCCTCGGCCAATGGCTGCGTGAGGGGAGAAGGTTGGACGAAGCCTGCTTGCTGGTGCGTAGCTGGGCGCTGTCGGTGCCGGTGCAGTTGCAACTGCTGCAGGCCGGTATCCCGTTCCGTCTCGCGCGCGAGGATCGTTTCGTCTTTCGCTTGCCACTGGTACAGGCCCTGGCCGGCTATCTGCGCCTGGCACGTACGCCGGCTCTGCTGTTCGATCCTGCGCATCTGTTGCGCCTGTTCGAGCAGCCTACGCCGTTCGTTGCACGCGAGCGCCTGGTGGCCTTGGCGCAGCGCCTGGCGCAGACACAACGTTACCCCGAGCGCGACGACCCGCTGTTGGCGGGCCTCAAGCCCATGCAGCGGCGCAATCTCAAGCGGCGCTGGACGCTGCTGTGCGAGCTGCCGCGTCTCGGCGCCTGGCCGCCAGCACGTCTGCTGGCGCATATCGTCGAAGCCTTGGATGCCGAAAAGGTGCTCAAGCGAGCGGCCGCACGCCGCGAGAAGGGGGAAGAAGACGTACGCCTGCTCGATGTGCTCGTCGAGCAGGCTGGCGAGACACAGGACATCGACACCTTCATCGAACTGCTCGAGCGGCCCGTCGAGAATCATGCCGGTGGCTTGTTGATCACCACTGTGCACGGAGCCAAGGGGCTCGAGTGGCCGCTGGTAGTGGTGGCCGGCGTCAACGAGGAGGATTTTCCCCACTACAGTCGCGACAACCCGCTTTCCCCCGCGCGCCTGGAAGAGGAGAGGCGGCTGTTCTATGTCGCCGTGACCCGGGCCCGCGAACGCCTGTTGCTGCTTCACGATCGCGGTGAGCATCGGCCTAGCCGCTTCCTGGCGGAAACGGCATGGGAGGATTGCCGTCGTATCGCGGCACGCCTTGCGGCGCCTGCGGAAGAGGTTCGCTTGGCGGTGGTTTCGCCTCAACTGGTCTCGCGCTATCTGGCTAGCTTGGGCCATGATGGGATAAACGTCACACAGAGTGAGCCTGAGGTCGGTGAAACGCGGGCAGCCTATGCCGCGCAGCCCTATCGACCGGGGCAGCGGCTACGTCACGCGGTATTCGGTGAGGGTGAAGTGACCGTGGTCGAGGGTGATCCCGCCGACCCGGTGATCGAGGTCGATTTCACTCAGGCCGGCCGGCGGCGCTTGCTGGCCTGTCGAGCCCCCATCGAGCTGCTCACTGGCGAAGCGAAGACCGAACGTGCCCAAGGAGAACGCGCATGAGACAGGTGCTAATCACCGCCAATGAATTGGCTGAGTCGCTGCATAATAGAGTGCCGCCGCTGGTTCTCGACTGCCGTGCACGCTTGGGCGATGGCGATGCCGGCCGGCGCCTGTGGGAGGCCGGGCACGTGCCTGGTAGTCTGCATCTCGATCTCGACCGTGATCTGGCGGCCGCTCCCGGTGAGGGCGGTCGTCATCCGCTGCCGACTCCCGAAGCCTTTACCGCCACATTGCAGCGCCTTGGGGTATCGCCTGACCGTCCCGTGGTGGTGCTGGACGACATGGGAGGGCAGTTGGCCGCGGCGCGGGCCTGGTGGATGCTGGCCGTGTGGGCGGGGCATCCCGACGTCCGAGTGCTCGATGGTGGATTGCACGCCTGGCAGGAGGCGGGCGGCGAGCTGGTACTGGAGCAGGAGGCGTCACCCGGGCCCAGCCAATGGCAGCCGATTTTCGATACCGGTGCGTGTCTGGATGCCGATCGGGTCTTCTCCGGGAGGGAACTCAAGGTCGATGCCCGCAGCGAGGAGCGCTTTCGCGGCGAAGCCGAGCCCATTGACCCGGTGGCCGGCCACATCCCCGGTGCAGTGTGCCGTCCCAGTGCCGCCAACCTGAACGAAGCGGGGCGCTTCAAGGGGGCCGAGACACTCGAAGCCGAACTGCCCCGGGACGATGCCATCGTGGCTTACTGTGGTTCCGGAGTGACTGCTTGCCACAACATCCTGGCCTATGCCATTGCCGGTCGGCCCCTGCCCCGGCTCTATCCCGGCTCCTGGAGCGAATGGGTACGCGATCCGTCAAGGCCGGTGGCGCGCTCGACGAATCGCTCTTGAACCCGACACTGCGCGACAGGTACCGTCAAGGGATGGGACACGGAAACGTCATAAAAGGGAACGGAGGGGCATCGGGATATGAACTTTGCGCTCATCGGGGCTGCCGGGTATATCGCACCGCGACACATGCAGGCCATCAAGGACACTGGCCATACCCTGGTAGCCGCCTACGACATCAACGATTCGGTGGGCATCATCGACTCGATCTCGACGGATTGCGCCTTCTTCACCGAGTTCGAATACTTCATGGAGCACGCTTGGCGGCTCAGGCGGCAGAAGGAAGGAGCGATCGACTATTGGGTGGTCTGTTCTCCCAATCATCTGCATAGCGCCCATATCACCGCCGGTCTGCATCTTGGTTGCGATGTGATCTGCGAGAAGCCGCTGGTATCGACGCCAGAGCAGCTCGATGAGCTGCGCAGCGTCGAGAAGGAGACCGGTCGGCGTGTCTACAGCATCATGCAACTGCGTCACCATCCAGCCATTCATGAACTGCGCGACAAGGTATTGGCCGAGCGGCGGGAGGGCCAGTACGACGTCGAGCTGACCTACATCACCGCGCGTGGTCCCTGGTATCTGGCCAGTTGGAAAGGCGATTCCCGTAAATCCTTCGGTGTGATGGCGGAAATAGGGATTCACTTCTTCGATATGCTGCACGTGATCTTCGGTGAGCTGAAGGCTCAGGTGCTTCACTACCATGATGAGCACAAGGCTGCCGGTTACCTGGAATACGAAAAGGCGCGGGTGCGCTGGTTCCTCTCCATCGACGCCGAGGATTTGCCCGAGCGGGTACGGGGCCAGCACTCCACTTATCGCAGCATTACCTGCGACGGCGAGGAGTTCGAGTTCTCCAGCGGCTTCACCGACCTGCACACGGTCAGCTATCGCGAGGTACTGGCTGGGCGTGGTTTCGGCATCGAGGCTGTGCGCCACTGCCTCGAGACCGTCTACCAACTGGGTCTGGCCACTCCCGAAGCGCCGCGCGAGGGCGAGGCGCATCCCCAACTGGCGAGGCTTTTGCCGACACGCCCGGTAGCCGTGGCCGGACGCGGTTGAGCGGAAGGGACGTATGCATTTCATCGATCTTGCCGCGCAGCAAGCCCGGATCAAGCCACGGCTGGATGCTGCCATCCAGACCGTGCTGGCGCATGGCCGCTACGTGATGGGACCCGAAGTGGCCGAACTGGAGCGACGCCTGGCCGACTATGTCGGCGTTGCCCACTGCATTGGCTGCGCCAACGGTACCGATGCGTTGCAGATTGCGCTGATGGCACTCGACATCGGCCCGGGTGATGAGGTCATCGTGCCCGGCTTCACCTTCATCGCCAGCGCGGAAAGCATCGTGCTGGTTGGGGCCAGGCCGGTCTATGTGGACATCGATCCCCACACCTACCTGCTCGATCCCACTCGGGTCGAGGCAGCCATCACGCCACGTACCCGTGCCGTCATGCCAGTGTCCTTGTTCGGCCAGTGTGCCGACATGGAGGCCATCGAAGCGCTGGCGCGCAAGCACGACCTGGAGGTCGTGGAAGATGCCGCCCAGAGCTTCGGGGCCACCCGGCATGGGCGCCGTTCCTGCGGACTGTCACGCATCGCCTGCACCAGTTTCTTTCCCAGCAAGCCGCTTGGGGCCTATGGCGATGGCGGTGCGCTGTTCACCGACGATGCCGAGCTGGCTGAAAAGGTGCGGCTCGTGACGCGTCACGGCGAAGCGCGGCGTTACCACCACACCCGGGTCGGCATGAACAGCCGATTGGATACCCTGCAGGCTGCTATCCTGCTGGCCAAGCTCGAGCTGTTCGACGAGGAGGTCGTGCTCAGGCAGCAGGCGGCCAAGCGCTATGACGCTCTGCTGGCCGAATCCGGCATCGTCAACGCGCCGCGCGTGGCGCCTGGCAATACCAGCGTCCATGCCCAGTACAGCATTCGTGTACCGCGGCGCGACGAGGTCCAGGCCAAGCTCGCGGACGCCGGTATCCCCACGGCGGTGCACTATCCGCTACCGCTCAACCATCAGCCCGCCGTGGCCGATCCCGCCTGCAAGCTGCCAGTCACCGAGGCGGTCTGCCGGGAGATTCTCAGCCTGCCGATGCATCCCTATCTCGAAGCCGCGCAGCAGAGGCGGGTGGTGGAGGCCCTACAGGAGGCACTACACGCTGCGAGCTAAGGGCCTCGGGCTGTGAGCTAGACTTGCCCCCGAAGCCCAAAGCCCTAGCTTACATATTGGGATAGTTGGGTCCACCGCCGCCTTCCGGCGCTACCCACCGGATGTTCTGCGCCGGGTCCTTGATGTCGCAGGTCTTGCAGTGCACGCAGTTCTGGAAGTTGATCTGGAAATGCGGCTTGCCGTCGTCGTCCTCGACCACCTCGTAGACCCCGGCCGGACAGTAGCGCTGTGCCGGCTCGGCATATTTCGGCAGGTTCTCGCGGATGGGAAGCTCCGGGTCCAACAGCTTCAGGTGGCTCGGCTGATCCTCTTCATGATTGGTGTTCGACAGGAACACCGAGGAGAGCTTGTCGAAGGAGAGCTTGCCATCGGGCTTGGGGTAGTCGATCTTCTCGAACTCGCTGGCCGGCTTCAGGGCCGCATGATCCGGGGTGGTATCGTGGACGTTGGGCAGCTTGCCGCCCAGCAACTGGTTGACGAAGTTGTAGGCCCCGCCGCCCACGGTGCCGTATTTGTGGATTGCCGGGCCGAAGCTGGCGCTCTCCTTGAGTTCGGCATAGGCCCAGCTCTGCTCCCACTTGTGGGTGAAGGCAGTCAGCTCCTGGCCCCCCTCGTCGCCGCCGGCGATGGCCTCGAATACCGCTTCGGCGGCCACCAGGCCGGATTTCATCGCTGTATGTAGACCCTTGATCTTGGCGAAGTTCAGCGTGCCGGCATCGCAACCGATCAACAGACCGCCGGGGAAGGTCATCTTTGGCAGACAGTTGAGGCCGCCCTTGGTGATGGCCCGCGCACCGTAGGCGACCCGCTTGCCACCCTCCAGGTGCTTGGCCAATACCGGATGATGCTTCATGCGCTGGAATTCGTCGAACGGCGAGAGCCAGGGGTTCTGGTAGGAGAGGTCCATGATCAGGCCGACGACCACCTGATGGTTCTCGGCGTGATAGAGGAACCAGCCGCCGTGGGTATCCTTGGCCAGCGGCCAGCCCGAGCCGTGCAGTACCAGCCCCGGCTCGTGCTGCTCGGCGGGGATGTCCCACAGCTCCTTGAGGCCGATACCGTAATGTTGGGGGTCGCGTCCCTCGTCGAGCTTGAAGCGCGAGATCAGCTCCTTGCCCAAGTGGCCGCGGGCGCCCTCGGCGAACAGGGTGTACTTGGCGCGTAGTTCCATGCCCGGCATGTAGCTGTCCTTGGGCGTACCGTCGGTGGCCACGCCCATGTCGCCGATGAGAATGCCGCGCACGGTGCCGTCGTCATCGTGGATGACCTCCTGGGCGGCGAAGCCGGGGAATACCTCGACGCCGAGTTCCTCGGCCTGTTCGGCTAACCAGCGGCACAGGTTGCCGGCGCTGATCACGTAGCGCTTCATGTCGCCGCCGGTGTTGTGCATGCTCTTCGGTACCAGGGCGTTGGGCAGCTTCTGGGCCTTCTGAGCATCCTTGAGCAGGTAGACCTCATCGCGGGCGGCCGGGGTGGTCAGCGGAGCGCCACGCTCTTCCCAGTCGGGGAACAGCTCGGCCAGTGCGCGGGGTTCGAACACGGCGCCCGAGAGAATATGGGCGCCGACTTCGGAGCCTTTTTCCACCACGCACACCGTCAGCTCCTGACCGGCCTCGTTGGCCTGTTGCATCAGGCGGCAGGCGGCCGAAAGCCCGGAAGGACCGGCACCGACGATCACTACGTCGAAGTCCATTGAATCGCGTTCTACTTGCTCAGACATCCACTCGCTCCTCCCTCGGTTTCGGCGTCGGAGCAGCTGCCACCAACGTCGAAGGAAAATAAAACGGTCGTTTGCTTCTCGATATTCTCCATGATAGGCATAATAAACGACTCAGGACAGCCCTACGATGGCAATGTACGACGACTCCACCCGCAGCGGTGGAGGGATTGTTGCCACAGGCTTGGCTGTGGCACATTGGCAGGGTTTTTCGATACGGCGCCTATCAAACGCTTGCATGAAACGTATAAAGGAATAGCAAACGGTTCTAAGGGTTCGTTGACCTTCCGCCCAGGACGTCAGCGAGTCCAAAACCAAACGGTTCACCCACTGAACCAAGTGAGGACACCATGAAAGTACTCGTCGCGGTCAAACGCGTCATCGACTACAACGTCAAGATCCGGGTCAAGCCGGATCACTCCGACGTCGATCTCATCAATGTGAAGATGGCCATGAACCCCTTCTGCGAGATCGCCGTGGAAGAGGCGGTACGGTTGAAGGAGAAAGGCGTCGCCACCGAGGTGGTCGCCGTGACCATCGGTCCCAAGGCCGCCCAGGAACAGCTGCGCACCGCGCTGGCGCTGGGTGCCGACCGTGCCGTGCATGTCGAGACCGAAGAACGCGTCGAGTCGCTGGCCGCGGCCAAGCTGCTGGCCAAGGTGGTGGAAGAGGAGCAGCCGGGGCTGGTCATTCTCGGCAAGCAGGCCATCGATACCGACAACAACCAGACCGGCCAGATGCTCGCCGCCCTGGCTGGCCTGCCCCAGGGTACCTTCGCCTCCGAGGTGAAGGTGGACGATGGCAAGGTTCAGGTGACCCGCGAGGTGGACGGCGGCCTGCAGACCGTCGAGCTGACCCTGCCGGCGGTGATCACCACCGACCTGCGCCTCAACGAGCCGCGCTACGCCAAGCTGCCCGACATCATGAAGGCCAAGAAGAAGCCGCTGGACGTCAAGAGCCCGGCCGACTACGGCGTCGAGGTGGTCAGCAAGCTCACGCTGCTCAAGGTCGAGTCGCCGGCCGAGCGCAAGGGCGGCATCAAGGTGGGCTCCGTCGATGAGCTCGTGGACAAACTCAAGAACGAAGCCAAAGTGCTTTGAAGGGAGCTGATTTCATGAGCATTCTGGTACTTGCCGAACATCACGACGGCCAGCTTGCCGGCGCCACCGCCCATGTGGTTGCTGCGGCCCAGAAAGTGAAAGCGACCATTGGCGGCGACATCGACGTGCTGGTAGCCGGCGAGAACGTCGGTGCCGTGGCCGAGGCCGCTGCCAAGCTCGACGGCGTGAGCAAGGTGCGGGTGGCCGACAACGCCGCCTACGCCCACCAACTGGCCGAGCCCATGGGCGCGCTGTTGGTCGAGCTGGCTGGCGACTATTCCCATCTCCTCGCCGCCGCCTCCACCACCGGCAAGAACGTGCTGCCGCGCGTTGCCGCACTGAAGGACGTCAGCCAGCTCTCCGAGATCGTCGAAGTGGTCGACGCCGACACCTTCAAGCGCCCGATCTATGCCGGCAACGCCATCGCTACGGTGAAGAGCGCCGACAGCCTCAAGGTGATCACCGTGCGCACCACGGCGTTCGATGCGGTGTCAGCCGGCGGTAGCGCCAGCGTCGAGAGCGTCGAGGCCGTGGCCGAGAATAGCCAGTCCACCTTCATCAAGCAGGAACTGGCCCAGAGCGATCGCCCCGAGCTGGGCGGTGCGCGGGTGGTCATCTCCGGCGGTCGCGGCATGGGCAGCGGCGAGAACTTCAAGCTGCTCGACGGTATCGCCGACAAGCTGGGGGCCGCCATCGGCGCCTCGCGGGCGGCGGTGGACGCCGGCTTCGTACCCAACGACATGCAGGTGGGGCAGACCGGCAAGATCGTTGCGCCGGAGCTCTACATCGCCGTGGGTATCAGCGGGGCCATCCAGCACCTGGCCGGCATGAAGGACTCCAAGGTGATCGTGGCGATCAACAAGGACGAAGAGGCGCCGATCTTCCAGGTTGCCGACTACGGCCTGGTGGGCGACCTGTTCGAGGTGCTGCCGGAGCTGGAAAGCAAGCTCTGATCCCTCTCCGTCATGTCCAAGGATGCCGGCTCTGCAAGGAGCCGGCTTCTTGCCGATTGGTCGTTCTGTTCTGGGCGAAGGCACTCTGTCTGGTGTAGGGTGTCCGTACCTTGAGAAAAAGGAACTCGGGACGGTTGAAATTGCTAACCGACGACCGCACCTCGTTAGATTGCAGCACAATCAAAGCCACCAAAAGGAGATGACCAACATGGCACATACCCTCCCTGACCTGCCGTACGCCTACGATGCGCTTGAGCCCCATATTGATGCCATGACCATGGAGATCCACCACTCGCGTCACCATCAGACCTATGTCAACAACCTGAATGCTGCCCTCGAGGGGACAGGTCTGGAGGACATGCCGGTCGACGAGCTGCTCGCCAATCTCGATCGCGTGCCGGCCGACAAGCGTCAGGCGGTGATCAACAACGGCGGCGGTCACTCCAACCACACCATGTTCTGGCAGATGATGTCGCCCAACGGCGGTGGCCAGCCCAAGGGCAAGGTGGCCGAGGCCATCGACAGCGAACTGGGCGGCTTCGAAGCCTTCAAGGATGCCTTCACCAAGGCGGCCCTGGGTCGCTTCGGCAGCGGTTGGGCCTGGCTCAGCGTTACCCCGGAGAAGAAGCTGGTGGTGGAGAACAGCCTCAACCAGGATAGCCCCATCTCCAACGGCAACACCCCGGTGCTGGGTCTGGACGTGTGGGAGCACGCCTACTACCTGAAGTTCCAGAACAAGCGCCCGGACTACATTGCCGAGTTCTTCAACGTGATCGACTGGGAGGAGGTGGAGCGCCGCTATCAGCAGGCGACTGCCTGATTCCAGCGTCGCCCGCTCAAGCAATCGCCGCAGCCAACAGGCTGCGGCGATTTCGTCTGTCAGGCTGCTGCGTCGGTGCGGCGCATTTCGGTGTGGGCGACCGGCAGGGGAGTGGCGCGAGGAGGAGGCTCAGTGGGCAACGGCGATGCGATGCCCACCGTTGGGGTGAGGCATCACCTGCATCGGTAGACCGTAGATCGCTTCCAGGGTGTCGTTGGTCATCATCTCCGTAGGGGAACCGTGGGCCAGCACCCGACCACTGTGCAGCGCGAGCAACTCGTCGCAGTAGCGCGAGGCCATGTTGATGTCGTGGAGCACGATGATCACGCATAGCTTGAGTTCGTCGCACAGCTTGCGGATCAGTGCCAGCACTTCCATCTGGTGAGAGATATCCAGTGCGGCCAGTGGTTCGTCGAGCAGCAGGAAGCGGCTCTGCTGGGCCAGCAGCATGGCCAGCCACACGCGCTGGCGTTCGCCGCCGGAGAGGGTATCCACCAGACGGTCGGCGAAGGCCTCGGTATGGCTGAGCTCGATGGCGCGCTCTACGGCGGCTTTATCCTCGGTGGTATGGCGACCCAGCAGGCCGTGCCATGGGTAGCGGCCAAAGCCGATCAACTCGCGCCCGATGAGATTCTCGGCGCTGGGCAGATGCTGGGGCAGATAAGCCACCCGGCGGGCGAACTCGCGCTGGCCCCAGTCGTTCAATGGGCGCTCATCGAGCAGGATTTCACCGCGGCTGACGGGCTGCTGTTGCGCGAGCAGCTTGATCAGGGTCGACTTTCCCGAGCCGTTATGGCCGATCAAGCCGTAGACCTTGCCTTCCTCGAAACGGTGCTCTACGGGATGCAGCAGGCACTTGCCATTGACTTCGAAGGTAGCGCCCTTGACCTCGAACATGATGGTTTCCTTGCGCGGGTAGTCGATCCTTATAGAGTAAACGAGAATCGTTGGCTTTATCTACCGTACTTCTGACCCTTACCACCCCAGCCAGTTGCGTAGGCGTTGGCCCGGTGATGATGCACGGCTGTCAATGGTGCGGTTGGCACTACCCGAGAGTTGCGCCGCGGCTTCCTTGAGCGGTGCCATGATGGCCTCGAGGTGGTGTTGGCAGAGTTGACGATCGAGGGCAGCGGGGCACTGGGCCATCAGCAGGCCGCAGTGATAGACCGCGGTATCCAGCGGCTGACGGGCCTCCCTGAAAGGCGCTGCCTCTCTGCGGCAGCGCTGCAGCTCGCTGAGCAGCATGCTCAGCATCTGTGCATCCAGCCAGCAGGGCGTGTCATCCCGTCGCGGCGAGGTGGCCACCGAGTTATGAACGGCCTGGAAGGAAACGTGCAGGAAGACGCATGTGTAGTAAAGCTGGGAGCGTTCCGCGTTCATAGGGCACCATGAAAAATATAAATGAGATTGATTTGCATTTTGATCGATGACTCTTGCCATGTCAAATAGGCGAGACGTGACAGCAATTACATTGATAATATTTTTCATTTAAAATCTGCTCCCGCATCAGACGACTGTGCAAGGTAGAAGAATTGACTGACGACAGGGTGCTACAGGACATGGCAACGCAAGGGGTTCGGGGGAGGCGTACATGATGGGACAGGCAATGCGCAGAGGCACGCCAGCACTTGCCTGCTGGCTGCTGAGCTTGCCCCTGCTGGTGCTGTTCTGGCTCGGTCTCGAGGCTCAGGGCGGTATGGCGCTGGGCTTCAAGGCATTGTTGTCGCCCTCGTTCGAGGATATCGACCAGTTGTTGCTGCACTACGCCTGGTGGCCGCGACTCTCGGTTGCGCTGCTGGCCGGCGGTGGGTTGGCGCTGGCCGGGGTGCTGATGCAGCAGGTGCTGCGTAACCCCTTGGCATCGCCCACTACGCTGGGCGTGGCTTCCGGGGCCAATCTTGCACTGATGACGGCGACCCTGCTGGCGCCTGGTGTGTTGGCCATTGGCCGCGAATGGGTGGCATTGGCTGGCGGCGGGCTGGCGGTGGGGCTGGTGTTCATGCTGGCTTGGCGGCGGGGCTTGGCACCGATTGTGGTGGTACTGGCAGGGTTGGTGGTCAATCTCTACCTGGGTGCGCTGGCTACGGCGCTGCTGCTGTTCAATCATGAGGTCCTATCGGGGCTGCTGATCTGGGGCGCTGGATCGCTGGCCCAGAACGGCTGGGACGGTGTGGCGATCCTCTGGCCGCGGTTAGCCATCGCTGCGGTGGCGGCCTGGTTCCTGCTGCGCCCCCTGGCGGTGCTGGAGCTGGACGACGCCAGCGCCAAGAGCCTGGGGGTGTCGCTCACCTACCTGCGTTTCGCCGGTATGGGGCTGGCGGTCTTCATCACTGGCAGCATCGTCAGCGTGGTGGGCATCATCGGTTTCATTGGCCTGGCGGCGCCCAATATCGTGCGTCTGGCTGGAGCGCGGCGTCTTGGTGAGCGCCTGCTGTGGGGCACGCTGCTGGGGGCGGTGCTGCTGGCCACCACCGACCTGCTATTACAGAATTTTACCGGCGTGCTGCCGACATTGATTCCTACCGGGGCGGTGACCGGTGCCTTGGGTGCGCCATTGCTGATGTGGCTGATCCCGCGCCTGAAGCTGCAGGGCAATCGAGCGCCCCAGCCGGCTGCCGTGCTGGCGAATCGACATCCTGCTCCAAGGCGTCTCGCCACGCGCTTGGCCATCGGCTTACTGCTGGCCATCGGATTAGGGTTGTTGCTTGGGCAGGGGGTAAATGGCTGGTACTGGCTGTCGCCGGATAACTGGAACGTGATGCAGTGGCGTATGCCCCGGGTGCTGGCGGCGGCGGCCAGCGGCTTGATGCTGGCCGTGGCCGGTACCTTGCTGCAGCGCCTCTCCGCCAACCCGATGGCCAGCCCCGAGGTGCTGGGTATCAGCGGTGGCTGTGCGATTGCCTTGATCCTGGGGATCTTCCTGCTGCCTGCGCCGACCAGCGGCATGCTGGTCGGCGTCGGTACCCTGGGGGCCTTTGCCACGCTGCTGATCCTGGTGGCGCTCAATCGCCGCAGCGGTTTCGTGCCCGAGCGTTTGCTGCTGACCGGGGTGGCAGTAACGGCGCTGTTCGATGCAGTGCGCAGCGTGATGCTGGCGGGAGGGGACCCGCGTGGGCAGCAGGTCATCGCCTGGCTGGCCGGTTCCACCTACTACGTCGATCTCACCAGTGCCCTGGTGGTGGGCACGTTGGCTGCACTGCTCGCGCTGTGTACCCTGCCGCTCACCCGCTGGCTGGATATCCTGCCGCTGGGCGCCCCGACTACCCAGGCGTTGGGTATCGCCCTCAATCGTGCGCGCTTGGTGTTGCTGCTGCTGGTGGCCCTGTTGACTGCCTGCGCCACCCTGGTGGTGGGGCCGCTCTCCTTTATCGGGCTACTGGCGCCGCATATGGCCAGGCTGCTGGGGCTGTCGCGGGCCCACCAGCATCTGCTGGGGGCGGCACTGATGGGCATGCTGCTGATGGTGCTGGCCGACTGGGTGGGTCGCCAGATCATTTTCCCGTACGAGATTCCGGCCGGGTTGGTCGCCTCGCTGATCGGTGGCGCCTACTTCATGTGGAGGCTGAGGCGACTGTGATGGGCCGTGTGGCGGAGGCTTCGTCGTCTAGGCAGGAGGTACGCATGACGGAAATGGCGGAGGTCGCTGCTCGTCTGGAGGACCCGGCCGAGGCGCTGCTGGCGCTCTATCGTCAGCCACCCCTCGACAAGCTCAAGGCACCCCGCTTCGGGGTGCCTGATGTACCCACCATTGTGGCCTCCGCGTTGCTCGACCATGAGGAGCTGGAGGCGGTGCTGGGCCGGTTCATGGCCACCTTCGGCGAAGGAGCCGACCGCAAGGCCGCTGTTTCGATCTGGTCGAAGTTCCATTTCAGTAGCGTCTCGATCCCGACACTAGTGGCCAATCTGCTGTTGAAGCAGGCGCTGCCGGTAGGGCTGTCGCAGATGCGCCTCGAACTAGCAAAGGACGGGCGGCCAGCGCATATCTGGCTTCCTGAAGGTGCTGAGCCGCTGCTCTCACAGGATCCCTTGGTACGCTTCGATTATCTCTTCGACGATCATTGCGCGCCGGTGGTCGAGGCGCTGGCAGCGATCTCCGGGCTTTCGCCCAAGGTGTTTTGGAGTAATCTCGGGCACTACGTGGAGTTCGTGGGAAAAACCTGCTCGCAGCATCCACTGTTCGAGGGGGCTGGGGAGCCGCTGCTGCGCTATCTAGAGGCGCGCACGCTGCCGGATGGGCGTCGCAATCCGCTCTACCTGCCGGTGCGCTATCTCGAACTGGGCGGTGAGGCCCCCACCCGGGTGCGGCGGCTCTGCTGCGTCAAGTATCGCCTGCCCGATGAGCCGCTATGTGGCGGCTGTCCGTTGAAGCCCGAGAATCGTCCCGCCAAGCCATCGCGCTGAGTGTCGGACACGTCTCAAAAGAGAGAGCATATGGAGCTGTTCAGAATCGTATGGCGGGATTACCGCTGGGCTTTCATCGGCGTGATCGCGCTCAGCCTGGCGAGTGCCGGTCTGGGCATCGGCGTGATCGCCTTCATCAACCAGCGGCTGCTCGATGCCTTTGCCGATCCCTGGCGGATATTGCCCCTGTTCCTCGGCTTGATCGTGCTTCTGCTGGTGGTCACGCTCGCCTCGCAGTTGGCGTTGACCACCCTGGGGCATTACTTCGTTTACCGTCTGCGTGGACAGCTGATCAAGCGCATCATGGATACCGATATCGAGCGCGTCGAGCAGATCGGCAGTGCGCGCCTGCTCGCAAGCCTGTCCACCGATGTGCGCTATATCACGGTGGCATTCGTGCGCTTGCCGGAGCTGGTGCAGGGTGGGGTGCTGACCGTAGGCGCCTGCCTCTACCTGGGCTGGCTGTCGCCCTCGATACTGGCGGTGATGGTGATATGGACCGCGGTCACCATCATCATTGGTATGCGCTTGGTCACCTGGGTCTACCAGCATATGGCCAAGCTGCGTGAAGTCGAGGATCGGCTCTATGCGGATTATCAGTCGGTCATCGAGGGGCGCAAGGAACTGGCGCTCAACCGCCACCGGGCTGAGTGGCTCTACCGAGACGTCTACACGTCCAATGCCGATGCCTATCGCCACCATATCGTGCGCAGTGATACCTACCACCTCAGTGCGATCAACTGGTTCAATATCATGATGCTGGGCGCCATCGGCGTGGTGTTCTTTCTGGCCAATGGCTTGGGCTGGGCGTCGGCCCAGGTGGCGACCACTTTCTCGCTCACCCTGCTATTCCTTCGTGCCCCCTTGATTCAGGCGGTGGGGGCCGTGCCGACATTGATCAACGCGCGCGTGGCCTTCGACAAGCTGAGCACCCTGACGCTGGCCGATTATCGAGAAACGTTCGATAGCGACTCGAGACGTCACGACTGGCAGGAGATCGCCCTGGAGGGGGTATCTTATCGTTACCCCGATGAGGAGGCGCGGCCAGGTTTTGCGATAGGACCTCTCGATTTATGCCTGCGGCGCGGTGAGGTGGTGTTTCTGATTGGCGGCAACGGTAGCGGCAAGTCGACGCTGGCACGCCTGCTCACCGGGCTCTACCATCCCCAGGCGGGAAGTATCCGGGTCGATGGCAGGCCTTTGCGGCAGGCGGACTGGACGACGTATCGCCAGCACTTCTCGGCCATTTATACCGATTTTCATCTCTTCGATCGATTGATCGGCCCCGGCGGAGAGTCGCCGGATGTCGCCCTGGTGGAGGAATGGCTCAGCGAACTGGAAATGCAGCACAAGCTGGATTTCGACGGTGATCGTGTCACCAACGTCAACCTCTCTCAGGGGCAGCGCAAGCGGCTGGCAATGCTGCTGACGGTCGCCGAGCAGCGTGATCTGGTACTGCTCGACGAATGGGCGGCCGACCAGGACCCCCAATTTCGGCGAGTCTTCTATCGCCAACTGTTACCGCGTCTGCGCGCGCTGGGTAAGACGCTGGTGGTGATCAGCCACGATGACCACTATTTCGATCAGGCCGATCGCCTGCTGGAGATGCGTGGTGGGCAGCTTCACGAACTGGTCGGTGAGGAGCGTGTCGCCGCCAGCCGTGATGCGGTGGCGAGGGTGGGGCGGCAGACGCCCGCCTGAGACCGATTCCCTGACCTGAGGCTTCACATGCCGTTCAGAGATTACCAAGCATCGGCCGTACCAGCGCATTCACCAGAAGCTCGGCGAAGCGTTGTGCCGAGGGGAGGGCGCCGAAACTCCATGTCGGTGGCAGGGTGATCAGACTGTCGTCGCGTACGCTGGGGTGATGCTGCCAAAGAGCGCTTTCGGCTAGCTTGGCCTCGACGCCGGCCGGGTAGGGTTCCACCACCACCAGGCGAGCCTCCAGTTCGAGCAGTGCCTCTAGGGCAACCAGTGAGAACCCCCAGGAGTTAGTCTCTCCCTGCCAGGCGTTCTCCAGGCCCAGCCGATCCATGACGGCCTGAAACAGGCCGTTTTCGCCGAAGACGCGTACGTGCCGTTCGTCCATGAACTGGACGATCAGCAATGGCGGCACTGTTGCTGGCAGTTGAGCTGCAAGCTCCGCCATGCGCGCTTCGGTGGAAGAGATCAGCGCTTCGGCCGACTCCCTGTCTCCATTCAGTTCGCCCAGTTCTCGGGTCAGGCCAAGTATCTGCTCCCAGGTGTCGTCTCCCGGTGTGTAGAGCGCCATGCTGTCGACGGTGCCGATGCGGCTCAGCCGAGGCGTTAAATGAGCGAACATGGGCGTGAGCAGGATGTGCTCCGGAGCCATCCGAGCCAGTAATTCAACGTTGGGCTGCGTACGCAGGCCGATATCGGTCACGCGGCTCGGCAGTCTCGGCTCGCCGACCCAACTGTGATAATCGCCGACCTGGGCAACCCCGTCGGGTGACTCTCCTAGGGCGACCAGTGTCTCGGCCAGGGTCCAGTCGAGCGTGGCCAAGCTGTCGCTGGCCGCTGTTGGGCTGGCCGCCAGCCATAGCGAGCCGAGAATCAGGGCGAAGTGCCGGAAGCTGGGAATCAGTACGGACATAACTTTCGAAGACTTGTTCATGAGTACAATGAGGCTTTCCCGGTGTCCATGACCTGAGTGGCCACCCACACTTGGCTTGCTGCGGGCGGACCCGCGGCCAGGTCGGCACAGGTGTCGTAGCGCTGGATCATCCTAGGCTCGCAATACACCGCGAGTCGTCCTGTGTCGCTTCCGCTCTGCCAATGTACGGCTAACCACCATCGGCTTGATTCCTGTTCATTGCTCGGCTGGGCCACTGACACCTCTCCATGAATCCCTCGTGCGGCTAGCCACTCCAGCGCCGCGACCTGGGCGCATTGCTGTATCGGACTGAGCCGTGAGTCACCGCGGTAGCAGGGTAGATAAGGGCGGTTTGCCATCTCGCTTTCGAGTAGCGACAGCACGTCCTCGTCATTGATGCGGCCGTACTTGCGTAGTGTGGGAAAGACCACGGCGCTGGCTGCCAGTCGGCAGCCGCCCAGATGGGTGCTTTCCCACACCTCGAAAGGCAGCTCATACAAGTCGACCGCAGTGGCTAGTGCTTTGTAGGCGGCATAGCCGAACTTGGCACAGCATTTGTCCTTCTTGCCATGGGTGCAGCACAGCAATAGCGAGCCGGCGGGCGGGTCTATTTCCCATTGTGCAAGCGGCGCGCCCCGCTGGAGTGCCACCAAAAAAGTCGACAGTTCGTTGCGCGACACTTCGTAGCGGCGATTCTCCGGCATCAGGTAGAGCCGGTGGCATTCTTCGGGCTGACTTCGTCGATGAATCAGGTTGACGCGCCGTCCCTCCTCAGCGATGGCCTCGAGCCGAGTCGATACCTCTTCGGACATGTCGCTGGCCTGTCGCAGGCTGCGCCGCCACTTGGCACGGGGCCAGCTCAACAGCAGATTGCACTCGGCGTGAGCGGCGCTGCCTGCCAAAGGGTCGCCCAGTGCGAGGCTTTCTTGGGCACAGAAACGCTGGGTGGCGCTCATACGAACGACTCCTCCTTGCGTCTGCCAAGGGCAGAAGCGTTGCCCAGGGCCGGGATGCAGACCGGTCGGCCGGTATTAGGGGCATTGATCACTTCAGCGTCGAGATCGAAGACCCGCTTCAGGTTGGCGCTGGTAAAGACTGCCTTGGGGGGGCCGCTATGTTCGATGCGACCGTTGCGCATCATCACCAATATGTCGGCATGAGCGGCGGCCAAGTTGAGATCGTGCAGCACCACCAGCAGGGTTCGGCCACGCTCATGGGCCAGCTGCACCAATAGTTCCAACAGATCGACCTGAACCTTGAGGTCGAGAAAGGTGGTCGGCTCGTCGAGCAGGATGAGGTCGGTGTTCTGGGCCAGTACCATGGCGATCCAACAACGCTGGCGCTGGCCGCCGGAAAGGGCATCTACCGGGCGCTCGGCAAACTCGGCAACCCGTGCCACGGTCATGGCTTCCATGACTGCCTCTTCGTCCTCCGTCGACCACTGCCGCCATAGGCGCTGATGGGGGAAACGCCCCATGCCGACCAGCTCGCGCACCGTTATTCCTTCCGGCGCCGTGGGGCTCTGGGGCAGGATGCCCAGCTGTTGGGCTACGTCGCGGGTGCGGTGGCGATGAATGTCGTGTCCGTCGAGCAGCACGCGGCCGCGCTGAGGCGTCAGCGTACGGGCCAGCGTCTTCAGTAGCGTGGACTTGCCGCTGCCGTTGGGACCCAACAGTACCGTGAGGCGACCCTCGGCGACGCGAAAGTCGACGTCCTCGAGGACCCGACGATCCTCGTAGCCGGCGGATAGGTTCTCGCTGCATAGGCGGTGGGCGGGTGTCAAGGAATCTTATCCTTTACGATAATGGTTTGCATTAAAATGCGTAAGTGTGTCACCTTCGCCGCCTTCGTGTCTATTCAGCTTCGAGTGCTAACCATGAGGCCATCTGTTGGTGTCTTTTTGCTGTTGGGTGTATTGGCCCTTCAGTCAACTGCAGGTGTCAGTGCTCAGGAGTCGCATGACGAGCGCCCTGTACGCATCGTAACGCTCTACCAGGGCGCCACCGATACTGCGCTGGCGTTGGGGCTAGAGCCGGTCGGGGTGGTCGAGTCATGGCTCGAGCGCCCCATGTATCGCTACCTGCGCGACAAGCTGCCCGCAGGCGTACGCTACCTGGGGCTGGAGACCCAGCCGGACCTGGAGGCGGTGGCGGGGCTCGTGCCCGACCTGGTCGTGGGAACCCGCTATCGCCATGCCGCCGTGTATCCATTGCTCTCGCGCATCGCACCGACGGTGATTGCCGATACCGCCCACGACGTCGAGGCCATGCTCGAGATGATGGGCGAGGCAACCGGCCGCGAAGTCGAGGCCCAGGCGCTGCTCGCCGAGTGGCGGGCACGCGTAGCCGACTTCCGCTGTCGTGCCGAGGCCCGGCTGGGCGACGCCTGGCCACAGCGGGTCTCTGTGGTCAGTTTCCGTGGCGATCATGTACGCCTCTACTACGACGGCTTTGCCCGAAGCGTTCTCGACCAACTGGGGTTTCTGCGACCGGCTGGGCAACGGGGCAGCGGCTGGGGTATCAAGCTGGTCAGTCGCGAGACCCTGCCGGCCCTGGATGCCGACGCGATCTTCATCTTCATGCGTGACGATGCGGCGGTGGCCGAACTTCACCGCGAATGGACGGCGCATCCGTTGTGGCAAAGTCTCGATGCGGTGGAGCAGGGGCGTGTCTACTACGTCGATCCGGTGATCTGGAGCATGGGGGCCGGTATTCTGGCCGCCCATCAGCTACTGGAGGAACTCTACGAACACTACGAACTACACGACGTCGTGCACCGAGGGGAGGGCGGGAAATGTTGACCACTCCTGAGGCCCGGCTGATGGGGTTGGTAATGGGAGCACTATTGGCGCTTGCCGCTGGTCTTGCCAGCCTGACGTTAGGTGCCACCGCGATCGCCCCGGCCACATTGGTAGAGGCCCTTCTCGCGCCCGATCCGAGTTCAGTACAGCACCTGATCCTGCGCACCGAGCGTTTGCCGCGTGCGCTGATCGCCGCCGTGGTAGGGGCTAGTCTGGCGGTGGCCGGTGCTCTGATGCAGACCCTCACACGCAACGCCCTGGCGGCGCCGAGCATCCTCGGTATCAATGCCGGCGCCATGTGCTTCGTGGTGGTGGCTAGCAGTATCTTCGCTCTGCGCTCACCCTTGGCGCTGGCCTGGGCGGCCTTCCTCGGCGCCTTTGTGGCGGCACTGCTGGTCGCTCTGCTGGGGCGTGGGCGCGATGGCGGTTTCTCGCCGGTGCGGGTGGTGCTGGGCGGAGTTGCGGTGACCGCATTGTTCGTCTCGCTGGCCCAGGGGCTGTTGGTCATCGACCAGGAGGGCTTCGAAAGTCTGTTGCTGTGGCTTGCCGGCTCGGTGGCGGGGCGTGGCCTGGACATGCTGCTGTCTCTGCTGCCGTTCTTCCTGGTCGCCGCGGGCGTCTGCCTGATGCTGGTACGCCAGCTCAACCTGCTAGTGCTCGACGATGAGGTGGTCAAAGGCTTGGGACAACGTACCGCCCGGGTCAAGCTGCTGGCTGGCGTGGCGGTGATCGTGTTGGCCGGTGGTTCGGTGGCGCTGGCCGGTCTGATTGGTTTCGTGGGCTTGATCGTGCCGCATATGGTGCGTGCGCTGTTCGGCCGTGACCACCGTTGGGTGCTGCCCGGCTGCGCCTTGCTCGGCGCCGGCTTGCTGCTCGCTGCCGATACTTTGGCGCGGCTGCTTATGCCCCCTCAGGAGGTGCCGGTAGGGGTGATGACGGCACTGCTTGGTACCCCGTTCTTCCTCCACCTCGCCCGGCGTCGGAGTTTCACACCATGAGTTCCGCTGTCGTGGTACGTCTCGCCGGTGGTCGGCTGTCGCTACGCTTCGAGCGTCGCGCCTTTGCGGTGACCCTAGTACTCGCCGTGGCCCTCGCTGCCAGTGCCCTGGCCTCGCTCAGCCTGGGCAGCCAGATGACCTCACCCGAGGCGGTGCTGGAGGCGTTGGTGGTACCCCAGCGCAGTGACATTGCCTTGATCGTTCACGAGATCCGCCTGCCCCGGGTGGTGCTGGCGATCCTCGTCGGCGCCTGCTTGGGAGTAGCCGGGTTGCTGTTGCAGGGGCTGGTGCGCAACCCCCTGGCCTCGCCAGATGTGATAGGCATTACTGGTGGTGCCTCGTTGGCAGCAGTGAGTTTCCTGGCCCTGGGTGGAGCGGCGTTGGGCGAGGCCTGGCTGCCGATGGCGGCGTTGAGCGGCGCACTGCTCGTGGCGATGGCCATCATCGCCCTGACCGGGCGTGGTGTGACCCCGGCACGCTTGGTATTGATCGGTATCGGCATGGCCGCCGCACTCGGTGCGGGTACCATGTTGGTATTGGTGTTGAGTCCCGATACCACGGCCATGCAGGCCTATGTCTGGCTGACTGGCAGCCTCTACGGCGCCCAGTGGCGGGAGGTGGCAGGGCTGGCTCCCTGGGCGCTGGTGGGGTTGCCTCTGGCGCTGGTGTTTGCGCGACGCCTGGATGCCCTGGCACTCGGCGACGAGTTGGCCGTCGGGCTCGGTACGGCGCTGCAGGGCAGTCGCATGGCCCTGTTGCTGCTGGCTGTGGCGCTGGCCGGAGCAGCGGTGGCGTTTGCCGGTGGGCTGAGCTTCGTCGGCTTGCTCGCGCCGCACATTGCCCGCCGGTTGGTGGCATGCCGTCACACCGGACTGGTACCAGCCAGTGCGATGATCGGCGCACTGATTGTGTTGTATGCCGACCTGCTGGGCCGAATCGCTTTCCTGCCGCGGGATTTGCCGGCGGGCATTTTTATTGCCGGTATCGGCGCACCGTTCTTTATCTATCTACTCCACCGCTGGCGTAGCTGAGCGTCAGCCACAGGCAACAAGGAGAGACCGCGATGTTCGACGTCCATCCCCGCGTGTCGGGCGTTGCGTCGGCGTTGCTGGCGCAGTATCGCAGCATTGCCACGTCTACCCTCGGCCATTTCACCGATTTCGGCGCTATTGCCGGCCTCGAGCCGGTGTGCCGCCCCGTCAGGCTGTTGGGTCGTGCCCTGACGGTGCGCATTCCGCATCTCGACGGCAGCGTAATTCGCCAGGCGCTGGAAGTGGCCGAACCGGGGGACGTGCTGGTGATCGAGGTTTCCGGCGACGAGAGCCGCGCCTGCTGGGGCGAGCTGCGCAGCTATGCGGCCCTGCGCAAGGGCCTTGCCGGGGTGGTGACCTCTGGTCGGGTCACCGATACGGCCGAGCTGGCGCGGCTCAACCTGCCGATCTTCTCGCGCGGGGCGAGTCCGCTCACCACCCGTGCAATGCAGCTCGAGGACGAGGTCAACATACCGGTGGCCATTGCCGGTGTGGCAATTGCCCCGGGTGATCTGATCGTGGGCGACGACGATGGCCTGTTCATCCTTTCTCCCACGCGTGCCGAGGCACTGCTGGCGCCAGCGCTCAACAAGCAGGCGCAGGAAGCGTCCCGTCGACAGGAGTTTCGGGCAGCACATCCCGAGTGGTGGCGCTGAAGGCACGGGTAGGATGAAAAAAGCGACGCCAGAGGCGTCGCCAAACAGTAAGCCAGGCCCCCGAGGGGCGAGGAATCAGAAGTCCAGTTGATAACCGATAGTAAAGGTACGACCGCGACCGGCGAAATACTGGTCGTCGCCAGGGCGGGCGGTCTGTGAATAGTAGGTGATGTACTGCTCGTCGGTGAGGTTCTCGACGCCGAAGGAGAGCTGGCCCACGGGCAGACGATAACCGAGCGAGGCATCGACCAAGGTGTAGCCGTCGAAGCGGCGCAGGTCGGGTTCGTCCTGGTCGTTGAAGTCTCGATTGAAGAAGTGGCTTGCCTGCAGGTGGGTCGAGAGATCGTCGCTCCAACTAGCGTTCCAGCCAACCGTCAATCGCTCAGGAGCGATATTGAGGCCGGTCAGCTCGGTATCGACCCGACCATCGCCCGTGGTGTCGGACTTGCCCCGGTTACGAGCGTAAGAGACGCGCAGGCCATGGGCGCCGGTCATGTCGAGTTCGCCCGCCAGTTCAACGCCACGGATCTCGGTCTTTTCTCGATTGCCCACGAACACCCCACTGTTGTCCTGGACAAGTCGTTCGCCTAGGTCGGAGTCTGACTCGTAGTAGCTCAGCTCCAGTCGGGCACGGCCCCAATCGAAGCGGGTGCCGACCTCGCGGTTGTCAGTGATGATCGGGCTCAGCTCCAGCAGCGTATCGATGGACTGACCTTCGCTGTTGACGGCCCGCAGTACCCGACCCACGTCAGGCATGCCGAAGCCTTCGGAGTAGTTGGCGAACAGCTGTGCCCAGTCGGTGACCTGGTAGACCAGCCCGAAGTTGTACAGCGTCTCGTCGAAGCTCGGCTTGCCGCCTTCCACCGTCACCCCATCCTGCCTGACATCGCTGCGGGAAAGGGTCTGGTAGGTATCGACATCGAGCTGAGCGTGCTCGTAGCGAACGCCAGCATGTAGCGTCAGTGGCTGGACCACTTGCAGCGAACCCTGCAGGAAGGCCGCGGCATTGCGGAACTGGGTCTCGGGTACGTAGCTGCGGTTGGTCTGTACCAGACGCTGCTGGGTCTCGTCCTGCAGCAGGTCGATGCCGGTGGCCAGCGATACGCGGTCATCGAACAGGCCGCTGCGGCTCAGGGTGAACTTCGCGCCCAATTTATCGGATTCATTGCGGCTTTGGTCGAGCCGGGCGTTGCCCTGAGCGTCCTGGTAGGGAAAGGCGCTGGGGTGGGGGCCGAACTGGGCGCGAAAGCGCTGGTGATAGACCTTGGCATCCAGTTGGTTACCGAACCAGTCACCGTGCCGATAGGTGAGCTGCGCGGTAGTGGATTCGTTGTAGGAAGCTTCGCCGTCCGGTGTGCCACGCTCGGCGCTGGTCGGGACCCCGTTGGCTCTGTTCCCCACTACCGGCACGTAGTCGTTATTGCCCTCCAGCTCGAAGCGGTTGAGGGAGAATTCCAGGCTCTGGTCGTCGTCGATCCAGTAGCCGAGTTTGGCGAAGAGGTCGTAGCTGGTCGAATCCTGAATCTCACCCTGGATGGGATCAATGCCAATATTCTGTCCGCTGCCATCACGGAAGATGCCTTGCTCCTGCCGGGTCATGCCGCCAAGAAAATCCCAATCGCCTTGCTGGGCGCTGAGGCGGTAGCCCAGCCGATGGCCGAGGCCTTCCGAGTCGAGCTTGTCGTCGAAGGTGATCTGGCTCGAGACATGGTGGTTGATGCCATCACCTTCTGCGCGCTTTGTCACGAAATTGATGATGCCGCCGGTAGCGCCCAGGCCGTGCTCGGCGCTGGCGCCATGTATCACCTCGATGCGCTCGACCATGTCGAGATCGATGGTATAGCTCTCGCGGGAGCTGTCGCGTATGGGCGTTGACTGCGGCACGCCGTCGATCATGTAGAGCGGAGCGCGGCCACGAAACGTTTCGCCGGAGTTGGTCATCTTCTGGCGGCTGGGTGAGTAGCCGGGAATCAGGTTGCCCAGGATCTGGCCGCGGTCGCGGGTGACGGCAAGCTGCTGTTCGATCTGCTCGCGGGTGATGACGGTCACCTTCTGGGGTGTTTCACCAGCTTGGCTACGGTTCCGGGTTGCGGTCACTACCAGCGGAGAAAGGTCGGATGAGGCGGCAGCTTCGTCATTGGCTTGGGCGAAGGCCAATCCTGGCAGAGCGGAGCCGAACATTATCGGTGCCAGCCAGGCGATAGGTGTTTTTGAGGGCATGGTACGTCGTTCCCTTGCTTGCAGTTGAGCTATCGAGTCGCTCAGTAGCGACAGTGCGAATCTACCTGTAGAGCATGTAACGATAATGGTTTGCATTTTATTTATCAAACGACTAGGTATGCTGTATGATTGCAATTACCATTCGATACTGATTGTTGTCGCGTGGTGAACGCATCACTGCTGACTCCCACTCCGCTATAGCCCTTTTGTAGAGGTCGCACACCATGTCCCACGCTTGTCCTCCTTCTCAGCCGAACGCACTAGCGCAGGCGGTACGCCTCGCACTTGGCCTTACGATAGGGGGCGTGCTGCTCGGCATGACGCCACAGGCATTGGCTGAAGAGGAAATGCTCGAGACGGACACTCTCGTGGTGGTCGGCACGGCGTTGAAAGTGGCTTCGCCGCTGGTCGAGACACCGCGCCCCGTTTCCCTGGTCGATAGGGAGGAACTCGAGACACGCAACGTGCAGCAGCTCGATGAGACCTTTCGCTACCGGGCCGGTGTTCTTTCCGGCCATTACGGATCGGACAACGACACCGATTGGCTTCAGGTACGTGGCTTCAATCACTCCACCTATCAGGACGGCTTGCGTATCTACCGCGAGGGCTTCTACCAGTGGCTGCCCGAGCTCTATGGCATGGAACGTGTCGAGGTCTTCAAGGGGCCCTCGTCGATCCTTTACGGCGAGGCACCGCCCGGAGGGTTGGTCAATGTCGTCAGCAAGCGTCCTACCCGTGAGCGGCAAGGGAGGGTCGACCTGCAGCTCGGAAATCGCGATCATCGCCAGATCGGCGTCGACAGTTCAGGGCCGCTTACCGACTCCGGTGACGTGCGCTATCGGCTGGTCGGTACCTGGAAGGAGCGCGACGGTGATCTCGATCACACGAACAACGAGCGTTACTACTTCGCTCCCAGCCTGGCGGTGGATTTGAGCGAGGATACCACCGTGACGCTACTGGCCAGCCTGCAAAAGGATGACGGCGTACCCGTCAATCCCTTCAAGCCGCCCTATGGTACCGTTCAGGACACTCCCCACGGCAGGATCGATCGCCAGACCAACCTCAGCCAACCCGGCTACGATACGAATGAACGTACCCAGTGGGCACTGGGCTACGAGCTGGAGCATTGGTTCAACGACGCTTGGCGCTTTGAGCAGAACCTGCGCTACAGCGAACTGGACTTGCTGCTGCGCAGCAGCTATGTGCTGGGCATGCAGGGGCCGCGCGAGGCAGGGCAGGGCCATACCCATCGCGACGGTACTATCAATAGCTGGACGATCGACAACCGCACGATCGGCATCTGGTCCGGCGACGGCTACGAGAATACGCTGCTGTTTGGCGTCGACTATCAGGATCTCAAGCTGAACGGCCATGAAGCCGATAGTTTTGCCTTCGGTACCATCGATGTCTTCGATCCCGTGTACGGCAATTTCACGCCCATCGATCTAGATCAGCGTGTCGAGCGTCATATCGGCAAGCAGCAAACCGGGGTCTATCTACAGAATCAACTGCGCTTGGCTGACCGTTGGGTACTGCTGGGTGGAGTGCGCTATGACCAGGCGGAAACCGAGAACGCCGACCGTACTACCGGGGTGACGGAGCGCTCAGATGACAATCATCTCTCCTGGAGTGGCGGCGTGATGTATCTGGGTGAGCATGGCATTCATCCCTATCTGAGTTACACGGAGTCCTTCGATCCTCTAGGGCGCGTGGACGATGCCGGCGAGCTTTACGAGCCCCGCGAGGGAGAGCAGTGGGAACTGGGTGTGAAGATCGCCCCGCCGCAATGGGACGGTTATGTCACTGCGGCCATCTTCGACCTCAAGGAAAGTAACGGTCTCGTGCCTTCGCCGGGTGGCTTCCAAGTGCAAGAGGGAGAACAGCGCTCGCAAGGTTTCGAACTGGAGGGGCGTATCCAGTTGAGCGACGAACTGCGCCTCACTGCCGCCTATACCTACACCGATGCGCGTACCGAGGGTGACCAACGCAAGGATCTCATTCCGCGCCACCAGGCCTCCACGTGGATCGATTACGCTTTCACCCAGGGGGCGCTCGGCGGCCTGCAACTGGGAGGCGGCGTCCGTCATGTGGGTTCCAGCGTGGGAGGTGAGCTCGAGGTGTCCGATTACACCTTGGTCGATGCCATGGTCGCCTACGACTTCGATGACAACTGGCGGGCACAGCTCAACGTCAACAACCTGACGGATGAAACCTATGTCGCCTCCTGCGAGGTCGACTTCTGGTGCTATTACGGTGAGTCGCGCAGTGTGATCGGCAGCCTCAGCTATCGCTGGTGATTCTCCAGGCGTTACGCAAGACACCCGGCCCTCGGCCGGGTGTTTGCATTGTACTGGAATTCCATCGCAACGTTAGAAAGTGTAGCTCAGCGTGCCGAGCACGCCGCGCTCGGCGCCGAAGTAGCAGAACTCGAGCGAGTTGCACGAGGCCACGTACTCTTCGTCGGTGAGGTTGGTGACGTTGAGGCGCGCGCTCATGCCGTCGAGGCCGAGTTGGCCGAGGTCGTAGCCCAGGGTGGCGTCGACCAGGGTATACGCCGGCACCGCAGCGGTGTTGGCGCGATCGGCCTGGATATCGGCGTAATGGCGTATCCCCAGCCCCGTATCGAGCCCGGCCAGCGCACCGTTCTGAAAGGCGTAATGACCCCACAGGCTGGCCTGGTGGCGCGGTGCGTAGACGGCACGGTTGCCCTGGTTGCCCTCATCGTCACGCTTGTAGGTGATGTCGGTATAGCTATAGGCCGCTTGCAGTCTCAGGCTGTCGGTCAGGTGGGTGTATGCCTCGAGCTCGAGCCCCTTGGATTCGATCTCGCCCACGGCACGATAGGGGTCGGTGGGCTGTTCCTTGGTGCCCACGTTCTCCTGGTTGATCTGGAACAGCGCTACGCTGTAACGATCCCGGGTTCCCGCCGGCTGATACTTCAGGCCGGTCTCGATCTGCCTGCCTTCCATCGGCGGGAGCAGGTCGCCCTCGGCATCGACGAAGCTGGTCGGCGTGAACGCGGTGGAGTAGCTGAGGTAGGGCGCGACACCGTTGTCGAACAGGTAGAGCAGGCCGGCGCGCCCGCTGAATTGGGTGTCGTCGAGTTCGCTGGTGTCACCGCTGTCCCGGTCGGTGCTGGTGATGTCCACCCAGTCGTAGCGTCCGCCCAGCGTCAGCCGCCAGTTGCCCAGGGCCATTTGATCCTGCAGGTAGATGCCGGTTTGGCGGAGTTCGTGGTCCTCACGCAGGGGGGCGTACATATCGACTGGTCCGGCGCCGTACTGCGGATCGAAGGCATCGATATTGGGAAACAGGCCTGAGGGCCATGTTACGCGATTGTCGCGGCGCTGATAGTCGGCGCCGACCAGCACGGTATGGTCGATGAAACCGGTGGACAGATTGGCCTCGAGCTGGTTGTCGAGAGTCCAGGCGCTCAAGGACTCGTCGGCGCCGGAGTAGCCGCGCACAAGTTCGCTGCCATCGGCGTTCCAGCCGTAGGCATATACCTGATTCAGCACCACGTCGGAATTGAGATAGCTCAGACGCTGACGCCCCGTCCAGGCCTCGCTGAATCGATGCTCCAGCTCGTAGCCCAGCATGCGCTGGGTGCGTTCGTAGCGGTCGTACTCGTCCTCGCCTTCGAAGAAATCGTTGGATATACGCCGGCCGTTGCGGTCCACCACGGTGCCTTCATAGGGTAGCCCGGCATGATAGCCACCTTGCGGGTCCTGCTGCAGGTAGGCCTTGAGCGTCAGACTGGTGGTATCGCTCACGTCCCAGGTCAGCGAAGGGGCAAGGGCGTAGCGCTCTTCCTCCACCGGGCCGAACTGGGTGTCGGCGGCCCTGGCCAGGCCAACGAGTCGGTAGGCGACGCGCTGTTGCTCGCCCAGCGGACCGGTAAGGTCGAAGGCGACGCTGCGCTGGGCATTGTTGCCCGTGGAAAGGCGCAGCTCGCCACCCTGCTGGAACTGCGGACGCTTGCTGGTGAGGGCGACGACGCCGCCTGGTGAGGCCTGGCCATAGAGCACCGAGGCCGGCCCGCGTACCACCTCGATGCTGTCGAGGAACCAAGGGTCGACGGTCATCGAGCTGTGCGAATTGGTATCGCCCATCAGCTTGAGGCCGTCGAGGAAGGTATTGCTCAGGCTGCCGTCGGAGAAGCCGCGTAACACCAGATAGTCGAAGCGGTTGGAGGCGCCGATCTGGTTGGTGAAGACGCCGGGACTATAATCCAGGGCGCGCTGCACCGTGTGTGCTCCGCGGCGTTCCCACTCTTCACGCTCGATGGTGGAAGTCGATTGTGGCGTTTCGACGAACGGCGTGTCGGTCTTGGTCGCGGCCTGCCCGGTAATGGTCAGCGCCTCCAGGGTTTCGGCCTGTGCCTCCACAGGTTGTTGAGCCTGGGTCTGGATGGAAACGAGGGCAGACACGAGCGAGATGCTCAGTGCCAGTGGGCGGGGTGTCGGCATGACGGTTCCTCTGCGGAATGGTATCTCATCGGTAATGAGAATTATTCCTTTGTTGGGCGTTGCCGTCCTCTGCCGCCTGCTCAGCTTTCTCTGCGCAGTGCTCAGTCTGCCCGGCGCAGGAAACTTGGCGGATAGCCGTAGCGCTGGCGGAAGGCCGTGGTGAAGTTGTTGGCATGCCGATAGCCGGCGCACTGAGCGGCGCGTTCGATACCGTGACCTTGCAGCAGCAGCTCGCGAGCGTGTTCGAGGCGCCGTTCGCGCAGAAAATCGAAGATGGAGCTACCGTATGCCGCCTGGAACTTACGGCGTAGGGTAGCGGGGCTCATGGCGGCCAGTTCGGCCAGCGCTGACAAGCGGTGCGAGTGTGCCGGGCAGCGTTGCAGCTGTTCGCGGACACGCTCCAGGCGCTGCCACTCCCCGGGGGAAAGCCGGGCGGAGGATATGTCCAGCTCTGGTGGCAGGCCATGAGCCAACAGCTGCAGCGCCAGTCCTTCCCATTGCAGGCGCGATGCCATGCCGGCCAGAGGGGAATTCAGGGCCTGGTCCAGCAGTTGCTGTAAGCCGGTAGGTAGTGTCCAGGCATGCAGGCTCGAGCCTGGCGGTTGCCGTCTGCCGCCAAGCGCATCGGTCAGGCGTGGCGTGTCCAGCGCCAGGGTCAGGGCGCGTATGCGTTGGTTGGGGAGCTGCATGGCCTGCAGGCCTTCGCGCTCGTCCAGTCGGACGCTCAGCGCCATGCCGGAGGTGAGCGCAAGGCGCTTTTCACCCAGGCCAATCTCCGCATGTCCCTCCAGCATGACGATGATCGCCAGCGGGGCAGGGCGGTGTGAACGGGAGTCGTAGCGCTGTAATACCTCAATGTCAGAAGCGACCAGTTGCATGCCGGCTGCCGGGGAGAGTTCGAGAATGCGCCCGCGAAGAATGGCCTGCCCAGCCGCTCCGGGAGGCTGCTGGGGGAAGCGGTAGTCGATGCCGTAGCGCTCCCCATAGGTCCTCAGGTCGCGGGAGGTATGCTGGCAAGCGGCGGTGGCCATCGTCATGCCATTGCTCCGCATGTGGTGCAGAGAATAGCAGTGTGGTTGCCATGGCAAGTTGAGGCAGCGATAGCGGCATGAGTATGCAATGGCATGGGAGCAACAGTGTCGATCTTGATGTGGGACGATGGAAGGTAGTATAGCGTTTGTCCTTACAATCTCAATGATAAGGATTATGATTATGATCTGTGCCGAAGGGTAGCGATGCGCTAATTATCATTGATAACGGTTATCATTTATGGCATCGTCTTGCCCTGCCCACATGGGCGGCATCGTTTGTTCATAGAGTGTTTCTGCCAGGAGTTCGCACGTGAGATCGTTTCGCCATCCATGCCTCTGGGGGGCAATTCTCTGGCTGAGTCTGGCCGCCTCGGCGTCCGCCGACCCCGCGCTACAGCAGGAGGCGAGAGAGGCTCAGCGTAGCCAGGCCGCACTGCAGGCCAGTATCGACGCTGCCGACGACGAGGCGCGAGCCATGCTCGAGGAACTACGCGAGCTGGAGCGTGCCGAGCGCAGGCTGGCACGCGAGAACACCGAGCTGGCGCCGCGGCTCGAGCACCAGGCTGCCATGCTGGATCGCCGCGAGGCGGCGCTCGATACTTTGGCGGAAACCCGTGAAGCCTTGCCGGTACTGCAGGAGCGCCTGATCGAGCGGCTCGAGCAGTGGGTCGACGACGACATGCCGTTCCTGCGCGAGGAGCGTCAGGCACGGGTTGCCAGTCTGCGTTCCCAGGCCGATGAACTGACCAGCGCCGAGCGCTGGGAGCGGATCGTCGCAGCGTGGCGCGCCGAGCTGGATTACGGCCGCGAAGTCGATGCCTGGCGCGGCTACCTCGGAGAGGGAGATTCGCGACGGGAGGTGGACTACCTGAGGCTTGGGCGCGTGGGCTTCTATTATCTGACCCCAGACGGCCGCGCCGGGCGCGTGTGGCAGGCCGATACCGGCAGTTGGGCACCGCTCGACGAAGCCCAGCGTCGCGATGTGCGCGATGGCCTGCGTATCGCACGCGATCGCCGCGCCCCCGAACTTCTCGAGCTACCCATTTCGCAGCCGCTCGAACGCACCGAGGAGGGCGGCGCATGAGACTGTCGCGTTTTGCTCCAGGCCTCCTGTTGATAGTGATAGGCCTCATGAGTGTCTCGGCGAGCCTCCAGGCACAATCGGAACCGCTGACCACCCTGCGTGCCGAGCGTGAGGCTGCCGAGGCTCGTGACCGGGCGCGGCTGGCCGAACTCGTGGAGGATCGCGATGCTCTGGAAGCCGCTCTCGAGGAGGCTCGCACCGCCCATCGGCAGGCCGAGGTGCGCAACACCGAATTGCAGGCCGAGGCCCTGGCGCTGAACGAGCGACAGGCCGAACTCGAAGCGCGTCAACAGGAACAGGGTGACGACCTCGAAGCGATCCTGGCCTCACTCGCCCAGCACAGTGGCGAGTTGCGCGATGGTCTGGCCGACAGCTGGTTGGTAGTGCAGGGCGCTGAGCTGCCGCCGCGACTCGACGATGCCGAAGTGCTCGAACTCGAGCATCTAGAAGCCTTCGCAGACAGCCTGGTAGCGCTGACCGCCGATACTGCGCGGGTGGTTCGCTTCGAGGCGCCTGTGGCTGCGGCCGATGGCGAGATTGCGGCGCGAGACGTGATCCGCGTCGGCGATTTCACCGCCTTCACTGATGGTCATCTGCTGCGTCGCGGCGCCGACGACCGGGCCCTGTCGGTAGTTGAGCGTACCCCGCGTGAAGTCGCCGCGAGCCTGGCGGCGTTCCATGCCGGCGAGTCGCGCTCGCTGACGTTCGATCCGACTCGCGGCCAGGTCATGGCGGCCCTGGCCCAGCGGCCGAGCCTGCTCGAACGCTTCCACCAGGGGGGGGCGGTCGGCTATGTGGTGGTGGGACTGGGGGGCATCGGCCTGCTGGTTGCCCTACTGCAATATGCCTATCTGCTGCGCGTCAGCCTGGCCATGCGACGCCAGTTGCGCGATCTCACCACATTGCGCGAGGACAATCCGCTCGGGCGCGTGCTGCTGCGCTTCCGCGCGCTGCAGGACGATCCGGTGCCGGAGGCGCTGGAGGCTCGCCTCGACGAAGCGGTGCTGGCGGAGCTACCGCGCCTGGAGCGTGGCCAGCCGCTGGTCAAGCTGCTGGCCGCCGTGGCGCCGCTGCTGGGCTTGCTGGGTACCGTGACTGGGATGATTGTCACCTTCCAGGCGATCACCGTATTCGGTACCGGCGATCCGCAACTGATGGCGGGCGGCATCAGCCAGGCGCTGGTGACCACGGTGCTGGGCCTGATCACGGCCGTACCACTGCTGTTCGCGCATACGGCTTTGGCCGGACGCAGCCGCTGCCTGGCAGGGTTGGTCGAGGGCCAGGCCAGCGCCGCTCTGGCCGAGCAGCTCGAACATCGCCCGCACGGGCCCGATGCCGCGACCGGGAGCGCACGCCGCAATGCCGCTCTGGTTTGAACCGCTGGAACGCCTGGTCGAGGCGGGCGGTTCGGTCCTGGTGATGATCGCCCTGGTGGCGATGGTGCTGTTCAGCCTGGCGCTGGAGCGCGTGTGGTACTTCCGCATCACCTATCGTCGCGCACGACGGGCGCTGATCGAGCGCTGGGCGGCGCGCCAGGACCACTTGAGCTGGAGCGCGCTGACCCTGCGCGAGGCTTGGGCGCGTGAGCTGATCGGGCGGCTGCGCCGCCCGCTGCCTTGGCTCAAGCTGCTGGTGGCGCTGTGCCCGCTGCTGGGGCTGCTGGGTACCGTGACCGGCATGATCGCCGTTTTCGACAGCCTGGCTATGACCGATACCAGCCAGGCCCGCGCCATGGCCGATGGCGTTGCCCGTGCCACCCTGCCGACCTTGACCGGCATGGCGGTGGCAGTGGTGGGGTTGCTGTTCACCAGCCGCCTCGAGCAGATCATTCGACGCGAAGACCAGCGGTTGCACGACCGCCTGGCCCGCGCCGTGGAGGATACCGATGCGTAGACGCCGCCTAGGCGCCGACGACGGTGAAGCCAGCGAGGTCAACCTGACCCCGATGCTGGACGTCGTCTTCATCATGCTGATTTTCTTCATCGTGACTACCAGCTTCATCAAGGAGAGCGGGGTAGAGATCGAGCGTCCCGAATCCAGTGCCGCCTCACCTCGGCCCGATGCCCAGGTGATGGTCGCCATTACCCCGGAAGGCGCGGTATGGGTCGACGGTCGCGCAGTGGACCTGCACCGTGTCGGAGGTGAAGTGGCCTCGCTGGTGAGTGATGACGGCTCGGTGGTGATCCAGGCCGATCGCGACTCGACGACCGGTCTGTTGATCGAAGTGATGGATCGCATCCGTGAGGCCGGCGTGGAGCAGGTGGCCGTGGCCGCCAGCCGGAGCAGGCCGTGACGCGCATACCGTTCTCATCGCTGGGCGGGGTGGCTCTCGCACTGTTGCTGTTCTGGCTGCTGGCACTGCTGGTGGCGCCGCCGGAAGAGAAGTTCGACGTCATTGACGCGAGCCTGACACTGAGCATGGTCGAGGCTCCCGAGCCGGTGCAGGAGGAAGTGGTCGAGCCCAGCGCCGAACCGCCGCCTCCCCAGGCCGAAGCGACACCGCCGCCCCAGCCGGAACCGCTGCCACCGGTGGAAAGTGCGATCGCCATGCCCGAGCCGGAATTGCCGCCAGAGCCGATGGAGCCGCTGGAATTCGATGCCAGCCTGCCGGAACTCGCCGAGGCTCGGCCTGAGCCGCCGCCGGAGCCTGCTCCGCAACCTCGGCCAGAGCCCGAGCCGGCACCGGCGCCGTCTCCCCAGCCGAGCCCGTCGCCGGCACCGAGTGCGGCCCCGGCCGAGCCTGCGCCCGCCGAGCAAGGGCCGGTGGATGTTGGCGAGATCACGCCAACCAACCGCGTGCCGCCTGAGTACCCCTCGCGTGCCCAGCGGCGTGGCCTGGAGGGGCACGTGGAGCTGCAGTTCCTGATTCGTCCCGACGGCAGCGTCGATCGCTCCTCCATCCGGGTGGTCGAGTCGCAGCCGCGCAACGTCTTCGATTCGGCCGCCGAACAGGCAGTGGCGCGCTGGCAGTTCGAACCGGCCAACGGCGTGCGCCGTGCACGGCAGCGCCTGGAATTCCAGTTGAGGTGAGCCATGGCAATGCGTGCCGTACGATATCTCGTGGTCTGTGGTCTCGTCATTTATGTCGGGCTGCTGGCAGCGGCTTCGGCGGCGGCCCAGGCACCGGCTCTCTCCGGCGATATCATCGCCGACCTGGAGCAGCTTCAGCAGGCGCTACGGCAAGGCGAGCACGAGGGGGTGGCCGAGCGCGCTCGTGCTCAGGCGCAGCGTTTCGAGGGAGGCAATGCCGCCGACCGCTGGGCCAGCGCCCTGTATCGCCAACTGGCTGCGGGTGCCGCGACCGAAGTGGGACAGCATGAAGCGGCTGCCGAGCAGCTGCGCCAAGCTCGCCGCACCCAGGAGGCACCGCAGGTGCAGCGTGACCGCTGGTTGCGAGAGGAGGCCCGGCTGCGCTTGGCTGCCGGCCAGACGGAAGCGGCAGTGATGCTGTGGCTCGACTGGAATCAGCGACATGACGGCAGCCCCGACGACCATTGGCGGCTGGCGCGTGCTTTGGCGGAACTGGAGCGCTGGGAGGAAGCGGCGCAGTGGGTCGAGCGTGCGTTGGCCGATGACCCGGCGCCGGGTGAGCGCCGCCAGGTGCTGGCGGCTACCGTATTCCAGCGTGCCGGGCGCGGCGAGCAGGCGCTGGCAAGATTGGAGGCTTCGCTGAACGCACAGGCCGAGCCCGCCGCGTGGCGCCGGGCGGCGGCGTTGGCTCAGGGGCTTGGCGATGCGCAGCGGGCTGCGGCGATCTGGGAGGCTGGCTGGCGGCTCGGGGTGCTGGCAGGGGAGGACGACCTGCGCCAGCGCATCGAGCTGCACCTGGCCTCCGGCACTCCGGCCCGGGCCGCCGAATATCTACAAGTGGCGCTGGAAGAAGAAGCGCTACCCGATAGTCTGGAACATCGGCGCCTGTTGGCCCGTGCCTGGGAAGCGGCCCGCGATCGCGAGCGCGCGCTCGAGGCCTGGCGCGAGCTGGCGCGGCGCAGTGGAGAAGGCCAAGATTGGCGGCGCCTGGGCCTGCTGGCCCATACCTGGGGTCGACTCGAGCTGGCACAGCAGGCCATGCAGCAAGCGCAGCGTCTTGGAGCCGAAGTCGACCCGCGCTGGCTCTCGACCCGTTAGGGGAGGCTTTCCCTGCGGGCCGAGACGTCTGGTTTCAGATGTCGAAGTCGGTCCACACCGGGGCGTGATCCGAAGGTCGCTCCATGCCGCGCAGGTCGTAGTCGATGCCGGCGTCGCGCACCTGCTTGGCCAAGGGGTCGGTGACCAGGATGTAATCGATGCGCAGCCCGCGCCTGGGCTCGCGTTCGAAACCGCGGGAGCGGTAGTCGAACCAACTGAAGCGGTCGTCCACCTGGGGGTAGCGAACGCGATAGCTGTCGGTTAGCCCCCACGCCTTGAGCGTGCCGAGCCACTCCCGTTCGATGGGCTGGAAGCTGGTCTTGCCTTCGCGCAGCCAGCGCTTGCGGTTATCCTCGCCGATGCCGATGTCGATATCCTCGGGGGAGATGTTGAAATCTCCCATCACCGCCAGCCGCTCGTCGGGGCGGTGCCGTTCGCGCAGCAGTTGGATCAGTTGGGCGTAGAACTCACGCTTGTTGGGAAATTTGGTCGGGTGGGCGACGTTCTCGCCCTGCGGGAAGTAGCCGTTCCACACGGTCAGCGTCTCGCCGTCGGCGGTGCGCAGCCGTGCCCCGATCAAGCGGCGCTGGGACTCTTCGCCGTCGCCCGGCAGGCCGAAGAAGACCTCCTCTGGCCCGCTGGGGCAGAGCGCCTTGTGACACATCAGTGCGACACCGTAGTGGCCTTTCTGGCCATGGTAATGGACGTGGTAGCCCATGGCCTCGACCGCCTCGCGGGGAAACTCGTCGTCGTGGACCTTGGTTTCCTGCAGCCCGATCACCAACGGCTGGTGAGTGGCGATCAGCGCCTCGAGCTGGTGCATGCGGGCGCGCAGCCCGTTGATGTTGAACGAGACCAGGCGTATCACTCGTCGCGCTCCTCACTAGATGTCGATGTAGGTTCGGGATGGATGGCGATGCTGGCGCCCTGCTCCTGGCGGGCCAGCTTGCGCGCCGCCTGCAGCTTACGCTGCTGGCGCTTCTTCTGGGTGAAGCGGCGCGACGAGGTCACCTGATCGGGATTCTCGTGGCGCCACTTCTTGTAATCCTTGCGTTTGCCGGTGCGGATGGTCACCTTGTCGGCCAGCGAGCGAGTCTTCTTGCGGCGTGTCATCGGGCCTGGCTCCATGGTGTTGAGTGGCTGCTGAGCGTGCATTCTACCAGTCCGATGCAAGAGGCGCGCCCTCATCGCCATAGGCTGGTACAATATGCGGCTGTACGAAGTTCAGGAAGTGCTGAACGAATCGACGAGCGAGTCGACGCAGCGTTTCCTTCACCCATTGCAACGGACAAGACACACAGCCTATGAGCGAGTCGGAACAGACCACAGCCCCGGCCGAGAACCGCAAGCCCAAGCGTCGTCGTCGCAAGCCGCGCCGCCGCCAGTCGAACTGGGATCTGCGCCAGTTTCAGGTGCCTGCCGTGGCGGGCAAGTGGCGCTTTCACGACTTCGATCTGCCCTTGCCGCTGATGCGTGCCATCCATGCGCTGGGCTTCGAGTACTGCACGCCGATACAGGCCGAGGCGCTGGCCCACACGCTGCTGGGCGGCGATGTGGTCGGTAAGGCCCAGACCGGCACCGGCAAGACCGCCGCCTTCCTGATCTCTATCCTGGCCTATTTCCTTGAGGAAGAGGCGCCGGACGGGCAGAAGTCGGGTGCGCCGCGGGCTCTGATCGTGGCGCCGACCCGTGAACTGGCGCTGCAGATCGAGAAGGACGCCAAGGCGCTGGCGCGTTTCACCGACCTCAATGTGGCCAGCGTGGTTGGCGGCATGGACTACCAGAAGCAGCGCGACAACCTGGGCAAGAAGCTCGACATTCTGGTGGCCACTCCCGGGCGCCTGCTCGACTTCCATGAGAAGCGCGACGTCGACCTGACCCAGGTCGAGATCCTGGTGCTCGACGAGGCCGATCGCATGCTGTCGATGGGTTTCATTCCCGACGTCAAGCGCATCATCCGCCACACGCCGAAGAAGGAGGAGCGTCAGACCTTCCTGTTCTCGGCCACTTTCTCCCAGGACATCCTCAACCTGGCCAGCCAGTGGACGCACCAGCCGACCCACGTCGAGATCGAAGTCACGGTCGACAACAAGGCCAACATCGATCAGCGTGTTTACATGGTCAGCGACGACGACAAGCCGAAGCTGCTGATCAACCTGCTCAAGCAGGAAAGCTTCGACAGGGTGATGGTGTTCGGTAACCGCCGCGACCTGGTGCGCAAACTCGAGAGTCTGCTCAAGAAGGCCGACGTCAACGTGGCGATGCTCTCCGGCGACGTGCCGCAGAATCAGCGCATCAAGACCCTGGAACGCTTCCGTGAGGGTGAGGTGCAGGTGTTGGTGGCCACCGATGTGGCCGGCCGCGGCATCCATATCGAGGATGTCAGCCACGTGATCAATTACACCCTGCCCGAGGATCCGGAGGACTACGTTCATCGTATCGGCCGTACCGGCCGTGCCGGGGCCACCGGGGTGTCGATCAGCTTCGTCGGCGAGGAGGACGCCTTCTCGCTGCCTGAGATCGAGCGCTACATCCAGGACAAGCTGCCCTGCGAGCATCCGCCCGAGGGGCTGCTTTAAACTATCGTGTTTCGCTGAGTTGAGCGCTGATGTGCTTGCCTGGCCAGTGCCACCGTGGCAGGGAGGCCGTCGACAAGGTCTTCGAGGAGGCGCTGTGAACCCATCCTTGGGCGCTACTTTTGCCATCCATGGCAAAAGACCTCCTCTTCGACCTGTCCCCGGCCTCGCACATGCCGGGCAAGTCCCTTCGGCCTCGAAAGGGAGCGCTCATGCTGGATGACGTCCTAAAGGGCGAGATACAGGGGGCCTACCGCCGCGTGCTGGAAGCCCAGGGGTTGACGCCACGCTACGGCCAGCGGCTGATGATTGCCGAGATCGCCCGCACACTCAGCGCCATCGAGGCCGACGACGCCGGCCGGCGGCTCTCCGACGAGCACGTCTGCGTGCTCGAGGCGGGCACCGGTACCGGCAAGACGCTGGCCTACCTGCTGGCGGCGCTGCCGGTGGCCAAGGCTAGGGGCAAGCGCCTGGTGGTGGCCACCGCCACCATCGCCCTGCAGGAGCAGGTGCTGCTGCAGGATCTGCCTACCCTCAAGGCCCACAGCGGCCTCGACTTCGACTATGCCCTGGCCAAGGGGCGTGGTCGCTACGTCTGTCTGACCCGCCTGGAGCAGGCGCTCGATGGTGTCGAGGACAACCCCACCCTATCGCTGTTCGAGCAGAGTCTGGCCCAGGGCGCCGGCGATCATTTCCAGGCGCTGGTGCAGGAGATGGCCGAGGCCTATGGCAGCGGCCGCTGGGAAGGGGATCGCGAGAGCTGGCCGGAAGCCATCGAAGACACCGATTGGCGGCGCCTGACCATCGATCACCGCCAGTGCACCAACCGCCGCTGCGGCCATTTCGGCGCCTGTGCCTTCTTCCGTGCCCGCCGCGACCTGGAAAGTGCCGACATCATCGTTGCCAACCACGACCTGGTGCTGGCCGACCTGTCGCTGGGTGGCGGCGTGGTGCTGCCGCCTCCCGGCGACTGCATCTACGTCTTCGATGAAGGCCACCACCTGCCGGACAAGGCGCTGAATCACTTCGCCCACCGCGTGGGCATCAACGGTACGCTGCGCTGGCTGGGCAACCTGAAGAAGTCGCTGACCGAGCTCAACCAGGCGCTGGCGATACAGCCGGCCCTGGCGCGGCTGCTGGCCGGGCTGCCGGAGACCATCGCCGCACTGGAGCCGCGCCTGGGCGAGGCCTTTTCGTTCGGCCACCAGTTGGCCGGGCGTCAGCATGGATTGGAGGAGGGCGAGGAGAGCCATCAACACCGCTTCGAGATGGGGCGTGTTCCCGATGCCCTGCGCCAGCATGCCGGCAACCTGCTGGTGGGTTTCGCCGAGCTTTCACGCACGCTGGAAACCATGAGCGACATCCTGCGTGAGAGCCTCGACCCCGACAAGCACACCGGGCTCGAGCGGGAGCAAGCCGAGGCGTGGCTGCCGCTGCTGGCGTTGCTGCACGGCCGTGCGCTGGAGGCGCACGGACTGTGGGAGGCCTACGCTGAAACCGACATGGAAGGCGAGGCGCCGAGAGCGCGCTGGCTGACGCTGGAGCGTTTCGGCGGCGATCCCGAGCTGGTGTTCTCTGCAAGCCCCGTGTCGGCGGCGCCGACCCTGGCCAAGAGCCTGTGGGGAAGCTGTTTCGGTGCCGTGGTGACCTCGGCCACGCTTACCGCGCTTGGCCGCTTCGAGCGCCTGCAGGAGCGTGCTGGACTGGCCAATCGCTACCGCTACCAGCGCCTGCCAAGCCCCTTTGACTATTCCCGCGCGGTGCTCAGCGTACCGCGCGAGGCCGTGGACCCTGGCGACCGCGACGCCCACGAGCGGGCTATCGTCGATTTCGTCAGCGGGCTGGGCAATAAGGAAGCGGTGTTAATGCTGTTTTCGTCGCGGGCGCAACTGCGTGCAGTGGAAAAGGCGCTGCCGGCGAAGTGGCGCGAGCGAGTGCTGGCTCAGGATAGGCTGCCCAAGCGCGAGCTGATCGAACGCCATCGGGCGAGGGTGGATGCCGGAGAGGGTAGCGTGATCTTCGGCCTGGCGAGCTTTGCCGAAGGCATCGACCTGCCCGGCGACTACCTGACCCATGTGGTGATCACCCGGCTGCCGTTTGCCGTGCCCGACGATCCGGTGGGGGCGACCCTGGCCGAATGGATCGAGAGTCGGGGCGGCAACCCCTTCATGCGCATCAGCGTGCCCGATGCCTCGATCAAGCTGGTGCAGGCCTGTGGTCGGCTGATTCGCAAGGAGGCCGACCAGGGACGCATCACACTGCTCGACCGGCGCGTGCTCACGCGACGTTATGGCCAGGCGCTACTCGACGCCTTGCCGCCGTTCAGGCGCGAAATAGAAAGTGTCTAGCCGCTAGCGGGAGTGCACCAGGTAAAAAAGCCCGCATCCATCGATGCGGGCCTTGGCGTGGCGAGATCAGTCCTGGCGACGCTCGGCCAGCACCGGCGCGAGTTTCTGCGCCATCCTGGTGATGGCCTCCTGGGTGGTCGGCCAGTCGATACAGGCATCGGTGACGGAAACGCCGTACTGCATCTGGCTGTGATCGTCGAGGATCTTCTGGTTGCCCCAGCCGATGTGCGATTCGACCATCAGCCCCATGATCGAGCGATTGCCCTCGAGGATCTGGTTGGTGACGTTATCCATCACCAGCGGCTGCAGCGCCGGATCCTTGTTGGAATTGGCGTGGGAGCAGTCGATCATGATGTTGGGCTTGATCTCGGCCTTTTTCAGCTCCTGCTCGGCCAGTGCCACGCTCACGCTGTCATAGTTGGGCTTGCCGTTGCCGCCACGTAGCACCACGTGGGCGTAGGCGTTGCCGCGGGTGCGGATGATCGCCACTTGGCCGCTCTGGTTGATGCCGAGGAAATTGTGCGGGTGGGATACCGACTGCAGGGCGTTGATGGCCACGTCCAGGCTGCCGTCGGTGCCGTTCTTGAAGCCCACCGGGCTGGAGAGGCCCGACGACATCTCGCGGTGGGTCTGGGATTCAGTGGTGCGGGCACCGATCGCCGACCAACTGATGCAATCCTGCAGATACTGCGGAGAGATCGGGTCCAGTGCCTCGGTGGCCAGCGGCAGACCGAGCTCGGAAAGCTCGACCAACAGCCGGCGGGCAATATGCAGGCCTTCTTCGATCTCGAACGAGCCGTTGAGGTGTGGGTCGTTGATCAAACCCTTCCAGCCGACCGTGGTGCGTGGCTTTTCGAAGTAGACGCGCATCACGATGTAGAGGCTGTCCTTCACTTCGTCGGCCAGATGGCGCAGGCGGCGTGCGTAGTCCAGGGCCGCGTCGACATCATGAATCGAGCAGGGGCCGATCACCACCAGCAGTCGTGGGTCGGTACCATCGAGAATGTTCTGGATCGTCCGGCGACCCTCGATCACCGTTCTCTCGGCGGTTTCGCTGAGGGGGATCTCGTTCTTGAGGGCTTTGGGAGTGATCAGTACGTCCTGGGACAGGACGTTGAGGTTGCTGACCTGCTGATCTGACATGTTGCTACCTGTGTCGTGATGCGTTGATGGCGAGAAGATGAACTACTATACACCCGCCGAGGGAAAAAGCGGCAATCACAACGGAACCCTACGGCCGCGGGATTGTCACAGCCCGGCGGCATGGCGGCTGGCTTGATGCGCGGCCAAGAAACAGGAACACTTGTCGGGACGGACGAAAACGTCCAGGGATTTTCAGCGGCCAACGGGCTCCAGGTTGATACCATGCATGCAGACTACCTAACGATGCTTTTACGGCTCATCCCGCTTCAGGGTCTCGCCCTGCCGGGGGGAGCGTGAATGGGTAATCGGGAAAGCGATCAACAGCTCGTGGAGCGTGCGCAGAAAGGCGATACGCGAGCCTTCGATCTGCTGGTCAAGAAGTATCAGCACAAGATCATCGGATTGATCGGACGCTATATACAGGACCATGCCGAAGTGCAGGACGTGGCCCAGGAGGCTTTCATCAAGGCCTATCGTGCACTTGGCAAGTTTCGCGCCGAGAGTGCCTTCTATACCTGGATGTACCGCATCGCCATCAACACGGCCAAGAACCACCTCGTTTCGAGGGGGCGGCGTCCGCCGGGCAGCGATCTCGACATCGTCGATGCCGAGATCCTCGACCATAGCGGCCGGCTCTCCGACATCGAGACACCGGAGTCGTCGCTGGCCCGAGACCAGCTCGAGGCCGCAGTATTCGAAGCGATCGAGAATCTGCCCGACGACCTGCGCACGGCCATTACCCTGCGCGAACTCGATGGGCTTTCCTACGAGGATATCGCCAATATCATGCAGTGCCCGGTGGGTACGGTGCGGTCGCGAATCTTTCGTGCACGGGAGGCGGTGGATCAGCATATCCAACCGCTGATGACCACGGCGCGGACTCGCGAATCGTTGACGGAGTGAAGTTTTCGGCAATGTTTTTGTTTCGGCGCTGAACTGTCTCGCGTCGATGACGTCTGAAGCATTGACCGCGGTATGACAGCGGCAATTCATGGGCTGTCGGTATTCCGGTTGGGTGCGGTCGGGAATGCCGGGAATCATTGATAGCGAGGCAGGGTGCCTTGCCAATGTGGGGGTGTTAGGAATGAGTCAGAATGCACGGGAATCGCTTTCTGCCCTGATGGACAATGAAGGTGATGATCTCGAGCTGCGCCGGGTGCTGAAAACACTCGAGAGCGAGCCGGATGCAGCAGAGGCATGGCGGCGCTACCATCTGATGCGCAGCCTGCTGAGGCGGGATCATGACATCGATGTCAGCACGGATCTTTCGGCAGGCATCATGGCCCGTCTGGACGCCGAACCTGCGCCGGCGATCGAGGAGCCTCGTCTCGCACCGCGTCGCTCTTCTCACTCCTTGGGCCGTAGCGCGGGGATTGCCGCCGCTGTCACCCTGATGGTGATCACCGGGGTACAATTCTACCAAGGAAGCGATTTCACCAGCACCGGGGGAGACGCCCAACTGGCTGATGGCGAGACGCGCTCCTCCTCGACTCAGCCACAGCGCAGCCTGGCCGCTCAGGCTAGCGGTGGCAGCCAGGCCGTACCCGTCGGTATGCCGTTGTTCTCTCCGGCTTCCTCAGGCGCGCAGTCCGGCCTGATGCCGGTAGGGGCTGGTTTCGACTCCCCTTTGTTCATGACGCCCAACCCCCGTCAGTCGCAGCGCAACGACCAGGAGCAGGCGCGCCTGCTGCAGTCCTATCTCGATCGGCATGCCGAAGGGGCCGCCTACGGCAGTGGCGATGTCTGGATGCCTTTGCTACGGGCTTCGGGTAACGAGACATTGGGGCAGCGCTGATGGTGGGCAGGCGTATCGCAAGGCGCCTGGCCTTCCTCAGCAGTGCCGCGCTGCTGTTCCCTCTCACTCCCGCTATTGCCGAAACGCAGGCCGAACGGTTCGACTGCCGGCAACTGGCTGAGTGGGAGCGGCCTGGCTCGCCGCTGGAATGGTTCGAGCGCAGCCTATGGGCCAGTCATTGTCATACCTTTCAAGCGCGTGCCGTACGCATCGGCATCGATGGCGTACGTACCCTGGCGCTCTCGAGGGAGATCCAGGATGGCATCGAGCGGGAAGTGGCGCGTTTCCTCGACGGTCCATCGGTGTTCTTCGAGCGGCGTGGGCTCATCGGTCGCATGACATGGTCGGGCGGCGACGAGGAAGTGCCGGCTTCTCCGGCCGGTATCGCCCGGCATATCGAGCAATACTATCGGCTCGGCATGGGCAGCGACGAGCGCATCGCCAACCGTAGCGCGGTGCGCCTGGATATCGAGCCGCTCGATGGCATGCGTTTCGGCCAGCGTCTCTGGCTCGACTTGCAGACGGCCTTGCCGTTGAAGCGCGAGCTGATCGACGACCGCGGTCGTGTAGTCGAGACTTTCCAACTGACCGAACTGCAGCCACCTGAACTGCATGACGGCGGGGTGGTGCTGGATGCCCAGCGGCCGCCGCCGGAGCATCCGTGGCGTCCCGGGTGGCTGCCGGAGGGCTTCATCGACCAGCCGATCGATACCCATGATGAACAGCGTGACCGGGCGATAGGGCATCGCCTCTACAGCGATGGCCTATCGACTCTCAGCCTGTTCGTCGAGCCCATAGAGGAGGGGCAGGAACGGCTGATTCCCGGGCTGCATCGGCTGGGCATCTCGCTTGCAGTGGTTCGCCATGTGGTGGGGGATGAGTACCCCATGCAAGTGGTGGTCATGGGGGAGCTGCCTCCCCGAGTACTGGTGCAGGTGGCAGAAAACCTGACGTGGCGCGAAGTGCCTTCCCGGGAATGAGTGCCGCCAGGCAACGAAGCGGCATAAACGATAGTGCAAGGGTTCGAGACATAAGGGTTTGAAACGCGATCTTTGAAATGAAAGGGTTTGAAACCTGGTGCAAGCAAGCTGATGCAGGAGCTTATATGAAGTCATTGACGCGACAATTCTTTCTCGGGGCGCTGATGCTGGTCGTGCTGATGTCGTGGCAGCCTGTCTTCGCCCGTGACCTGCCCGATTTCACCGAGCTGGTCGAGCAGGCGGCGCCCGGGGTAGTCAATATTTCCACCACCCGGGCCATGCCCAACCGTCCCCAGCCGTTCGAAGGCTTCGGTGGCCAGGAGATTCCCGACATCTTCCGGCACTTCTTCGGCGATCGTTTCCCAGTCCCTCCGGGAGGTGGCGAAGGCCCTGGACGCGGCGGCGAGCGGCAGTCGCTGGGGTCGGGGTTCATCATCAGCGAAAACGGCTACATTCTGACCAATGCCCATGTGGTCGAAGGAGCCGACGAGATCCTCGTGCGCCTCAACGATCGCCGTGAACTCGAGGCCGAGCTGGTGGGCGCCGATACCCAGACCGACGTGGCTCTGCTCAAGGTGGATGCCTCGGATCTGCCGACACTGAATATGGGCGATTCCGATGAGCTGCGCGTAGGTGAGTGGGTAGCTGCCATCGGCTCGCCATTCGGCTTCGACCATTCGGTGACCGCCGGCATCGTCAGTGCCATCAATCGCACGTTGCCGCGTGATGCCTACGTGCCGTTCATCCAGACCGACGTGGCCATCAACCCAGGCAATTCGGGCGGTCCGCTGTTCAACCTCGACGGCGAAGTGGTCGGCATCAATTCACAGATATTCACCCGTAGCGGCGGTTTCATGGGCTTGTCGTTCGCGATTCCCATCAACGTGGCTATGGACGTGGCCAGCCAGCTGCGCGAGGACGGTCGCGTCCGTCGCGGCTGGCTTGGTGTGATGATTCAGCCGGTATCCCGCGATCTGGCCGAGTCGTTCGGCATGGATAGCGCCAGCGGTGCCTTGATCGCCGATCTCGACCCCGAAGGGCCCGCCGCCCAGGCCGGCTTGCAGGCAGGCGATATCGTACTCGAGGTTGATGGCGAAGAGGTCGAACGCTCACGCAACCTGCCTCGCCTCATCGGCAGGGTTGCGCCGGGCAACGAGGCTGAGCTGAGCATCATGCGCGATGGCGAGCGCCAGGGCGTCACGGTGACCATTGGCGACTGGCCCGACAGCGAGCAGACGGCGCAGGCGCGCCCTGGCGATTCCGACGCCCAGGCGCGTCTGGGGCTCGCCATCGCCGAGCTGGAAGATGCCGAGCGCCAGCGCCTGGGCATCGATAGCGGTGTGCTGGTGCGTGACGTTGCCCCCGGTGGTGCGGCCAGTGATGCCGGCATCATGCCGGGCGACGTGATCGTCAGTATTGACCATCATGCGGTGGAGAGCGCCGCCCAACTGCGTGAGCTGGCTCAGGCGCTGCCCACCGATCGCGCCGTGCCCGTGCGCCTCTATCGCGACGGCCGTTCGCTGTTCGTGGCGCTGAGGCTCGGTCGCGGCTGATTCTTCGCTGGGAATCGAGTCACAGGCACCTCCTGGCATGTCAGGAGGTGCCTTCGTTTTTGTGGCTCATGGATGGCTGTGCTGTCCAACCCTTGGCCATGCCGGTACAATACCGGCCATCGAATTCATATGACGTGAACGGGCGCCGATGACTCCGCCGCTGCCGCGCTCGTGTCGAACACCGGATTGGGCTAGATGAGCAACGAAGCAAGCAACGAAAAACTGAAGCACATTCGGAATTTCTCGATCATTGCCCATATCGATCACGGCAAGTCGACCCTGGCCGATCGTCTGATCCAGAATTGCGGTGGCCTGACCGAGCGCGAACTCAAGGAACAGGTGCTCGATTCGATGGATCTCGAGCGCGAACGTGGCATCACCATCAAGGCCCAGTCCGTCACGCTGGATTACCGGGCCCAGGACGGCAACACCTACCAGCTCAACTTCATCGACACCCCGGGGCACGTCGACTTCTCCTACGAGGTGTCGCGCTCGCTCTACGCCTGCGAGGGCGCGCTGCTGGTGGTGGATGCCGCCCAGGGGGTCGAGGCCCAATCGGTGGCCAACTGCTATACCGCCATCGAGCAGGGGCTCGAGGTCCTGCCGGTGCTCAACAAAATGGATCTGCCCCAGGCCGATCCCGACAAGGTGGCCCACGAGATCGAGGAGATCATCGGCCTGGACGCCACCGATGCCTGCCAGGTGTCGGCCAAGAGCGGGCTCGGCATCGATGCGCTGCTCGAACGCCTGGTGCGCGACATTCCACCTCCCAAGGGCGATCCCGACGCGCCGTTGCAGGCGCTGATCATCGACTCCTGGTTCGACAACTACCTTGGCGTGGTGTCGCTGGTGCGCATCTTCGACGGCACCCTGAAGAAAGGCGAAAAGATTCGCATCAAGTCGACCGGCCGTGACTGGCAGGCCAACGAGGTGGGCATCTTCACACCCCTGCGCAAGGAAACCAATATCCTGCGTGCCGGAGAGGTGGGCTTCGTGGTGGCCGGCATCAAGGACATCCACGGTGCGCCGGTGGGTGACACCATCACCCACGCCAAGACGCCGGACGTGCCGCGCCTACCCGGCTTCCAGAAGGTCAAGCCGCAGGTCTATGCCGGCATGTTCCCGGTCAGCGCTGACGACTACGAGGACTTCCGCGATGCGCTGGAGAAGCTGGCGCTCAATGATGCTTCGCTGGAGTACGAGCCCGAGAATTCCGACGCCCTGGGCTTCGGCTTCCGTGTCGGCTTCCTCGGCACGCTGCATATGGAGATCATCCAGGAGCGGCTCGAGCGCGAGTACGACCTGGACCTGCTCACTACGGCGCCGACCGTGGTCTACGAACTGGCGATGAAGAATGGTGACGTCAGGTACGTTTCCAACCCCTCTAAGCTGCCCGATATGGCCGACGTGGATGAGATGCGCGAGCCGATCGTGCGTGCCAGTATCCTGGTGCCGCAGGAGTTCGTCGGCAACGTTATCGCCGAATGCGAGAATCGCCGCGGTACCCAGAAGGACATGCAGTTCCTTGGCAACCAGATCCAGCTCACCTACGAGCTGCCCATGTCCGAAGTCGTGATGGACTTCTTCGACCGCCTCAAGTCGATTTCCAAAGGGTATGCTTCACTGGACTACAATTTCGAGCGCTTCGAGGCGGCCAGGCTGGTGCGCCTGGACGTGCTGATCAACGGCGACCGGGTCGATGCGCTGGCGGTGATCATCCATCGTGATCATGCGCATTCGCGTGGTCGGGTGCTGGTGGAAAAAATGAAGGAGCTGATCCCGCGTCAGATGTTCGACGTGGCGATCCAGGCCGCCATTGGTGGACAGGTGGTGGCACGCTCCACGGTCAAGGCGCTGCGCAAGAACGTGACTGCCAAATGTTATGGCGGCGATGTGACGCGCAAGAAGAAACTGCTCGAGAAACAGAAGGCAGGCAAGAAGCGCATGAAACAGGTCGGTCGGGTAGAGATTCCTCAGGACGCTTTCCTGGCCGTACTCAAGGTGAACGATTAGGACCGGCGATAATTATGGATTTTTCACTTCTTCTGGTGGTGGCCGTGGCCATCACAGGGCTGATCTGGCTGCTCGATATGGTCTGGTGGCGTCCGGTGCGTCAACAGCGTCTGGCCGCCGTCGAGGCGGGTACCACCGAGGGGCTCGACCAGACCGCCCGCGAGCGCGCCATGAAGGAGCCATGGCCGGTCGACTATGCGCGCTCCTTCTTCCCGGTGTTGCTGGTGGTGCTGCTGCTGAGAAGCTTTCTGGTAGAGCCCTTCCAGATTCCTTCCGGTTCCATGCGCCCCACGCTGGAGGTGGGCGATTTCATTCTGGTCAACAAGTACGCCTACGGCTTGCGTCTGCCGGTGACCCACACCCGCATCGTCGAGGTGGGCGAGCCGCAGCGTGGCGATGTCATGGTGTTTCGCTTTCCCAGCGAACCCTCGGTGAATTTCATCAAGCGTGTGGTGGGCTTGCCCGGCGATACCGTGCGTTACGAGGACAAGCAACTGTTCGTCAATGGCGAGCCCGTGCCTAAGCGCCTGCTGGACGAAGCGCCTGTCTCGGCGCCTGGCGAATGGCTGTTGGAAGAGCGACTGGGCGAGGTCAGCCATCATATCTACAATAATCCACGTGACCCGGGCCCCCGCGTGCGTGAAATCGTCGTGCCCGACGGACACTACTTCACCATGGGTGACAACCGCGACCACTCCAACGACAGCCGCTACTGGGGCTTCGTGCCCGAGGAGAACGTCGTCGGGCGGGCGTTTGCCGTGTGGATGCACTGGGATGGTGGTCTACCGAGCTTCACCCAGGTTCGCCGCATCCATTGATGGATCAGAAATAACAGGAATTTCGTGAGCAAATCCTTTTCCGCCTTTAGCCGACGCATCGGTTATACCTTTCGCGACATCGCCTTGCTGGAACTGGCCATGACCCATCGCAGCTTCGGGGGCCAGAACAACGAACGGCTGGAGTTCCTCGGCGACTCCATCGTCAATTTCGTCATCGCAGAGGCGCTCTACGCGCGTTTTCCTCAGGCCCGCGAAGGGCAGTTGTCGCGGCTCCGTGCCCGCCTGGTGCGTGGCCAGACCTTGGCCGAGCTGGCCCGTGAGATGTCCTTCGGTGAATGCTTGCGCCTGGGCTCCGGCGAGATGAAGAGTGGCGGGCATCGGCGCGACTCGATCCTGGCCGATGCGGTCGAAGCCGTACTGGGCGCGATTTACCTCGATGCCGGCATGGACGTGGCGCGTGCCCGTGTGCTGGCTTGGTATGCCGAGCGTCTGGAATCGATCGATCTGCAGGATACCCAGAAGGACCCCAAGACACGGTTGCAGGAGTTCCTGCAGTCGCGTCAGTCGCCTCTACCGCGCTATGAAGTGGTGTCGGTGGAGGGCGAAGCTCATGACCAGACCTTCACCGTGGAGTGCCACATCGAGCTGCTCGACTCGCACACCTTGGGCACCGGTTCCAGCCGTCGCCATGCCGAGCAGCAAGCCGCCGAACTTGCCTTGCTTCAGCTCGAAAACCAGAAAGGGGCCAGCTCATGAGCGAGACCTGTGGCTTCGTGGCCATCGTCGGTCGTCCCAATGTCGGCAAGTCGACCCTGATGAATCGCATCCTCGGGCAAAAGATCTCGATCACCTCGCGTCGGCCCCAGACTACCCGACACCAGGTCATGGGCATCAAGACTGAGGGGGAAGCACAGTTCGTCTACGTCGACACTCCGGGCATCCACATCCTCGGGCGTGACCGCAACAAGGCGATCAACCGCTTCATGAACCAGGCGGCCACCCAAGCCCTGCGCGACGTGAACTGCGTGGTATTCATCATCGACCGCACGCGCTGGACCGACGAGGACCAGGTGGTCCTCTCGCGCCTGGAGCACGTCGAGGCGCCGGTGATTCTCGCCGTCAACAAGGTCGACAGACTCGAGGACAAGAGCACGCTGCTGCCCTGGCTCGCCGAGGTGGGGGCACGGCGCGAGTTCGCCGCCATCATCCCCATTTCCGCCAAGCATGGCACCAACGTGCCCGAGCTCGAGGCGGAGGTGGCCAAGCACCTGCCCGAGAGTATTCATTACTTTCCCGACGACCAGATCACCGACAAGAGCCAGCGCTTCCTCGCGGCGGAACTGGTGCGCGAGAAAATCATGCGCCAGCTCGGCGACGAACTGCCCTACCAGGTCACGGTAGAGATCGAGGAGTTCCGCGACGAGGGCAAGGTGATCCACATCAGTGCTCTGATCCTGGTGGAGCGTCCCGGACAGAAAAAGATTCTCATCGGCGACAAGGGCGAACGGATCAAGAGCATTGGCCGCGAGGCACGGCTCGACATGGAACGCGCGCTGGACGCCAAGGTCATGCTCAACCTGTGGGTCAAGGTGAAGCGTGGCTGGTCGGACGATGAGAGAGCCCTGAAGAGTCTGGGCTACGACCTCGACTGAACTCGCCCCTAACTGGCAAGCGCCCGATCTCATGCAGCCGCAGCCGGCCTTCCTCCTGCATAAGCGTCCCTATCGCGAGACCAGCGCGCTGGTCGAGCTGCTTACCCTTGAGCATGGCCGCGTGCGAGCGGTGGCCCAGGGCGTGCAGCGCCCGGGCTCGCGCTCCCGCGGTCGGCTGCAGCCCTTCGCTCCGTTGCATGTCACCTGGGTGGGGGAAGGGGAACTAAAACGCCTGAGGTTGATGGAGAGCCGTGGAGCGGCGGCGTTGCTTGCCGGTGAAGGCCTGCTATGCGGGCTCTATGCCAACGAGCTGTTGACGCGGACGCTGCCAGTCGAGCTACCGGCGGCGGAGGTCTTCGCCTTCTATACGGCGCTGCTCGAGGCGCTGCCGCGTCCTGATGGCCGTGCCGTGGCGCTGCGGCGCCTGGAGTTCTCTCTGCTCGACATGCTGGATGCCGCGCCACGCTTTACCACACCGGAGGGCGGCGAACTCGACCCTCACGGCCGTTATCGCTTCGATGCGTCCTCACGGGCCTTCGTGCCTGGTGAGCCGGGGCTCGACGGTCGCACCCTGCGTTTGTTGGCCGGGGGCGACTGGACGGCGCCGGGCCTGGCCGGTCCGGCCAAGGCAATTGCGCGTGCGGCGCTAGCCCCTTTGCTCGGCTCGCGGCCGTTGCGCTCGCGCGAGCTGATGCGTCAACTTGCCGAACGGCGCCGTTCCCCCTCACACTGATTGCCACTTCCTCGACCCGTAGCTGGAGAGTCTCATGCATCCCCCGCGCATTCTGCTTGGCGTCAATATCGACCACATTGCCACGTTGCGTCAGGCACGCGGCACGCGCTATCCCGACCCTGTCCAGGCGGCGCTATTGGCTGAAGAGGCGGGAGCCGATGGCATCACCATTCATCTGCGTGAGGATCGGCGGCACATTCAGGAACGCGACGTGCGCCTGCTGGCCGAGGTGCTCAATACCCGCATGAACCTGGAGATGGCCGTCACCGAAGAGATGCTGGCGCTGGCCGAGGAGGTCCGTCCGGCGCATGTATGTCTGGTGCCGGAGAAGCGCGAGGAATTGACCACCGAGGGCGGTCTGGATGTGGTGGGCAATTTCGATGCGATTGCGGATGCCTGTCGGCGTCTGGCGGCGGCAGGCTGCGAGGTGTCGCTGTTCATCGATCCCGAGCCGAGCCAGATCGAGGCCTCCAGGCGTGCCGGGGCGCCGGTAATCGAGCTGCACACAGGGGCCTATGCCGAATGTACGGGGCAGGCGGCCCGCGAGGAGCATGCACGTCTGTCAGCGGCAACCGAGATGGCGCTGGAACTGGGGCTCACGGTCAATGCCGGGCATGGCCTGCATTACCACAATGTCGAGGCCATCGCGGCGATCCCGGGGCTGCACGAACTTAATATCGGCCATGCCATCATCGCCCGCGCGTTGTTCGTCGGGCTCAAGGAGGCCGTGGCCGAGATGAAGCGGCTGATGATCGCCGGTCAGGAGGCAGGCTTCATCGCCTCGCTGGAGGAGCACGACCACGACCACGATGAACACGATCACTGACCATTACCGTCATCGGCACTGAGCATGCCAGGATGGTGCGCTTCGAAGCCGCCGTCCTTCATCTGTCCTTGAGTGGTGTGGCCGAGCTGGCAATGGTCGTGTCGGATGGCGTTTTTCGATGCGTGGCGTGCCATTCGCGCAGGCGTCCGATGGCCTGGAACAGGTCTTCGGTCAATGGCTCGATGTCAGCCATGCCGCGTGAGCGCAATCGGGTCTCCAGGGTTTCTGCCACCAGCGCGAGGGCGGGGGCACCGCAGTACCGGCAAGCGCCGTTGAGCGCATGCACGGCATCCAGCAGTGCCTCGGGGTCTCCGGCGGAGAGTGCGCTCTGCATGTCGCTCACGGTATCCGGCAGTGAAGCGACCAGTTCGTCCAGCAGCTCGTATGCCAGGCTCTCGTTGCCGTTCGCCAAGCGCGTACCTAGGTCCATGTCGACCACTGCCAGCTCACTGGCCAGCGAGGGGGCGGTTTCCTGCGCCGCAGGCGACTTGGCAGCTGCGGCGGGCGCTGGCACGTGACCGATGTAACGCTGGAGAAGAGCCTCCAGCCGGTTGGAGTCCACCGGCTTGGCCAGCACTTCCGGCATGCCCGCTTCCCGCAGCCGCTCGCGTTCGCTGTCGTGAGCATGTGCCGTGACGGCAATGATCGGGCAGTGAGTCCAGTGTCCTCCCAGCCTGCGCAGTGCGCGAGTGGTTTCGATGCCGTCCATGCCTGGCATGCGAATGTCCATCAACACCAGATGAAAGGCAGGACCTTCGGCCAGTGCCAGGGCTTCCTCGCCACTGCCGGCTTCGACCAGCTCGAGGCCGGGGCGTTGCAGCAATTCCCGCAGTAGGCGGCGATTGATAGTGTTGTCGTCGACAATCAGGACCCGGGGCTGATCCCTTTCCTGGGCGTTGGGGAGCCGTTGCACCGCACTGCATCGACGCAGGGCATCGGCCAGCGCCTGACGTGAGACCGGCTTGCAGAGAATCTCGCAGCCGCTCGGCAGATGCAGGTCGGGCAGGTCCAGCGGTGCCATGTTGACCAGCAGCAGCACCGGACAGGGGCTGGCCTGAAGCCTTCTTCGCCACTCATCGAGCCGCGTTTCATTGAGTTCGCTGGGCAGGGCGGCTACCAGCAGGGACGGGTAGGGAGGCGTCAGCTCCGGCTGGCGAAGTTCTTCAACCTTGCCACCCCAGAGCGTGAGTAGATGATTGAGGGCATGTCGGGTCGGGGCGTGAGGTTCATGCAGCGCGACCCGGTCGTGGTCGAGGATGGCCTCGGGTTCTATCTCGCTACTGCCGACCACATCCAAGGGTAGTGTGAAAGAGAAGGTCGAGCCCCGTGAGGGTTCGCTCTCCACGGTGATCTGCCCACCCATCTGCTCGACCAACTGTCGACTGATGGCCAGGCCCAGCCCCGAACCACCGTAATGGCGCGAGTGGCTGGCTGCCGCCTGTCGGAAGGCCTGGAACAGGTTGTGCTGCTCCTGCGGGGTGAGTCCGATGCCGGTATCGCTGATGCTGACGCGAAGGAGAACGCGACCCTGGGTGTTCTGCTCTTCGACCATGACCCGTACGATGACTTCGCCCTGTTCGGTGAACTTGAGCGCATTGTGGGTCAGGTTGGTGAGGACCTGGCGGATGCGCAGCGGATCGCCACGCAATGGAGAGGGGACGTCGTCGTAGACCAGGCCTAGCAGGTGCAGTCCCTTTTGGTGGGCCAAGGGCGCTTGTAGCCCAAGCGCCTCGTCGACCAGCGACACCATGTCCAATTCAGCGCGATCCAGCTCGAGTCGGCCAGCTTCCATGCGCGAGAAGTCGAGCACGTCATTGACCAGGGCGAGCAGATTGTCGCAGGCGATCTGCACTTGATCGAGCCATTCGCGCTGGCGCGGTTCCAGGCGCGAACGTCCCAGCAGGCGGCAGAAGCCGACGATGCCGTTGAGCGGCGTGCGGATCTCGTGGCTCATGCTGGCAAGGAATTCGGATTTGATGCGGTTGGCTTCGAGCGCCCTGCGGTGAGCCAGGTCGAGTTCGATGTTCTTGATCTCGATGGTTTCCATCGACTCTTCCAACTCGGCGGTGGTCTGCTCGATCTGGCGCTGCATGTTCTCGCGTGACTGCCTCATTTCGTCGCCCAGCGCATTCACATGGCGGGCCAGGCGGCGCAGTTCGGGCGGGCCTTCCTCGGGTAGGTGAGTCTCGAGATCGCCACCGCGCAGGCGTCTGAGTACCTCGGCAGCATCGTCCAGGCTGGTATCCACCCGACGGCCGAGCGCCGAGGCGATCACGAACAGCAGCAGCCCGAGGATCAGCAGTCCCAGCCCGGTGGTGGCGAGGCGCCGATAGTAGTCGAGGGTAAGAGCGCGACTGTCGATGTCGAGTTCCAGCCAGGCCCTGCTGACCACGCTGCCTGCCAGCTCGTCTGGCTCGAGCGGCATCAGCAACTGCCACAGGTCGCTGCTGGTATCGAGATGTCGTGCTTGTGGCGGGGTGATCGCAATCTGGGCACGACTGCGGCCCAGTTCGAGTTGGATCGTGTCGCTGTCGGAATAGATCCCCACACCACGTGCCTCGTCAATGTTCAGCAGGCGCCTGGCCATGCCGTCCAGTCGTGAGGATTCATTGGCGTATATGGCCATGGCCATCTCGGGGGCTTGCTGCTCGACGGCAGTGATGACTCGATCGCGCAAGGCCGATTTGCGCCATTCGGTATCCAGGTGCAGCGCGAAAACCGCCACGACCAGCAGTACCAGCAGAGGGAGACACAGTATCCACAGTGTCAGGCGATTTCCGAGCGACATCGACTTTCCTTGGTTACGAGCCCTGTATTCAGTATGCCACATTGGCGGAGCCTGCCTGTCCAGTGAATGGCGGCACGGATATACTAACGAAAAGACCTTACTCTAAGGACGGTTACATGCAGTTTCCTACCATTGAGGATATCGTTGGGCATACGCCGTTGATCCGCCTCAAGCGCATTACGGCGGGTCGCAACAACACTCTGCTCGCCAAGCTGGAGGGCAACAACCCTGCCGGCTCGGTCAAGGATCGCCCAGCGTTGTCGATGCTGGAGCAGGCCGAAGCACGCGGCGACATCTCGCCAGGCGATACCCTGATCGAGGCGACGTCGGGCAACACTGGCATTGCCTTGGCCATGGCTGCGACGATCAAGGATTACCGCATGATCCTGATCATGCCGGAGAGCGCCTCGAGCGAGCGCAAGCAGGCCATGGCGGCCTATGGTGCCAAGCTGATCACGGTCAGCAAGGAGGGCGGCATGGAGGAGGCGCGTGATCTGGCCGAGACGATGATCGCGCGTGGCGAAGGCAAGCCGCTCAACCAGTTCGCCAACCCCGACAATCCGCTGGCGCACTATCGCAGTACCGGTCCCGAGCTCTGGGAGCAGACCGGCGGGACGATTACCCACTTCGTCAGCTCCATGGGTACCACCGGCACTATCATGGGGGTATCGGCGTACCTCAAGGAGCGCAATCCCGCTGTCCAGATCATCGGTCTGCAGCCGGAGGATGGCGCCAGCATTGCCGGTATCCGTCGCTGGCCCAAGGAGTACCTGCCCAGTATCTTCGATGCCACCCGGGTCGATCGCGTGCTCGACATCGGCCAGCATGAAGCCGAGGAGCACATGCGTCGTCTGGCGCGGGAGGAGGGTATCCTTGCGGGTGTTTCTTCCGGGGGGGCCCTTGCCGGGGCGTTGCGCATCGCCGAGGAGGTCGAAAACGCCGCGATCGTGTTCATCGTCTGTGACCGTGGCGACCGCTATCTCTCGACCGGGCTGTTCGCCCCGGAGGCTTGAGGTGGCAATGCTTGGCAAGCGACGTCCGGCGCGCCAACGCTCCGGCGTTTCCGGGCTACACAAGCGCACGAACGAAGCGACGCCCATAGCGACAAGGGCCGAGGATGACGCCGTCGCCATCGAGCGTCTTGCCCATGACGGCCGGGGCGTGGCCCGTTCGACCAACGGCAAGACCCTGTTCGTCGAGGGGGCGCTGCCCGGCGAGCGTGTCGAGGTGGCGGTACATCGCACTCGCAAGCGCTACGACGAGGCACATGTCCGCGAGTTGCTCGAACCGGCTGGCGAGAGAGTCGTGCCCCCCTGTAACCACTACGGCCAGTGCGGTGGCTGCGACCTGCAGCACCTTGCCGTCGAGGCCCAGCGTGAGCACAAGCGTCGGGTACTCGTCGACCTGCTGGAGCGGGAGGGTATCGAATTACCGACGTCTCCCGGGTTGCTGGCGGCGGAGCCGCTTGGTTATCGCCGTCGCGCCCGCCTTGGCGTCAAGGTGGATGCCGAAGGCGGCGTGCATCTCGGCTTTCGTGCACGTCACGCCAGTCGTCTGGTCGATATCCAAACCTGCGAGATACTGCAGCCGGAGCTGTCGGCGCTGATCGGGCCGCTGCGGGCGTTGCTCTGCGAACTCGACGCGCCGCGCTTGGTAGGGCACCTGGAGCTGATCGCCGCCGATGCGGCCCGCGTCGTGGTGGTGCGTCAATTGCGGGACAGACAAGCCGACCTGCAACGTTGGCGTGCGTTCGGTGAAGCCCATGGCATTGCCGTAGCCTGGCTGCTGGGGCGCGAAACTCCGACCCTGGAGTGGCTGGGCGAAGCGCCGTCGCTCACTTATCGGCTGTGGGGAGGCGAAGGGGAGCTAGAGCTGGGTTTCGCGCCGGGCGATTTCGTGCAGGTCAACGAGTCGGTCAATCGTGCCATGGTCGCTACGGTGCGCGAGTGGCTGGCGCCGCGCTCTGGCCAACATCCCTTGGGTCAACGCCTCTTGGATCTGTTCGCCGGTATCGGCAACTTCAGCCTGCCGCTTGCGGCCGACGGAGCCGCGGTAACGGCGGTGGAAGGCAATCCCGATATGGTGGACCGGCTGCATGGCAATGCCGGCAGGAATGGACTCGACATCGAGGCGCTACAGCTCGATCTCAACGACGAGGCGGCTGTGGCGCAGCTCGTGGCACGCCTTTCACCCGCGACGGTCGTGCTCGACCCACCGCGTGACGGAGCCGATGCGGTATGCCGGGCACTGGCCGAACGACCCGTGCCGCGGCTGGTCTACATAGCCTGTGATCCTGCCACGCTGGCACGCGATGCGGCACGACTCGTGCATGGCGGTTATCGCATCGTGCGGGTGGCGGTGGCCGATATGTTCGTGCACACCTCGCACTTGGAATCGTTGCTGTTGCTCGAGCACGGTGCAGGCCAGCCGCTATCGCAAGGAGTCTAGAAAAATGGTGAAAGTCCGCGACGACCAGCCGATGACCGACGATGGGGATGTCGATATCGGCCACTGGCTGGAGCGTCTCCAGGAAGACGTCAAGCTGCGCGATCCCGGTGAGATGCGCGAAGCTTGCGAGCTGGCCAAGCACCTGTCGCAGGAAGCCGACCGTCCGCACAAGGCCTGGCTGCCCCAGGACACCACCTACCGCATGGGCCTCGAGATGGCGGACATTCTGGCCCTGCTCAAGCTCGATCAGACGGCCCTCGAGGCGGCGGTGCTCTACCGTGCTGTGCGCGAGGGCCTGATTTCGGTCGAGTCCGTGGCGCGGCGGTTCGGCAAGGAAGTGGCACACCTGATCGAGGGTGTGCTGCAGATGGCAGCCATTAGCAACGCCCAGGTTCCCAGCCAGGGGCTGGTGCAGCACGACCAGCAGGACAACTTGCGCAAGATGTTGGTCACCATGATCGACGACGTGCGTGTGGCGCTGATCAAGATCGCCGAACGCACCTGTGCTCTGCGCCAAGTCAAGGATGCCCCGCGTGAGAAACGCCTGCAGGTGGCTCGAGAGGTGTTCGACATCTACGCCCCGTTGGCCCATCGCCTGGGCATCGGTCAGGTCAAGTGGGAACTCGAGGATCTCTCCTTCCGCTACCTGCACGAGGATGACTACAAGGCGATTGCCCGCCAACTGGCCGAGAAGCGGCTGGATCGCGATCGCTATATCCATGATGTGGTCGAAACCCTCAAAGGCATGCTCGAGACCCAGGGCATCACCGAGTACGAGGTCAATGGCCGCGCCAAGCATATCTACTCGATCTGGCGCAAGATGAAGCGCAAGCGTATCGACTTCGCCCAGGTCAACGACGTGCGCGCCGTACGTATTCTGGTGCCGGAGGTGGCCGACTGCTACACCGTGTTGGGGCTGGTCCACTCGCGTTGGCACCATGTGCCCAACGAGTTCGACGACTACATCGCTAACCCCAAGAAGAACGGCTATCAGTCGCTGCACACCGCCGTGTTGGGGCCGGAGAACAAGGTACTCGAAATTCAGATCCGCACCTTTGCCATGCACGACGAGGCGGAACTGGGCGTTTGCGCTCACTGGCGCTACAAGGGGCACGATACCGGCGGCAAGAGTTCCAGTTACGAAGAGAAGATCGCCTGGCTGCGCCAGGTACTCGAATGGCAGGATGAGGTCGGTGATTTCGGCGATCTGCGCGAAGGGTTGTCCAGCGACGTAGCCCCAGACCGTATCTACGTCTTCACGCCGGACGGCCACGTCATCGACCTGCCGCGTATCGCCACGCCTATCGATTTCGCCTATCGAGTGCATACCGAGGTCGGTCATCGCTGCCGCGGGGCCAAGGTCGACGGCCGCATCGTGCCGCTCACCTATAAGCTGAAGACCGGCCAGCAGGTCGAGATTCTCACCGCCAGCAAGGGTGGACCCAGCCGCGACTGGCTCAATCCCAGCCTCGGTTACGTGCGCACCTCGCGGGCGCGAACCAAGATTCAGTCTTGGTTCAAGCACCAGGCCCGCGAGCAGAACATGGAAGAGGGCAAGGTGCTGTTCGAGCGCGAGATGCGTCGCCTCGACGTGGAGGACATGGATCTCGATACCCTGGCGCACAAGGTCAACTATCAGAGCCCCGAGGACATGTACGCCGCGCTCGGAGCCGGTGACCTGCGCATCGGGCAGGTGCTGCACCAGGCCCAGCAGCTGTTCGGCGAGACCGACGACCAGGAGCAGCTCGACCGTCTGCTGGCCAAGCCGCGACGCGATACGGGGAAAGGTGCGACAAGCGATATTACCGTGCTGGGCGTGGGCAACCTCAAGACCAGCATGGCCAACTGCTGCCATCCGGTGCCTGGCGAGCCGATTGTAGGCTTCATCACCCAGGGGCGCGGCGTCACCGTGCATCGCCAGGATTGCCCCAATATCCTGCAGCTGCGCATCGACGAGCCGCAGCGGGTCATCGAAGTGGAGTGGGGCCAGCGCGCCCGCACCCAATACCCCGTGGACATCGAGATCCAGGCCTGGGACCGCTCCGGCCTGCTGCGTGACGTGACGGGCATTCTCGGCAATGAAAAGGTCAACGTGCTGTCGGTCAATACCCTGACCGATACCAGCGATGGCATCGCCCGGATGCGCATTACCGTGGAAGTCGATGGACTGGAGATGCTGGGTAGGCTCTTTTCACGCATCCAGCAGCTGTCCAACGTGATCGAGGTCCAGCGCCTGCGCACCGGAGCCAAGGCGATGAAACGCAAGGGGAGTGGCACATGAGTGAAGCCCGACATGGCATCGACGACCTGCTGATGCTGATGGCCGTGCTGCGTGATCCCGAGCAGGGTTGCCCATGGGATCTCAAGCAGGACTGGGATAGCATCGTGCCGCATACCCTGGAAGAGGCCTATGAGGTGGCCGATGCCATCGAGCGTCGGGCCTTCGACGAGCTGCCGGGTGAACTCGGCGACCTGCTGTTCCAGGTGGTCTACTACAGTCAGTTCGCTCGTGAGGAGAAGCGCTTCGATTTTCACGATGTGGTGCATACCCTGACGGCCAAGATGGTTCGCCGCCATCCGCATGTGTTTCCCGATGGCACCCTGGCGTCGCGCCGCCCCGCGGGCGTCAGTGCCGAGCAAGTGGAGACCCGGCAAGTCAATAGCCGCTGGGAGTCGCTCAAGGCGGAGGAGCGAGCCGGGCGGACCGAGGCCAGCGTCTCGGTGCTCGACGATGTGCCACGCACGCTACCGGCACTGTCGCGTGCCGCCAAGCTCTCCAAGCGCGCGGCCCGAGTGGGCTTCGACTGGCCCGACGCCACGGGAGTGATCGACAAGATTCGCGAAGAGCTCGACGAGGTCGAGCAGGCCCTGGCTGAGGGCGACCACCGACATGCAGCGGAAGAAGTGGGGGACCTGCTGTTCGCCGTGACCAACCTGGCGCGCACTCTCAAGGCCGATCCCGAGCAGTGCCTGCGCGAGACCAATGCCAAGTTCGAGCGGCGCTTTCGCCATGTCGAGGCGGCACTGGCCGAGCGCGGCATGACCACGCGCGACGTCGACCTCGACACCATGGAGGGTTACTGGCAGCAGGCCAAGCGGCTCGAGGCAGCAACGACCGATACGTCAGGACATTCCGAATCGACTTCAGGAGGAGATCGGCCATGAGTGGCGATCTGCACGAATCCCTACGTGACAACGTACGCATCCTCGGCGACAGCCTGGGCCGCACCATCGCCGATGATCTGGGCAAGAGCTTCGTCGACCGCATCGAGACCATCCGCGGCCTGGCCAAGAGCGGCCGGCAGGGAGACGTGCAGAGCAGCCGCGAGCTGATCGAATATCTGCGCAAGCTGCCCGATCGCGACCTGCTGCCGGTGACGCGTGCCTTCAACCAGTTCCTCAACCTGGCCAACATCGCCGAGCAGCACTACCGGGCGCGCTTTCGTCGCGTGGAAGACTACAAGCCCGGTTCGCAACCGGTGCTTTCCGATCTGCTCCAGCGTGCCCGCGATGCCGGCCATGCGCCACGCAAGCTGGTCGAGAGCCTGGCCAGCATGCGCGTCGAACTGGTGCTGACCGCGCACCCCACCGAGGTCATCCGGCGCACCCTGATCCAGAAGTACGACGCCATCGACGAGTGCCTCACCATCATCGAGTCCTCACTCGACTACCCCGAGCGGGCCAGCCGCGCCCGTGGCCGTCTCGAAGAGCTGATCAGTCAGGCCTGGCACACCGACGAGATCCGTCATGAGCGGCCTACGCCGGTGGACGAGGCCAAGTGGGGCTTTGCTGTGATCGAAAACTCGCTGTGGCAGGCGGTCCCTGCGTTCCACCGCGATCTCGACAGCCTGCTGCTCGAGTGTGCCGGCGAACGGTTGCCGCTGGATGCCGCACCGCTCGTCTTCGCCTCGTGGATGGGCGGCGACCGCGACGGCAATCCCAATGTCACCTCGCGGGTCACCCGCGAGGTGCTGCTGCTGGGACGCTGGATGGCGGCGGATCTCTACCTGCGTGACCTGGAACAGCTCAAGGCCGAGCTCTCCATGTGGAAATGCAACAGCGCGCTGCGCGCCGAGGTGGGTAACGTCGCCGAGCCCTACCGCGAGCTGCTCAAGCGTCTGCTGCAGAGGGTCGAGGCGACTCGCGACTGGGCCAAGGCCCAGCTCGACGGACGCAGTTACGAGGGTGGTCCGATCATCGAGAACAGCGATCAGCTCTATGCGCCGCTGCTCACCTGTTATCGCTCGCTGTGCGATGTCGGCCTCGACACCATCGCCAACGGCGCACTGCTCGACACGTTGCGTCGGGTGGCAGTATTCGGCGTAACCCTGACCAAGCTCGACATCCGCCAGGAAGCGAGCCGTCACGCCATGGTCATGGAAGAGCTGACCCAGACCCTGGGCCTCGGTCACTACCGCGACTGGAGCGAGGAGCAGCGCCAGGCCTTCCTGCTGGCCGAGCTCGAGTCGCGCCGGCCGCTGATTCCAAGGCGCTGGGAGTGCTCGGCCGAGACACGCGAGGTGCTGGATACCTTCCTGGTCATTGCCAACGAGCAGTCCGAAGCGCTGGGTACCTATATCATTTCCATGGCCGGGCAGCCTTCCGACGTGCTCACCGTCGCCCTGCTGATGAAGGAGGTGGGGGGTGTCGTCTCGCTACCTATCGCGCCGTTGTTCGAAACCCTCGACGACCTCAACCGAGCCGGCGACGTGATCGGTCGGCTGCTGGCGCTGCCGGGCTACCGGGCGCTGGCCGGCGAGCGCCAGGAGGTGATGATCGGCTACTCCGATTCGGCCAAGGATGCCGGCCAACTGGCAGCGGCCTGGGCGCAATATCGGGCCCAGGAGCGTCTGGTCGAGGTGTGCCGTGACCACGGCGTTGCCTTGACTCTGTTCCACGGTCGCGGCGGAGCAGTGGGGCGCGGTGGCGGTCCGGCCTATGCGGCCATCCTCTCGCAGCCGCCGGGTTCGGTGAACGGCAGCCTGCGCGTCACCGAGCAGGGCGAGATGATTCGCTTCAAGTTCGGTCAGCCCGATATTGCCCTGCGCTCGATGGAGATCTATGCCTGTGCGGTACTGGAGGCGACCCTGCTGCCGCCTCCGGCGCCTGAACCGCATTGGCGTGCGGAGATGGATCGGCTGGCCGAGACCGCCCATTGCGCCTATGTCGGCGTGGTGCGCGAAGATCCCGATTTCGTGCCTTATTTCCGCGCAGTGACACCGGAGGGCGTGCTGGGGCATCTGCCGCTGGGCTCACGCCCGACCAAGCGTCGCCAGGATGGTGGGGTGGAAACGCTGCGTGCGATCCCCTGGATCTTTGCCTGGACCCAGATCCGTCTCATGCTGCCGGCCTGGCTGGGCAGCGGCGAAGCCTTCTCGGCGCGCATTGAGGAGGAGGGTGGTCTCGAGGTGCTGCGAGAGATGCGCGATCGCTGGCCCTTCTTCGGTACCTACCTGGACATGCTGGAGATGCTGCTGGCCAAGGCCGACGTAGGCATCGCCTCCTACTACGAGCAGCGTCTGGTCGACGAACCGGCCCTCAAGGAACTGGGTGCCGAGCTGCGTCAGCGCTTCACTCAACTGCAGTCGGTGGTGCTGGAGATTCTCGACCAGCCGCAACTGTTGGAGCAGACACCGCTGATCCGCCAGGCCATCGAGGTGCGCAACCCCTACATTGATCCGCTGCATGGCCTGCAGGCCGAGCTGCTGCAGCGTAACCGCGACGCCGACGGCGCGATCAGCGGCGAACTCTCGCGTGCGCTGATGGTGACCATGGCGGGCATCGCCGCAGGCCTGCGCAACACAGGCTAACAGTCACTGCGCTTGGCCACACCTTGTCAGAGTGAAACGCCCCGGCCTTGGCCGGGGCAGTCGTGTGCGGTCAACTCAGACGTGTCCTACTGAGGTTGCTTCACCGTACGCAGGTAGGGCTTGAGGGTGGTGAACCCCTCGGGGTACTTCTTCTTCGCCTCTTCGTCGCTGACCGAGGGAGGGATGATCACATCGTCCCCGGGCCGCCAGTTCACCGGCGTGGCCACGGTATGCCTGGCGTTCAGCTGGATCGAGTCGAGCAGACGCATCACCTCGTTGAAGTCGCGGCCCGAGGTCATCGGGTAGACCAGCATGGCCTTGATCTTCTTGTCCGGCCCGATGATGAACACCGAGCGTACCGTGGCGTTGTCGGCCGGCGTGCGGCCTTCGGCACTGCCCGGCTCCTCGGCGGGGAGCATGTCGTAGAGTTTGGCCACTTCTAGCTTGTCGTCGCCGATCATCGGATAATTGGGTGCGGTGCCTTGGGTTTCCTCGATATCCTTGGCCCAGGCGGCGTGGTTGTCGACCGGATCCACCGAGAGACCGATGATCTTGGTGTTGCGCTTGTCGAACTCGGGCTTGAGCCTGGCCATGTAGCCCAACTCGGTGGTGCAGACCGGAGTGAAGTCCTTCGGATGCGAGAACAGAATGCACCAGCTATCGCCGATCCATTCATGGAAATTCACGGTGCCCTGGGTGGTTTGGGCCGTGAAATCGGGCGCGGTATCGCCGATTCTGAGACTCATCGTCGTGCTCCAGGATCATGGGTTCAAGGTAGGCGTTGCATGGCCGCATGCAGACGCTGCTTGAATATAGAACACGCCTGTCAGAGTTGCAGGGAATAAGGTTGCAAAGCGTCGCCTTGGGAAGAGCCGGGAAGGCGAATCAGAAGGCGTAGTGGAGCGAGGCGGTAATCAGATTCAGATGGGTCATGCTGGGGGCGTCGATCTCCTCGAACTCCAAGCGGCTCACCAGGCGGTTGTGCTGCAGGCGAGCGCCGAAGCCCTGGATACGGGCGGTGCCGGTCGTTGCCATGTATAGCGGCTCGCTCTGGGTCACCGGGTCGCCTTCCCATTCGGCGAAGCCGGATTTCGCATAAAGGCCGAACTGCCCCAGGCGCACGCCAGCCACCAGGCTGCCGCCCAGCGTCGTGGTGTTCAACAGCAGCGCCTGGTCAGCGTGGCGGGTCGGGACTTCGTCGCTTTCGCGATAGGTGAATTCGGCACCGAGGTCGAGCCGTGGCAGGTTGGCTGGCGAGAAGCCCGCCGTGATGCGAAAACCGGACGTATAGCCATCGGGAGTCTGTAGGTCGCCTCCCTCCAGTACCAGGCCGTTGTCGAGGTACATCAGGTCGCTGGTCTTGCCGGCGTACGAGGGCGCCTGGAGTCGGGTCATGGTCAAGGCGGCCAGCAGGTCGTGCGAAGCCTCGGTGTAGGCGGCTGGCATGCCTTGCAGCGGCGCGGGCTCATCGGCCATGGCCAAGAGTGGCAACAGCGTCAGGCCGGCAACCATTGCAATGGCACCTCTGCAACACGTTCTCATGTGCCCTGACCCATTTCCCTGTGCGGTGTGGCTCGTTGATGTCATGTCCCGATGCCCTTACAGGGCACACATAATCATTCGTAAAGCTTAGCAGGCTGGCTAAGTCATCGCCAAGGTTACCTTCAACGTGAGGGCAGCGCGAGACGTGACATCTGCTCGTCGAGTTCGCTCAGGCTGGGAGCGGCGATGCCATGGCGGCGTGCGGTGGCGATCAAGGGTCCCAGTATGGCTTCACGCTCGGTGGCCCTGCCGGCCAATATGTCCTGTAGCATGGAGGCGCGGTTGTTGGCGGTGCCTGATACGACTTGCCATACCAGCGCATGCCAGCCCGCCGCCGGAGGAGTGATGTCCTCGGCCGCCATGATCGCTGCCACTTCATCGACGACACGCTCCACCATGAGGCGGAAAGGACGGTCGCGTAACTGCCCGTTGCGGATGCGGAAACGGGCCACCAGCGGATTGATCGCGGCATTCACCGCCAGCTTGTGCCATAACCGCACGTCGATGTCCTCCACCGCCTCGGCGGTCAGGCCCGCTTGGACGAGTAGCGCTGCCAGCTCCTGGCAGAGTGGGGCGTGGCGCTTGGCAAGGTCGCCGATATAGGTCACTCCGCGGCCGGCATGTACGACGCCTTCGTTACCTGCGAGCCAGGCTCCCTCGGTGGTGGAGGCGCACAGCACGGGGCCCGGGTGCCGGTGGGTGAGTTCGGGCTGAATCTGGTAGCCGTTCTGCCACAGCACCAGTGTCGGCGTCCCGCTCAGTCGGGCCATGGCGGTGCTATAAGCGGCTTCGGCGGCGTAGGCCTTGGTGGTCAGGTGCAGGTAGGCCGGCGCCATCGGCGGCAGCGTTGCGACCTCGGTGGTGACCAGGCGCCGGGGGCGTTGCGTGCCTTCCGGCGTGGTCAGGGTCTGCTCGGGGGGCAGCGTCCGGCGTCCGGCCAGCACCACCGGTGCGGTATCGACCAGGTGCAGGGCCAATAGCCGGCCCAGGGCGCCGGGGCCGACGATCAGGTGAGTCGGGTCGTTCATGAGTCGCCTTGGAGGAAAGACACAAGCAGCATACCGACATCCGGTTACCCGTTGCCAGTTCGATCAGGCGCTTCGCTTGGGCCTGCGCCGCGCCCGGCTGGGAGCGCTGCGCCCACGCCGACCCTTGCCGGGCGCTGCTCGTCGCTTCGCTGCACTAGCGGCTTCGCCCTGTGCCGTGGCCATGGCCTGACGCAGGCGGCCCGCATCGGCATTGCCCAGCAACTGGCGCAAATCCTCGATCAACGCGGTAAGAAAGGGAGCCGGGTCGTCATTGCGTTCGGCAATGCCTGCCAGTCGTTGTTCCCATAGCGCGGTGCGCTCGGGGCGGGAGGCGGCCTCGGGCAATGAGGCGATCAGACCGCTGCCCAGGCGGGTGGCACGCAGGGTCTTGTTCTGGCGTATCAGGTAGCCGCGTTCGATCAGCGTCTCGATGATCCCGGCACGGGTCGCCTCGGTGCCCAGCCCGTCGTGCTCGCGCAAGGTGCGCTTGACCTCCGGGTCGTCCACGTAGCGGGCAATGTTCATCATCGCCTTGATCAGGCTGGCGTCGGTGAACGGCTCCGGTGGGCGCGTCTCGCGGTCCTCGGCGCTACAGGCCTCGACTCGGCAAGTCTCGCCCTCGCGCATGGCCGGTAGCGGCGGTGCCTCCTCACGTGTGGTGAACAGCGGCTTCCAACCGGGCTGGAGCAGCTCCTGGCCGCTGGCGCGGAAGCACTCGTCGAGAATGGTGAACTCCGCCTTCACTTCACGAGCGATCAATGGCGGATAGAACTGGGCCAGCACGTTGCGCACGATCAGGCGGAACACGTCGGCTTCGGCGCGTTCCAGGCGCTCGAGTTCGGCCGGCTTCCCCGTGGGGGCGAGCGCATGGTGAGCGCCAACTTTCCTGTCATCCCAGGCCTTGGAGCGCAGGGTGAAGTCGGCACCGGCAAACCATTTGCGCAGGGTCTCGTCCTGGCCGCAGACGTTACTCAGGGTCGCGTGCGCCTGGGCCAGGTGCTCCTCGGGCAGGTAGCGGCAGTCCGAGCGTGGGTAGGTGATCAGCTTGTGCCGCTCGTAGAGCCGCTGGCAGATATCCAGTACTGCCTGGGCCGAAAGCCCGAAGCGTCTCGCGGCGTCCACCTGCAGGGCCGAAAGTGAGTAAGGCAACGGTGCGGCCTGGCGTTTCTGGCGGGTTTCGAGCGTCGTCAGTCGTCCCTCGGCGCCGGGCAGGCGTGTGGCCAAGGCCTCGGCCGGCGCTCGCTGGAGCAGGCGGCCCTGGTCATCGAGGCGGTGGTTTTCAGCGGGTTGCCACCAGGCGCGCAGTTGGCCGTTGGCGACCGCCAGGTCGGCCCACAAGACGTAAAAGGGGTAGGGCCTGAAGTCGCGGATCTCGGCGTCGCGACGTACTACCAGCCCAAGTACCGGGGTCTGCACCCGGCCCACCGAGAGCACGCCGTCATGGCCGGCCTGACGGCCGGTCAACGTCCAGGCGCGAGTCAGGTTGATACCATACAGCCAATCGGCGCGCGCGCGGGATTCGGCGGCGCGGTAGAGCGGTTGGTAGCGGGCGTTGTCTTCCAGTCGTGCCAGGGCGCGTTGAACGGCGGGCCGGTTGAGATCGCTGATCAGCAGTCGCGCTACAGGCCCTTTCCAGCCAAGGTGCTCGATCACCTCCTGAACCAGCAGTTGCCCCTCGCGATCCGGATCGCCGGCATGCACGACTTCGCGGGCCTGCTTGAGCAGCTTGCGAATGGTGGCGAGCTGCCCCCTGGCCTTGGGTCGCGGGATGAGCTGCCAGCGGCTCGGCAAGATCGGTAGATGATCCAGCCGCCACTGCTTGTAGACTGGGTCGTAGGCATCGGGAGGCGCCTGTTCCAACAGATGGCCGAGACACCAGGTCACCACGCTGTCGCCGGCGTACAGGGCGCCATCCTCACGGCGCACTCCGCCCGGCAAGGCATCGGCGATGGCCCGGGCCAGGCTGGGTTTTTCGGCGATGATCAAGCGCACGGCAGCTATCCAGCAGAGTTGGGATATGGATATTCTTACAGTTGGCGGCTGGCATTTCCAGTCGTGCGACGAGACCCAGCTTATACCAAACCTATTGCATTGGTGGGGCGGCTATAAAGCGACGGCCATGAGGAGTGCAACGCATGCGTGAACGAGGAAGGACACGACGCCTGCTGGGGCTCGGGGCGCGCACCGGCGGCACTCTGCTGCGCAGGCGATTCGGCGGCGAGGCCGACTGGCGTGCGCTTGGCGAAGCCCTGTTCGAGGGGCTTTCCGAACTGAAGGGGCCGGCGATGAAGCTGGCCCAGATCATGGCCCAGTGGGACGACCTGCTGCCGCCGGACCTGACCGACGAGCTGGCGAGGCTGCAGCGCCAGGCTGAACCGATGCCATGGGAGGGCATACGGCGTACGCTGGTCGAGCAATATGGCGAGCTGGAATCCCGCTTCAGCAAGATCGAACCACAGCCGTTCGCCAGTGCCTCCATGGGGCAGGTGCATCGGGCGGTCACCCATGAAGGGGAAACGCTGGTACTCAAGGTGCAGTACCCGGGCCTGGCCGAAGTATTGGAGGGCGATCTCGCCCAGCTCAGGCGGATCATGCGCCTGGGGCGGTGGTTCAAGGTACCGCAGGTGCGCCTCGATGCCTTGTTCGAGGAGCTTGCCGCCAGCCTGCGCAGCGAGCTCGACTACCATGCCGAAGCCTGTGCTCTGGTACGTTATCGTGAGCGCTATGCGCACCTGGAGGGGCTGGTGATTCCTGAGCCCTTGCCCGAACTATCCGGGCCGCGAGTGCTGGCCATGCACTATGTGGCCGGAACACCGCTGCGCGAACTGGAGGGCGCGGACGATGCCCTGCGCCAGCGCATCGCCACGACGTTGGCCGACTGGCTCACCGAGGAACTGTTCACCCACGGCGAGCTGCATGCCGACCCACACGCGGGAAACTTCGCAGCCGATGGCGAAGGCCGGCTGGTGATCTACGACCTGGGAGCGGTGATCCCGGTGCCAGAGGGGCATCTCAAGGCCATGATGCAGTTGCTCGATGCCACCCTGGCAGCGGACTCCATGGCCATGGATGGCGCCCTGCGCCGGCTGGGCGGACGCCAGGGGCAGGGTGCCCCCTTGGCGCTGTATCGTGAATCCGCCGAGGCGGTGGCGCCGCTGTTCGAGCCCGGTGAGCAAGACTTTTCCGACGTGCGGGTGCATCGCCGTCTGCGCGATCTCACGCCCAAGGTATGGGCGACCATGGATCGGCTGCAGCCGCCGGTGGGCGTGCTGCTGCTCTCGCGTACGCTCAATGGGCACTACTGGAACCTGGTACGGCTGGGGGCCCGCCTGGACATGCATGCCCGCACGCGTCCGCTGCTGGCGTGGGCGCGTCGTTGAGCCAATGGCATGATGGCCACGATCCTTGCGCGCAACACCGAGCCACGCTTCCCTGTTACTATATGCGCCTTTTGAACTGGCGGAGAGTGCGATGCTGGCAGTATGGGTGGAGCAGCTGCTGGGCTACGCTTCCGGTGCCCTGGCAGCCATCCGTGAGGAGGAGCGCTATCCGGCGCTGATGGCCTGGGCCCGTGAGGAGGGCGCCGAGCTGATGGGGGGTGACCTGGCCATGGCTCAGGCGTTGGCGCCCATCCTATGGAGCCAGACCCCGCTCGAGCGTGCCGGCTTCACCTGCGAGCCCTTGGCGCGGCCCGGCCGCAACGAACCCTGCTGGTGCGATTCCGGGCGCAAGACCAAGCACTGCTGTGGCGCCGTTGCGATGCCGGCCGAAGTGCCGGACCATCTGATGTGGATGCTTTCGCTGCGTGACTGGAAGGGCCCTACGCTCAAGGCGGCACTCGATAGCGGCAACGCCCCCGCTCAGGCGCTGCTCGAGGCTGGATTGATCGCCGCCGAATCGGGGCAGCGCGGGCGTGCCCAGCAGATCCTGGAGTCATTGTTCCAACGCGCCGACTGGTCGCGCCTGCCGGTGCAGGCTGAGCCTGCCTTCGAGCTGTTGATCGATCTCTATCAGGAGCGCGGCTTCATTCGCAAGCGGGCCGAGCTGCTCGACGAAGTGCTCGACCGCGGTCCGCTGTTCCTGCGTGGCGTGGCCCTGGAGCGGCTGTGTCTGATGCACCTGGACAATGACGATCTGGATAGCGCCCGTTCCGCCTTCGTGCGTGCCCAGCAGGCACTGCCCGATTCGCCGACCCTGGCCTACATCGAGGCCATGCTGCTGCTCCACGAGGGCCATGAACAGGAGGCCGCCGAGCGCGCCCGGTTCTGGTTCCGGCGCCTGGCGCGCAAGGGCGAGCTGGAGCCCGAGCAGCTGCAGTTCCTCGCCGACCTGGCGGAGAACCCCGGTGCCACCCTGGCCGATCAACTGCTCAATGCCGAAGAGGACCTCGCCGAGCCGCTGGCTTCGCTGCAGGCGTTGCTGGCCGAGCTTCCTCCGGCGCCGGGGCTGGACATCCGGCGTACCGCGTCGGGTGAGCTGGAGTATCACAGCAGTGCGCGGGAAGACACACTGTTCGCCGCCTGGCAGAAGCACTTCCAGGTCGAAGTGGAGGATGACAGCGCACTGGGCCTGAAGGGCGACCCCTGGATTCAGGCCGGCGACTGGCTGCGTGAACTCTGTGCCCATCCCGAGTGGCTCGACTCCCCACGAGTGGTGCAGTCGTTGGCACTGGCCCTGACTAGCCGTTTCGGCAGCCTGCCGTGGATGTCGCCGAGCCTGTTCGAGCCGCTGGCCGACCGCCTGGAACGTTGGCTCGAGCGGATTCGGGGCGAGGGGGAGGGCGCCTTCCTGTGGGATAGCGCTGACAATGCCGTGCTGCTGCGTACCGGCCTGGCGCTAGTGGTGGGCATGGAGAGAGGAGCCCGGGCGCGCTCGCGGCGCCTGGCCGAACGGCTGCTTTCGCTCGACGATCAGGACAGCCTGGGGCTGCAGGAGCTGGTGCTCGACCAGCTTTTGCGGGAAGGGCGCGACCGCGAGGCGCTGGCCGTGACCGAGACCCGCCGCGAAGAGCCGGTGTTAGGCCTTCTCATGGGCCGGGCACTGGCGCTGTTTCGCCTTGAGCGCTTTGAAGAGGCCGACGAGGCCTTGCGTGAAGTGCGCCGTCACAATCCGCATGCTCTGGCCATGTTGTGTGCCGAACAGACGCGTCCCGTGACGGTAGGGCCGGACAGCATCGCCGAGCCCGGCACTCGCGCCGAGGCGTGGCAGTACCGTACGCTGATGCGCGACCAGTGGCGAACGACACCAGGGGCGTTGGCCTGGCTGCAGGAGCAGATCGACCGCTGACCGATCAGCGTTCCGCCCAAGGTCGTTCAGGCCACGCGTGGCGCGGGCGGTGGCACCAACTCCTTGTCGCGGCTTATCCAGATCGCCAGGGCGATGGCCGGTAGTCCCAGCGCCGTGGCGATGACGAAAAAAGTCGCATAGCCTTCCGCTGCCACCACCATCCCGCCAAAGCCGCTCAGGAACTTGCCCGGCAGGGTCATCAGCGATGAGAACAAGGCGTACTGGGTGGCGGTGTAGGCGCGTGAGGTCAGGCTCGACAGGAAGGCGATGAACACCGCACTGGCCAGGCCGTTGGCCAGGTTGTCGCCGACGATGGCCATCACCAGCATCGGCAGGCTCTGGCCGGCCAGCGCCAGGGCGGCGAACAGCAGGTTGGTCAGGGTGGCGGCCGCCGCGCCAAGCACCAGGACCGGGCCGATACCGTAGCGCGCCACCAGCAGCCCGCCCAGTATCCCGCCGCTGATGCTCATGGCGATGCCGAACACATTGGTGACGTTGGCGATGGTCGCCAGAGAAAAGCCCAGGTCAATGTAAAGAGGGTTGGCCATCGAGGCCATGGCCAGGTCGCTGATACGGAACACCGCTACGAACACCAGCAGCCACAGCGCCTTGAGCCGATGGCGGGAAATGAAATCGGTGAATGGACAGACTACCGCACCGATCAGCCAGGCCCCCAGGCGGCGCAGCACTCGAGGCTTGCCGCGGCTGATGCGAATGAAGGCGCGCACGCGGGGCTCGTGAATCAACTGAGTGGTTAGCGACAGCCGCTTGGGTTCGGGGCGCAGCAGTACGGTGATCATGCCCACGCCGACGAGTAAGGCCATGGTCAGGTAGGCAGCCTGCCAGGAGAGCCACGATGCCACGTAGAGGGCGCCGGCGCCGGCGGCCAGCAGGCCGCCGCGATAGCCGATGATGTAGGTCGACGCCATGGCCGCCTGGATGTCGTCGGGGGCCGACTCGATGCGGAAGGCGTCGATGGCAATGTCCTGGGTGGCCGAGCCGAAGGCCACCAGCAGGGCGAAGACGGCCACCAGCGTCAGGTTCTGCTGTGGTTCGAGGTTGGCCAGACCTACCAGCCCGCCGGCGATCATGGCCTGGGCCAGCAGCATCCAGCCTCGCCGCTGACCGAAGGTACGCGTCAGCACGGGTAGGGCGAGGCGGTCCACCACGGGTGCCCAGAAGAACTTGATCGAATAAAGCATGCCAATCCAGGAGAAGAACCCGATGGCTGCCACCTGGACGCCATCGCTGCGCAGCCAGGCGGAAAGGGTCGAGAAGACCAGCAGGAACGGCAGTCCGGCCGAGAAGCCCAGGAACAGCATGGTGAGCACGGGGGCTCGCAGATAGATGGCCAGGGCAGCTCCCCAGCTGCGATGAGCGGTAGGGATGGTCATGCGTGGCAATACTCCTCGATGGATCGATGCCTGGGGGGCGGCCCGTTACCGACAACGATGCTAGAATGGCCCACCCTGGGCGGGAATGGCCGGTCCAGGAGGACGCTTCGTCCGGCCGCTCGATTGTTGCAGAGCCCCGGCATCGATGCCAGCAGGATATCCCGATCAGGAGGCCTTCATGAGCCATGGTGAACGTCAGCCGATCGACGACGAGGACGACAGCCTGCCGCGCTGGTATGTCATCCAATGCAAGGGCGGAGAATCCTTTCGCGCTGCGGAGCACCTGAGCAACCAGGGGTACGAAATCTTTCATCCCATTCTCCAGGTCCAGAAGAAACGCGGCGGTAAGCTGGTGTGGCTCAATGAGCCGCTGTTTCCCCATTACCTGTTCATTCGTCTCGACCGCGTTGCCAGCAACTGGCGGCCGATCCGCTCGACTCGGGGCGTGCTCAGGATCGTTACCTTCGGCCATCGCCCATTGCCGGTCGACGATGCTCTGATCACGATGCTCCGCGAGCAGGGCGCCCAGGGACAGGAAAATGCTACCAACGTCTATTTTCGCGCCGGCGAGAAGGTGGAGATCACCGAAGGCCCGTTCAAGGACCTGCAGGCGGTATTCGCCAGCCACAAGGGTGATGAGCGGGCCATCGTGCTGCTCAACCTGCTCAATCGTCAGCAACAACTGGAGATGCCGGTTTCGCAGCTACGCCCCCGAGGCTGATGCCTGCCCGCCGGCTTGCGCTCACAGGAGATTGCCATGAACATCGCCCCGCAGCGGGTCGTGACCTTTCATTACGTGCTCAGCGACGAACAGGGGCAGGTGCTTGACGATTCACGGGCACGCGCCAAGCCCCTTGAGTACCTTCATGGGCACGACAACATCGTCGCCGGCCTCGAGCAGGCGCTCGCCGGCCATCAGGCCGGCGACAGGCTGAATGTCACGCTGCCACCCGCAGACGCCTATGGCAGGCGCAGCGAAACCCTGGTGCAGGAGGTTGGCCGCAGCGCCTTCGCGCAGGACGATCTGGCTCCCGGCATGCGTTTCCAGACGCCGGGCGACGACGGTCCGCAGATCGTGACCGTGCTCGAGGTGCGTGACGATACGGTGTTGATCGACACCAACCATCCCTTGTCCGGACGTACCCTCGTGTACGCCGTGGAGATTCTCGACGTGCGCGAGGCAAATCGCGCCGAGCTGGCCAAGGGGCACCCGCTTCCCGCCGATGTGGAGCCGTCTCAGGTCGAGGATCGCAAGGTTCTTTGAGTCGGCAACACCTTCGATCCTCCCCAAAAAACTGACCTGTATCAATTCGCTGCGCGGTGTTCGTCGAGTCTGGGGCGAAATTTGATACAGGTCAGTTTTCCCCTGCCGCCGCCAGGCTAGAGTGAAGCCATCACATCAGGTGACGGGGAGAACCACCATGTACTGGGATGATGCAGTAGTGTTCGGGCTGGTAACCGTCGCGATGATGATCGCTTTCATGGGAGGCTGGATCGGCTTCGTGATTCGTGACCACCGTCGCAAGCGCAAGCACTGAGTCAGCCTGCTCAGCAAGTCGTCAGGGGAGGGGGGATTTCCCCCCAGTAGCCGGCCCAATTGGGCCGGCATTTTTTTTTCGTGATAGACTCCTCGAAAAAATATGCCAAAGGCGTATCGGCAGAAGAATAAACGGGGGGAGCATGTCGCTATTTCATCCTGATCGTTGCATGGTGCGGCTGTTGGCAGCTTTCACCCTGCTGTTTGCCATGCCCGTTTTGGCCGATTCCAATCGATTGTTGTTGCGCGACGGCGAGCGTGAAATCGCGCTCTCCGTTGACGAACTGCGCGCGCGCGCTGATGTCGAGTTCCGCTTCTTCGACCCCTATCTGGCCGAGGAGGCCGACATACGTGGCCTGGTCTTCCGTGAGCTGTTGGTTAAGCACTTCGGCGAGGTGCCGTCGCGGCTGCACTTCGAGGCCTGGGACGACTATGACGTGACCCTGGCAGGCTGGGACGATCCCGACTGGATTCTCGTGACCCACCAGAACGGCGAGCCACTCACTCTGCGCCATCGCGGTCCGCTGCGTCTGGTCGAGCGTGACTATGGGGACCGTGATCCCGCTAACCTGCGCAACTTCAATGACTGGATCTGGATGATTCGGCGTATCGAGGCGGTATGGTAGAACCGAGCCAGCCCTTGAGGCGCCACGTTCGCTGGCTATGGCTCAGCGTGATGAGCTTCACCACCCTGATGCTGCTCATTGCTTACCAGACACGCTGGGTCTACCCCGAGATCCATGCCTATTTCAGCCAGGCAGGCAACCTCACCGGCCAACAATTGGCCACCCGCGCCCGGGTCTACCTGCAGCAGGGTCTCGATCTATTGCTGTCACTACCTCGAGACAGCGATACCCGCGAGCGTGCTCATTTCCAGATCAAGCTTGCCTACAGCCTGTTTGACATTGGCCTTTATCGGCGCGATTACCCTTGCACGGAGCCGAGCTTGGCGGCCATGGACGATCTGCTGACTCGCCTGCAGGGAAGCGATGCCCTGGAGACCGATCATCTGCGGGAAAACCTGTTGAAGCCGATGCATTGCCTCACCCAGATCGAGATGCACCAGCTCGACCGACGTAGTGCCGTGACGGCGGAATTCGTCGAGCAGACCCGGCGCCATCAGGGGCAGGTGCTGTTCGGCAGCCTGGTGATCTTCGTGTCGGGGCTGGGCTTCTGGCTGATGCACGAGCTGCAGCGTCGACGTGCCGCCAGGTCCGCTCGCGAGAGCCTGGAGTGGATGGCGAAAGCCCTGTGCGACCCACTGACTGGGGTTGGCAATCGAAGTGCCATGCATGACGACGTCACGGCTGCCGGAGGGGCTCCGATGGGGCTGCTGCTGGTCGATATCGATTATTTCAAGCAGTACAACGATAGCCTGGGCCATCCCGATGGCGATCGGTTGCTGCGTCGTCTGGTTCAACTGATCGAGGACAACCTGGAGCGTGAAGCGAGGCTCTACCGGCTGGGGGGAGATGAATTCGCCGTACTGTTCGTTTGCCACGATGACGAGATCCTGAGCGCAACCTGTCGCAATCTCGTCGAATCGCTGCGTGCCGCCAATCTTCCGCACCCCTCGCATCCGCATTCCGACCATGTGACCTTCAGCGTCGGGGCGGTACGCTTCAATGCCAGTCACGCCGAGCTGGAAGCCGGCTATGCCGCCGCCGACACGGCGCTCTATCAGGTCAAGGCGCGAGGGCGCGACGGCTGGGCGGTCGCCGCGTTGGACACCAGCGAGATGAGTGGCTAGTGTCCTGGGTACGATGCAGGTCAGTCACACCAGCCACGCGGTGCGCATGTCGCACGTCAAGAGAGTGTGGGGAGTGCGCAGCATAGAGGGGAGCCAGGATGACGACCCCTAACGACGACAGGGAAACCTCTCGGGATGACGCCGTCACCGGTCGGGTTGGCCTCGCCAGCAAGAGCCGGCGCCGCTTCCTGTGGCTAGTCGGTGTGGGAGGCATGACGTTGTCCCTGACCGGTTGTGGTGATAACGATGCGGGACTTCTCGCACCGGATTTTCCGCCATTCGATGAGTGGCTGGACCGTGGGCCGCTCGAGCCGCAGCGAACCTTGGTGCGTGGCGTGTCGCTACATGCCTTGGTCGCGACCGGGGCTGCGCCGGCCAATGCGCCCCCGTTGGTACTGATCCATGGCTCGGGCCTCTCCGGTCGCTACATGATTCCCACCGCGCGTGAGCTGGCGAGGGATTTCCCCGTCTACGTTCCCGATATTCCCGGTTACGGCGACAGCGACGATCCCGGCAAGGTACTCAACATTCCCCAGATGTCGAACTGGCTAGTGGCCTGGATGGAGGCCATCGGCCTGGAGCGCGCTTCCTTTCTCGGTAATTCCTTCGGCTGCCAGGTCATCGTCGATTTGGCGATGCGTTATCCCGAGCGGGTGGACCGCCTGATTCTGCAGGGGCCCACCACGCCGCCGGACGAGCGCTCGACCTTCTGGCAATTCATCCGTTGGCGCCAGAACGAGCCCTATAATCCCGAGATGCTGGGAGAGGTGACGGCTCCCGAGTATGGCAAGGCGGGCCTTTGGCGCATGATTCGCTCCTATGTCTTTCAGGTAACCGATCCTGTCGAAGAGAAGGTGCGCAAGGTAGAGGCGCCAACTCTGGTGATACGGGGCGAGCACGACCCCATCACGCATCAGGCTTTCGCTGAGATGCTGGCTCGACGTCTGCCGCATGGGGAGCTTCTCATCCTGCCGGATGTGGCCCATACCCTGGTGTTTACTGCGCCACTGGCACTGGCCGATGCCACTCGCGCCTTCATGGAGGAGAGCGCATGACATTGACTGCCAGAAAGCGCATCGTGCTAGCCGAAGTACTGATCCTGTTGCTGCCCCTAACGCTGCTGATGGCGCTGCTCGTGCCGCTCACATACGTTGCCTATCCCATCCCCGAGCTTCAGGCGACACTGCTGGCATTCGACCTAGGCATGTTGATCAAGCTGTTGGGCATCCTGGCGGCGTGGCGGCTTGCCGTGGGCTTTCTGCGCTTCGGTGGCAGCGGCCTGTGCCGAGCTCACGCGGCCTGGTTCGTGCTGCTGCTGGCGGCGGTGGTCGTCGGTATCGCCAGCAGTGTGGTGGCTATCGAGCAGAACGTGCTTTCGCCCCTGTACCAGACCCGGGTTGGCTTCACCTTGCTGGCGCCAGCGGTCGCATTGGTGCCGTTGGCTTTGCATCTGTTATGGGAGCGGCGAGCAGGTGCCCGGTGAGGGCGCGGGTAGGGTCGCCTCGTGTCACGCTGAGACCGTGGGCGAGGAGTGCCGTGAGCGGGAGTATTGCGAGCGGGAATGATGCTACCCAAGGCTGGCCGCGACGAGCAGCGTCGCGGCCAGCCGCCGATCAGACGCCGACCCGCTCGCGCAGGAGCTCGACGATCGTATCGGCAGGCACCATGGTGGCTTCGCTGTCACGCCGCCCCTTGTACTCCAGCTCGCCGTTGTCCAATCCGCGGTCGCCGACCACCAGGCGATGGGGAATGCCGATCAGCTCCTGGTCGGCGAACTTCACCCCGGGGCGCAGGTCGCGGTCGTCCAGCAGTACATCGATGCCGGCTGCCGTCAGCGCCTGGTAGAGTCGTTCGGACTCTTCACGTACACGCTGCGACTTGTGCGCGTTCATCGGTACCAGGGCAACCTGGAAGGGAGCGATGGCGTTGGGCCAGATGATGCCGTTCTCGTCGTGGTTCTGCTCGATGGCGGCGGCTACCACGCGTGTCACGCCGATGCCGTAGCAGCCCATCCAGGGGTGGGCGGCCTTGCCGTTGTCGTCGAGTACCGTGGCATTCATCGCCTCGGAGTATTTCTTGCCTAACTGGAACACGTGGCCGACCTCGATGCCGCGCTTGATCGAGAGCGTGCCCTTGCCGTCCGGTGAGGGATCGCCCTCGACCACGTTGCGAATGTCGGCGACCTTGGGCAGCGCCACGTCGCGTTCCCAGTTGATGCCGAAGTAGTGCTTGCCGTCGATGTTGGCACCGGCGCCGAAATCGCTCATCAGTGCCACGCTGCGATCGATGATGATCGGCATGTTCAGATTCACCGGGCCCAGCGACCCGGGGCCGGCGCCGACCACCGCGCGGATCTCTTCCTCGCTGGCCATGGTCAGCGGTTCGGCCACCTCGGGCAGGTTTTCGGCCTTGATCGCGTTGAGCTCGTGGTCGCCGCGAACCAGCAGGGCAATCAAGCCGCCTTCGGCGGCGTGCACCATCAGCGTCTTGATGGTCTTCTCGATGGGCAGGCCATGCTGTTCCACCAGGGCGGCGATGGTCTTGGCATTGGGTGTGTCGACCAGGCGCAGTTCCTCGCTCGGTGCGGCGCGCTCGGGTGTGGTGCCGAGCGGTGCGGGTAGCGCTTCGGCCTTTTCGATGTTGGCGGCGTAGTCCGATTCGGTGGAGAAGATGATGGCGTCCTCGCCGGAGTCGGCCAGCACGTGGAACTCATGGGAATCGGTACCGCCGATGGCGCCGGTGTCGGCCAATACGGGGCGGAAATCCAGGCCCAGGCGGGTGAAGATCCGCACGTAGGCGTCGTACATCCCCTGGTAGGTTTCCTTGAGAGAGGCCTGGTCGATGTGAAAGGAGTAGGCGTCCTTCATGATGAACTCGCGAGAGCGCATCACGCCGAAGCGGGGCCGGATCTCGTCACGGAACTTGGTCTGGATCTGGTAGAAGTTGGCCGGCAGCTGCTTGTAGCTGGAGAGCTCGCGGCGCATCAGGTCGGTGATCACCTCTTCATGGGTGGGGCCGACGCAGTAGTCACGCTCGTGACGGTCCTTCAGGCGCAGCAGCTCGGAGCCGTACTGCTCCCAGCGGCCGGACTCCTGCCACAGCTCGGCGGGTTGCACCGCCGGCATCAGTACTTCCTGGGCCCCGGCACGATCCATCTCCTCGCGCACGATACGTTCCACCTTGCGCAAGGTGCGCAGGCCGACCGGCAGCCAGGTGTACAGGCCCGAGGTAAGGCGGCGGATCATGCCGGCACGCAGCATCAGCTGATGGCTGATGACCTCGGCGTCGGCAGGCGTTTCCTTGAGGGTGGCGATCAACAGTTGAGTGGCGCGCATGGGTCCGGCATTTCCTTCCAGCATGGGCTGACATGAGTCGAGATACCGCGGCGGGCGGCGTTCGAGGCATTGTAAGGCCAACGGGGAACGGCGGCAAAAGCGTTGCCAAATGCTGGTATGGCCGCTCGGGGCTTATCCGTCGACAGGGCTCCGAGGAGGCGCTGTGAACCCATCCCTGGGCGCTACTTTTGCCATCCATGGCAAAAGACCTCCTCTGCGCCCTGTCCCCGGCGCCCCTAGTCCGCGGTGGCTCAGCTTTTTGTGCAGGTTACTGCAGCGACTTCAGCCAGAACACCATCGGCTTGTCGGTCTCCTCCGGCTCGCCGATATCCTTCCAGCGAAAGGTGGTGGCGAGTTCCGGATGGCGCTCGTAACCCTGGGCGCGCCAGAAACCATGCAGCGGCACGTAGTCTGCCGGCTTCAGCGGATGGTCGTCAGGGCGCTCCACGGCACAGAACGCTACGGTGGAAAAGCCCCGCTTGGCCGCATGACGCTCGCGCTCGGCGAGGAAGGCCTTGCCGATACCCCGGCCGCGGTAGCTCGTCAGCAGTACCGATTCGCCGTAGTAGAACACGCTGCCGATATCGAAGCCGGCCCGTTCGAACGGTGTGCGGAACTCTTCGACATCCTGGGCCAGCGGCATGCCCGTGGCGGCACCTACCAAGGCATCGCCATCCTCGGCCAGCACGAACAGGCTTTCGGGACACTCGGCATAGCGGCGCAGGTAGTTGGCCTCATAATTGAAGCTGCCATCATAGAGATAGGGAAAATCACGGAACACGGTGATGCGCAGATGAGCCATTTCCTCCAGCCGTGGCTCGATGGCGCTGCCTTGGCAGGTATGCAATGCGGTTTCGCTCATGTGGGCCTCCGTGAAAAAAGTAAACGCTCGTATTAGTTGCCGTTATGGTAATCTCCCGCCATTCTCCATGGCGGCGCCAGGGGCGGCAACGTCCGGCGTCGGTAATCCGATCTTTTGCGGAGTATTCCTTTCATGAGGATCCAGATCCGTCGTGTCCTGACCGGGTTGGTGCTTGGTGTTTCCATCACCGCCCTGGTGGGTTGCGGCACCGTCTTCCATCCTGAACGCAAGGGTCAGATGAGCGGCCGTATCGACCCGGTGGTTGCCATTGCCAATGGCGTGGGATTGCTGTTCTTCATCGTTCCAGGTGTGATCGCCTACGCCGTGGATTTCTCCAATGGCACCATCTACCTGCCTGGTACCCACGACAGCGCGAGCGTCGATACCCTGAAGATGGACGAGGACATGGATGTGCCGACCCTGGAACGGCTGCTTTCCGAGAAGACCGGCAAGACGGTCAGCCTCGACAACGAGCTGGTAAGGGTCGAAGAGGTGGAAAGTCTCGATGAAGCCCTGGCATTGGTGCGTATGGCTGGCATCAACGACCAGGAGCGTCTGGCGGCCATGTAACCCGCCCAGGCTTGACGGCTCGTCGAGCCTGGGGGTGAGAAGCGAAGAGAATCGCTAGCTTTCAGGTTGTGCCATCGCCCCCTCGAGCCGCTCCAGTTCGAGGGGGCGATATGCTTCCAACAGTGCCCAGAGAATGGCAGCCGTCTCGGCATCCGGCCGCCCGCGGTAGTCGACCGGGCGGAAGCGCATCTGGAAGGCGCGTAGTACGGCGCGGGTCTGGCGGTCCAGCTCACCCGTTGCTTCCAGTGGATAGCCCCAGGCGCGCAGCGCCTCCTGCAGAGTGACGAGTGGTAGCTCCTCTGCTTCGAAGCGAGCCTGCCAGCGCGATACGACTTGAGCCTCAGGCCATACGCCAATGCCTGCATCAAAAAGCTCGCGCCAGGGAAACCGGGGGCCGGGATCGATCTTGCGCGTCGGCGCGATGTCGGAATGCGCCACCACGTTGGTGGGGTGGATGTCGTGGCGTTCGATGATGTCGCGGGAGAGAGCGATCAACGCCTCGATCTGTGCCTCGGGGTAGGGAGCCCATGGGATCTCCACCGACGCCTCCGGATTCTCTTCCAACAGCCGTTCCACCTCGGCATAGGGGCGGTCGGGTCCGGTATTGACGATCTCGATGCCGATCGAGGTGTCGTTGATGTTGGTGCGGCCCTTCCAGGCGCTGGCGCCGGCGTGCCAGGCGCGGCGCTCCTCGTCGACCAGTTGATAGGCCAGTGGCTGGCCGCGGTGTTCTCGCGGCGGTAACGGCAGCACGTAGTGAGCGCTGACATGGGGGCCGGTAAGCACGGCCAGCGATTCGGCCTCGTCGACGTCGGTGTAGTGGATCACCAAGTGGCGCACGCGGCTGGTGTGTGAGGGCGAGACGTAGGTATGGTCTACCACGTAGCCACCGCGCCGTTCGAGGTGTTCCGGTGCGGTGCAACCGGCGAGCCAAACGCCCACCATGGTGATGCCCAACAGGGTGGTCCAGCGCTTCGGCATGCTCAGCTCCCCTGTACCACCAGCCGTATCAACAAGCCGAGTACCATGGCGGTCGAGACACTGAGTAAGGTACCCATCAGCACGTATTCGGTCAGCTTGCGATCCTGTGCGCCGCGCAGTTCTCCGAAGCGCAGTACCGACTTGGCAGCCAGCAGAAAGCCGATGGCGGTCAACTGATCGAGCAATACCAGGGTCAGTACCAGTACGCGCTCGGCCATACCGATGCGTGCTCCGGCGGCGATGAGTGTGCCCGGATTGTCGATCTGTGCACTCCAGCGTTGTATCACCAGGGCAATGACGATCGATAGAGGGCGAGTGACGAGCACGTAGGCAACGACGATGCCGAGCACCGGGGGCGTGAACAGCCATTGCCAGAACGCAATCAGCGGCTGCCAGTGGCCCAGCCAGGCCAGCCACACACCCAGCAGCACCAGCAGATGCAGCGCCTGGTCGAGCATGAACCAGCGTAGCTTTGTCGGCGATAGGTAGGCCTTGCCGAGATCGATGACGGCATGGCTCACGGCGATCATCGCCGCCCCACCCAGGACCGCGCCCCAGGACGCGCCGGTTGAACGGCTCAGGGTGGCCGCGCTCAGTACCGTCAGGGCCAAACCGCCATGTAGTGCAGCATGCAGGTAGAGCTGGGGGGAGCGCACCTTGCGCACCAGGCGAGCCTCGACCCAGCGGCTTGGCTGCAAGGCGAAGTCACCGAGCAAATGGACCAGCACCAGTCCCAGCAGTAGCGAGAGATCGGCATTCATCGTGAGTCATCCTTGAAGCGTTGGTCGAGGTAGCGAAGGTAGTCCTCGAGCAGCGCCCAGCGAGCGGCTCGTAGCCGCTTGTGCACGCTGGGCTGGCTGATACCGAGCCGCTTGGCGAGCGCCTGTTGGGATTCCTCGTGCCACAGGCTGAGGTAGACGGCCTCGGCGGCGTAGCGCGACCAGCCGTCGATCAGATCGTCGACGAAACGGGTCAACAGCGCCAGGCACTCGCTGCCGTCCTCCTCGACCAGGCTGAGACTCAGGTGCGAGGCGCCTTCGCTCATGGCGTCCAGCGTCTGACCGGAGCGCACGAACACCTCACCGCTGGCTTCGGTTACCCGCTGTTCGGGTTGCCAGCTATCCTTGCCGATGGCGACTGCGATGCGCGCATCCCAGCGCTGGCGTTCCTCCGAATGGCGAATCAGGGCCGCACGCAGCAGTACCGCAGCGGGCAAGGCCGCCGCCGGGTCGGGTAGGGCGACCTGGAACCCGTCGCCACGATACCGCTCGCTTTGCCCACCGTAGCGCTCGGTGATCGTCTCGAGGACGGTATCGAGTACCTTGAAGAGCCGCTTGGGGTCGCTGGCCTTGCGTGAATCGACCAGGTCGCCCGTGAGTACGGCAATGCGCTGCGCCATAGGATGTTCTACGCGTCGGTGATGTCTGGATAATAGCCCTTAAAGGCTATTTTTCAAATTAATAACCAAAAAAGGCTATAGCGAGTCTATCCGCTCTCGTTTTCTTCGCTATCGTCCTCTTCGCTGTCTCTGCGCTATCGCCTGCCTCTTATCTCGGACTGGCCGATAGCATGCCTGTCATACGGAATGTGTATGAATATACAGTATAGGGGTGGGCTTGGAATGGGGCAAGCGATCCTGAGCCGGATCGCATTCGCTCGTGGCGCTTGGGCTAGCGCGCCAGGTCGCGCATGGCATTCTCGAGCCCTTCCAGGGTCATGGGATACATGCGGTCGTCGATCAACTGACGGATCAACTGGGTGGAGTGGGTGTACTCCCAGGCTCGCGGTGGCATGGGGTTGAGCCAGGCCAGGCGGGGGAACTTGTCGGCCAGGCGCTGGAGCCATACGGCACCGGCCTCCTCGTTGAAGTGCTCCACGCTACCGCCGGGGTGGGTCACCTCGTAGGGCGACATGGCGGCATCGCCGACGATAACCACCTGATAGTCGCGGCCGTAGGTATGCAGCACATCCATGGTGGGGATGCGCTCGCTGGTGCGCCGGTAGTTGTTGCGCCAGACACCTTCGTACAAACAGTTGTGAAAATAGTAGTGCTCCAGGTGCTTGAACTCCGAGCGGGCGGCGGAGAACAGTTCCTCGCAGACGCGAATGTGATCGTCCATGGAGCCGCCCACATCGAGGAACAGCAGCACCTTCACCGTGTTGTGGCGCTCCGGGCGCATGCGCACGTTGAGCAGACCGGCGTCGCGGGCGGTGTCGCGGATGGTAGCATCGACGTCGAATTCCTCGGCTGCGCCCTGGCGGGCGAACTTGCGCAGCCGGCGCAGCGCCATCTTGATGTTGCGTGTGCCGAGTTCGAGGGAGTCGTCATAGTCGCGGAAGCGGCGCTCGTCCCATACCTTTACCGCTCGGCGGTGGCGCGAGCCCTCCTGGCCAACGCGAATGCCTTCGGGGTTGTAGCCGTAGGCGCCGAAGGGGCTGGTGCCGCCGGTGCCGATCCACTTGTTGCCGCCGGTGTGGCGCTCCTTCTGCTCCTCCAGGCGCTGCTTGAAGGTTTCGATCAGTTTTTCCAGCCCGCCCAGCGACTCGATCTGCGCCTTCTCCTCCTCGGAGAGCTGCTTCTTGAATTCACGGCGCAGCCAGTCGTCGGGAATCAGCGCCTCGATGGCGGCATCGAGATTTTCCAGGCCGTCGAACCAGGCGGCAAAAGCGCGATCGAAGCGGTCGAAATGGCGCTCGTCCTTGACCATCACGGTGCGCGCGACCTGGTAGAACGCCTCCATGTCGGCGAATACCACGCCGCGCTCGACCACTGCATGCAGGTCGAGCAATTCGCGCAGCGACACCGGCACGCCGGCGCGCTTGAGGGTTTCGAACAGGCCGATGAACATGACTCAGCGCCTCTGGTTGCCTTGGCGACGCATCATGAACGCCAGCCGTTCGAGCAGTTGGGTATCCTGCTCGTTCTTCACCAGGGCGCCGGCCAGCGGCGGAATCGCTTTTACGGGATCGTGATGGTAAAGCGCTTCGCGGGCTAGTTCGTCGGCCATCAGTAGCTTGAGCCAGTCCACCAGCTCGGAAGTGGAAGGCTTCTTCTTCAGCCCCGGCGCCTGGCGCAAGTCGAAGAACACCTCGAGCGCCTGGCTGACCAGCTTCGGCGCAATGTCGGGGAAGTGCACATCGACGATGGCCTGCATGGTCTCGCGGTCGGGAAATTCGATGTAGTGGAAGAAGCAGCGGCGCAGGAAGGCGTCGGGCAGCTCCTTCTCGTTGTTCGAGGTGATCACGATGATCGGCCGGTGGCGGGCACGCACGGTTTCGCCGGTCTCGTAGACATGGAACTCCATGCGATCCAGCTCCTGGAGCAGGTCGTTGGGGAATTCGATGTCGGCCTTGTCGATCTCGTCGATCAGCAACACCACGCGCCCATCGGCGGTGAAGGCTTCCCACAGCTTGCCGGGCTTGATGTAGTTCTCGACGTTCTCCACACCTTCGACGCCAAGCTGAGAGTCGCGAAGGCGGCTCACTGCATCATACTCGTAGAGTCCTTGGGCGGCCTTGGTGGTGGACTTGATGTGCCAGGTGATCAGCTGAGTGCCCAACGAGTTCGCCAGTTCCTCGGCCAGCAGGGTCTTGCCTGTGCCCGGCTCGCCCTTGATCAGCAGCGGCCGCTCCAGGGTCACGGCGGCGTTCACCGCCTGCTTCAAGGCATCGGTAGCCACGTAGGTAGAGGTCGAATCGAAAGCCATGGTCATGCCTCGGCGTAGCATCGTGTAGGGGAGAGTCAAACAAGTGTACGGAAGGGCGGGGCTAGGGACAAATCCCGCTCGAAAGCGATACCATCAGAGCAGGGATTCGCCGGAGCCATGAACATGAGCGAGATACTACTGCTTCACGAACCGCTCATCCGCCTTGGCATTTTCCTGCTGGTGCTCGCGGCGATGGCGCTGTGGGAATTCCGCGCCGTGCGCCGTGAGCAGCGGATACGGCGCTGGCAGCGCTGGCCCGGCAACCTGTCGATCCTGGTGCTGGATACGCTGGCCGTGCGTCTGCTCTTTCCCCTGGCGGCGGTAGGGGCTGCCCTGGTGGCCGCCGAGCACGGCTGGGGGCTGTTCCATCTGCTCTCGGCGCCGCTGTGGCTGGCGTTGCCGCTCTCGGTGCTGCTGCTGGACGCAGCAATTTATTTCCAGCATCGACTGTTCCATGCCGTGCCCTGGCTGTGGCGCCTGCACCGTATGCACCACGCGGATCTCGAGTTCGACGTGACCACCGGCCTGCGATTCCATCCGCTGGAGATCCTTATCTCAATGGGCATCAAGATCGCCGCGGTAATGCTATTGGGGGCGCCGGCCGTGGCGGTGCTGCTCTTCGAGGTCCTGCTCAATGCCACTTCCATGTTCAATCACGGCAACGTGCGCCTGCCCGAGCGGGTCGACCGCCGGCTGCGCCTCATCGTGGTGACCCCGGACATGCATCGAGTTCATCACTCCATCGTGCGCCACGAAACCGACAGCAACTTCGGCTTCAACCTGCCCTGGTGGGACCGGCTGTTCGGTACCTACCGCGACCAGCCCGGCGCCGGGCACCTCGGCATGACGCTCGGCATCGAAGCGTTCCGCGACCCCCGCGAGCTTAGGCTGGACCGCATGCTGATCCAGCCCCTGCTGAATCCCAAGCCGTCTGCCGTACAGAGCGGAGGGCCGGAGCCGCAGGGTTAGTCTTTTATACGGCGATACGCCTCCACCAGCGTCGCCGGGTCGTGCTCGGCGTGGCCATGATTGACATGAGCGCGCATCAACTGAGCCGCAAGACCGCTCATAGGCGTGGCGCTACCGGCCCGCTGGCTCTGGGCCAGTGCCAGGTCGAGATCCTTGAGCAGGGTACGCAGGTGCCAGGCCGGGCTGTCGAACTTGCTCGCCGCCATGCGCGGAGTGAGGATCTGGAACGGCTTGGAATCGGCGAAGCCACCGGCCAGCGCTTCGGTCAGGCGGCTGGCGTCTACACCGCTGGCCTCGGCCAGGGCCACCATCTCGGCGATCGCCGCCGCCTGGCAGCCGACGATCATCTGATTGCATACCTTGGTGACCTGACCGGCTCCCACCGGGCCCATGTGGGTCACCCGCGCCGAGAGCGGGGCGAGCAGGGGTCGTACGGCTGCGACGTCCGCCTCCGCACCGCCGCACATGACCGCCAGACTGCCGGCCTCGGCCCCCGCCACGCCACCGGAGACCGGTGCATCCACCCAGCGCATGCCGCACTCTTCTTCCAACCGCTCGGCAAAAGCGCGTGTTGCCGTCGGGTCGCTGCTGGAGAGATCGACCAGGCGCTGCCCCCTGCGGCCATGCGCCGCCACGCCGCCTTCTCCGAATACCACCTCTTCCACCACGGCGGTGTTGGCCAGGCACAGCATCACCACCTCCACGCCCGCCACCAACTCGCCGATGGAGCCGGCGAGCGTAGCGCCGGCCTCGTGCAGGGGCTCGGCCTTGGCCGCGGTGCGGTTCCATACCGTGACGGCAAAGCCGGCTTCCAGCAGGCGACGCGTCATGGGGTCGCCCATCAGACCGATGCCGATGAAGCCGAGGCGGGGCTGTGTCATGTCGTCTCTCCAGAATGAGGCAGGGAAGCGGACCCCTAGCATGCGCGATGGAAGTATTTTCCATCAAGAAGGGGGGCTACATATCGTAGCGCAAAGTTCAGTGAATCGATCCGTGCCGGGCTACGCTTCAAGGCAGTCATTGAAATGGAGCCGATCATGAGTGATGCAAAAAACACACGGGTCACGGTGATCCCATGCCTGCGTTACCGAAATGCGCCAGCGGCCATTGAATGGCTCTGCCAGGCTTTCGGCTTCGAGAAGCAGTTCGTTGCTGCCAACGAGGATGGCAGTATTGCCCATGCTCAACTGACATTCGGCAACGGGATGATCATGTTGGGATCGGCCACGGACAGCGAATTCGGGCATCTGATGAAACAGCCGGATGAAATCGGTGGCGCCGAGACGCAGTGTGCCTATCTCATCGTTTCGGACGCCGATGCCATCTATACCAGAGCCAAAGCAGCCGGTGCCCAGATCGCCATCGAAATCAAGGACGAGGATTACGGCGGGCGGGGTTTCAGCTGCCGCGACCCGGAGGGCCATTTATGGAACTTCGGCACCTACGACCCTTGGTAAGGCCCGATAAGGCAGTTCAGGAGACATGAAAGTGCCAATGAGGCCCGGGCGCCTCTTTTCAGGCGCCCGGGTGAAGCGAAGGCTCGGCTGAAGGCTTGACGTTTAGCCTGTCATTCTACCGCTGAGCTGGTCGCGCAGGCGGTCGACCATGCCGACGCCGGCGCCCACGGTCTTGTGGAACAGCTCGGCGTGGGGCGCACTGGGGTGGGGGCGGGTCGGTGCCAGTTGCTTGGCTTTTTCCACCTCCCTGCCTAGTTCGACAAGGTCTTCGCCGGGGATGCGCTCGCGCATCTTGGGAAACTGGTCGGCTTCCTCGTCCTTGGCGTGGTGGCGTAGCAGGTCGTCCAGCTTGTGCACGCGATCCATGAAGGCCGGCTCGGCGGCATCGGCATCTTCCAGCTGCTTCATTACCTGCACGATCTCGTCGTGTTCCTCCCTGTCGTGCTCGGCTTCCTCTTTCCCGCCTGGAATACGCTTCTCCATGGCCGGGTAGACATACATCTCCTCGGCAACGGAGTGACGCATCACCTCGGCAATTAGCGTATCGGTCAGGTCACGGCGCTGTACGGAATCAGGCGAGCGCTGGATCTGGTCGAGCAGATCCTCCATTTCGCGATGATCGATAGTGAGAATGTCGACGACATCCTGGGCGGACGTGGTAGTGTTCTGCACGGTCATGAGACTCCCTCCATTGAGTCGTTGTGCCCTTTGCTAGGGGCCATCTCAACATAGTCGCAAGCGCCGGCATCAGCCAAACCTGGCGAAGCCTCTCGCTGCCCGCTTATGCTGGGCCAATCCGATTGGAGCGGTGCACTTGCCGGTGCGCCGGCAAACGAGGAGGTAGCCATGCGACTCAGGGTGCTGTCGGACCTGCATCTGGAACATTTCGATGAAGGACGCGAGTTGCCGGACGTGGCGGCGGACGTCGTCATTCTTGCCGGTGACATCCACCGCCATGCGGAGGGGCTTGCCTGGGCCGCGGCGCGTTTCGCCGGGCTGCCGATCCTCTACGTGCCGGGCAACCACGAGTTCTATGGCAGCTGCATGCCGTTGCTGCGTCAGGCGCTGGCCGCGGAGGCCGAGCGGCTGGGCATTCATCTGCTCGACAACCGTTCACTCACGCTGGGTGGCGTGCGCTTCCATGGCACCACCCTTTGGACCGACTTCGCGCTTTATGCCGATGACCCGGGCTTTGACCCGGCGCTGTCCGAAGAGAAGGCGCGCTGGTTGATGCCGGATTTCAGCATCATCGAACAGCCGGAAGGGGAGAGGTTCAGTCCGGCCGAAAGCCAGCGGTTGCATACTGAAGCCCTGGCTTGGCTGGCGGTGGAGCTGGCCATGCCCTGCGACGGGCCTCGGGTGGTGATCAGCCATCACGCGCCGTTGGCGGATTGCATTCCGTCGCGCTACCGGGGCGATGCGTTGTCGCCGGCTTTTGCCTCGCATCTGCCGGCCATGATGGGACGCATGGATCTGTGGATTCACGGTCATGTGCACGAGCCGGTGGATAGCGAAGTCAATGGCACGCGGGTGCTGGCCAACCCGGGTGGTTACCCCGGGGAGTTCGAGCCGCCCCTATTCGTGCCGGATCTGATCGTCGAAGTTTGACATCAGCGGCGGCCATGCCGCCGCCACAGGCTTAGTATTGCTACCAGCACCAGCCAGGCGTAGATCGCGGCCATCACATCGTCAAGCGCGATGCTGAGCCCGCCGCCAATCGCTTCGATATGATCGATGGGGGGCGGTTTGGTGGCATCGAACAGGCGAAACAGGATGAAAGCCAGTGCCATGACCCAGGGCTGGCGGGCGACGGAGAGCCCCAGCAGGGCTATCGGGAAGGCCATGAATTCGTCGGCAACGATCTGGGGTGCATCGCCGCTGCCCAGGGCCAGTGAGGCCACATGGCAGATCGGCACGGCCACGATCAGTAGAAACGTCATGATGCCGAGCTGCGAGCCACGAGTGAAACCCGACATCCACCAGGCCAGCGGTATCCCCAGCAGTGAGCCGAAGGTGCCGGGCGACCAGGGCAACCAGCCCAGCCCGAAGCCGGTGGCAAAGAGAAGTACTGCATCGTCCATGGTCATTGGCGGTCGGTCTCATCCTTGTCATGCAAGCGGGTCAATATACCAATTTTGCTGAATCGCTGGCATAAAGGAGTTGCGTACCGAGCGGTACGTGCGGTACGTGGCTTGGCCGTGCGGCCCCAGCCCGATCGTCCTCACCCTGGCGAGAGCGAAATTCACCCAGCCGAAGGCGGGTGCAGCCATTTTTCCTGGGCGACATGGTCAGGAGGAAGGTTGGCTCGATGCCGCCTGCTGAGCAGGGGGTCGCCAGGAGTTTTCTCGGGAGCTGCTGTAGGTCTGAGCGACGAGGCAAGTTCGTCGAATACGGCATTGGCTAATTTTGCATTGCGTTATAATGCAGCAAGACAGCTCTTGGTGAGCTTCGGTGGTGCAGCAAGGAGTGAGCTGGCGGCATATGGCATAAAGCCTGCGTAGCTATTTTTCTTTCAGGCCTATGTTTTGTAAGAAATTTTGTAATTGTTGGCGCAGTAATCGCATTGTGTTTGTTAGCTAACCGATCAACGCTGCAGGAAGGTCGGCTTCACCTTCCTCGGCAACGTCGCCAACGGTTAAGGACCAGGGCGATGTACCGATGTGAGCTGGCGTGCTCCACCTGACCCCCTTCGGGGGGTCTTTTTTATTTTTGGCTAGGGTGAGCGCTTGGCAACTTTGCCGCAACCCGACCTTGGTCGTGTGCAAAAAAGCGTACGCACAGAAAAAGCTGCCAGGGCACACCCTGACAGCCTATAGAGGCTAGTCGTTCTTCGAAGCTTCCTGCTTCGTGCCTCGATCCGTGAGGTGGAACGGCAGCCAGCGCTTAGCGGCCCTGGTTCTTACCACCCTTGCGGCCGGCTTCTGAAGCCTTTTGCGGGTCGTTAGCAAAGTTGCCACCGCTGTGCTGACCGCCTTTCTGGCCGGCTTCGGAGGCGCGCTGCGGGTCGTTGGCGAAGTTGCCACCGCTGTGCTGGCCGCCTTTTTGGCCGGCTTCGGAGGCGCGCTGCGGGTCGTTGGCGAAGTTGCCACCGCTTTGCTGGCCGCCCTTGTGGCCGGCTTCGGAGGCGCGCTGCGGGTCGTTGGCGAAGTTGCCACCGCTTTGCTGGCCGCCCTTGTGGCCGGCTTCGGAAGCGCGTTGTGGATCATTGGCAAAGTTGCCACCGCTGTGCTGACCACCTTTCTGGCCGGCCTGAGAGGCTTTTTGCGGATCGTTGGCAAAGTTACCCGGATTCTGGTTGCGCTGTGCCATGTCAGATCTCCTTCCTAAGTTTGCCTGTGCATCACAGGCGAGATCGTACGTCCATTTACCGGCTTTCCGGCACTGCTGGCGTCTGCCATCACGCTTAAACGTAGGAACGGCTAACCGGTGCATCAAGGCAAGTCGGGTTTCGCAATGCAAAGAAAAGTTTGCATGTCTAACGAAAGATTGCTCACAGCGGCAATTCACTTTACGCAGCGCCATTTTATTGTCGAAGAGCGGTGTGAAGCGATGAAGTGCCGGCTTTTGAGCTAGGGTATCGACAGATATCCAGCGGGAGGCGAGGGAAGCGCCACGGCTCGGCGTACATCCGCCAGCAGACTTACCTCGATCCGCACCCCTAAGAGCTGAGCTTACGAAATACTATTTGGACAGGGCTGAATTGATAGGGGCCGGGCGAGATCATGCCTCTGCCCGGTGGCGGTCGAACTGTAGCTCCGCCAGGTGGCGATAGAGCGGGCTCTGTTCGAGGAGTTCGGCGTGACGGCCAGCGGCGACGAGTTCCCCCTCGTCGAACACCAGCAGGCGGTCGGCCGCGATGACAGTCGCCAGCCGGTGGGCGATCACCAGACTGGTGCGTCCGGTCATCAGCCTGTCCAGCGCCTGTTGCACCAGGCGTTCGCTCTCGGCGTCCAACGCGCTGGTGGCTTCGTCGAGCAGCAGCACGCGGGGATTCTTGAGCAGCGCGCGGGCAATTGCCAGGCGCTGGCGCTGGCCGCCGGAGAGCTGCACGCCGCCCGGACCGAGCTGAGTATCGAAGCCGTAGGGCAGGGCATCCACGAAACCCAGTGCGTTGGCATCAAGCGCGGCGCTGCGAAGCTCGTCGAGGCTGGCGTCGGGTTTGCCATAACGCAGATTGTCGGCCACCGAGCCGGTGAACAGCACCGGCTCCTGGGCGACCAGGCCCATGGCGGTGCGCAGTTCGCGTGGGTCCAGCGCACGCAGATCGATCCCGTCGAGAGTCACGCGACCCCGGTCGGGGTCGTGGAAGCGCAACAATAGCCCGAGCAAGGTGCTCTTGCCGGCCCCGGAAGGCCCCACCAGGGCGATGCGCTCGCCGGGTCGAATCCACAGGTCGAGGGAATCGAGCGCCGGTATCGTGCGACCCGGGTAAGCAAAGCTCACATTTTCCAGGCGGATCTCGCCGCGCAGCGGCTGGGGCAGGGGCGTCGGCTGCGCCGGTGGGTGAATGCCCGGCTCGGCGTCGAGCAGTTCGAGCAAGCGTTCGGCTGCGCCGGCGGCCCGCTGCACGTCGCCGGCGACCTCGGCCAGGGTCGCCACCGCCCCGGCGGCCAGCACGGCATAGAAGACAAAGGCGGAAAGCTCGCCCGCGCTCATCTCGCCGGCCAGCACCGCCTGGCCGCCTTGCCACAGCATCAGGCCCACCGCGGCGAACACCGCCAGCATGGCTGCTCCGGTGAGCCAGGCGCGCTGGCGGGTGCGCACCACGGCAGTGGCGAAGGCCTGTTCGACGCGCTTGCCGTAGTCATGGCGGTCGATGGCTTCGTGGGTGAAAGCCTGCACGGTGCGGATTCCATCAAGGGTCTCGCTGGCGTAGCGGCCAAGTTCTGCCACCCGGTCCTGGCTGTAGCGAGAGAGACGGCGCACACGGCGGCCGAACCACAGGATCGGTAGCACCGTGACGGGAATGCCGATCAGCACCAGTGCCGAGAGCCAGGGTTGAGTAACCAGCATCAGTGCCACCGCGCCCAGCAGCATCACCAGGTTGCGCAGAGCCAGCGAGATCGACGAGCCGAACAGGGTCTGCAGCACGCTGGTATCGGTGGTCAGCCTTGAGGCGATCTCGGCAGGGCCGCGGTCGCGGTGGGCCGCACTCTCGAAGAAGGCCGGCTCAAGGTCGAGCAGGTGGTCGTATACTTGTCGGCGCAGGTCGGCGGCCAGCCGCTCGCCGATCCAGCTCACCTGGTAGTAGCGCAGTGCGGAAGCCCCGGCCAGCACGCTGACCACACCGAGCATGGCGGCCAGCGTCTGGTTGAGGCGGGTGCTGTCCTCAGCAAGAAAGCCCTGGTCGATCACCAGACGCAGCCCCTGACCCAGCAGCAGAACGCTGGTGGAGGCCAGCAGCAGCGCCAGGGCAGCGATGGCCAGCCGGGTACGATAGGGCGCCAGCAACGCAATCAGGCGCAGCAGGATGCGGGGGTCGGGGCGAGAGGTCATGGTGGGTACGTCGCTCGTGGCAGGCATGCAGACACGATACCAGTGGCCTGGGATCGCCAAAAGCGACGAGGCGCCAGCGGCGGCTCGTCGCAAGGTCGAGACCTGTGCGCCTCGTCGTGACGTTTAGGCCAGCAGTCGGCTCCAACTGCCGTACTCGCCGCGGATCGCTCCCCGCCGCAGGCTCAGTGCGATCACCGTCACGCCGCAGGCCAGGCTATTGGCGGTCGCCAGCAGGTCGGCGCTATGCAGGAAGGGAACGAAAAACAGCATGGTGCCCAGCGGGATCAGTAACCAGCGTATGGGGCGGGCCGATTCGGCCATGGCGATCACGCCTACAGTGATGATCAGCGCACCGATCAGGTGATCCCAATTGGCCAAGGTGTCTTCGGCACCGAAGGTCACCCTCGTGAACATCAGCCAGGCGCCGATCAGGATACACAGGGCCAGGTTCCAGGGCAGGTTCACGCCGGTGGAGAGCGCGTCGCCGATGATGGTAGTGGGCTTGCGCTGGAAATCCTCGTCCACCGATTCGTTGGGTCCTTCGTCAGTGTCGCCGGTGAAGAAGATCTTGAGCACTGGAGCACCGGCCTTGTGGCGCCGCTTGAGGAACTCGCCGGTGGCGACGAACTCGTTGAAGGCGTAGGCGATCTGCAACAGCATCGCGCCGGCCTGGATCAGGCACAGGGTGCACCAGGTGCCGATCAGGATCGGCTGGATGATGATGAAGGTCACCGAGACCACGCCCAGCGGCACGATCAGCACACCGAACGAGGCGACGATCCAGGGCATGGTGCGCCAGCGATTGGCCGCACCGATGAAGCCGAGCAGGATCTCCAGCATGTAGACGATGCCGCCCAATCCGGCATCGGGTACCGGCCACGCCTCGGAGGCCTCGGAGGTGATGATGTCCTCGGTGCCGTTGAGTCCACTGTGGGTACCGTCGAAGAACGGGTCCCATACGGCATCGATATGGCCGAGCTGGTAGGCGGCGAGATAGCGCGAGACAAAGAAACCGACGAAGGCCAGAACGATAATCGGCATGCGCTGGAACCAGCTCGAGGGGTTGTTGTTCCAGCCGGGCGGCGTGGTGGGGCCGGTCATCGCCGCGGCGGGCGATATTCCCGGCGCTGGTCGCACCATCGCGGCAAAGCCGATGGCAAGAGTGCCGACGATGGTGCCGTTGAGGTAGGCGGCGGCACTCTCGCTCCAGAACACCAGCGGGGCGAACAGCACCCACAGCCCGATTGCGGCGCATGCCCAACGCGCCCAGCTTAGCTTCAACGACAGAGAAAGGGCACCGAACAGTGCCAGCAATAGGCCCGAGGCCATATCGCTCACGGCCATGCCGCCGCCATAGCCGAGCGTGGCGGGGGAGACTACCAGCCAGGCGCCCAGGGCGATGTTGAAGAAGTGCGCCCACAGGAAGCGGTAGTGCTCACGCTGGGCGTGGGCCTGATAGTCTTCGAGCACCCGCTCCGGATTGACGCCCTTCTCCTCAGCCTCCTCGATCCAGTCGGGCGGGGTGATGCCGTTGGCCTGGTACCAGTCGTAGGGATCGGCGAGCAGGTTGTCGACCATAGCCTCGAGCGTGTCGAAGACCTCATGGTGCGGCTCCCAACCCAATTGCTCCCGAGCACGGCGGATATCGAGTTCGTAGTGGTCGTCGGCCATGTCGATCATGAACGGCCGGATGAAGGGTTTCTCACCCTTGTCGAAATCGTCCGGTACCAGCGGTTCGCTTTTCTCCTCGAGTAATGCGCCGGTCTTGGCCAGTGGCTTAGGCATTACTACTGTCTTCCATGTCTTCTTGCCGTGGATCAGCTCACCGAGACGGTTCTGCAGCGCCTCGTAGCTGACGACGTGTTCCTCGCCGATGAGAATTTTGTTGCGCTCGGGCAGCTCGCGACGGCGGTCGATGGTGCGGCGGAAGGCATCGATCATGTCTTCCTTGTGCACGCAGGCCTGGCCGGCGTTGGTGTTGCCAGAATAGAAGTGGCTCTTGAAAGTATGCTCGTAGATTCGCGCGATCTGGTGTGAAAGGGTGGGCACGCTGGTCTTCTCGTCGTACATGCCGGCGAGCCGCAGCAGGGTATAGGGCATGCTGGCATGCTCCCTTATCACTTCTTCAGTGCGCGCCTTGGACCGCGGATAGGCCCAGGTGGGGCCAATAGGGGTCTCTTCGCTGACCCGATGGCCTGGCACCTGCGGTTCGTGCACCAGCATGGTGCTGGAGTAGACGAAGCGCTCGACGTTCATGCCTTCGAGGGCGTCCAGCAGGTTTCTGGTGCCTTGCTCGTTGACCTTCTCGTAGAGTGGCGACTCCTCGCCGGTAAAATCGAAGTAGGCGGCCAGATGCACCACTGCGGCGATGTCGCGGCCGTTTCGCTCGACGATCTTGTCCATTGCCTCACGGATGGAGGCGACGTCGGTCAGGTCGAATTCGTAGCTTTCGTCTGCCTCTTCCGCTTCACTCCGGTCCAGGGCGATGATCCGGTAGTCGTCCTTGAGGCTATGGGTCAGGGCGGTCCCCACACCTCCTGAGGCTCCGGTGATGATGACCAGCGGTTTCCTTCGGGTTGCCACTTCCTTGTCCTGCATGGCCAGGGTTCCCTCCTCGCTGCTGCATTGAAGCGCCTTCGCGCTACTGCACATTCAAGCTAGTCGGGTTTGAGCCGTCACGGCAAACGCGACTTGTCGCCTCGCGCGTTTCTCAGTACAAGAAAGAGAAGTATGCGCTGGTCGTTATGGCTGCTTGTCGTATCGTCAGGAAGGGGAAAAGGAGTTTCTTGCTCATGAAGAGTGTCGTTGCCATTCGCCACGTTGCCTTCGAGGATCTCGGCATTTTCGAACCGATCCTCGAGGAGTTCGGCTATCGGATTCGCTACCTCGACCCGGGGCTGCTGGGGCCGGATGCCCTCGAGGCGCTGGACGTCGACAGCCCCGAGCTGATGGTGGTGCTTGGCGCACCCATCGGAGCCAACGACGATGCGCTCTATCCTTTCTTGTCCGCGGAGCTGGACGCCATTCGCCATCGTCTCGATTCGGGACGTCCGCTGCTCGGCATCTGCCTCGGTGCCCAAATGATTGCCCGAGCGATGGGCGGCAGGGTGTTTCGCATGCCGCAGAAGGAGATTGGCTTCGCCGATGTCTCGTTGACCCGCGACGGCCAGGAAGGGCCGCTGCGCCATGTCGGTAACCCAGACGTCGTGCTGCACTGGCATGGCGATATGTTCGAGACCCCGCCCGGCGCCACGCGCCTGGCGTACAGCCACACCTGCTCCCACCAGGCCTTTGCCGTGGGCGGGCAGGTGCTTGGTCTGCAGTTTCACCTCGAGGTGGACCCCGCCAGGATTGAACCTTGGCTGATCGGGCACGCCGCCGAGCTGGCAACGGCAGAAATCGATCCGGTAGCGCTGCGCGAGCAGGCCGTGCGCTACGGCCCTGGGCTCAAGCAGCGTGGGCAGCAGGTCCTGCGCGAGTGGCTGGCGGCGACGGAAGCGGCTCACGGCATCGAGTAGCAACCACTCCATGAAATGGCGCTGGGGTCAGCCCTGGCGTTTCTTCAACTGCTCCTTCAATTGCTTGGGCACCTGCTTGATGATCAGGCGATCCTGGCTCTCGTCGTACTCGATACTGGAACCGAGCAGATGGGAGTCGAAGCTGATCGACATGCCGCCGGCGCGCCCGGTGAAGCGGCGGAACTGCCGCAGGGTGCGCTTGTCGGGAGGAATCTCGGGGGAGAGGCCGTAGTCGGCGTTGCGAATATGGTCGTAAAAGGCCTTGGGCTGCTGCTCGTCGAGTAGCTCGGAGAGTTCCTCCAGGGTGATCGGTTCGCCGCGGCCGGCCTGCTCGTTGGCGTAGTCGATCAGCGCTTCGGTCTTCTCCCGGCTCTGCTCCTCGGGCATGTCCTCCTGCTCCACATAGTCGCTGAAGGCCTTGAGCAGCGCGCGGGTCTCGCCGGTGGCGTCGATGCCCTCGGTGGCGCCGAGCGCGCTGGCCAGATCCTCGGAGAGCTTCTTGCCCCCGCGGTCGTGAATCCACGAGAGGTAGTGCCGGGAAGCGGCGCCGTCGCGCCACTGGGTCAGGTTGATGCGCAGACCCAGGCTCATGCGCGCCAGATTGAGCTGTGTGGCGGGTACGACTTGCAGCGAGTCGGTGACACCGAACCCTTCGCGCTGATGCAGCAGCGCCAGGGTGAAATAGTGCGTCTCACCCTGGTGGTAATCGATGCACAGTAGGTGGCCCGAGACCGAGAGGTGGGCATCGACCACGGGCAGCAGCCGCTCGGCGGTCTCGCGGGTGAAGCCAGTGAAATCGCGCTTGCCGTCGAGATAGTCGGCCAGGAGGATGGCGAGACCGGCAGGCACCTCGGCCTGGTCGTCGATTGCAGTCACGAAGTGTCCCCAGGCCTTGGTCTTGGCATGGTAGGCATCGTGGAAGCGCGAAAGCAGTTCCTCTAGCAGTGCCGTGGTCGTCAGCTCCGCGGTAGCCGGCCTCAGGCTGGCGGGCTGGTCGCTTCCCGCCTTGTCGATGTCGTGAACGATGCAATGCTGTATCGGCATGCCCTGGGATCCTGCGAAGCGAAGGGAGGCTGCGAGAGGGCACAGGACTGTGCCGGCAAGCAGAAGGGCGAATCATACCGGGCTCGTGGGCCAGTTCAACCCAAGGGCGGCTCATCCCAAGGCCGGACGGGCGACTCAGACCCTGGCGACGATAGAGGAAGGAGCTTCACCTGCAACTACCACGCAGTTGCGTCCACGGGCCTTGCCTGCGTAGAGCGCATCATCGGCGCGTTGCAGCGCCAACTCGAGTCTCGCCTCACTGGGTTCGACCTGGCTGATGCCCACCGTTACGGAGAGGTGTTGGCCTTCATCGAGCATCGGCAGACGCAGCGATGTCACCTTGTGGCGCAAGCGTTCGGCGATGAAGGTCGCGGTTTCGAGATCGGCCTGGGGCAGGGCGATGACGAACTCTTCGCCACCGTAGCGACCGATGATGTCCGTCTCGCGCAGCATCGAGGCGCAGCATGAGGCGACGGTGGTCAGCACAAGGTCGCCGGTGGCGTGACCATGGTGGTCATTGAGCGTCTTGAATAGATCGATGTCGACCATGCAGATGGTCAGAGGCGTGCCTTCACGTTGTGCCCGGCGGAATTCGTGCTCCGCCAGCTCGAAGAAGTGGCGCCGGTTGGCAATGCCGGTCAGTGGGTCGGTACTGGCCATGTGACGCAGCTGAGCCTCGAGCAACTGGCGTTCTTCGATCTCCTTTTGCAGCTTGCGGTTGACCTCGCGTTCCGCCACCAGCAGAGCGAACTGCTTGCGCTGGAGCCGATTGAGACGGCTATAGGTCAGCCAGCCCATCAGATTGGCAAAGGAGAGAATCAGGGTACTGCTGACCAACATGCCGGGAGAGAGGGGCTTCCACAGCGCTGCCACCAGAATAAAGACACTCGCCAGATAGCCATTCCAGGCCAATATCCACGGCAAGCGGTTGGGCACCAGGAGATAAATGGCCAAGCTCGATACCGCCACGCTCGAGATGTGCAGACCCTCACTACCGGGATGCAGCAGGATGGATAGCAGCATGCCGGAAATAGCGATGAAATACACCAGGTTGAGCGGCCTGGGACGATGTGCCTGGGCCGGCTGGCGGCCAACCAAGTGTGCCAGCGCCAGACAACTGAATGCCACGACAAGGCGGATCAACAGCAGGATCAGCAGTTGGAGGCTTGCACCGAAAAGAATGTAGTCCGCCGCACCGAACAGCAGAAAGATGCCTGCAATGATCCACAAGGCATACCGCAACTGCTGTGCGTCCTGTAGTTGCATGGTGCGTCGATACAGGGCTTCCAGTGCCGAGTCCTGGAACTCGTCACGCCAGTCGAGCGAAGCCCCTTGCCCAGCCTCGTTCTTGCCAGCAGTCATGTAATGTTCCCGTGAAAGGAGGCGTCAAGGTGCGTGACGCCCTGTATTAATTTTTGTTATGTAGAGTCAGTCCTTGAAGAATGGCCAATAAAGCCGGAGGGTGCCAGCCGCGACTATGCTAAAACGCTGTGGTAGGAAAAATAATGGCGCGTGCGTGGCAGGAGTGAGTATCGGATTTTTTGGCTTAAAAGTGGGAAAATATCTGTTTTTCAACGAGATATTGCGATACATGTCGCTCCTTGATTTGATCGGGCGATCATGGGCTCGCGAGCCGGGGCGAAGCCGAAGAAGCCAAGTATGCTTCGCTCCAGAGATTTCACGCTGTATGCACGATAACCGTGCTCCGTCACGGCTTGAGGCGATAGCCAGTACGGAAGATCCAGCTGATCACCGCCAGTGCAACACCGAGGAACAGCACGATGATGGCCAGGCTGGCCCAGATGCTGACATCACCGGAGCCATAGAAGCTCCAGCGAAACCCGCTGACCAGATAAACTACCGGATTGAGCAGGGTCACGGCTTGCCAGAAGGGTGGCAGCATGTCGATGGAGTAGAAGGTGCCGCCAAGGAAGGTCAGTGGCGTGACGATCAGCAGCGGCACCAGTTGGAGCTTTTCGAAGCCGTCGGCCCAGATGCCGATGATGAAGCCGAGCAGGCTGAAGGTCAGCGCGGTGAGAATCAGGAACAGCAGCATCACCAGCGGATGCTGAATCGAGAAGGGTACGAACAGGCGCGCCGTGCCGAGTACGATCAAGCCCAGGATTACCGACTTGGTGGCCGCCGCGCCGACATAGCCAAGCACGACCTCGAAATAAGAGATCGGTGCCGAGAGGATCTCGTAGATGGTGCCCGAGAAGCGCGGGAAGAAGATGCCGAACGAGGCGGTCGAGACGCTCTGGGTCAGCAGCATCAGCATGATCAGCCCGGGCACGATGAAGGCGCCGTAGCTCACGCCGTCCACCTCGCTGATGCGCGAGCCGATGGCGGCGCCGAATACCACGAAGTAGAGTGAAGTGGATACCACCGGAGAAACGATGCTCTGCAGCACGGTGCGCAGGCTGCGGGCCATCTCGGCCAGGTAGATGGTCTTCACCGATTGCAGATTCATGCGTTCTCCCGAACCAGGTTGACGAAGATCTCTTCCAGCGAACTCTGCCGCGTATGCAGATCCTTGACGCGCACGCCGGTAGCCTCGAGGTCGGCCAGCAATCCAGCGATGCCGGTGCCTTCGTCCTGATGGGTGACGTCATAGGTGTAGACCAGTGCATGACCCTCGTCGGCCAGCACGAGATCGTGGCCGGCGAGAGCGGCGGGCACGGCCTCGAGCGGCACGGCAAGGTGCAGCGTCAGCTCCTTGCGCCCCAACTGGCGCATCAGCGTTGCCTTCTCTTTCACCAGCACCAGCTCGCCGCGACGGATCACGCCGATACGATCGGCCATCTCCTCGGCTTCCTCGATATAGTGAGTGGTGAGGATGATGGTCACGCCCTGGTCGCGCAGGCCACGCACGACTTCCCACATCTCGCGCCTGAGCTCCACGTCGACACCGGCGGTGGGCTCGTCGAGAAACAGCACCTGTGGCTTGTGCGATAGCGCCTTGGCGATCAGCACCCGGCGTTTCATGCCGCCGGAGAGTTCCAGCAGGCGATTGTCGCGCTTGTCCCACAAGGTCAGGGCGCGCAGTACGTTCTCGATGTGTCCCGGGTCCTTGGGCTTGCCGAACAGCCCACGGCTGAAGCTGACCGTATCCCATACCGTGGTGAAGGCTTCATTAGTCAATTCCTGAGGCACCAGGCCGATGCGCTCGCGCGCCTCGCGATACTGGGTCGCGTTGTCGAAGCCGTCGACCTTGACGCTGCCGCTGCTGGCATTGACCAGTCCGCAGATCACGCTGATCAGGGTCGTCTTGCCGGCCCCGTTGGGACCGAGCAGGGCGAAGATCTCACCGCGGCGAATGGTCAGATCGACTTCCTTCAAGGCCTGAAAGCCGTCGCGGTAGGTCTTCGAGAGCCGCTCGACCTGGATCATCGGCGTCGTGCCTTCGGCGTTACCGTTGGCGGTGCTGCTCTGTTTCGGCATCGTGGTCGGGTTGGCTGAAAGGGTCATGCGGCGTCCCTGTTGGCGAAAGAGCGAGTCGACATGCCCTATCCTAGCGTGTCGAGGCCCCCAGCACAGGCCTATGAAAGGAAAAGCCGCCGGCGAGGGCGGCTTTGGAGACGGTGAGGGCACCGCCAGTTGAGTCGTGCTTCAGCTGCGGCTGGTGATTTCCAGCAGATGATAGCCGAACTGGGTCTTCACCGGGCCATGGACCTTGTTCAGCTCGCCGGAGAACACTATCTCGTCGAACTCACGCACCATCTGGCCCGGGCCGAAGCTGCCCAGATCGCCGCCCTGGCGGCCCGAAGGGCAGGTGGAGTACTCGCGCGCTACTTCGGCGAAGTCGCGGCCGCCCTCGATCTCGGCCTTGAGGGCCTCGCACTTCGCTTCGTCGTTTACCAGAATATGCCGTGCAGTTGCCCTGGCCATGCCGTGCTCCCGTGAGGTTGATTGGTGTCAGTGCGGCGAGCATAGCATGGGAGCTACGCCTCGCGTACTCATCCCCTTGCGATCATCCTCCCACGCCGAACCTGAGTCGCAGGTTCTGCAGGCCGTCGAGCTCCATGCGCACTTCATCCGAGAATACCGGGTGGCCATGCAGGCGAATGGTGACCGTGGCATCGGCGCCGCGATAGCTGACTTCCGCGCGGATGGTGGCCTGGGGGCTGAGAGGCGCCAACGGGTCGTATTCGATGCGCTGTACCTCCAGGGCGGTCAGTCCTCGTGCATCGAGCTGCTCGTCGATGGCCTGCTTGACGACATGGCCGTAATAAACATAGAGGCCGCCATAGGCCAGGGCAGCGATGAAGATGAGTGAGATGAGTCGGCCCAAGCGTGTCTCCTTTTTGTGGCGTTGAATCGGCTAGGTTCTGCGCTCGTCGCGTGTCGAGGCCAGCAGCACCCGGTCCATGCCGCGCGTGGTGAGCAGCCGCTTCAGCACGCCGAACAGGTGGGTGGGCAGGGTCACATGATAACGCGGTTTGGGGCGCCGGCTCTCCAGTGCGTGGATCAGCTTGTCAACCACGGCATCGGGACCCAGGGTGAAGGCACCGCCGGAAGAGCCTTTGTTGCCCGCCAGCCGGGCTTCCACGGCGCGATAGGTATCGCGGTGGTAGCTATGATCGGCATCGATGTTGGCCTTGAAGGCGCGATAGGCATTCTCGCGGAAGCGGCTGGCGATAGGGCCGGGCTCGATCAGGCTGACATGGATGCCGCTGCCGTGAAGCTCCTGGCGCAGGGTATCGGTCAAGCCCTCCAGGGCGAACTTGGAGCACACGTAGGCGCCACGATAGGGCAGTGCGGCGAATCCGAGCACCGAACTGTTCTGCACGATGCGCCCGCTGCCTTGCTCGCGCATCACCGGAATGATCCGCGTGGTGAGTTCGTGTGTGCCGAGCAGGTTGGCTTCCAACTGAGCGCGCAGCACCTCCCGGGAAAGATCCTCCACCGCGCCCGGCTGACCGTAGGCGGCGTTGTTGAACAGTGCGTCGAGCCGCCCACCGGTGCGCTCCAGCACCTGCGTAATACAGCTTTCGATCGATTCGCTGGAGGCCAGCTCCAGAGGCAGGGCTTCGAGCCCCTCTGCCTGAAGCCGTGCAAGATCCTCCTCGCGGCGAGCGGTGGTGAAGACGCGCCAGCCGCGTTGCGCCAAGGCATGTGCCGCGCCATGGCCGATGCCGCTGGAGCCGCCGGTTACCAATACGCTGGGCGGCGTAGCACCGCTGGGGAGGGGGGAACGGCGACTCATGGCAGGGGAATCTTGTTGTTGGGGCTGACCACGAGGAAGGCCGGCTCATGCTGCTCGCCCTGGGTGATGTCCACGGCGTGGGTGCGGTAGGGCAGGCCCAGTTCCTCGAGCAGGATGGAAGCCTTGTGCCCGTTGGGAGTGGTCCAGGTCCAGAGGTCGATCATTGCGGTGTCCTTGCGCCTGAGGGGAAACTTTCACGAAGTAGGCTTTCATGAGGTGCAACTGCGAAGTCTGCCAAGACCATACCACTCCAGTTGGGCTCGGCGTAACGGCCCGGTCGTCCTCGCCAGAGCCAAGCCAGCAGCTACGCTGAAGGAACATTCACCGAACCTGCGAGGCCTGCCATGCATCTGCAAGGGTCCTGCCACTGCGGAGCGGTAACGTTCGAGCTCGAGTCGCCACACCCGTATCCCTACCAGCGCTGTTACTGCTCGATCTGCCGCAAGACCGCGGGAGGCGGCGGATATGCCATCAATCTCGGTGGCAGGTACGACACGCTGCGGGTAGCGGGAGAGGAGGTCGTCTCCGTCTATCATGCGCTGATCGATGGCCAGCCGAGTTCGGGTGAGCGGCACTTCTGTTCCCTCTGCGGCAGTGCCCTGTGGGTCTTCGACCCGAGCTGGCCGGAGCTGGTACATCCTTTCGCCTCGGCCATCGATACGCCTTTGCCGGTACCGCCAGAACGGGTCCACCTGCTGCTGGACAGCAAGGCCAGCTGGGTGGAGCCGGATGTGAAGCCACGCGACAAACGTTTCGATCGCTACCCGGAGGAGAGCCTGGCGGAATGGCACGAGCGTCTGGGGCTTGCCAGGTAGGCGGGAGCCCTTGAGAATGGCCGCCGAGCGGCTTTCAGGCGAGCCGCAGCGATGGCAAGGGGGAATCATGAAGCGAGAACACGTGCAGAGGACGTGGCTGGCGGCGTTGGCGCTGCTGGCCGTGGCCGGCCCTGTGGCAGCGAGTTCGCCGGAGGAACCCGAGATCGCAGGTAGCATGATGGGGTTGCTGGACGGTCAGGAACGCGAGTGGTTCATCGTGCGCCAGGGAGCCGACTCCAATGCCACCTTCACCGAGCTTGGCGATCACATCAAGATCGATCTCGTCGGCTTCGTCGAGCCGGACGACTGGCGAGTGAGAGACTCGCTATCCCTCAGTATCACCCTGGAAGATGGAGAGGTCACACAGTTCGACGTGCTGCATGCGATTGGCGCAACTGCCATGCCGCCGGTATTCACTTCCGACCATGCCGCGCTCAATCTGACTCTCGATACCTTTAACGTGGAAGGCGTTAGAGCGCGCGTTTCAGGCAGGGTGCAGGGCATTCTGGCGTTGCAGAAAGCGTTGGAGGAGGCACCCAGCGTGGACGAGGGTATTGGCATCTCGGTGGAGTTCGATGCCGAAGCATCCCGCCTGGAATACTGAACGGCGCTTTTCTCGTCTCACCGCGTTGCTGGCCGAGTGGCAGCCATGGTGGCGGCCGACACCGTTCACCTATCGCCTACCGCCATGGCCGGCCAAATTCGCCGCGCGGATCGAGGCGTTACTGGAGCTGGATGACGAACAGGTGGCCCGGCTGCAGGCCGATCCCTGGCAGCAGTCGCCGCTGCGCGGCTGGCTGCCGGTCGATGAATTGGCCGAGCTGGTACGCCTGACACCGCTCGATGCCGCTGCGTTGACGTTACCTGACGCATGGGGCAGCCACGTGAGCGGCCGTAAATGGCAGCAGATCGAAACGTTCCTCCAGCATCTGTGTGTGGCGCCGCACGATCTTTTGCTTGACTGGTGTGCAGGCAAGGGGCATCTGGCTCGTGCCTTGGCCCATTGTTACGCCGCGGAGGTCACCGCCCTGGAGTGGCAGGCTCCGCTATGCGAGGAGGGGCGGCGCCTGGCGGCACGGCAGCAGGTATCGGTGAGAATTCAAGAACAGGACGTACTGGCCCCCGACGCGAGTCGTTTTCTCTCTCCCAGGACTCACGCCGTCTCTCTACATGCCTGTGGCGATCTGCATCTACGGTTACTCGAGCTGGCGGCGGCATCGGGTAGTGCGGTCAGCCTGGCGCCCTGCTGCTACCACCGTACGCGGGGTGAGCGCTATCGTCCCGTATCGAAGCGGGGCCGTGAATTATGTCAACGCCACGGCTTGGGGCTCGACCGCCACGACCTGGCTCTGGCCGTTCAGGAAACCGTCACCGCGCCACTGGGAGTGCGTCGCCGTCGCGAGCAGGCCAATGCCTGGCGGCTGGGCTTCGACGAGCTGCAGCGCGAGTTGCGCGGCGAGGACAGCTACCTGCCGGTGCCCAGCCTGGCCTATGGCCGCTTGCCCGAACGCTTCGATGCGTTCTGTCGCTGGGCGGCGCACAGCAAAGGACTCGAGCTGCCGGGCTCCCTCGATCTGGCACCCTATGAGCGGGCAGGCTGGAAGCGCCAGGCAAGGGTGAAACGGCTGGAGCTGGTACGCCATCTATTCCGTCGGCCGCTCGAAGTGTGGCTGGCATTGGATCGGGTTTCACTGATGAAAGAGGCCGGATTTACCGTCGTATTCGGCACTTTCTGCAATGCGGAATTGACGCCGAGAAATCTGTTCATCCATGCCAGGAAAACTTAGTCTGCGGAGCTGATCGGCGCCTTGCTCGAGGCGCTGCCGGATGCGTTGGCCGCGGCGCATCCGCTGTGGGCGTGCCGGCAGCAGTTTCGGCGTCGCCGAACTGGGGCCTGACGAGTCGGAATCCCAGTGCAACAGGCGCCTCGACGAAGCGCTCTACCGGGCCAAAGGCGAGGGACGCAACCGAGTCTGCATGGCCGAGTCGGCTGAGAATGCTACCGAGCAGCCCAAGGCCCGGTAGCTCTGGCCCGCGCAGGGGATAGCCATGATCGTGGCCAGTGTGATCAGCGCATCTCGATTCCCAGTTCGTCGATGAACCTGTCTCGGCGCGAAAGCGCCTCGCCCGCCGTTTCCCCCGATACCGTGGCGCACGCATTGACCAGACATTCCACCGCGCTCAGGAACGCCACCATGCTATTAGAGATGAAGCTGGTTTCGTGTGGTACCAGCAGTGCCTGCTCGGAATGTCGCACGAGGGGGGAGCTGGACATGTCCGTGACCGTCAGCACGCGGATACCATGGTTGCGGGCTGCCTTGCAGATGTCTACCACCTCCCGTGTGTAGGGCTTGCAACTGGCGGCTATCAGCACGTCGTCGACGCCCATGCCGGCCAGACCCTCGGCGATGCCGTGGCCGCTGTCGCTGAGCAGGCTGACATCGGAGCGCAGCATTCCCAGGCCATAAGCGAGAAAGCTGGCGAAGGAATGAAACTGACGCACGCCGCACAGGCGAACACGGCCTGCATTCATTACCGCATTGGCAAAGGCTTCCAGCTCATCGCTACGCAGGTTGTCCAAAAAGCGCTCGATGTTGCGGCACTGTTCGCCGGCCAATTGACGCGCCTGGTTCAGCAGATCGCTCCTGTTTGCAGACAGTGCGGTGCTGGCGTGCTGGCGATAGAAGGAGTGGGTCAAAGTCTCGCTAAGCAGGATGCGCTGTAGCTCACCAAAGCGCGCATAACCAAGTGACCTGACCAGGCGTGAGATCGTCGAGGGGTTGACCTCGAGCTTCGCGGCCAGGGCGGAGATGGAGAGCAGAGCCGGGTCGCCGCGCAGCTCGATCAGCTGAGAAAGTACCTCCTGCGCCTTGGGTCCCAAGTGCCGATCGCTTTCGCCTCGGGCAATGGCCAGGGAGAGGGCACGGAGCGATTCGAGATCGGACGGAGCGTGTTCGTTATCTGTCAAAGAGGGTGTGTCTGTTGCCATGAATGGGCTCACTATGGCCTGGGATGTGGATCTCCCATTGAACACCATCATCAAGCAGGCGGAACACGCCTGTCGCAAGGGTGTTTTCATGGTCGGGATCGTCGGGGGCGCGACGATAGATGGGCAGTCCGCTGCCCCCGGTATCGCGCAGCACGCGTAGAGGGTCTCTGTGCGCCGATGCGATCAGCTCGTTACCTCGTCGTTGGCGATCGCGAGAGGAACGGGTGATCGTCTGGCCGTCCTGTGCACGAGGATGATGTAACGCATGGTTGGCATGCACAAAGGAGCTGTCGATGGTTTCGATGGAGACCTGGCCGCTTCCTATCTCCACGCTGTAAAGCCTGGCTTCGCCCTGCTGGGCCAGGGTGAAATGAAATCCACCGCTGGCCGGCGCCTGGGCCAGCAGGCTGAAAATGGCGTTAAGTGAGAGCTCGGCCAGCATGGCGCGCCCCAACACCATACGGGGAATCTCGGGTATTACGCCATCGAAACGCAGGTTGTTGACGGTCTGAACGATGCCGGCCTCGGTGAGGGCGAAGGTATGTCCCGGCAGCGACCCCGGGTAGCAGCAGGCCATGAAGGCCGGCTGGTCTTCAGGCGACAGCTGAGCCACGAATACGTCGCCATCGAAGCAGGGAAGTCCATCTTCATTGTGCCCGATGCAGGGCTCATGTCCGGGCAAGGCGACGGTGGTGCAGCCGTCCGGGCAGTGAGCAAGCAGGTCTCCCCGACTGTTCCATGCGAAAACCTGCAGGAAGGGCAGTTGGAGCCCTTCGGCCAGTCCCTCAAGCTCTTCGACCACCCAGGGAAAACGGCTTCGGCAGCATGCCAGCATGCGAGCGACCGCTGCATCGTGACGGGGATGGACGATATCCTGCCACAGCTCGCTGGATAGCAGCTTGTCATGCACGGCGTGGTGTCCGGCCTGGCCGAGCGTGATGCCTAGTTGCCTGTGATCACCGGAAGCGCGCAGGCATCGAAGCCCGGCTCGGTGCTCCATGCCGTTCGGCGGATCAATGAACATGTCTGAGAAAATCCTTGAGCCTGGGGTTGGTAGGAGACGAGATCATCTCTCGCGGATCGCCGTCGACCGCGATCTTGCCGTGTTCCATGAAAATCAGGCGTGAGCCCACCTGTCTGGCGAAGGACATCTCATGGGTCACTACCACCATGGTCATGCCCTCTTCGGCAAGCGTTCGCATCACGTTGAGCACTTCCTGCTTCAGCTCGGGGTCGAGTGCCGAAGTCGGCTCATCGAAGAGCATCACTTTGGGTTTGACGGCCAGCGCCCGAGCGATGGCGACGCGCTGCTGCTGCCCACCGGAGAGTGAGTCGGGATACTGCTCGGCCTGATCCTTCAGACCCACCTTGTCGAGCAGGGCCAGCGCTTGTTCCCGCGCCTGCGTGCGGTTCACCCCTCGCACGTGCCTGGGACCGAAGGCGACGTTTTCCACGGCGGTCAGTTGCGGAAAGAGATTGAACTGCTGAAACACCATGCCGGCTTCCTGGCGAATCTCTCTAAGCCTGGCATTACCGGCCAGCACGCTGAGTTCATCCACCACCAGGTCTCCACCGGTGATCGTTTCCAGCCCGTTGATACAGCGCAGCAGCGTCGATTTACCTGATCCTGAAGGACCTATCAACACGACCACTTCGCCGCGGTCGATGGCAAGGTCGACCTCATCGAGCACCTTGAGCGAACCGAAGTGCTTGGATACGTTCCTGAATTCAATGATGCTCATAGAATCTTCATCCTTCTCTCGATGAAGCGCAGCAGCAGGGTCAGGCTGCCGGTCATGATCAGGTACATGATGGCGATGGCACTCCAGATCTCCACGGCACGGAAATTGGCCGCCATGATTTCCTGCCCGGTGCGTGTCAGCTCGCCGACGCCGATCACGATGAATAGTGAGGTGTCCTTCAGGCTGATGATGAACTGGTTGCCGAGAGGCGGAATCAACCGCCGGAAGGCGAGTGGCCCGACGATGTATACCAGCACTTTCCAGCGGGGCAGGCCGAGAGCCAGCCCGGCCTCGGCGAGACCGCGGCTGATCGATTGCAGGGAACCCCTGACGATCTCGGCGATGTAGGCACCCGCATTGATCACGATGGCGATCATGGCGGCGGTGAGCGGGTCGATGCGAATACTGGCCAGCACTGGCAGCGCAAAGTAGAGAAACATGACCTGCACCACGATGGGCGTGCCGCGAATCACCTCGATGTAGACCATCGCCGTGTAGTTGAGCAGCCAATTGCCGTAGGCGCGCATGAGGCCAGCGATGGCTCCGACCGCCATGCCGCCGCACAGCCCCACAACGGTAATGAAGATCGTCATCTGAGCACCCTTGAGCAACTGAGGCATGAAGGTGACGATGACGGACCAGTCCGTATTCATTGGGAACCTCGAGATTCGTCAGGGATGAGGGGCGCTGTTACTCGACTCATTGGCCGGGACGGGTGCCGAACCAGGTCTCGTAGATCTCGTCGTAGCGACCGTCCTCACGCATGGCGGCCAGGGTGGCATTGACGTCTTCCACCAGAGGGCTGCCCTTGGGGAAACCGATGCCGTACTCATGAGCCATCATCTGCTCCCCGACGGCTTTCACTTGGCCGTCTCCTGCGGTGGCGATGTAGTAGAGCACGTTGGGGGTATCGTGCATGGCGGCATCGACGCGACCGGTGCGCAGCTCCAGGTAGGCGTTGTCGATATTGGGCAGCAACCTCAGTTCGGTCTCGGTGAAATGCTCCTGAGCGTAATCGGCCGCTGAGGTTCCCATGCGCAGCGCTAGGGTGCGTCCGGCCAGATCGCCGGTACTTTCTATCTCGCTCTCCACCGGGACCATCAGAGTGAAGCCGCTGTCGTAATAGCCGTCGGAGAAATCGATCACTTCCTGGCGATCCGGGCGGATGGTGATTCCGGCCAGTGCCACGTCGACCTGATTGGTCTGGAGGGCCGGTATGATGCCAGAGAAATCCATCGGTCGTAGCTCGTATTCCCAGCCGTTCTCCTCGGCGATGGCTCTCCACATGTCGATGTCGAACCCGACGTACTTGCCATCCTGCATGAATTCGAAGGGAACGAAGGCGGTGTCTGTAGCGACGATCAGCTTGTCGGCAAAGGCAGTAGAGGCAAGGGCGAGGCTGGCCCCCATGGCGGCACAGAGTATTTGCGTTTTCATCGAACTTCCTCGTGAGGTATTTGTTGTTGAGCAAAGATCGAGAAGGAGGTGCTGAACTCTCGATGCAAATATATTTGCACAAAAATATCTAATGCTCAATAAATTTGCATCTATGCCTTGCGTTGATTAGCAAGCGGGCATGAGTGTGCCGTTCTGACCATACTGTTCCCTTGGGCGAGTTTTATGCTGGCCCGGCTTCTCTTGGCGGTCGATGGCTCTGGCGGGCGTCGGCCCGGCGACATAACAACAGCGAAGAGGTTGCGTCATGAGCGAAATGCTTACTCCGTTGCGAGAGCGTTGCACGCGGCTCTCGCCCTTTCCTTACTTGCTGGCGGCTGGGTTGCTGGCGATCTCCATGAGTGCGGCCAGCTGGGCCCAGCAGAATGACGAGGGCGAGCCTGAGGCAACTGCAGCAGATCAGGCCGAGCAGACCGGTACCGAGCCGAGTGAAGAGGCTGAAGCGGTCGGCCAGGACGCTGCGGCACTGCGTGAGGAGTTGGTGGCACGCGAGCGTGAGCTGCGTAATGCCCAGCGTGAACTGAGCGCGTTACGGGCACGCTTGCCAGCTGAAGAGGGAGGTGAGCTGGACCTCGATGGCGCGCTGCGGTCAGCCAGCGTTACATTGGGAGCGATTCGATCCTCACGAGCGGAACTGATGCGTGCCGGCGGTCGCGATGCGGCGCTGGAAGAGAGCATCGACGAACTGATCGCCGAGCTCGAGCGTGAGCAGCGGCTGGTGGCCCGGGCACAGGATGCCAACCTCTACCGGGTGCAGCGAGGCGACACCCTGGCCGCCATAGCGGGACGCTTCTACGGCAACCGCCAACGCTGGGAAGAGATACACGAGGCCAATCGGCACGTGCTGCCCAATCCTGATCTGGTCTGGCCTGGTCTGACCCTGGTGATTCCTCGCTGAAGCCTTGCCTACCGCCGTCTCACGCAAACGGCGGTAGGCGCTAACCAACTGAAAGACCGCTCAAGGGCGGTCAGGCAGGTAAGGAGTGGAATTGATACGTCGATGGGGAATGGTCGTGCTCGCCCTGCTCGCGCTCACGGCTTGCTCGGATCGTGGGGAAGAAGTCCGCCAGGCATCCTTGGCGGTGCTCGTCAACCAAGCCGAGCAGCTCGATGGCTCGCGTGTGGCGACACAGGGATGGGAGCGGCATTTCGAGGATCCGCTGCATTACTGGATCGAGGACGAAGATCTGAATCGCGTGGAGATATTTCCCCACGAGCGTATCGCCCCTCATCTGGGTGAAACGGTGCGAGTCGTTGGTGTTTTCGAGTACTCTTCCACGAAGGGGCGGCGTATGACGCTGGAGAGCGTCGAGCCGTTCAAGAATCCTTAGCGAAAAGTGTCTGCGCTTGCCCATACGGCGTTAAAAATCGGCTCAAATTACTCATTTACGCAGCGTAAACTCCGCTTTGGACTCGCGACATCCTTGTCGCTCGCTCTACGAGCAGCGGAGCTGCCCAAATCGTCAATCCTGACGATTTGTCGCCGATTTTTGCCTTGTCTGGCCTGCGCTCGACGACTTTTCGTAGAAGGCCTAGGGAAGCGATTGACTCAGCGAGGGAGCCGCATGATCGGGTTCACCCAGCGGCCACAGCTGCCGCCATTGTCGACCAGAATCGATGCCATCGACCTGGCCCGGGGTATCGCCATTGCCCTGATGATTCTCAGCCATGCGGTCAGTGGGCTGCTGGGTATTCGTCAGGTGCCGGATTGGGGCATGGTACCGATCCATCTCATCACCAAATTCTCTTCCTCGCTGTTCATCCTGGTGTTCGGTATTGCCCTGGCGGTGGCCTTCCTGCCCAAGGTCGGCACGCCCGACTGGCCCAGGCGACGGCTCAAGCTGATGCTGCGGGGGCTCGAGGTGATGTTCTGGTACAAGGCGCTGACCATCGTCGAAATGCTGCCGCTCTTCACGCCCCAGGACATACTCGACACGCTGCTCTACCAGCGCTTCGCCATCTGGGTCGAGATTCTTGGCTTCTATGCGCTGGCGCTGCTGTGGCTGCCCTGGGTGCTGCCGCTGTGGTGTCGCATGCCGCTGTGGTCGCGGTTGCTGGCTCCGGTGGCGGTGGGCGTGATCTCGGTGATGCTCGAACGCCACTTCCACTTCTGGGACAGCGTAATCCTCAAGGCGCTCTTGGTGGAAGATGCCGATCACTATACCTGGGGCCAACTGTCGCGCCTGCCGCTGGTGATGCTGGGTCTACTGGTCGGCGAGGCCATTCTGCGCTGGTACGGCGAAATCGCCACTCGCCGTCGACTGTTGGCAGGCCTGGCCGGATTGGGAGCGCTGTTTCTGCTGGGCTTCGTGGTGCTTTCGCTGCCCGATTGGTATGCGGCGTTGATGGCCGTGGCCTGGAACGTCGGCAAGCATCCCCCCGAGGTACCCTTCATGCTGTTCAGTACCGGCGGAGCACTGGTGATCATGGCACTGTGCCTGCTGGGCGGTAGCCGTGCGGCAAGATGGCTCAAGCCTCTTACCGTGATCGGTAACGATGCCCTGCGTGCCTTCATCTTTCATATCGTGGTGATCTTCCTGATCTTCCGCTTGCTGCTGGGCGCCTGGCAGGTCTACAGCTATCCCCAGGTATTGGGAATCGGTCTGGCACTGATTCTTCTCACTGCGGGCTGGATTGCCCTGGTGCGCTGGTACAGGGAGTGGAGTCGATGAGGAAAGAAGGGCTCTGGCGTAAGGGGCTCGTCCAAGCGCTGTTGATACTGGCCATGGCGCTGCCGTCGCTGGCCGCGGCGCAGCCCGGTTGGGCGGAGCAGGTTGACGCCTGGGTCGAGCCGCCCTGGGCCGATCGTCTGAAAGCGAGGCTGGCACTGCTCGAAGCTGGCTTTGATGGTGAGCTTGGGGTGCACGTGCGGGACCTCGATACGGGGGCGCGCCTGGGTTGGCGCGATGGTGAACGCTGGTACTTGGCCTCGCTGGTCAAGCTACCCGTAGCGATAGAACTGATGAGCCGTGTCGAGGCGGGCGAGATGTCACTCGAGGATCGCCTGACCCTGTTGCGCAGCGACTATGTCGACGGTGCCGGCTCCACCAACTGGGCGCCACCGGGCAGTGCCTTGTCGCTGCGTCAGTTGCTGGAATCGATGCTGATCGTCAGCGACAACACGGCAAGCGACATGCTGATACGTCACCTGGGGCTGGAAAGCGTCAACCGCCGGGCTCGCCAGCTCACTCGCGCAGGTGGGCTGGGGCCGATCACCACCTTGGTGGATGTACGCCGCCATGCTTTTGCCAACCTGCACCCGAGCGCCTTCGAGCTGAATGGCATGGACTTCATCGAGCTGCGCAAGCGCCAGGACGACGCCGCCCGAGTGGCGTGGCTGCGCCAACGCCTGGGTCTCGCCCCGCAGGAGCTGCTGCTGCCGAGCATTGATGCGGCTTTCCGCCTTTACTATGCCACCGACCTCAACAGCGGCCGGCTCGACGCTTTCGGTGATCTGCTCGAGGCGTTGGCTCAGGGTAGGGCGCTAGGGCCCGAAGGCACCGCCGAGCTATTGGCAATCCTGACCCGTACCACCAGCGGTGAGCGCCGGCTCAAGGCCGGGTTGGGGCGCAACGTCCATCTAGCCCACAAGACCGGCACCCAGCATCGGCTTGCCTGCGATGCCGGCATTACCACCCAGGGGCAGGGTAACGACGCCCACCGCGTCATCATCGTTGCCTGCGCCCGAGGCGAACTCAGCCTGGCCCGCAACGAGCAGATACTGGCGGCAGTGGGGCGGGCTGTATGGGAGGCGGGGGCTTTCGAAGGGTGAGCGATAAGCATGCTCACTGGCCGCACTTTACGACCAACGTCTAGGCGCTGTTAACTGGTTTTACATTGACAGCCCCGAAGCGACTGGCCTAGCCTTCATAACATCGAATGTTACCGGTAACAAGTCATGCCGACATTCGACGCCTCGGGAGTCGTGCAAGCTTCCGGGAAAGATGAGACGTGCCAACTCACAACGATAAATCGACTGGAGTCCGCCATGACCACCATCTGGCGCAATACCCTCACGCTAGCCGGTGCCGCCACCCTGTCCCTGGGTATCGCTTACGCCCAGAGCCCCGATCTCTCCGACCCGCCTGCCATCGAGGGCGATGTGGTGGGTGACCACGGCAGCCATACCCTGCGCATGGGTATCGGCCTGGCCGAGAGTTCGCCGCAGTATCTTTCCGTGCAGTACTTCGCCGATATTCTCGATCAGCGCAGCGAAGGGCGTATCTCCGTCAATGTCTTCCCCAACAGCCAACTGGGCGATGACGTGCAGATGATGGAGATGCTCCAGACCGGCTCGCTGGACATGACCTATCCCTCCTCGTCGCCGGCGACCACCTACGTGCAGGAACTGGCGGTATTCGACCTGCCCTTCCTGCTGCCGACGCGTGAAGCGGCCATCGCGGTGATGCAGAGCGATACCGCCCAGCGCATGCTCGACGGCTTCGAAGGTACCGGCCTGAAGGCGCTGACCTTCTCCGAGAACGGCTATCGCCAGCTCACCAACAGCGCACGGCCGGTGGAGTCGCCGGAAGACGTGGCCGGCCTCGACGTGCGCGGCCTGACCGTGCGCACCATGGAGAACCCGGTCCACCTGTCGATCTGGGAGACCCTCGGCGCCAACCCCACACCAATGGCCTTCGGTGAGCTGTTCTCGGCCATGGAGCAGGGGGTGGTCGACGGCCAGGAAAACCCCTGGAGCACCATCCTGACCTCCAATTTCCATGAGGTGCAGGATTACGGCTCCGAGACACGCCATGTCTATACGCCGTTCATCATGATGATTTCCGAGCGTACCTGGGATCGCCTGGCGCCTGAGTACCAGGAGCTGGTGCAGGAGGCGGCGCGTCAGTCGGCCGAGTACGAGATCCAACTGGCCACCGAGTACGACGATTGGTCGCGTGAGCAGCTCGAGGAGCGCGGTATGCAGGTCACCCGTCTCAACGACGAGCAGATCGCCGCCTTCCAGGAAGCCGTTCAGCCGGTGTACGACCGTTGGGCGCCGCGCATCGGCGAGGACCTGATCGCCGAGATCCAGTCCATCGTCGAATCCAACCAGTAATCCTCCATCCGTCTGACTTGGCAGGGCAGGGGGGCTTCCCCTGCCCTGCACGGAGCCCTGCATGACTTCGCCCACCCAACTGCCTGACGAGGCCAGCATCTACCTGGAAGATCCCAGGCGCGAGCCGCTCGAGCTCGACACCGAAGGGCATCGCGGCCCTGCGGTCTTCCGCTGGCTGACCCGTCTCATGGAACACCTGATCGCGGCCATCCTGGTGGCACTGGTCGTCTCGGTGTCGGCCAACGTGCTAGGCCGTTCACTGTTCAACCGCTCGCTGCCCTGGGCCGATGAACTGGCGCGCATGCTGTTCATCTGGCTGATCTTCGTCGGTGCGGCGGCCGCCTTCGCCCGCTACGAGCACATCGCCGTGGATTTCCTGGTGCGCCGGCTCAAGCCGCGGGCCGCCTATCTGCTCTATCTGCTGCAGCACCTGATCATCGCCACGCTGATGGGCATCATGGTGTGGGGCGGCTACTTGGTGATGTCCCGCTCCACCGGACGCACCGCCATCCTTGGCGTGCCCTGGAACCTGATCAACGTCTCGCTGGTACTCTGCTCGCTGTTCATCGTGGCGGTGTCGCTATGGCGGGCCTGGCAGTGCCTGCGCCTAATCCGCGATCCGGCACACGCCCACCGAACGGCAGGAGACTGAGCCATGTTGTGGATCTTCCTGGGTATCCTGTTCGCCTCCATCGCCATCGGGTTGCCGATCGCTTTCGGCCTCGGCATTGCCGCCGTGGTCATGGCCATCCTTTCTGACATTCCGCTGTCGATCCTGATCGAGCAGTCGATTCGCGGGGTCAACAATTTTCCGCTGCTGGCCATTCCCTTCTTCATCCTGGTGGGTGAGGTGATGAGCCATGGCGGTATCGCCCGCCGCCTGATGGATCTGGCCGGCGCGCTGGTCGGTTTCATGCGCGGCGGGCTCGGTCAGGTAGCGATCACCGGCTCGATGTTCTTCGGCGGCATCAGCGGTTCGGCGGTGGCCGATACCGCCGCCACCGGCTCGATGATGATTCCGCCAATGAAGCAGCAGGGCTATTCCGCCCCGCACGCCACGGCGATCAACACCGTCTCCTCGGTGATCGGCATCATCATCCCGCCCTCGATACCGCTGATCCTGTTCGGCATCGTCACCGAGACCTCGATCAGCCGCCTGTTCATCGCCGGGATAGTGCCGGGCTTGCTGATCGGCTTCGCGCTGATGGTGACCACTTTCATCATGGCCAGCATCGAGCATGCCGGGCAGACCCGGCGCTTCGAACTGGGCCGCCTGTGGCAAGCCTTCAAGGCGGCGTGGCTGGCGCTGGTGCTGCCGGTGATCGTGGTCGGCGGCATTCTCGGCGGTGTCTTCACCGCCACCGAGGCGGCCGTGGCGGCATTGCTCTTTTCGCTGTTCATTTCGCTGGCGGTCTATCGCGAGTTTCATCCGCGGGAACTGTGGGGAATGCTGATCCGCACTGCCAGGTTGACCGGCATGGTGCTGCTGCTGCTGGCCTTCGCCACCGTCATTGCCTGGTTCCTGACCATCAACATGGTGCCGCAGACCCTGGTGCGCCAGGTGCAAGCGATCACCCAGGAGCCGTTCCTGCTGCTGCTGATCGTGGCCGGCCTGCTGCTCCTGGTGGGCTTCGTGATGGACCTGACGCCGGCGATGGTGATCATGGCGCCGATGCTGACCCCGATCGTCACCTCGGTGGGGGTCGACCCGGTCTACTTTGGCGTGCTGATGTCTTTCATCCTCGGCATCGGCCTGCTGACACCACCCGTCGGCACCTGTCTCTACGTCGGCTGCGGCGTCGGCCGGGTCAGCATGGAGCAACTGGTCAGGGCGATGCTGCCTTACTATGCGGCGTTGCTGGTGGTGCTGCTAGTGTTGATCGCCTTCCCCGGGATCGTGACCTGGCTGCCCGATATGGCTGCAGTCCGTGGAAACTGAGTGCGGCAACTGACAACCGGGAGGTGTCGTGAAAACAACCTCATGCCGCATCGTGGTGATGGGGGTGTCGGGGTCGGGCAAGTCGTGTATCGGCGCCTTGCTCGCCAGCCGCCTCGGCGTCACGTTCATCGACGGCGACGATTACCATTCGCCGGCCAGCATCGACAAGATGGCCAATGGCATTCCACTCGGTGACGAGGACCGTCGCGAGTGGCTGGAGACGCTGGCCGGGTTGATCGGCGACCATCGGCGGCGCGATGCCCCGCTGGTGCTGGCCTGCTCCGCGCTCAAGCGGCCCTACCGCGAGCTCCTGAGGCGCGGCGACCCCGAGCTCATCTTTCTGTTTCTCGACGGGGAGCGCGAGCAGCTGCGCCAGCGCCTGATCGCCCGGGAGGAGCACTTCTTTCGCGGTGAGGCAATGCTGGACAGCCAGCTTCACGATCTCGAGGCCCCCGATGCGCTGGAGGCGGTAGTGAGCAACATCGCCGCCACTCCCGACGCCATCGTGACGGCCTTTTTGCAGGCGAAGCCCGAGTGTCGCCGGCGCCGCGACTGATCGGGTGCAAGCGACGGCAGGCGTGGTGCGACTTCGCTATCATGCCGGCGGGCGCCATCGGCATGCGCCAGGACCACCAACTGCCAGTGGGGCACCGTGAAGAAGAAACGACCGACACTCCAGGACATCGCCGACCGGGTCGGGGCGACCAAGATGACCGTCAGTCGCTGCCTGCGCGATCCTTCGACGGTATCGGAAGGATTGCGCAAACGCATTTTCGCCGTGGCGGAGCAGGTCGGCTACATTCCCAACCGCGCTCCCGATCTGCTTTCGCGCGCCACCAGCCACTCCATCGGCCTGCTGGTGCCGTCGTTGACCAACCAGGTGTTCGCCGACGTTCTGGTGGGTATCGAGAAGGTCACCGAGCCGCTCGGCTATCACCTCATGCTCTCTCACTACGGCTATAGTGCCGAACTCGAGGAGCGCAGCCTGGCCTCACTGCTCTCCTATAACGTGGACGGCGTGATCCTTTCCGACAGCCACCATACGGCACGCACCTGTCGCATGCTCGAGACTGCCGGCATCCCTACCGTCGAGATCATGGATGTGCTGACCCCGCCGCTGCATCAGGCGGTGGGCTACGACAACGTGCAGGCCGCCTACGACATGGTCAGTGAGATGATTCGCCATGACCGGCGTCGAATCGTCTATCTCGCCGTACGACTCGACCCTCGCACCCTGCAGCGCGAGCAGGGTTATCGCAAGGCCATGGAGGAGCATGGCTTGCCACCGCTGACCTTGCAGCGCAGCCAGCGCTCCTCCTATACCGTGGGCGCGGCACTACTGGGCGAGATCCTGCAGGAGCATCCCGAGACCGATGGCATCTTCTGCACCAACGACGACGTGGCGGTTGGTGCTTACTTCGAGTGCCTGCGGCGCGGCATTCGGGTGCCTGAGCAGATAGGCATTGCCGGCTTCCACGGCCACGACATGGGGCAGGTGATGACCCCTCGCCTGGCCAGCGTCGTCACCCCGCGGCAAGCGATCGGCGAGCGATCGGCCAGGGAGCTGCTGGCGCGCATACAGGGGCAGACGACCCAGGACCGTGCCATCGACCTGGGCTACCGTATCGAGCCGGGGATGACCCTTTAGCGAGTTCACATGCCCTCGTTCACATACTCTCTTCGACGATGAGCTTGGGCTGCCCCTCCGATATGGTATCGAGACGGGTCAGGTGGACATCCACACGTACCACACGCAAGCGCTTGCCTTCGCCACTGGCGTGGTGCGCTAGCAGAGCAATCGCTACAAAGTTTGCCAGGGTGCGGCCGGGGGCTCGGCGAGCAGTTCGGCCAGCGTATCCAGTGCCTGAGCAAGAACGCTGCGGGATGGCGCTGCGCTGAGGCACAGCCGCAACGCCTGGGGCGCGGGTTCGCTGCCAACGCAGAAGGGCTCGGCGCTGCTCACCAGCACGTTGCGTTGGGCCAGCGCCTCGACGAACACGGCGCTGCGCAGCCCCTCCGGCAGTGGCAGCCACAGGTTGTTGCCATGAGGGCGGCCGCTCACGGCATAGCCGGACAGTCGTTCCCGGGCCATGCGCTGGCGCTCGCCCAGCTCTTCGAACAGCCATTCGAGCAGGACGTCGCTCTCTTCGCTGGCGACCCAGCGACACACCGCCTCGACCATCAGCGGCGGTGCCATCCAGCTCTGGGCGCGCAGTGCCGTGCCTAGCCGCTCGCGCACCGCCGGCGGGGCGAGCAGGGTGCCGATGCGCAATCCGCCGGCCAGTACCTTGGAGGTACTGAAGATGAACAGGGTACGCTCGGGCGCCAGGCGATAGATCGGCGTGCCGCGTTCCGGCTCGGGCAGGTGCTGCACGCCATCCTCGACGATCCAGAAATCATGCTGGCGTGCCAGGGCCGCCAGGCGCTCGCGCCGGGCCTCGCTCAGCGGCGTACCGGTCGGGTTGTTCTGGTCCGGTGTGACATAAACCAGCCGCGGTGGCTGCTGTGCGCAGAGCCGGGCCAGGGCATCCATGTCCATGCCCTGATCGTCCATCGGTACACCCAGCGGTTTGAGATGTACCTGGCTGGCGGCGGTGAGCAGGCCGGGATAGGTGAGCACGTCGGCGGCGATACGCTCGCCCGGTCTTGTCAGTGCCTGTAGGGCCAGGCTGATGCCGTGCTGGCCTCCCTGGGTGACCAGCAGCGACTCGGATTCGGCGGGCATGCCGAGGCGGATCATCCAGGCGGCCAACTGTTCCCGATGTGCGGGTACGCCACGATCCGGCTGGTATTCCACGGCGCGCTGCAACACTGCCGCCTCGTCGGCTATTTCGTGCAGCACACGCCCCAGGCTGGCGGCACGCATCGGATGCGGTGGCGGCAGGCTCAGGCTGAGATCGATGGTGCCGTCTTCTAGCGGCCGGCTGGCGAGGAATTCCTGTTTTGACGAGCCCTCGCTGCTGCGCACGTAGGTGCCGCTGCCGACCCGGGCACTGACCCAGCCTTGGCGCTCGGCTTCGGCATAGGCGCGGGTTACGGTACCCACCGTGACGCCAAGGCGGTCGGCCAACTGGCGTTGCGGCGGCAGTTTCTGCCCTGCGGCGAGTTCGCCGGATTGAATGGCCAGCGCGATGGACTCGGCGATGGCGCGGTAGCGAACGCCGTCGTCAGCGAGCTGTGGAACCCATATTGTCATGGTGACAATAAAACCTTTGACGGAATATGTAGCGTCATTATGCTAATAATTGTGCGCACTTTCCAATCAAATAGCATAATTGTATGGGTTCAATGACATGGAAGCTCTGGCATTCCTCGGGCCGGCGGCCCTCTACATGATCTCGATGACCATCACCCCCGGGCCCAACAACATGATGCTCACGGCCTCGGGGGCCAACTACGGCTTCATGCGCACCTTGCCGCACATGTTCGGCATCTTGGGTGGCTGCTTCCTGCTGTTCTCGGGCATCGCCCTGGGGTTGGGGCTGATCTTCGAGCGCTATCCCGCCGTACAGATGACCCTACGCGTGATCGGTAGTGCCTACCTGTTGTACCTGGCCTGGAAGATCGCCACCGCGCCGCCGCCCGATCTACGTCACAAGGGCGAGGGGCGTCCCCTCAGCTTCTGGCAGGCGGCGGCCTTCCAGTTTGCCAATCCCAAGGCGTGGGTGATGGGGCTGGCGCTGATGGCGGGCTTCCTGCCCCAGGGCGGCGATACCGTGGTCAACGCATTGCTCCTTGCGGGTTTTGCCGAACTGGTGGCACTGCCCTGCATTGCCGTATGGGCGGGGTTCGGCATGGCGCTTGGACAGTGGCTCGACACGCCACGCGCCTGGCGGATCTTCAACTGGACGATGGGTGGGCTGACCGCAGCCTGCGTCATCTTCATCCTCGGCTGAACCCGGGCCTGGCTGGCGTCAAAGGAATGGCGCCAGTTCCTCCCGGCTCATGTTGCCGCCGGTGATCACTACCACGACATCGCCTGATGCCGGCAGCGTGACGGTTTGCTCCAGCAAGGCGGCCACACCCACTGCGGCGCCCGGCTCGGCCATCAGCTTGGTCTGGTAGAGCAGATGGTGCATGGCTCGAGCGATGGCCGCATCGTCTACCTGTACCAGCGCCCGTACGGTTTCACGGCATATGGGGTAAGTATGCTCACCGACGATGGCCGCCCCCAGGCTCTTGGCACAGGTCGCGACCTTTTCCAGCCGCGAGGGTTCGCCCTGAGCCCAGGCTTGGGCCATGCTGGCCGCGCCGCTCGGCTCCACGCCGAACAGCGCCAGGCCAGGTCGCAGCGCGGCGGTAGCCGAACCGATGCCGGCGATCAGCCCGCCGCCACCCACCGGGCAGAGAATGGCAGTGGCCTCCGGAGCCTGTTCGAGTATCTCGAGCCCCACCGTGCCCTGGCCGGCGATGATGCGCTCGTCGTCGTAGGGGTGGACCAGGGTCAGCCCGCGTTCATTCACCAGCCGGTGCATCAGCTCCCAGGCCTCGTTGATGTCACCGTGCAGGATCACCTCGGCGCCCAGTTCGCGACTGCCTTCCACCTTGAATTGACTGGCATTTTCCGGCATCACGATGGTGACCGGTATGCCGGCCTGGCCTGCTGCCCAGGCTAGCCCCAGGGCGTGGTTGCCCGCCGACACCGCTCCCAGCCCGCCGGCCAGCTCCTGCCGGCTGGCGGTACGAACCCAATGCAGGCCGCCACGTGGCTTGAACGAGCCGGTGCGCTGAAACAGTTCTCCCTTGAGCCACACCTGCCTGCCGAGCCGCTCCGACAGCACATGATCGAGGAGCATGGGAGCGGGAAGTAGCGTATCGGCGATCAGGCGCTGGGCTTCCTGCAGGCGTTCGAGCGGGAGCATGGCGGTCTCCTACAGCAGGTTGTAGAGAATGACGAACAGGCTGAGACCGGTGAGGAGAAAGGCAAGGATCGACAGCAGGCCATCGCGAGCCATGATCGCCAAGCCGAAGAGCGTCAGCGCAACACCGGCGATGTTGACCGTGAGCGGCACCAGTTCCATGGGCGGCATGGCCAGGGCCAGGGTGAAACACGCCAGGGCGGTCAGGCGGACGCCCTGGCGGCCGGTCATGAAGGTGATGCGTGGGTGCAGCAGGCGATCGACCCACTTGGCCGGCTTGTACATCCACTTCAAGCCAGTGTGGACCTTGTCGCTGGGCAGCGTGCGATTGCGCAGCCAGCCTGGCAGCCAGAAGGTGCGCCGTCCGACCAGCAACTGAACGCAGACAAGCAGGGTAAACAGCGCCATCAAGGTCGGCACGCCGGGAATGCCACTGACGATGGGCATCAACGTGACCAGACCTGCCAGCAACAGCAGCGGGCCAAAGGCACGCCGACCGATGGCATCGAGTACCTCGTCGAAGCGAATCCGGCCTGAAGGCGTGTTGATCGACTCGATGGCGTGCATCAGTTCGACCAGGTTATGCGGCTCCGTATTGGAATCGTCCGCTTGGTTGTCGCGTGAGGCTTGCATCCTTTCTCCTCGTTCTCTCGTTCCTTTGCGAGACATCTACCACTGACACCAGCATAGCCATTATGCGCCGGGCCATGTCCCAGGCGATGAGGCTGGGCTATGCCCAGCGCGGGTCGGCGGTGAAGGCTACCGTGAACCAGCGACGCTCCGGTGGCGGGCTCAGCTTTGCGGCGATCTCTTCGCGGATTTCATCGAGCACGGCGATACCCCGCTCGGTGGCAAACTCCGGTGTGGTGACGATATGGATCTCGATATAGTGGCCGCGCCCTGCCTTGGCCACGTGACTGAAGTAGTCGAGCAGCCCCTCGCGCTGCATCACCGGTGCCATGGCCGCGTGGACTTCGCTATCGATGTCGCTGGGGGCAATCAGCAGGATCTCGCGCAGCGCACGCCGCACGATACCCACCGGCACCGGCATGAAGCAGGCCGTGAGCAATACCAGCAGCAATGAGTCGATATAACGGGTCAGATGCTCCCACTGGCTACCCTGTAGCAGCAGGCCGATGACGAAGGCGACCAGCAGCGAGGTAGTAATGAGTGCCGCCATCAGCCAGCCCTGCATGTCGATGCGCACGAATTCGGATTGTGCCCGGCGGTTGATGCGCCGTTGGTAGAAGACCATGGCGTAGCACAGCGTAGCCACCACCACGGCATAGGCGATGGCCACGTCGAAGGCCAACGGCTGGCCACCCTCCATGAGTCCCTGCAGCGCATTGAGGAAGGCGTAGAAGCACAGCAGCATCAGGATGCTGCCGTTGAGCGCGGCGACCAGCGGCTCCAGATGCCAGTAGCCGTGCTGGAAGCGATGGCTGGCTTCGCGCACGGCGAGGCGTGCCACCAGCAGGGCCAGTGCCGACATGGCGGCATCGATGGTGGAGAACACGCCGTCGAACAGGATCGACTGGGAACCGGCCATCAAGCCGAAGCTCACCCCCAGGCTCGAGACCAGCAGGGTAACGACGATGGATATCTTGAGTGCGCGTTGCTCGAGAGAGGCTTGCATGGCGTGAACCTCGGAACGGAAAACCCAACATGGTAGCCGAGCGGTATCGATTGGAGGAGGGGAAGCGATAGGGCTCGACGTTACGAGAAGGAGAGCGATTGTTAGATAAAAGTAGAAATTGGCTAATCCGGCTAAACCATATGACTTTTCCGCCGATGAAGAGCATAGGTCTTTTCATTCAAGGAATCGTTACACATGGGGGCGGTTCGATGAAACATCTCTCTGTCAAGTGGAGCCTGACGGCCGCCTTGGCCACGCTGGTCTTGATGATTGGTCTGATCAGCGGCCTGGGCTTCTATTCCAGCGCCACCAGCGAAGCTGCGCTGCACGAGCTGGCGGAAACCAACGTGCAACTCTCCAATCTGGCCAACCGTGCCCAGGTCAACGTGCTGCGAGCCCAGACCTTCCTTGATCGCTATGCTGCCCACAGTACCCAGGGCAATCCCGATCTTGGCCGTGAGAACCAGGAGCTGGCGATAGCCGCGGTGGAGACGGCGCAGGAACGCTTTGCTGAGTTCCGCCAGATTCCGATCGACTCCGCCGGTACCCGGGCGCCCTATGTCGCGGCCATTACCGAAGCCTACGAGGCTTATGTCAACGAAGGCCTGGTGCCGCTGCTGGAGGCGGCACCGTTCCAGGTGCAGCGTCAGCAGGAGGGGCTGGCCGAGCTGGGCGCGCAGCTCGACGATGCCATGGAGGCCTTCATCGAATACAGTGAACAACGTGGCGCCGCTGCCATTGCCGAGGTGGAAACGCTGGACGACCGGATCGGCATGGTCGCCATCGGTCTGCTCGTCCTGGCCCTGGCGGCAGCGTTGGCCATTCGCATTGCCATGATGCGTGTGGTGGTGACACCGCTACGGGAAGCCATTGCGCATTTCGAGCGCATCGCCGATGGCGATCTCACCGCACGCATCGAGGATCGCGGTCGCAACGAGATCGGCCAGCTCTACAGCGCCTTGGGACGTATGCAGGAGAAGCTCAAGACGCTGGTGGTATCGCTGCGTGACAGCAGCGAGAACGTATTCACCGGAGCCGGAGAAATCGCCTCGGGGAGCCAGGACCTCTCCTCGCGTACCGAAGAGCAGGCCTCCGCCCTGCAGCAGACAGCTTCCAGCATGGAGGAAATGGCTTCCACGGTCAGCAAGAACACCGACACGGCCATCGAAGCCGATCGGCTTTCCGCCTCCGCCTCGCAAACCGCCGAGGCCGGTGGCCAGGAAGTCGAGCGTACCGTCCTGCTGATGCGCGAGATCGCCGAGAGTGCCAAGCGCATCGACGACATCATCGGTGTGATCGACTCCATCGCTTTCCAGACCAATATCCTGGCACTGAACGCCTCGGTGGAGGCGGCGCGGGCCGGCGAGCAGGGCCGCGGTTTCGCGGTGGTGGCAAACGAGGTTCGCTCCCTTGCCAGCCGCAGTGCGGAGTCGGCCAAGGAAATTCGCAGCCTGATCGAGGACACCACTTCGCGCATTACCAGCGGTGCCGAGCAGGCCGAGCGCAGCGGTGAGACCATCGATGAAACCGTTGCCTCGATCCGCCAGGTGAGTGCGCTGATGGCCGAGATCTCCACCGCCACGCGGGAGCAGAATAGCGGCATCGAACAGATCAATGCTGCGCTGACCGAGATGGATTCGGTGACCCAACAGAACGCCTCCCTAGTGCAACAGACCAGTGCAGCTGCTGCCTCGCTTGAGGATCAGGCCAGCCGCCTCGCCGCCTTGATCGCTACTTTCCGGGTCGGAGAACACACCGCTCCAGCCGTCACGGGAGCCGGGCGCCAGGGCGCCGTCCCGCGTGAGGCGCAAGTCGACGGAAGGGAAAACGAGCGCGAAAAGCACCAGTTGGTCAAGCTGAGCGATCCAAAGCCGGCCAGCGTCCGCCAACGTTCTGCGGCGGAGAGCGACTGGAGCGAGTTCTAATAGCGGGTGTAAAGAATTGTCATAATCAACGGGTTACGGTGATGGACCGGCGCTCACCCGACTAGACTGCCATTTAGGCAGTCGGTCTGAAAGGAGTGCAACATGACTAGGGATTCGGTTCATCACGCATTACCCACGGCGACCGTCGGTGAAACGCTTGCCGTGATGGGGGATGTCTTCGTTCCCAATATCGCCAAGGGTGTAATCGTGCGTCGGCCCAAGGCGGTGAGCATGGCGGAGAAGCTCGGCCTCGACCAGCGCGCTATTCGCCGCCTTCAGCAGCTCAACGAGAAGTACGGCCCCGGCCCGTTGATGCTCAACACCCCCGACAGCAGGCCAATGGCGCTGATCCTCGACCCCGATCACGCCAACCGGGTACTGAACGAGACGCCTGAGCCGTTCGCCACCGCCGAGTGGGCAAAGCGAAAGGCGCTGGAGCACTTCGAGCCTGATATGGCGCTGGTTTCTCATGGGCCCGAGCGCGCCGAGCGGCGGCGCTTCAATGAACAAGTGCTACAGAGCGAATGCCCGGTGCACGGCTTGGGTGCGCGATTCGCCAAGGTGGTGGAGGAGGAGGCCTGCGAGCTGCTCGACCATGTCGACAGGCACGACGGCAAGCTGGACTGGGACATGTTCGATTCGGCCTGGAGCCGGGTGGTACGTAGAGTGGTGCTGGGCGATACCGCTCGCGACGACCGGGGACTGTCCGATATGCTGACCAAGCTGCGCTCCGCCGCCAACTGGGCCTTCTTCCACCCTGGTCACGATCACCTGCGAGACACCTTCCATGAACGGCTCTGCACCTATCTGAAGCGTGGGGAGGCGGGCAGTCTGGCTGGTGAGATTTCCCGCATGCCTCTCAATGAAGATACCAAGCCGGAGCATCAGGTACCGCAATACCTGTTCGCCTTCGACCCGGCGGGCATGGCCACCCTCCGTGCCTTGGCACTGTTGGCCGCGCACCCCACCCACGCCGATCGGGCCCAGGACGAGATCGCCGGGAACGACCTGGAGCGCGCTCCCACACTCGACTACCTGCGCGCCTGCGTACTCGAATCGCTGCGACTGTGGCCCACCACGCCAATGGTGCTGCGCCAGACCACCGAGGAGACGAAGTGGGAGAACGGCGTAATGCCGGCGGAAACCTCCATACTCATGCTCGCTCCCTATTTTCACCGCGACGATCGCCACCTGGACGACGCCAACCGCTTCGACCCCGACCTGTGGCTGCAGCCGGGCGAAGCCGGCAATTGGCCGATGATCCCGTTCAGTGGTGGTACCGGCATTTGCCCCGGGCGGCGCGTAGTGCTGCTCGTCACCAGCCACATGCTGGCCCGACTGCTGAAAGGGCGGGAATACCAACTGAACCCGCCGACTCGACTGCTCAGCAGCAAGCCGATGCCACCGCTGCTCAACAACTACGACCTGGAATTCAAGAGCAAGGCGTATTGAGTGCCTGCCCCGGATGCGAGATACCCATCTCCTCGGCCAGGCTTGGCAGCCGCTGCGCCAGGAAATCGATGAGTTGGCGCACCGCGGGGCGTAGGCCGCGCCGGTAGGGATACACCGCATGAACCTGGCCATCAGGCAATTGCCAGTGCGGCAACAATACTTGCAACTCGCCGGTGGCCACGGCTTCGCGACAGACGAAGCTTGGTAGCAACACGAGGCCGATGCCGGCAATGGCGGCTTCTTGCAGGGCCTGCATGTCGTCGGTCACGAACCTGGGTGTCAGGGAAACGGTCTGGCTCGTGCCGCCTGGCTCGGTCAGGGTAAGGACATGGCGACCATCGGCGAAGCGCATGGAGAGGCTGGGGAAGCGTTCCAGGTCGGCTGGCACCTCCGGTGAGCCCAGATGCTCGACCAACGCGGGGCTGGCCACCAATACGGCAGTACTGACGGCGAATTGGCGCGAGACCAGCGAAGAATCCTCCAGCCGCGATCGAACGCGAAGGGCAAGATCCACGCCTTCGGCAATGAGATCCACGCGCCGGTTGGTGGCGTCCAGTTCCACTTCCACACGGGGAAAGCGCAGCATGAACTCGGGTAGGGCACGGGCGAGCAGCGTTTGCGATAGCGAAATCGGGCTGCTCATCACCACGCGACCGCGCGGCGTTTCCCGAACTTGTTCGATGACACCATCGGCCGCTTCCGCCGCCGCCAGCAGGTCGTGGCAGTGAGTCAAATAGGCGCGGCCGGTATCCGTCAATGTCAGGCGTCGCGTGGTCCGGTGCAGCAGGCGCACTTCCAGGCGCTCTTCCAACTGACTGATGCGACGGCTCAGTGTGGACTTGGGCATGCCCAGGGCATGGGCCGCGGCGGTGAAGCTGCCATGCTCTGCCACCGAAGCAAAGTAGAAGAGGTCGTTGAGGTCTTGCATGATCGCCTCGCCATAATTGTTCCATTTTTGGAACTAAGAATTCAATAATAACCGACTAGTCGCTTGAGTGGGTGAATCCTAAGGTGGGCTCATGGCGTTAAGCGCCTCCAACCGCCTCAAGGAGAAACCGATGAAACTACTGCACCTGGATTCCGGCCTGTTCGAGAAGCAGTCCATCAGCCGTCAGCTCTCTGCTCGCATCGTCGAACATTTGCAGGGCAGCTTGCCCGCACTCGAAACCGTCTATCGCGACCTGGTGGCAACGCCCCCGAGTCACCTCTCCGGCGAGATAATGGCCGGTGCGGGAGTGTCAGAGCAGGAACGCAACGGGCTACAGCACCAGGAGGCGCAGGTCACCGAGACCCTGCTGGAAGAATTTCTTTCCGCCGATGTCATCGTCATCGGTGCGCCGATGTACAACTTCACCATACCCAGCCAACTGAAGGCTTGGCTCGATCGTATCCTTCAGGCCGGCAGAACCTTCCGTTACACCGAAAACGGCCCGGTGGGGCTGGCCGGCGGGCGGCAGGTGATCATTGCCTCATCGCGTGGAGGCATCTACTCGCAGGGGCCCGATGCCGAGAACGATTTTCAGGAGCGCTACCTGCGCGCCGTGTTCAGCTTGATCGGTATCGACGATGTCACAGTGATCCGCGCCGAGGGTGTGGCCATGGGCGATGAAGCACGGGAAAGCGCCATGGCTTCTGCTCAGGCAGCCATCGCCCAAGCGGTCAAACCACGGCAGGCCGCCTGAGTTGCCGGGCAGTGCGCTAGTGTCGGTGTGAGTTGCGACTGATCTTTCGGTTCTGCCCATACGCATCACGAACGAGCGCAAGCAAGTAGATCACTGCGTCTGTTCCCCTGGCAGATATTCAGCCTGATGCTGACGTAGGGCCTGAATTCGCGGTAATGGTGGCAGTGCCGCCCGGCGAGCGCTATCTTGAGGCATCGGTACTTTCGGAAGCCCCGCCATGTCGGATGCCACCAAGCCGTTGTTCTGGCGCGATTCGCGCATGCCCCATGTGGAGCTGCGCAAGGTCGAGGACGGCCGCAAGATCTGCTACGCGCCGCATAGCCATACCCACTGGTCACTGGGCGCCATCACCGCCGGGGAGAGCACCTTTCGCTACCGCAGCGACCGCTATCACGTCAGCGCCGGTACCCTGGTCATGATGAATCCCGACTGGATGCACGCCTGCAGTGCCATTGATGACCGGCCCTGGGGCTACCTGATGCTCTATGTCGATACCGCCTGGCTGACCCGCCTGCGCTTCGACGCGGGGTTGTTGGATGCGCCGTGCTGGAAGGATATCGCCACCGCCGTGCTTGGCGAGCCCAGGTGGTACGAAGGCTACTGCCACATGGCGGAATGCCTGCTGGACTCGAACCGCGATCTGCTGGACAAGCAGACGGCCGTGGTCGAATACCTCGCCTCGTTTATGCACGAACTCGCCGGCCGGTCCGCCCAACCGTTGCCCGAGGCACCGGCCATGCTACGCGAGCTGGCCGCCTACCTGGACGAGAACGCGACGCAAGACATTTCTCTCGACGATCTGTGCGAGCGTTCGGGCTACAGCCCCGGCCACCTCATTCGCGCCTTCAAGCAGCACTTCGGCTTCACGCCTCACGCCTACCTGGTCAATCGTCGCATTCAGCTGGGCCAGCGTGAGCTGAAGGACGGCACGCCCATCGCTGAGGCAGCGCTGAACGCCGGTTTCTCCGATCAGCCGCACTTTCAGCGCACCTTCAAGCGGCTGGTGGCTGCCACGCCGAAGCAATATCGCCAGCCTTCGCTCGAGCAGTAACTCGGCGTCTATTCGAGCAGGAGATAGAGACAGCTAACGGCCAACAGCAGCGCCAACGTGCGGTTGACCGTCATCAGTACGGCTGGCCTGTGTACGTAGCGGCGCAGGAAGGCTCCCGCGTAGACCCAGCTACCCAACGACAACCAGCAGATCGGCAGGTAGAGCGCGGCGAACAGCAACACCTGATTCAGATCACTGCCGCTGGTATAGGCACCGATGCCCGATGCCGATGCCAGCCACGCCTTGGGGTTGAGCCACTGCATCAGCGCCCCTGTCATGAAACCCGGCGCCCGCCGGGCTTCGCTCTCGGTCAAGCGGCCATCGTCGCGGAACAGTCGCCAGCTCAGGTAGAGCAGAAACGCCACACCGGCCCAGCGCAATGCCCGATCCAGCCCCGGCACCACCGCCAGCACCGAATAGAGCCCCAGCCCCACGGCCACGAACAGCACCACGAAGCCCAGCGTCGCGCCGGTAACGAACACCAAACCCTGCGAGAGGGGATAGCGCGTGCCGCTGCTCAGGCAGACCAGGTTCACCGGCCCCGGCGAGATCGAAGCCGCAAGGGCAAACGCCGACATCGGCAGAATCATGGCAAGGCTCATCGTCATCCTCCTGGGTAGCAATGAGCCAAGCCTGCCTCGTCGTTAGGGCGCGGTATTGAACGAAATTGAGGTGTTACTTCCCGAGTGCCGCCAACAGCAGTTTGGCCGTCGGCTCGGAGGAGGGTGGGTTCTGGCCGGTGATCAGCCGCCCGTCCTGGCGGGTGTAGGGCGTGAAGACATCGGCCTTGAAATAGTGGGCGCCGCCCTCCTTGAGTGAGTTTTCCACCAGATGCGGAACGATTTCGGTGAGGCCCACGGCCTCTTCCTCCTCGTTAGTAAAGCCGGTGACCTGGCGGCCACGGATGATCGGATTCCCTTCCTCGTCACGCGCATGGAGCAGCACGATGGGAGCGTGGCATACGGCGGCAACCGGTTTCTGCTGTGCCCAGAAGGTTTCGATCAGGTGGATCGAATCCGCATCGTCGACCAAGTCCCAGAGCGGGCCATGGCCGCCGGGGTAGAAGATGGCGTCGAAATCGTCGGCGCTGACCTCGCTCAGTTTGTGCGTATTGGCCAGCGCCTGCTGGGCCCGATCGTCCTGCTGAAAGCGGCGGGTAGCCTCGGTCTGGCTCTCCTCGGCGTCACTCTTCGGGTCCAGCGGAGGCTTGCCACCCTTGGGCGAGGCCAGCACCACCTCGGCACCGGCGTCCAGGCAGGCGTAGTAGGGCGCCGCCAACTCCTCCAGCCAGAAACCGGTAGGCTCATCGGTATCGCCGAGACGGTCGTGAGAGGTCAATACCATCAGAATGCGTGAACTCATGAAGCTCTCCTTTCTTGGATGCCGGTGGCCAACCGAATCCATGGTTTACAGGCTATACAGGAGCATAGCGTGTCTGTTGCCGTATGGCCTAAAAGCATGCGGCAATAACAGGCTACCCTTAAGAAGGTGTTGCCCTCGCTCCTCACGAATGTCACTGGCGTCACAGGCTGTCGGACCAAGGCGCCTTATGGATGATGAAATGAAGACGAAAAATAATCTAGGTGCTCTGAGTAATCCTCAATCAAAGTGTATTGATTTTTTTAGGAAAATCGGATGCGGAAAAGTCGTAACTGATACGTTGGAAGTGACGATTAATTTTCATCCTGATCGTTTGACAGCAACAGGAATGCCTGTGCTGGCAGCGATTAACAGTGATGGAGTGCTGAAATCACAGTTCGAAACACGAACCAGTAATGGAGGTCTAACCGCCTTTCCAGGCGGTGCTCGGTGGGTATGGGAAAGCTGTGCATTCAAGGGCGTCTACGATAGCTGTGCGCCTTCCGCACGTCCGAAGTATGGGGCTTTGAACTATAAGAAGCTTGCTTCTGGAGGCTCTCCTCGCTTCGGCTCCTCGTATTTCAAGCTCAAGTCGACATTGCTGGATAGGGTGACATTCTGTTACCCCGAAAGCTTTTTTGGCCCTAGAGGCTACGGGGCAGGACCCTATGTAGGACACTTGATTGAAATGGCGGATACCGATGAAAGAGATTCTCTTGATCACTATATCGAAGCGCATATTCATGGAGTGATAAATATTTATGAAGATATTCAGGCGTTGGTGCTGGATCCTAGTTACAAGAATACCGAAGTTGAAAGGTTGGCTAGTGAGTTGCCTTTTGAGATTACATGGCACTTGGGGTTTAAGTTGTTGGCTGAAAAAATGAACCAGCATCCTGGCTTTCGAGGGCATGAAATAGTCAGGGCAGGCCAAGAAATTGCCGTCGATGGCTGGCTGACACCGGAAATCATAGGAAAGGCGGTTAACGAAGAAGTCATGGATGCTCAGAAGTTGAAAAAAATTTGGCACTATCTGGCTCGCTTCGGAGACCAGAACCTGTAAATGCCAGTGCGTTTTGGTCATTGCAATCTAGGCCTAGGCTGCGAATGGACCCGACATGCAGCCAAGGAGGGAAAGTATGTTGCTTGGAGGGTTCTACCGCTGTGGTGCGGTTCGTTTCAGCGTCGAATCGCCGCATCCAGACCCTTCTCAACACTGCTACTGCTCCATCTGCCGCAAGAACGCTGGCAGTGGTGGTACGCCATCAACCTGAGCGATCACGACGAGACATAGCAGGTCGAGGGGGCAGCGCATCAGGGCGTTTATCATGCCGTGATCGATGACCGGAAGAGTTTGAACAGCAAAGCCGCCTGGGTGGAAGGCGAGGCGAAGGAAGGCGATCGCTGCTTCGCCGGCTACTCCGAGGAGAGTATCGCCGAGTGGCATCAGCATCGAGGGCTGGAAATGCCTTGAGTGTATCGCAGCGTCAGGCTCACTTTCGCCCCAGGTTGTCGATGGCGCCTCTTCTCAGCAACTTCAGCAAGCCGGTGCGGCATGCCCTGAGCAGTGGATAAAGCCGTGCCGCGCGCTCCTGGCTCGCAAAGAGCCGATACATCGTTCGATTGAACGCGCCGCTGCGGGTACCGAGCAGGGTGAGGCGGTGCAGAGCCTCGTTGCCGTGATACCAGCGCTTGCCGATTTGCAGGGCAAAGCCCTCATCCAGATCGATGCCCCGGGCGGTGAGTTCGCGGCGCGCCTCGCTTGCCTGCCTGGCGTCGATGAGCTCCAGTTCCCCGACTTCCCTGCGAATGCGCTGCCAGCGCACGTAGCGCCGGCACATTGGGCATTCGCCGTCGTACACCAGGCGGAGCTGGCGGTTCGGCCGATCTCGCTCGCTGGACTCGCTCTCCGGCATCTTGCTCTCCCTGGCTACGTTGGCGAGGCTTCATTAACGACATGGGGGCTAAGTAGTGTAGTGGCAAGGTCGGCAAGAAAGCGGGTAAGAGCAGGCGTAGAATTAGCCGAAAGATCCGATTCGCGGTATACCAGGTTTCGAGCATCGATCCGCATCAGGAGGCAAACAACAATGAGCTTCGGCAAGACGACACCGATACTGCGTGTTTTTGATGAAGCCAAGGCTAGGGAGTTCTACATTGAATTCTTGGGCTTTGCGGTGGATTGGGAGCATCGCTTTGCCGAGGGCATGCCGCTGTACCTGCAAGTCTCCAAGAGCGACTGCGTGTTGCACCTCTCCGAGCACCATGGCGACTGCAGTCCGGGGGCGGCGGTGCGCATAGAGACCGACGAACTCGAAGCTTTTCACAAGCAACTGAATGCCGCTGGCTATCCGTACGCCAAGCCGGGGCTGGAAACGATGCCCTGGGGCTGCAAGGAGATGAAGATTGCAGACCCGTTCGGCAACCGGCTCATTTTCACTGATGCCATCAGTACTTGAGCACCTTAGAGGAAACCATCACGGACGATGCAACGAAACGCGACCTCATCGAGCGCTACATTGCCGCCTACAATGACTTCGACATCGAAGGAATGGTGGCCATTCTGGCACCGGACATTGAGTTCGAGAACTACTCGGGCGAGGAGCTGACCACCTTGGCAAGCGGCATCGAGGAGTTTCGTCTGCTCGCGCAGCGGGCCAAGGGGCTCTTCACCGAGCGCTTTCAGCGTGTGGCCTCTCTGGTTTTCAGTCAGGACGGCGCCACGGCCGAGATCGACTACCATGGCCGCCTGGCGCAGGACATTCCCGGCGGGCCGAAGGCGGGCAGCCTGCTCGAACTGAATGGCACCACCGAGTTCACGTTCGGCGGGGGGCGAATCGTCAGAATCGTCGACCGTAGCTAAATTGGCCATCGGCCGCCATGGGACACCTAAATGGAAGCAAACATCGCCATACGTGAAGAAGCAGCTGCCGATATAGACGCCATACACGACCTAACTGTCGCGGCTTTTCGAGAAATGGAACACAGCAGTCATACCGAGCAGTTCATCGTCGCCGAATTACGCGCTGCTGGCGCCTTGGCAGTATCGCTGGTAGCGGAGAGGGAAGGTCGGGTGGTGGGCCATATCGCTTTCTCGCCGGTAAGCGTCTCGGATGACACCACGGGCTGGTATGGCTTGGGGCCGGTTTCCGTACTGCCGGAATACCAGCGGCAGGGTATCGGCAAGGCGCTGATCAAAGAGGGCTTGGCTCGGCTGCAAGCCATAGGCGCCCAAGGCTGCTGTCTCGTCGGCCACCCTGAGTATTACGTCAAGTTCGGGTTCCGTAATGTACCTGGGCTCGTCTATGAAGGCGTGCCGCTGGAATACTTCTTCGTGTTGCCCTTCGGCGAGCGTGTCCCGCAGGGTACTGTTAACTTCCACGAAGCTTTTCTTGCAGATGGACAATCATGAAAACCCAGTCTACGGAGGAATCGCATTGAAAAAGGTCTTGGTGGTTACCGGCGGCAGCCGGGGCATCGGTGCGACCACCGCCCGCCTGGCAGCCGCTGGCGGCTACGCCGTGTGCATCAACTATCGCCACAACGAGGCGGCAGCACAGGCCGTGGTCGAGGAGATCGCCCAAGCCGGCGGCAAGGCGATTGCCATAGCGGGGGATGTTGGCAACGAGGACGACGTGATGCGCCTGTTTGCCGAAGTTGACGAGAAGCTCGGCCCGGTCACGGCGCTGGTCAACAACGCCGGCATTCTGGAAAGGCAGATGCGGGTGGAGGAGATGGACGCCGCGCGCCTGAGCCGGGTACTGACCACCAACGTGATCGGCAGCTTTCTTTGCGCCAGGGAGGCCGTGCGGCGCATGTCGACCCGGCACGGTGGGGAGGGTGGGGCGATCGTCAACGTCTCCTCCATCGCCTCGCGGCTCGGCGCGCCGGATGAGTACGTCGACTACGCCGCTGCCAAGGGCGCTATCGACAGCTTCACCATCGGCCTGGCCAAGGAGATCGCGGGCGAGGGCATTCGGGTCAACGCCGTGCGCCCTGGGGTGATCTACACCGAGATCCATGCCAGCGGCGGCGAGCCCGGCAGGGTCGAGCGGGTAAAGGCGGGCGTGCCCATGCAGCGCGGCGGGCAGCCGGAAGAAGTGGCTCGCGCCATCCTCTGGCTGCTCTCCGATGAAGCCTCGTACGCCACCGGTACGCTGTTGGACGTAACCGGAGGAAGATAGCGGCGGCAGGCCATGCTTTAGCCTAATGTCTATGTTGCTTTTAAGTGTTACTCAACGTTAATTTTCGTAAACAAAGCCGCAGAGACGGCTCTGACCAAAAAACACAAGTATGCAGGGAACTAACCGGTAACCAGTTGCCGGGTAGATTCTTGTGTTCCCGAGCCCGCCTTCTGTTTTCCCCTCTTAAATCTCCCACACAATGCTCGATGTCCAGTCTGGGCAAAGCCCCGAACTGTGGACAAACTAAAGGCAAACTCGCTATGTTGCCGCTTCGGCACGTTTACCCAGGGCTGGGGAATTACAGGAGCAGGAATCCTCATGATTCGCTTTTCTACGCTAGGCGCTGTATCGGTCAGCACGCTGACTGCCGTGTTGCTCACCGGCTGTGTCGCCTATAGTTCCGGCGGCGACTATTCGCGTTCCCATGCGCCCGGTGGATACGGCATTCCGCCAGGGCACATGCCTCCGCCGGGTGAGTGCCGTATCTGGTATCACGACTCTCCGCCCGGTCAGCAGCCGCCTCCCGGTGACTGTTACGACATGCAGCGCCGCGTACCGCCAGGGGCTGCTTTGATTCGCGGCTAATGCTATGTACCTTGGCAGTTATTTTTACCGAGCGGTGGCAGGAGCACCTGCAATTCAGCTCGCACCTGTAACCTGTAGCGCGGCGTTTCGCCGGCCAATCTACCCACGCCGCTACATGACCAAAACCTGATGTCACCATGCCGTGCCACCGATTGCCGAAAGGTGTGGACCCGTGTGGTAGACTGCGCGCCTCGGCTTGCGTCAGCAACACTTCCCCATCGGTAGCCCGTCATGGAAATCAAAGTCAATTTTCTCGAAAATCTCAGGCTTGAAGCCAAGTTTGACGATTTCACCGTCATCACCGACCAGCCCATCCGTTACAAGGGCGACGGCTCGGCGCCAAGCCCGTTCGACTACTTCCTGGCGTCTTCCGCGCTGTGTGCGGCCTACTTCGTGCGGGTCTACTGCCTGGCGCGCAACATCCCCACCGAGAACATTCGGCTTTCTCAGAACAACATCGTCGATCCGGAGAACCGCTACAACCAGATCTTCAAGATCCAGGTCGAGCTACCGGAGGACATCTCCGAGAAGGACCGTGAGGGCATCCTGCGCTCCATCGACCGCTGTACCGTGAAGAAGGTGGTGCAGACCGGCCCCGAGTTCCAGATCGAGACGGTGGAGAACCTCGACGAGGACGCCCAGGCCCTGCTGATGGTGCAGCCCGACGAGGACGCCTACACCTGGATCGAGGGCAAGGACCTGCCGCTGGAGCAGACCATCGCCAACATGTCCGGCATGCTGGCCGAGCTGGGCATGAAGATCGAGATCGCCTCCTGGCGCAACATCGTGCCCCACGTGTGGTCACTGCACGTTCGCGATGCCGCCTCGCCGATGTGCTTTACCAACGGTAAGGGGGCGACCAAGGAGAGCGCGCTGTGTTCAGCACTGGGTGAGTTCATCGAGCGCCTGAGCTGCAACTTTTTCTACAACGACCAGTTCTTCGGCGAAGAGATCGCGAACAGCGCTTTCGTGCACTACCCCAACGAGGAGTGGTTCAAGCCCGGGCCCAACGACGCGCTGCCCGAGGGCATCCTCGACGCGTATACCCGCGAGATCTACGACCCGGAGGGCGAGCTGCGCGGCTCACACCTGATCGACACCAACTCCGGCAAGCGGGAGCGGGGCATCGTCGCCTTGCCCTTCGTGCGCCAGTCGGACGGCGAGACGGTCTACTTCCCCTCCAACCTGATCGAGAATCTCTACCTCAGCAATGGCATGAGCGCCGGCAACACGCTGCAAGAGGCGCAGGTGCAGTGCCTCTCCGAGATCTTCGAGCGTGCGGTGAAGCGCGAGATCCTCGAACAGGAGCTGGCGCTGCCGGACGTGCCCATGGAAGTGCTCGAGCGCTACCCGGGGATTCTCGAAGGCATTCAGGCGCTGGAGGCCCAGGGCTATCCGGTGCTGGTGAAGGACGCCTCACTCGGCGGCCAGTTCCCGGTCATGTGCGTGACCCTGATGAACCCGCGCACCGGCGGCGTGTTCGCCTCCTTCGGCGCCCACCCTAGCTTCGAGGTGGCGCTGGAGCGCAGCCTCACCGAGCTGCTGCAGGGGCGCAGCTTCGAAGGCCTGAACGACTTCCTGCCGCCGACCTTCAACTCCCAGGCGGTGTCCGAGCCGAATAACTTCGTCGAGCACTTCATCGACTCCTCGGGGCTGGTTTCCTGGCGCTTCTTCAGTGCCAAGAGCGACGTCGAGTTCGCCGACTGGGACTTCTCCGGCAGCGATTCAAACAGTACGGAAGAGGAAGCGGCCACCCTGTTCGGCATCCTGGAAGAGCTGGGCCTCGAGGCCTACATGGCCGTGCACGAAGACCTGGGCGCACCGGTGTGCCGCATCCTGGTGCCGGGCTACTCCGAGGTGTACCCGGTGGACGACCTGATCTGGGACAACACCAACGTGGCGCTGGACTACCGCGAGGACATCCTCAATCTCCACGCCCTGAGCGACGAACGGCTTGCCGACCTGCTGGCGCGCCTGGACGAAAGCCAGCTCGACGAGCACATGGACATCATCACCCTGATCGGTATCGAGTTCGACGAGAACACCGTTTGGGGGCAGCTCACCATCCTCGAGTTGAAGCTGCTGATCAATCTTGCGCTTGGCCAGCATGAAGAGGCCTTGGAGCGGGTCGAGATGTTCCAGCAGTACAACGACAACACCGTGGAGCGCGGACTGTTCTACCAGGCCATGGCCGCGGTGCTGGAGATCATGCTCGACGACGAGCTGGAGCTCGACGACTACCTGCACAACCTCACCCGCATGTTCGGCGAAAAGACCATGGCCGCAGTGGTCGGCTCGGTGAGCGGCGAGGTGTGCTTCCACGGCCTCACGCCCACCAACATGCAGCTCGAAGGCCTGGAGAAGCACCAGCGCCTGATCGAGAGCTACAAGAAGCTGCACGCCCATCGCGCCAAGCGGGCGGGGTTGTGCACTCCCACCTGAGCGAAGGCGCTAGGTGTTCCGGGCCCTCATGGGCTCCGCCTGGCGCAGCACGAAGGCCAGCGCCTCGGCGAAGCCGTCCATCACCGGAAGGCCGTGGCGCCTGGCAAGCTGCGCACCGCGTCCGGCGAAGGCGCCGGAGCCCAGCACGATGGCGCGTGTCCCCTCCGCATGGGCTCGCTCGCAGAGGCTTGCCAGCCGCGTCTCGGCCAGGGGTGTGCGCGCTGCGGTCTCGCTGACGCCGATGCCAGTGGCCACTACGCGGCAGCGCTCCCTCACGCCGTAGCACTCACAGAGCGCCTCAATGGTGGCCACGGCGCCCTCGAAGGTGGTGATCACCGTGAAGGGGCCGCCGGTGGCGTCCGCGCGGCGAATGCCGGCCTCCGCCAGGCTGATCACCGGGGCTCCAGTCAGAGTGCGAGCCTCGGCGACGGCGATGTCATCGAAGCAGGCGAGGATATAGCCGGCGTAGCCCTGCGCCATGCGGCTTTCGATCAGCGCCATCACGTGGCCGGCGGCGCGGGTCTTGTCCTGCCTGCTCTCCACCGCCCGGGGCCCTTGATGCGGGCTCTCCGCCTCGATGATCACGCCGGGCGGCGCCTGAGCCTGCAGTACTTCCCGCACTCGCTGGGTGACGGTCGGGTTGGTGTTGGGATTGATGGCCAGCACGCGAACGGGGGCCGGCGGAGTGGCGTCTCCAGGGTAATGATTCATGGGTCAGCGCCCCGCCAGCAGGTCGGGGAGCCACATCACGATCTGAGGCCAGGCCATGATGGCCAGCGTGAACAGCGCCATGATCGCCACGAAGGGCAGCGAGCCCCAAATTACGTCATTGAAGCTACCGCCATCCTTGCGCACCCCCTGCACCACGAAAAGGTTCATGCCTACCGGCGGCGTGATCAGGGCGATCTCGCACATCAGCACGATGAAAATGCCGAACCAGATGGGATCTACGCCCACGGCCATCACCATCGGCACTGTGATCGGCACCGTCAGCACCAGCATCGACATGGCATCCATGAAGGTGCCAAGCACCACGTAGAAGAGCAGCAGCACCAGCAGCAGGCCCACCTGGGTGAGGCCGAAGCTAGCCACCCACTGGGTCAGCGCCTGGGTCACCCCCAGCATCGAGAGGGTCACGTTGAGCAGCAGCGCGCACATCAGCACGATGATCACCATGCCGGTGGTCTTGGCAGCGTGCAGCGAGCAGTGGATCAAGAGGTCGAGGCTCAGCTTGCCCCCGCCCACGATGAAGGCCAGGGCGATCATCACCCCGATGGCCGCGGACTCGGTGGGCGTGGCGACCCCACCGTAGATGCTGCCCATCACCACCCCGAAGATGACGAAGGGCGGCACCAAGTGGCGCGAGAGGGCAAACTTCTCTCGCAGCGGCAGGTTGACCTCCACCATGGCGGAGCTGCCCGCCTTGCCGTGAGCAATAAAAAGGTAGACGGAGAAGAGCAGGGCCAGGGTGAGGCCTGGGATCAGCCCGGCGGCGAACAACTGACTGACCGAGGTATTGGCCAACTGGCCGTAGACCAGCAGGTTGATGCTGGGGGGAATCAGGATGCCCAGGGTGCCGCCGGCAGCCAGTGAGCCAAGCGAGGGGCGCACCGGGTAGCGGTATTTCTGCAGCGCCGGCAGCGAGATGGTGCCCACGGTGGCGGCTGTGGCCACCGACGAGCCCGAGGTGGCGGAGAAGAGCGTGCAGGTGGCGATGTTGGTGTGCAGCAGCCCACCCGGCAGGCGGTTGAACCACACTGAGAGCGCCGCGTACATCCGGTCGGCGATGCCGCCGCGAAGCAGCAACTCGCCGAGCAGCATGAACAGCGGAATCGCCAGCATGGAGGGGCTGTTCAGGCTGCTCCAGACCACGCCACCCATCATGTCCACCAGGGGGAAGCCGTGCATCAGGTAGCCGCCGATCACGCCGACGAAGAGGATGGCCACGGCCACCGGAATGCTCAGCAGCATCAGGCCGAGCATGATGAAGAACGCCGAGGCGATCAGGGGAATGCTCATGATTGGCCTCCTTTGCGCGCCGGGTTACCGGTGCGGGATTCATCCGCCTGCGGTTCGGCGAGCGGCAGCTCGTCTGTTTGCTGTTCGCGCTGCTTGAGGTCCTCGAGCTCCGCTTCCAGCTCGTCCTGGGTCGAGCTCGGGCCGAAGTGACGGTTGAGCGCCTTCCAGTCGCCCTTCGCCAGCAGCCCCATGGCCTGCGCGGTGAGCACCGTGGCGGCCAGGGTGAAGGCGGCCATGGCGATCAGCCACACGGTCTGCGGGTAGATCAACGGCGTGGCCCGGGGCGTCTGGGCGATGGAGCCGTAGAGCCGGGTGTCCTGGACGGTCTGGATGGTGAAGTAGAGCAGGAAGGCTGCCAGAAGCCCGAGGGTCAGGGCAGCCAGGGCGTTGAGCACCGCCTGCACCCTGAAGGGCAGGCGCATGTGCACCAGGTTGATGCGGATATGGGACTGCTCGACCATGGCCACGCAGAACGCCAGCGGGGCGGCAATGGCGATGGCATAGCCTCCCAGCTCGTCGACCCCGCCGAGCGACATCGAGAAGACCTTGCGGATCACGGTTTCCACCGTGATCAGCAGGGCGAGCAGCAGCATCATGGCGCCAAACAGCATGCCGAGAATACGAGCATAGATCGTCATCGTCGCCTCCCGGGCTCAGAGGCCGAGCTTCTGGCCGACGGTATCGCGCCACACGTCCTCGCAGTCCGCGGCAGCGGCATTGCACTGGCTTGCCCAGATCGGCAGGGAGACCTCTTCCACTGCGGCGGCCACCTTGGCCAGGTCCTCCTCGGTCACCGGCACCTCGGTGAGGGAGTAGGAGGTGCCGTACTCGCAGGGTGTCTCGCCAGCGTTGCAGCGCATGGCGTCTTCATAGAGCTCCTCGGAGTAGGCCCAGATCTCGTCGCTCAGCTCGGTGATGGCCGACTCGAGCTGGGTCTGCTGCTCCTCGGTCATGCTGTTCCAGGTATCGAGGTTGATGGCATAGCCGTTGATGGCCAGCTGTAAGGCAATGGGTAGCACCGTGGTGGTAGCTTCCGGCCAGCCGCCGGAGTTGGCCGAGGCGGGGCCGGTGATGGCGCAGTCGATCACGCCGCGGGAGAGCGACTGCTGGACGTCGCCGAAGGGCATCGAGATGCCGGTGGCGCCGAGCTGGCCGACGAAGTTGGCCGCGCTCTGGTCGCCTACGCGCACGCGCTTGCCGCGCAGGTCATCCAGGCCGCCGATCTCGCCGCGGCAGAAAATCACCTGGGGGCCGGCGGGCCAGGTGCCCAAGAGCTTGGCGTTGAAGCGCTCCTGCAGGCGGCTGTCCACGTAATCGTAGAAGGCGGCGACGTGCTCACGGCCGGCCTCGAAGCTGGTGTTGAGCCCGATCAGGTCGAGCCCGAGGATGGAAGGCTCATCGCGGCTCACTTGGGGGCCGCGCAGGGAGACGATATCGAAGAGGCCGGAACGTAGCACGCGCAGGCCGTCGGTGTCGGGAACCCCCGCCACGTCCACCGGCAGGTACTGCACGGTAATATCCAGGCTGGTGTTGTCCGCCAGGTTGGTGAAGAAGGGCTGCTCCTTCTGCTGGGCGATCAGGCCGGAGCCGGCAGGCTGGCCCAGAACCTGGATCGACAGCGCACTGGCCTGGGCGGCGGAGGCCATCAGGGCGGCGGAGACGGCGGTTACCAGAGCGGTACGTTTCAGCATTGTCTTGGTCCTGTCATCGGCGGCACCTTGGGAGGGAGTGCGGCTCCCCTGGGCGCCAGGTGGCGGTATCGGTCCGCCGCGTTCAGGCGGCGGCAATCGTTACAAGTGATCCAAATTTCATGCCATCGTTAAAAAGAAATTACAGTTTCATAACAAAAACAGCCTATTACTCCAGAATCGCCTTTTCGTCCGCCGCGCGACTGTTTCTTTTTTGCCTCGGAAAGTGTGCAGATTGGTAGCGCTATGCGCCAAGATGGTGCTGCCTTCGCCCGCCCTCGGGTATGGTCTAGAGCTCCTCGAGCTTGTCGTTCAGCGTCTCGATGCGGCGCAGGCGGCGGCGCGAATCTTCACCGGCAAGCTCGATGGTGCGCATGGCCAGCAGGTGGCAGAGCGCCATCACGGCGGTGTGGTTGAACAGCGGCCCGGCGGCCAGGGTGCAGCAGCGGAAGTGCCAGGTGACGCTGGGGTCCGGGGCTAGCCCTTCGTCGGTGATATAGAGCACCCGGGCGCCGCACTCGCGGGCCTCGGCCAGCACCTGTTCGGTGATCGCTACCCGGCGACGCAGGCCGATGACGACCACGCAGTCCTCGGGGCGTATGCTGACCAGGTGCTCGCCCAGGGTCTCGCCGCCGCCGGGCAGGCTGACCACCTGCTCCACCACTTGGGTGAGCTGCCAGCGCAGATAGTCGGCGAAAGGGTGGCTGGCGCGAAAGCCGATTACCCAGGTCTTGCGGGCGTCGAGGATGGTCCGGGCCACGGCGTCCACCTGCGCCTGGGTGATCGCCGAGAAGGTTCGGTCAAGATTGTCCTTGCCCTGGTCGAGGTTGAGTGCCAGGGAACGCTCGCCCGGCTCCAGGGCCACGCTCTGCAGGAAGAGGCGCGAGCCGGTGGCCTGCTCCTCGCGGGCGTGCTTGCGCGCCGCCTCGTAGCTCTCGTAGCCGAGCCGGCGTACGAAGCGCGACACCGTCGCCTTGGAGACCCCGGCAAACTTTGCCAACTCCTGGGCATCGTAGCTGGCGATTTCCCCGGGGAAATCGCACACGAACTCGCCCAGCCGGCGCTCGGCCGGGTGCAAGGAGGGCAGGGCGCTGCGTACCCGGGAGAGAAAGGAACGCGCCTGCGAGGATCTGGCCATGCCGACTCCTGAAACTGTGGTTTCAGACATCATGTCCGGTGAGGAACGGTGCCGCAACCATCGAACCGCAGGCTTGGCGATTAAGTCAGCGAAAGCAGCAACCGGAGCACACAAGTGCCCCGGGTCAGTTCATACTGGCTCGGGGCGCTTGCGTTTTCATTCATCCGGATGTGAACCAATGAGAGCAACGACATGGTGAAAGTGGCGATCTTCGTGGACGTCCAGAACGTCTACTACACGGTGCGGCAAGCCTATAAGCGCAATTTCGATTACAACAAGTTCTGGGCCGACGCCACTGCCGGCAGAGAGGTCGTCAAGGCCATCGCCTATGCCATCGACAGGGGCGACCGGAAGCAGCAGGAATTTCAGAACATCCTTCGCGCCATCGGCTTCGAGGTGAAGCTGAAGCCCTACATTCAAAGGGCGGACGGTTCTGCAAAAGGGGACTGGGACGTCGGCATTACCCTCGATGCCATCGAATACGCCGAGCAGGCGGATGTCATCGTGCTGGTCTCGGGCGACGGCGATTTCGACCTGCTGGTAGACAAGATCCGGCAGGTCCATGGGAAGGTGGTAGAGGTCTATGGTGTGCCGCAGCTGACGGCTAACTCACTGATGAACGCCGCCAACGAGTTCAAGGGCATCGACGAGAGACTCCTGCTGTCTTAGGGAGCGCTGGGCTGGCCAGTGGGTGTCGAATCCTGTGCGGGTCCTTCGACTAGTGAGCAGATATCGCGCCCAACGGAGGCCACGATGAGTCAGCTACGCGTGTCATGCTTCAGTATTTCGCTGGACGGCTTTGCCGCCGGCCCCGAGCAGAGCCTGGAAAATCCAATGGGCATCAACGGCCTGGAGAACCAGGACTGGCAGTTTGCGACCGCAACCTTCCAGCAGCGCGTGCTGGGCAAGGAGGGCGGAGAAACCGGCACTGACGACGATTTCGTGGCCCGCGGCTTCGAGAACGTCGGCGCCTGGATCATAGGCCGTAACATGTTCGGTCCTGTACGCGGCCCCTGGCCGGATGAGAGCTGGAAGGGGTGGTGGGGCGACAGCCCGCCGTTTCACATGCCGGTCTTCGTATTGACCCATCACCCACGCGATCCCGTCGAGATGGCTGGCGGCACGACATTTCACTTCGTCACCCAAGGCATTCATGTGGCTCTGGAGCGAGCCAGAGAAGCTGCCAACGGCAAGGATGTCCGCCTCGGCGGTGGGGTGGCAACGATTCAGCAGTACCTGCAGGCGCAGCTCGTCGATGAGCTTCATCTTGCCAGCACGCCAGTGCTGCTCGGCGCTGGGGAGAACCTGTTCGCCGGTCTCGACATGCGTGCTCTCGGTTACCAATGGATGGAGAGAGTGCCCAGCGAGCGGGTCACCCATGTCGTTCTCAGAAGGAGAAGTTGAATGGCCGACCTGATCCTCACTACCTTCGACTGGGTATCCGAGCTGCCGCGCGGCTACGTGCGCGACCTGCGGGTGCGCTGGGCACTGGAAGAGGCCGGCTTGCCCTATCGCGTCGAGAGCGGTGCGATCCTGCTGCATCTGGGCGAGTGCAGCGAGGTCCTGTTGACGGAGGAAAACGATGCATCCTGACACCTTGAAGTACAACGAACAGCAGGAGCCCAGCGATAAGGCGATATGCGATCTGCTTGCCGAGACGATCGATCACTACCTGCCTGAGGCTGATAACAAGGTGTGGCATGCCCATCCCGTCTGGTTCTTGGATGGGAACCCAATCGTCGGCTACAAGAAGCTCAAACACTGCGTGCGCCTGCTGTTCTGGAGCGGTCAGTCCTTCGAAGAGGAAGGCTTGCAGAAAGAGGGCAGCTTCAAGGCCGCGGAAGCCCGCTACACCGCAGTCGAGCAGGTCAACGTGGAGAATCTCGAGCGCTGGCTCGGAAAAGCGCGCGACATTCAGTGGGATTACAAGAACATAGCAAAACGCAAGGGGCGGCTTGAAAGGCTGAAGTAAAGCCGGGCCGAAGCCAGCATGGGGTAATTTTTGAGCATCACCCCGAGCCCGTACCTGGCTCGGGGTGTTGTCGCTTGTGGTAGTCAGTGCAGGAACTGGCCCGCACCTTAACCTACCTACACCTTGCTCACGATTAGCGCGGCATTCACCCCACCGAAGCCGAAGCCGTTGCACAGCACATGCTGGGTAGCGTGCTGGCGCGCCTCACCTGAGACGATATCCAGGTCGTGCAGGTCCTCGTCGCGGTGCTCCAGGTTCAGGGTCGGGGGCAGGCGGTCGTGCATGGCGGCCAAGGCCGAGAAGATGCTCTCCACGCCGCCGGCGGCACCGAGCAGGTGGCCGGTCGAGGATTTGGTCGCGGAGATCGGGATGCCGCCGAGGGCGTCGCCGAAGGCGTTGCGCAGGGCGGCGATCTCGGCCCGGTCGCCGACCGGCGTCGAGGTGGCATGGGCGTTGATATGGTCGATATCGGCGGGAGAGAGCCCCGCCATTCTCAGCGCAGCCCGAATGGCCGCTGCGGCACCGCCGCCGTCTTCCGGGCCGGCAGTGATGTGGTGGGCATCGGCGCTGGTGCCGTAGCCGCTGAGTATGGCCAGCGGCGTGGCGCCGCGTGCCTCGGCGTGGGCCAGGGTTTCGATCACCAGCAGCCCCGCGCCTTCTCCCATCACGAAGCCGTTACGTGCCTGATCGAAGGGGCGCGACGCCTTGGTGGGGGCGTCCTGCTCGGTGGAAAGCGCCTTCATGGCGTGGAAGCTGGCCAGCGACAGCGGATCGATACAGGCCTCGGCGCCGCCCACCAAGGCCACCTCGGCCTCACCGCTGCGGATCATGCGCATGCCGTCGCCGATGGCCTGCACACCGGCCGCACAGGCCGTGACCGGGCAGCCGATCGGCCCGCGTAAGCCGTAGCGGATCGAGACGTTACCCGCCGCCAGGTTGGCCAGGAAAGCCGGCACGGTGAAAGGGGAGAGCCGGCGGTGGCCGCGCGTTGTCAGGGTATTCTGTGCCTGGGTAATGGTGGGGAAGCCCCCGATGCCGGAGCCGACGATGGTGGCCGTGGCCAGGCGCTGGGCATCGCTCTCGGGGAACCAGTTGGCCTGGCTCAGCGCCTCTTCGGCGGCGGCCATGGCGTACAGGCTGAACAGCTCCAGCTTGCGACGCTCCTTGGCGTCCAGCACGCGGTCCGGGTCGAGGCCGGCTTGGGGATCTTCCTCGATGTCGGGCACTGAGCCTGCCACCTTGATCGGCAACTCGCCGGTATCGAATCGGCTGATCGTAGAGAGGCCGGAGCGGCCGGCAAGCAGACGCTCCCAGCCTGCCTTGACGCCGCAACCAAGCGGGCTGATCATGCCCATGCCGGTGATGACGAGCGGTGATTGCATGGTAATTTCCTGAACAGCTTGGGGTTGTGCCACGCTAGCACCGAGCTTGATATGATCAAGGTAATATTCAGCGGAGTGAGAGGTTGCCATGCCCTACTCGACGAACCACAAGGCCAAATCGCGGGAGCGTATCCTCAAGTCCGCCATCGAGCTGTTCAGCCGCAAAGGCTTCGAAAAGGTCTCCATCGGCCAGATCATGAAGCTGGCCAAGATGACCCACGGCGCCTTCTACGCGCACTTCTCCTCGAAGGAAGCGCTCTACCATGCCTCGGTGAGGGAAACCCTGGAGAGCAGCCGCGCGGCCCGGCTGGTCAAGGGGCCGCTCTCGGTGAAGCACCTGACGGAGCTTGTCGCCAACTGCTGGAACCTCCAAGAGCTGGAACGCAAGCACAAGCCGGGGCCCGAGACGGTACTGTTCAACGAGATCGGCAACGAGAACGCCGAGATCCGCACGCTCTTCGAAGCCTCCTACCTGCGTATGAAGAAGATGCTGGAAACCCGGCTCATTGCCTTGAGCCGCCTCAAGAAGCTCCCCTTCGAGCCCGACCGCGAGATCATCGCCGACAAGGCCCGCGTCATTCTCGCCTCGCTGGTGGGTGCCGTGGCCATCGCCAAGAGCCTGCCCAACGAGCAGGAACGCCAGCGCATCCTCGATGCCGCCCAGCGCAACATCCTGCAGATGCTCGGCGTTGGCGAGAGCGAGCTGGAAGACATGCTGGGCGACGCAGGGCAGGAGCGGAACCCCGCGAGTGTGGCCTAGGCTATGGCTCAATTGCAGCTGCTGGCTTGTGTCTCGATCGCTAGGGCTGGTTGCCGGCGTAGGTTGACGATCTGTAGCAAAGCCCCCAAAACTGCGACGCCGCCAGCGCAGGTGGCCAGTGTCCAGACGGGCAGCTGTAGCAACAGCAAGAAGCCGCCCGCCGCAGCACCGATGGCGCTACCCAAATAGAGCGCCGATTCATTCAGTGCGATAGCTAGGTTGCCATCGCCCTGGGCTTGGCGAGCTCGGATCAGCTCGTTGTTTTGCGGTACCTGCAAGGCCCAGCCAACGGCCCCCCACAGGACGATTGGCAACATCACCAACCAAGCGCTCAGCGCGGCTGTAAGGGGAAGCAAGAACAGTGATACAGCAAGAACCAGCATAATGGCAAAGATCAGATTCGGGCCTTTGAGGCGATCTACCAATGGCCCGATCAGAAAGCTGCCGACAACTCCGCCGATGCCCCAAATCCAAAGATAGGGTGTGACTGAGCGCACGGCGCCATAAGCCGTGTCGGCCAAGAGGGGAGCGATGAAGGTGTACATGCCGAGGCTGGCAATGGCCGCAAGCAAGGAAACCGTCAGTATGACCAGCACGTGGCCGTCGCTGAGGATAGCCAGTTTTTTTCCTAGCGAGCTGGCTGTGGCTGCGGGCAGGGCCGGGAGCTTCAGCAGCAGGCCGGTGAAGGCCATCGAGCCGAGAATCGCGACTAGCCACAGGGCAGATTGCCAGCCCATCTGCTCGGCGATCAATAAGCCAAGAGGAACGCCTAACACCACACCGCTAGCCATGCCGCCCATGATGATGGCAATGGCCTTGCCACGGCGCTCTGGAGCGGAAACAGCAGCTGCGGCGCCAATGCCCATGGCCAGATACACGCCGGCGCCTATGCCGGCAATGGCACGCCAGACCATTAGTGCAGTGAAGCTTTCGGCCAGGGCGCTGGCGGCATTGGCGATGACGAACAAGCCTAAAGACAACAGCAGGCCGGTGCGTTGACGATGCGCTGGAGTCAGTGCAACGACGATTGGTGAGCCCAACCCGTAGGCCAGGGTAAAAGCGGTGACCAACTGGGCGGCTACTGCCACGGAAACCGAGAATGAGGCTTCGATCATAGGAATCAGACCAGCAGTAACGTAGGAAGCTATGCCGAGGGCAAAGGCGCCCAACGCTACTAGGTAGATGGGAGTTCGGTTGGGTGTGTGCATGCTCGTAGCCCTTTACAGGTTTATGACACATCAGAATGTATTCTCCTGGCCAAGCAAGATTCCTGATCTCGGGCTCGCCAGCGAGGTAAGATAGTTTCTTCGAATTCTCGAAGAGTACAATTTGACCGTTTATGCTATTACTTGAGGTAACCGGATGAGCGCACCTCTGACAGCTTCCCAGCACACCCGGGCAGAGTTGGCCGAATTTCTTCGTAGTCGCCGTGAACGAATTACACCGAAAGAGGTGGGATTGCCTGCAGGTGGCCGGCGGCGCACACCGGGGCTGCGCCGCGAAGAGGTGGCAGCTTTGGCCGGGGTTGGGTTGTCCTGGTACACGTGGCTGGAGCAAGGGCGGGACATCAAGGTGTCCTCTGCCTTCCTCGACAATCTCTCGCGAGTACTCAAGCTGGATGCGACCGAGCGTCGGCATCTTTTCTTGCTGGCTCATCAACGGTTGCCGCCAGAGTCAGGGCGTACTTTGTGTGTGGTGCCGCCGTTGATCACTCGGCTGATGAGTGATATTCCTTCATGCCCTTCTTACGTACTCAACTTGCGCTGGGATGTGTTGACTTGGAATCCAGCCGCGGACCGAGTTTTTGGATTTTCAAGTGTTCCTGCGAATCGGCGTAATCTGTTGTGGATGCTCTTTACTAGCCCGGTCATGCGCGAACTTTTTACCCCTTGGAATGAACAGGCGCTACAAATATTGTCGAGCTTCCGTCGTGATTTCGTTCGTGCCATTCATGATACTGATATCACCAACTTGGTGGGGGAGCTGGAAAAGGTATCGTCAGATTTCAAAAACTGGTGGCAACAGCAGGACATCCATGGACTCTGCCTAGGCATTCGTCATTTGCAGATACCAACGGTAGGTCACGTGGCGTTTGAGCATACATCCTTAACCATCGACGAAAATCATCATCTGCGTCTCGTATACTATGCAGCAAAGGAAGGACAACCTGAGAGTCAAGTCTTCGAACAGTGGCTTCAGCAAGACCCGGCACAGGCATAGCACGCGTGCCGATGCTCGACGTCAACGAGAGCGAGCTGGAAAGCATGCTCGATGCCACGGGTAGGAGCGGAGTCCCGCGTAGCCTGCCCCTCCCTGCATCGGCGCAGCCTTACCAGCCGATGGTCGAGCCTTACCGTATAAGAGGAGACCCCAGGTGACCAGGACCGAACTATCGAACGTCTATCGAGACTACATCGCCTGTTTGAACAGGCAGGATTGGCCATCGTTGGCGCGCTTCGTTCATGAGGACGTCAAGCATAACGGCGAGCCTCTCGGGGTATCAGGCTACCGGGGCATGCTGGAGAGAGACTTCTCCGAGATCCCTGATCTATCCTTCCATGTCGAGCTGTTGGTTGCCGATCCGCCCTTCATAGCCAGCCGCCTTCGCTTCCACTGCACACCCAAAGGTAATTTTCTTGGGCTGGCGGTCTGCGGAAGAAGGGTGTCCTTTGCCGAGAACGTGTTCTATGAGTTCCGCGGCAAGAAAATTGCAGAGGTGTGGTCCGTCATCGACAAAGCGGCTATCGAGGCGCAGCTAGTGCCTCCTTCAGACTGATCAGGAGGAAAGCGGCAATGACGCGCGGCAAGATCAACCCATCGGCAGAAGCCAAGCCGAAGCTCCTCTCGGGAGGAAACCCACAGATCCCCAAGGCTGACGGCGACGCCCCGGTGCAGGCCTACATCGACGCCATGCCGGAGTGGAAGCAAGACGTCGGGCGCCGGCTCGATGCGCTCATCGTGCGTGCGGCCCCCAATGTGCGCAAGGCCGTGAGATGGAACTCGCCCTTTTATGGCATTGAGGGCCAGGGGTGGTTCCTCACGTTCCATTGCTTCACCAAGTACATCAAGGTGGCGTTTCTCAACGGCGCCTCGCTGGAACCACCGCCGCCCATCGAATCCAAGGACCCCAACACCCGCTACCTGCATATCCACCAGGACGACCAGATCGACGAGGACCAACTGGCAGAGTGGATCCGCCAGGCATCCAACCTACCCGGCGAGCGAATGTTCTAGAGAACGTTCTAGCGAATGCTCATCGAACCCGTAGCCATCGCTGGAAACAAGGACGGAGAATAAGATGCACCAAGACGAAATCAAGGCGTTATTCGATCAGCAGGCTGCCAGCTACGATGCGCAGTGGGCCAAAACGGCACCGATTCGAAGCTGCTTGCACCTGCTCCTCGGGTCGCTGTTTGCTGAACTGCCAACGGATGCACGTATCCTCTGTGTAGGAGTGGGCACCGGAGATGAGCTGCTCTACCTCGCCTCGAAGCATCCCGGGTGGCGTTTTACCGCGGTGGAGCCATCGGGCTCTATGCTGGATATCTGTCGTCAACGAGCTGAAAAAGAAGGCGTTGTGTCTCGCTGCACTTTTCACGAAGGCTATCTTGCCTCACTTCCCACGATGGAATGGCATGATGCAGCCACCTGCTTTCTGGTATCTCAGTTCATCCTGAACCAGGTAGAGCGTTCCCGGTTTTTCAGCGAAATTGCAGAAAGGCTCAAGCCGGGCGGCATTCTCGCGAGCTCCGACCTGGCATCTGATGTCGATTCGCGTGAATACGACGTTCTACTTCATGCCTGGATGAACATGATGTCCGCGGCGGATATTTCTCCAGAAGCGGTGGAACGCATGCGCAAAGCCTACGCCCACGATGTGGGTGTCCTCCCGCCGGACAAGGTGGCGTCAATCATTGAGGCAGGCGGCTTCGAGCTTCCGGTGCCTTTCTTCCAGGCTGGTTTGATACATGCTTGGCTATCAAAGCGCACATATCAAAGCCGCCTAGCCACGTAACCTGTTGCAAACGTGTTTTGAAGCGGGAGAATAATCGAAAAATGGTCAAGCTAAACCTATCAAGTACCGGCTAACACGTGCAGGCACGGCAAGCGTGCGCATTGGATTCGATAAACGCGCACGCAGCCAAATCTCTGTGGAATACCATAAATGCGTCTCTGGTCCTTACATCCCAAGTATCTCGATCGCCAAGGCCTCGTTGCCCTATGGAGGGAGGCATTACTGGCGCAAGCTGTTTTGCGTGGCGATACACGTGGCTATCGCAACCATCCGCAGTTGTACCGATTTAGAGACCACTCGACACCGCTTTCTGCCATGTCTTCATATTTAAAGATTATTCATTTGGAGGCTGTGGCGCGTGGCTATGCCTTTGACGTAAGCAAAATCGAACCGGCCCAAGAAACGGTTTCTCTTACCGTCACTGCCGGGCAGATGAAATACGAATGGAAGCATCTCCTAGCGAAGCTTAAGGTGCGTAACCCTGCACTGTACCAAAAATGGAAAGTCATCGAACTGCCACAGGCACACCCTATTTTCGATGTGCGTCCCGGCGAAGTGGAATCATGGGAGCGTCAGTGAAAACGTGCTCAAAATACACCAGCTCAAGGTGTTCCGATCTGCTACGCTTCGCTCTACTAAAGCTGCCTGCTCGGTTAATGCGGAATGCCCCTGCTATCCCGTACGGAAGGCCCTTATGGAACATCCGCTAACGCCCGACGGTCGATACATGGTGGTTCACGGCCGACTGTGGCGACTCTCAAACCCGAACCTACCGGCTAAGGAGCGTGAGAGGCTTGTTCGAGACCTCATGGCTGCCCGTCGGGAGGTCAAGGCAGCAATGGCAGCGGATGATGCGGAGCGTTTGGCAACAGCTCGCAGTTCGGTCAACGAAGCAAAGGTTGCTCTCGGCGAGCGTGGGCCGGTGTGGTGGAATGATGGCGCCCAGGACTTCAATCGGCACTTGGTTAAAAACACGCCTTATCGGGAGTGGTATGAGCAGCTCATGGGACGGCAGGCCTAATTTTCGCCTACAGCGCCACGTCAATAGCCTTTGTTCAGATTGACCAGGAGGGAAGCGGCGATGACACGCAGCAAGGCCAACCCACCGGCAAAAGCCAAGCCGAAGCTTCTTTCGGGAGGAAACCCGCAGATCCCCAAGGGTGACGGCGAGGCCCCGGTGCAGGCCTACATCGTCGCCATGCCGGAGTGGAAGCATGACGACTGGTGGCGGAGTGGATTCGGCAAGCATTCCGGCTGCCCGGCGAGCGCATGTTCTAGCTCAGCCGTATGGCCATCGACGATGCACCATCTCCGGTCTCGGTGGCGGCTCTTCCAATGTCGGTGCCTGCAAGTATCGTTCTCATAGTCTGTCCCTATCGAGCCGAAAGTCTCCCTCTTGCTTGACGGCTTCGGTGTTGAATCCTTCACTGTAATTGACGGCTTACAGGATGCCTCACTTCCTTCTGGCTCGGTCAGAAGGCGCTCCATTCGAGGCGATACAACATCATCAGCCCAAATGTCCTATAGGCCACCACCCAGTCGAGGAGAAGACCGTGTCCGATCAAAAGCCTACACGCCCGGAGTGGGCTGCGCGCACCACGTCCCGTCTGCAGGGGAACGAGCACTGGTGGCCCGACCAGCTCAAGCTCAACATCCTGCACCAGAAGCACCCCGACGCCAGCCCGTTCGGTGCCGACTTCAGCTATGCCGAGGCGTTCTCGCAGCTTAACGTCGATGAACTCTGTGCCGATCTCGATGCCTTGATGACCGATTCGCAAGAGTGGTGGCCCGCCGACTGGGGTCACTACGGCCCGTTCTTCATTCGCATGTCGTGGCACGCCGCCGGCACCTATCGCGCGCTGGATGGCCGTGGCGGCGGCGGTACCGGCGCCCAGCGCTTCGCCCCGCTCAATAGCTGGCCCGACAACGGCAACCTGGACAAGGCGCGCCGTCTGTTGTGGCCGATCAAGCAGAAATATGGCGAGAAAATCTCCTGGGCCGACCTGCTGGTGCTCGCCGGCAACCGAGCGCTTGAAACCATGGGCTTTCGCACCTTCGGCTTCGGCTATGGCCGTGCCGACATCTGGGCGCCGGAGGACGACATCTACTGGGGCCCCGAGACCGAATGGCTCGCCACCAACGACGAGCGCTATACCGGTAGTTGGGAAGATGGCAGCCGCGTGCTTGACAACCCCCTCGCCGCGGTGCAGATGGGCCTCATCTACGTCAACCCGGAAGGCCCCAACGGCATTCCCGACGCGATGAAATCCGCCCAGGACGTTCGCGAGACCTTCGCCCGCATGGGGATGAACGATCGCGAGACCGTCGCGCTGACGGTGGGCGGCCACACCTTTGGCAAGATGCACGGCAACGGCTCGCCGGATGCCGTGGGCGAAGCGCCCGAAGGCGCCAAGATCCACCAGCAGGGGATCGGCTGGGCCAACACCCACGAGACCGGCCTCGGCGAGTACACCGTGACCTCCGGCCTCGAAGGCGCCTGGACCCCGACGCCGACCAAGTGGGACAACTCCTACCTCAACACCATCTTCGCCCACCAGTGGGAGGTGAAGAAATCGCCCGCCGGCGCCAACCAGTGGGAGCCGGTCGAGGTCAAGGAAGGGTTCTGGGTGCCTGATGCCCACGTGGAGGGCAAGAAGAACCCGCCGGTGATGAACACCGCCGACATGGCGATGATTACCGATCCCACCTACCTGGAGATCGCCAAGGACTTCCACCAGAACCCGGACAAGCTCGCCGACGAGTTCGCCCGCGCCTGGTACAAGCTGCTGCATCGCGACATGGGCCCGCGCGCCCGCTACCTCGGCCCGCAGGTGCCCGACGAAGAGCTCGTGTGGCAGGACCCGGTACCCGATCACCAGGGGCCGCTGGTCAACGATCAGCAGATCGCCACCCTCAAGCAGCAGATCGCCGACTCCGGCCTCACTGCCAAGCAGCTGGTGAGCACCGCCTGGGCCTCGGCCTGCACCTACCGCCAGACCGACCACCGCGGCGGCGCCAACGGTGCGCGCATCTGCCTCGAGCCGCAAACCGGCTGGGACGTCAACCAGCGCTCCGGCGTGTACGACGTCATCGACAAGCTCGAGCAGATCAGGAGCGCCTCCGACGCCAACATCTCGCTGGCGGACATGATCGTGCTGGGCGGTAGCGTCGGCGTCGAGATGGCGGCCAAGGCGGCCGGGCACAACGTTACTGTGCCGTTCACCCCGGGCCGCACCGACGCCACCCAGGAGATGACTGAGGTGGATACCATCGCCTACCTGGAGCCGAGGCACGACGCCTTCCGCAACTACATGCAGCCCCAGGCGACCTCCATTCCGGCCGAACACCTGATGGTGGACCGCGCCTTCATGCTCAACCTCAGCGTACCGCAGATGGCCGCGCTGCTCGGCGGCATGCGCGCCATCGGCGTCAACGTGGGTGACAACAACGACGGCATCCTCACCGACCGCCCCGGCCAGCTGACCAACGACTTCTTCGTCAACCTCGTCGACATGGGCACCGTATGGGAGCCCCTCGACGACAGCGAAGAGCGCTTCGAAGGCCGCACCCGCAAGACGGGCGAGAAGAAGTGGACCGCCACCCGCGTCGACCTCGTGTACGGCTCCAACTCCCAGCTACGCGCCATCGCCGAGGAGTACGCCGCCAACGGCGGTGAAGAGCGCATGATCGACCGCTTCGTGAAAGGATGGGTCAAGGTCATGGAGAACGACCGCTTCGACCTGCACCGCTGAACGACAGGTCCGCGGCAGTAACGCGGACCTGGCATAAATAACAGACCCCGAAGGTTGGTTATCCAGCCTTCGGGGTCTTTTTATGTCCGACTCCGATCAAGAGAAGCAGCACTAGCAACGTCTCATGCTTTCGTTGACGTTGCTCTAAACGTTTCCCTTGGTTACGGTTAGTAAAAAGCCGCAGTAGACGGCTAAGTAGCCAAGACGTACTCAGGGACTGCCGCATTAGGATGATGCGAATCATCATCCATTCTGCCAGCAGGGGCGGTAGCGTGCCCCGACTCCCATACTCCCTCCCGACACCTGCTTTATCTTCTATCTCAGCAATACCTACTGATTCAGAACCGTTCGGCCGTGCGTGGCATTCTGACAGCATCCTGATTAACCAAGGATAACTGATGCGGCACGAAGGCAAGCTCACACAGTGGAACGATGACAAGGGCTTCGGATTCATCACGCCAGCCGCAGGCGGCCCTCGCGTGTTCGTCCACATCAGCGCCTTTCCCCGCGATGGGCGCCGGCCAACACTCAACGAGCCGGTTACCTACCACCTGACACAGGACAGCCAGAACAGACCGAAAGCGCAGAAGGCGCTCTACCTCAAAGCGCCACGCCACGCATCCCCACGTTCCAAAGGGCTGATGTTGGCATGTGTCATAGCCGCTGCCTTCTTCGCGCTCTTGGCAGCCCTGGTCGCTGCCGGCCACATGCCAATGCAGCTAATAGCGGCATACGCGCTGCTAAGCGTGAGCACCTTCGCCATATACGGCATCGACAAAGCCGCCGCAGGGAAGGGCAGAAGGCGCACACCGGAAGCTACGCTGCTCTTCGTAGGCTTGATCGGTGGCTGGCCCGGCGCGCTGATAGCGCAGCGGTTGTTTCGGCACAAAACCAGGAAGCAGCCGTTTCAGGCGGTTTTTTGGTGTGGGGTGGTGGTGAATTGTGGGGTGGTTGGGTGGCTTGTTTATACGGGAGAGGCGGCGAGGCTTTGGGCTGGTTTAGGGTTCGGTGAATAGTGATTAGGGCTGTGGCGCGTCATGACTTTTTCTGCACCCTAAACATTAGTCAAAACGCATACAGTATATTGGAACCGGCAAAACGAGCATGCGCGCGAGTTCTACATAGGTAGCCGAGCTATACTTAGGTGCGATGAAAAACAATAAGTTGGGAGAAATGTGGCGCGTCAGATAATATTGTTGAACGCGCAGGATGTTCATTGAATATCAGGACGCGCAGTCCAATCACTGTTATGAGCAAATGAATAAAAAGGTATTTTGAGCATGGTTTTTGCCAAGCTATCAGGAAGAAACAAAAAAAGTGAATCAATTTTTTTGGGTGCGCCGGAAGCAGAGGCTGAAGCGTTACCAAACTCAAGAATGCCTTTGGAAAAGGTCTACAAAGACTATTTCGACTTGATCGGTGGCCTGGCACATGAGCGATTTATCATCGTAGGAAGAAAAGGCTCTGGTAAAAGCGCTTTCGCGGAGCATATTTGCCAAATCTCAAACACAGAGCCCAACCTCCATGCAAAGTTCATTAGACAGGGTGAGTCGAACTTAGAACAGATTGTTCAGTTTGGCGCTGATGTTGGACATGAGATTGAAAAAGAAAATCTCTATAAATGGCTTATACTGACCAATATTTTGAAGCTGTTTGCCGATAATAAGGCGGTAGAGAACAATAAAGATTACAGTCTATTAAAGAATTTTATAAAACGGAATTCTGGATTTATTGATGTCCGAGAATCTGAGACAAAGGAGCTTATTAAAAAGCAAGGGTTCTCGGTAGATATAAATTATCTGAAGAGGTTCTTTTCGAGCAAAATGAATCGAAGTTTGGAGATCAGGCAAGAGCGGGCTCCATTCTACAAGCTTATTCCTCACCTCAAAGAAGTTATTTTGAAAGTTCTAACCAGTCCTCAGGAGCGTGACAATGACAACAGTTATGTCTTGTTTTTTGATGACTTGGATATAACCTTCGATGCCAAGAAAGATGATACCGTTAATTCCTTGATATCTCTGCTTAGGGTGTCCAAGGAAATGAATAATGAGTTTTTTGCTAAAAATAACCTCGACTCCAAGGTAGTAATTCTTTTGCGGGACGATATTAGCAAAACGCTCTCAACGAAAAGCTCGGATACCGCAAAAATATTTGCGTCATATTCTCTTCCAATAAAATGGTATCAGGATGAATACCATATGGGGGATGACGAAACAGATCTTAATATAAGAAAGTTTATTAATGACCGTATTAGGTATGCTTTTGAAATAGAAGGTATCAGCTTTCAGCAAGATGATCCTTGGCTTTCGTTGGTTGAAGACCCTTTTCGTGGTAGCAAAGACGCACCAAAATCCTCTTTTAAATATATACTCGACCACACTTTCTTTAGGCCTCGAGATTTATTGTTATTTTTTAAGCCGCTGTCAACACACAGCTATAAAATGCCGTTATCAAAGCAGGACGTAAACCATCTCATAGGTCGATATTGTGACGAAGTTATGAATGAGTTAAAGAATGAGCTTTCAAGTTTCTATGCGTCTGACGAAATAGCGATGATTTTTAATGCTTTTGGTCAAATGAGTAACTACCTCAGAGGCCCAGCCACGAAATCAATACCCTACGAAAAAGCTGAAGAAATTATTGAAGAGAACTGCTCTGGTGTTTCGGCTTCAGATATTTTAGAGGACATGTACTACCGTTCTTTAATTGGTGGAATGGGGGAAAATGGTTTTATTTATTTCAAGCACCGAGAGCCCAGTACAGATAACTACGAGTTCGATAAAAGTCAAGGAATAATAATCCACAGCGCTTTGAAGGTATGCTGCACTAATAGGGGGTACTCATAACCAGTAGCGTAAGCGGACCGCTTTTCCGGGGCGGTTGCGCCTCCAAATCGGCCGCTTCGCATGGCGTTAGCCATCAAGGAGACTCATGAGGAAAGCTCTGTCATTTTTGTTCGGTCTCGCACTTCTCATCGGTATCTTCTGGGGAGCGTATTGGCTGATTTCTCAGATATGGGGCCAATTCAAAGCCTTAGACTCAAGGGTTGCACTAGCTGCGATAACTGCTTTTACGACAGTATCTGTGTCAACATTGACGGTTGTGTTGGGCAAGTACTATGAACGGAAAAAAGATATAGAGGCACATTATCGCCAAGCAAAAACAGAGATATACGACGAGTTTCTGAGAGAGTTTTTCAAAGTCTTCTACTCAGAACATGGAGAGGATGAAGAGGCGGAAGATAAGAGTCTTGTTGATTTCTTACGTGAATGGCAACGTAAAATGGTGTTGTGGGGCGGTCAAGATGTTTTGCTCAAGTATATTAAGTGGATGACCCACCTTAAAAAGGGGAACCCAGACGCTGACTCCATCTTCTTAATGGAAGACTTTTTCAGAGAGATTCGGAAGGATCTAGGCCACAAGAATAGCAAGCTTGAGAAGGGTACTTTCGCCCATCTCATTCTACAGAACTCCGAGCTTTTCCTTCAGATGGCGAAGAATAACCCAAAGGTTACGTTGGCAGACTTGGCCGAAGCGGAAAAGGCACTAAAACGCAATGGCTAACAAGGCCAGGCACGGCGACGGCTTTTCCGTTACGGCTTCGCCTTCACTAAAAAGCCGCGCGTGCTGGCGGCGTTAGCACTAGAAGAATATTGGGAGCAATCGCATGAAGTTGGAAAAGGCATTCTCGGAAGATATCAATTTATGCATAACTGCCCAAGATGCAGACCGGAAGTTTGACGAAGGAAATATTAAGTCAAAATTTAACTTTCAGTGCCCCGATGAAAAATGCGACGCCCCTGTCACATGTGCTAATCTGGATCGCCCAAAACACAAAAGGAAACGAGATCCTTATTACAAGGTTGTAGGCAAGCACAGCCCTCAATGTGATATAGCTAAAGATATCAGAGCCCAAAGGAATGGCCCAAGAACGAGCTCAGATATCTACAGTGACAGCGATGAGTATACGGATAACGCAATCCGCCTAAACTTGCAGCCTCCAAGCACAAATCGGCCAGAGGGTTCTGGTGACCCCAATGAAAAGGGTGATGGAAAAGGTAAGGCGCGGCCGAAAGATTACGCAGAGGCGGGAAAGCGTAAAATTCAACGCTCGAAAACGCTATCATCATTAATTGATGCGTATTTGGCCAAAGAATCAATAACGGTGCAGCTGCCAGAAACAGGTGTCATCCATATAAACGATTTATTCTATGAAATTAATGGGCAAGACGTATCTGAACTCGAAGATGATTTCAGAATTTTCTATGGCAAAGCGTGGTTCAATAAAAGAGAAAGTGGCTACTCTATTGTTTTTGAGAAAACCCTAGCTCTTAATGAAACCACCAAGAAGCCCTCGACCTATATGTCGATAAATACGTTAGAAGCATCGGGTTTTAGGCGCTTCAATCTGAACACCCTGGACAAAATAGCTGATAACAAACCAAAGATGGTTTTTGTTCTCTCAGAGACAGGGCCGCGTGTTAAAAATGGGTACATCAATATTTGGTGTGAGGGGGCTGAGTATCTTGATTATCGTCTTATAACTAGATAACTGATTGCTAACAATGCAATGCACGCGACTAGCGCGTGATTGCTGCGTTAGTCCGCAGGATACGAACATGGAAGCCAAGCAATATCTAGTGATTCAAGATCACACCAGCGAATACCCCGAGCCCATTACGTTAAAAAAAGGCGCTCTTCTTAGTGTGGGTGAGAAATACGAAGGCCCGGAAGGCTGGGATAACTGGGTATTCTGTGAAACACCTGGACAGAAAGGCGGCTGGGTTCCAGTGCAGATACTCGAAATCGTCAATGACAAGACTGCCCGCGCCCGTGAGGACTACACGGCTCGAGAGCTGAATGTGCGGAAAGGTGGCTTGCTTCTCGGTTCAAGGACTTTGAACGGCTGGGCCTGGTGTAAGAGCACTGACAGCCTGGAGTCAGGGTGGGTTCCACTTGAAAATCTTCAAGAGGTCCGCCAATGAAGCCCATCATTTGGCAGCGGACTAACAGTCCATTTAACACCGCTTCGCGGCGCGGCTTAATTCCGGCGTTAGGCCTTACTCGGAGAACAATAAGTGTCTGAATTAGTAAAGCGATCCATCAAGGCATTGAGCTCCATCGTCAATATTGCAACAGGCATCACCCACCCATTGGATGAGGCCCGTGCAAAGGAACTCTTCAAGGCACTCCGAGCAGATGGAGAGCAGCTGACCTATGATGCTATAGAGGAGTTGGCACTCGCCAATAAATGGCCAGAACGCCATGCTAAATTCCTTGCGGAGCTGGCAGAACGAATTGGCAATGGTGGTCGAGTAGCTATTAAACACCCCCGCGACTGGGGTGAGCCAACTGTTGCAAGACTCAAGGCCGAAATCGCATCGGGTAAGGCCTAACAATTCATTCAAGCCGAACCCGCTTCGCGGGTCGACTTAATTCAGACGTTAGGCATCAATGGAGGATTCACGTATGAACCAGCAGTTGATCGAGCAAGCCATCCATTCCAAGTCAGTAGTTTCATTCACCTACAGCGGCCACCCCCGTGTAGCAGAGCCTCACGTCCTCGGCATTAAGGACGGAGTAGTGCAATTCCTTGGCTATCAGATTGGCGGCTCCAGCAGCTCGGGCGGCCCGCTCCCCGAGTGGCGTCGCTTTGACCTCGCAAAAATCTCCGCGCTTTCCATCACAGGCCAGGGGTTCCCTGGGCGCAGGCCGTTTCCATCTGGGAGGCACAGCGCTTGGGATAGAGAAATTCTTGTGGTTAATGCCTAACAAATCATTCAAGCCGACGCCGCTTCGCGGCGCGGCTTAATTCAGGCGTTAGACTTTAGGGAGAAGGTATGGACCCTGTTCTGGGACATGTACTCACCGGCGTTGTTGCGTTGGTTGTAGGGCTAGCTCTACAAAGGTTTGCGGACAAACCCAAACTTCAGTACTTCATTCCGGGAACGTTCGTGTTTAACGTGACCGATCCGAAGGTAACTCTCCAGACTGACTCCCTTACGCTGCAAAATGCTGGTAGAAAGGCCGCCACCAATATCGAACTCGTCCATAAGGAACGCCCAGATCATTTTCAGTTTTCTCAGGCAATTTCTTATTCAGAGGACCAAAACCCGAACGGCGAGTATGTGGTCAAGATTGCCAGTCTAGGCCCTAAAGAATTCCTTAATATTCAGTACCTCAGTCACATTAAATCGCCTGTTCTGCTCAGGGTGAGGTCAGATCAAGGGCCAGCGCAGCTAATCCAAGTTCAGTTCCAGCCCATCTACCCAAAATGGCTAACTGTAGTTGCCACTATACTCATGTTATCTGGGTTTGGGCTGCTTCTGTATTGGGCAATTAAGCTGGCGCTCTTATTAGGCAAGTTGCTGGCAGACTCCTGATGATAAGGTCTAACAATGCGCTGTTGCCGGACAATTTTTCCACCGCTTTGCGGCTCCAAAATCGCCGCAAAGCTTCGCGTTAGCCAACAATGAGTGATAGCTGATGTCTTATAGAAAAATGGTTGCTATTTTTGTCGACGTGATTGGGTACAAAAATACCACTGAATTCTCAAAAAAATACGAGCTTCATCGGCTTTTTCATGAGGAGGTGGCTATTCACGGGCAGCGCCAAGCAGAAATAGCTCATGTCATCTATGATAGAAAAGTTTTTGGGTTTTCAGATTGTGCGTATTTCTTTTTCTACTATAAAGATGGCGTTGAAGATGAAAGAAAAAACGATGTGAACCTTTCTTATATTGCTGCATACAACGTTTCTCTAACAATCCTTAGATTAATGAGTAAAGGCTTCCTCGCAAGAGGGGGCGTAGCATTTGGCGATGTGTTTATTGATGAACTGGGTTTTTTTGGGCCTGCTGTAGAGCGAGCCCATGAAATTGAATCAAAGGAAGCATTCTTTCCGAGGCTTCAGTTTGATGAAGATCTTGGGAAGAGTGTTTATGAATGGGAGCATTGAAGTGACCCCCTCCAGAGCTGCACAGGCTATAGTGCAGCCATCAGGAGGACGAAATGAGCAACGAACCCACCGTCAAACGCTGGACCGCCAAGCGCAAAGCCGCTGTGGTCATGGAC
>NZ_JABFTT010000004.1 GCF_021404465.1 Billgrantia zhangzhouensis | reverse complement strand
GCCCTTGAAAATGTCCATGACCACAGCGGCTTTGCGCTTGGCGGTCCAGCGTTTGACGGTGGGTTCGTTGCTCATTTCGTCCTCCTGATGGCTGCACTATAGCCTGTGCAGCTCTGGAGGGGGTCACTTCAATCTTGCCTTGAAGATGTCCATGACCACAGCGGCTTTGCGCTTGGCGGTTCAGCGCTTGACAGTGGGTTCGTTACTCATTTCATCCTCTTGATGGCTGCACCATAGCCTTTGCAGCTCCGGAGGGGGTCACTTCAACGACTCGGCTCATCATTTCAGCCTATGGCGCCGCTTCTGCTGTACGTCATCATTCAGAGTATGCTCCAAAAGTGAATGTTAATAGATATACCTGCTTACCATCAGCTGTTGCGCAGCCCACACGATAGGTCAAAACTTCACTTGAGCGAGGGCAGCAGTACCATCCTCACCATATCCGCCAGAGAAGCGCCTCAGCGAGCTTCCTTGCCGAGCCTATGGGTAACATAGGCTGCAGACAGAAATCACCTCAGTGAAGCTGTCAGGGCGATTCAGGCAGTATTGGATTAGGTGACTCCGAGATATCCAGCATCTGCAGCACGTAGCGCCGCTGCTCCTTGACCACCTGAGTGGCAAGCACTTCCAGCTTGGCGTAGTCCTTCGACATCTGCTCATCCATGCCGGTGGCTTCGAAACGCGCCATGGTAGCGCGAGTAGCGTCCAGCACAGCCTGAAGCTCATCGATGACACGCCGATATTCGGTTTCATTCATAGCGCTTGGCGGTCTAGCGTTTGACGGTGGGTTCGTTGCTCATTTCGTCCTCCTGATGGCTGCACTATAGCCTGTGCAGCTCTGGAGGGGGTCACTTCACCCACGGGGGCATGTGTCAGGCGAATACTATTACTGTACAGCTATAGCCTGTGCAGCTCTGGAGGGGCTTCAACAGTAATGATCACAAACCGATGTGAAGCGAGCGCCCGAGAATAGAATAATTCGTCATCATTTGAAACGAAATAAGTCTAACACTACACAGCATTAGAAATACTCAATCTCAGGCACTTATTTTCATGGACAAAAGGAGTTAGGAGAGGTTGTTACATCCCTTTTATCACAGACCAGCGCTCAAATTCCAACTCTCGCGATCTATTTTTAAAGGGCTTTTCGGTTTTATCTGAGAAGAATTCGTCACATGCAATTCTCGCCCCCGGAAACTTCAGAGAGTAATATTCATCTAAATATACGTAGCCGCCTGGTGAAAGACGCTCCCACAAATATGGAAGACTAATTTTATAGCCCTCATAAAGATCACAGTCAATCAATGCTGACATTACTACATCAGGGCCTACTCCATCCACCATGGTTTTAGAAAAGCTACCATCAATCAAAATGATGTTATCAAGATTAAGAAGATCTGCTTTCATCTCTACACTAAGCTTACTTGTATCCGAAAAATCTCCAGACATTGAAATGTTTGATGCATTTACATCCAAACCAACAAATCTCTCTCGTAAAGAAATATTTTTCTTTACCTTAGAAAAATGTTTTTTTGATATAACCCCTTTTTCATATAACTCATCAAACTTCTCAAGAGAATCATTATAATGATAGCTTGGAAACCCAGCAAAGCTGTCGAAACCATAGACTTTCTTTTTGCTTCCAAGCTGCTTAAGAAGAAGTGCCGTAGCTAGCAAAGAACTTCCTTTATAAACCCCAGCCTCTACTATATCACCATCAACCTTATCGTGATTCCTTATTAAGTAATCGTAATAAAAACGAAGATTTGACTCTTTGCTATAAGGATTGGCAACACCTAAAACCCCACGAACCCAATCGTCTACAATAAATCTATTCACGATCATACCCCTTGATTTTCAACAAGCCTTTCCAAAACGGACTTTAACAAAGTACTGGAAGTATGTACTGTATAAGGGAAATATTTCACCTCCACTCCTCGATAGAGAAACTCCTTTTCAAGATACAGCCATTTTTCACTACCCTGCCAATCACTGCCTTTAAAAATTTTATTAAACTTTAGCTTCTCCCAATCACCTAGCTCATCGATAATTTCTTGAGGGAATACTTCATCAACGTACTGAATGGAGTTAACAATTTCCAGCCTTTCTCGAAAAGGTATAATGGGCGACTTACCTTTAACTGCCATTGAAACATTATCAGTAGTTACACCCACAATTAAATAGTCACACTCATCTTTTGCTCTTCTCAACACATTGAGATGACCAACATGAAAAAGATCGAAGACCCCGCCTGTATATCCAACTACCATACCACACCTCATAAATTATAAAATTAGCCTAACAAACTCCCTGCTAAGAGCTTAGAATCTTTCCACAAATATAAAGCAAAGATTTGTCATCTGTTTTTTTCTTAATAGAAGCGGCTAAATTTTTAGCCTTTCCATAATCTCCATTGCTGATACAGGTATAGAGCTTTTGAAAAGAGTAACACTGTGTTAGCAATGAAAAGCCTCTGACATGACCGCCTGACACGATAGTCTCAAAGTTTGGGTCGGGATAGCGCCACCCTTCACCATAAAAACGGGCAACAATCAACTCTGGATTTTTGGGGTACCAACACTCGCCGCCTTCTGGAGTTTTAATTTTTTTCAGCTCAAATTCCGGAATTTCGGTTATCCTATTCCATTCTTTCGGAACACCTTTCATCCAAAATCCAGTGATACATTTTTGGCTGCCCTTCTCGACGGAAACACCAAAAAGATCAAGGGAAATTTCAAATTCATCATTATAATAGGCTATTGGGTTTATCAAAGGTATAACGTTATGCGGAACACGCTTCCACCCTGCTTTCTTAAGTATTTTATCAGCCCTAGTCATTTCACAGTACGGCAGACTAAAGTCCATGTCTTTATCATGTGGCAACAAAGTTCCATCCCGTACCAACCCCAGCAAGGTGCCGGCTGTCGGGAATGCATGAACCCCTGAAGAAGCAAGCATCTCAAGGGTATTCCACATCAACTGCTCGACCTCAGGCGTGTTGAAAGGCTTTTTTTCCTTCTTTCTTTCTTTTCCAAATTTAGCATCTTGAAGCTTGAGCGCTTTCTTATAATATGAAACCGCCTCACTCAGATGCCCCATTCTTTGCATAGCAGAGGCATAAACTGAGTTGGCTATAGCAGATTCTGGATACTCGCCTATAAGTCTAGAGGATAGTGTAAGCGCCTTATCGTTCACACCTTTCTTTAAATAAATTCTAATAAGATTAGAAAGAGCTCCTTCATCGACTGGCTTTTTCTCTACTATGCTTAGACAAATTTTTTCCGCATCCTGATAACACTTTAATTCAAGCAAAAACCCAGAAAGCATTGATCTGTATGCATGGCTTTTTTTATCTTTCTCAGGAAGACTCTCAAGAAAATCTGCCGCGCCACTGGCTCCACTTTCTTGATAAATATTCTTTACTTTTTCAATCCAAGCCGGTTTTTTCGCTAACTGTTTTTTTTTCATATCCTCGCTCCAAAACTGGTCAAATTTTTCCATCCCAGATATCGGGACTGTATTCATAAGTTAGCAAAAATTCTTCACTATCATTCACAGGGGCGCAGTACCCCTGCTCTATCAAATATCTTTCGGCCAAACTGCTATCAACGTGTGCCAGCAGTGAATAGCAAATGTCATGGAACTGATACGCCGCATGAAGTATAAAAGAAAGCTTCATAATATTCGCGGCTTCCATGCTGGCGATACGTTCCTCCGTGGGAATAAACAAAAAATCTGATCCAAGCAACTCAGTCGACTGAAATTTCTCTAACTGACCATCTGAAGGAAGATGAGAAAATCTTCTTGGATTCAGCATACAATAAAATCTAAATCCGTTTCGAGACATCCAATGGCTTACCTGAGCCAGATCAGATTGCCCTTGGTACGATGGACGAAAAGGGATTCGCACTTGAATCGCCAAAGATGAAGCTAAAGCTTTGCCGCCATGCTCCAGAATTTTGACATTGTCATGCTTGTCATCCAACAGCAGCCAGTCAACCGATGGAAGCCCCTCAATTGCATCTAAAGCTATGCTACTAATGGGGAATTTAGCTAACACTTGGTATTTTGTCTGCCCCTGTTCAGAGAGCCAAGAATTTACTTTAGGCTCAAGCGTGGAGCTGTATGCTTGTTCAAGACAGGCATGCATTGTGACAGAGCTTCCATCCCCCAATGTTACATTGGGAAACATCTGAAACTCATCAAGAGACTGCAAATCCTCTCTATCTTTGTGCTTAGCCGAAGGATCAAACACTATGGTGGCAAAGCTATTAAGCTCCATGAGGTTGTTGAAATTCTTTCTTTCCGGAAAGGTTCCACCATTGTCAAGAACAACAACCCTACCCTTCAGGTCCCAACTAAACTGGTTATCACTGCTTGGGTCATGCGTCTGCATTGGCCAACCTCAACATAATCAGGACTTCGCTAAATGGTAGGCTTAGATCCTGCCTTAGGATTGAAAAAAAACCGGCCCTTTGGGCCGGTTTCTCTTCGAAATGAATTCTGGTGCGTTGGCTTAGCCCAGCAGCGACAGCACGTTCTGCGGAATCTGGTTAGCTTGAGCCAGAACGGAGGTGCCAGCCTGCTGCAGAATTTGCGCGCGGGTCATGTTGGCCACTTCCACCGCGTAGTCGGCATCTTCGATGCGCGAACGAGCGGCAGCCAGGTTAGTTTCATTGGTATTGAGGTTAGTGATCGCATCTTCGAAGCGGTTCTGAACAGCACCCAGCTCGGAGCGCAGGCTATCGACCTTGTTCAACGCAGCGTCGAGAGCAGCCAAGGGACCATCAGTGCGCTGAATGACGGCAGTCTCACCCTGAGTAATATTGAAGCCAGTGATCGCGCCATCTTCATTGCGCGTAACAGTAACGTCAGCGGCAAAGAATGCATCTTCTGCTCCAGACGCAGAGTTCGTAACTTTAACGAACAAGTTTCCTGCGTCATCTACTTCCAGTGTCTCGCCAGAACTCAGTGCTGAACCAACAAATGCACTGAAGGAGCCTGAGCCCGCATACTCAGGCGATTCCCCAAGGCCCAGATCTTCTGCATTAGCGGCTTCCGGAGTACCAACGTAACCATTGACGTTGAACTCTTCACCATTAAACAGTGTGCTTGAGTTGATCTCCTGCAGATTGACCGTGATAGTCTCACCGTCGTTGGCACCAACCTGAATGGTCAGTTCACGATCAGTCGCCAGAACGTCCACACCGTTGAAGTTGGTCTCGGCAGAGATACGGTCGATCTCTTCCAGGCGCTGGTTGATTTCGTCCTGAATAGACTGCAGGTCATTCTGGCTATTGGTGCCGTTAGCGGCCTGAACGCTCAGCTCACGGATACGCTGCAGGTTGTCGTTGACCTGGTTCAGCGAGCCTTCGGCAGTCTGGGCCAGTGAGATACCATCGTTGGCGTTACGCTGGGCCTGGGCCAGACCGGTAATCTGGGCGGTCATGCGGTTGGCGATGGCCTGGCCGGCCGCATCATCCTTGGCGCTGTTGATGCGCAGGCCGGAGGAAAGACGCTCCATGGAAGTCTGCAGAGCGCTCTGGCTCTTCTGCAGGTTGGACTGGCCAATCATGGAAGTGATGTTGGTATTGATGACGGACATGTGTCATTCCTTCTTTCGTTGAGGGCTCCATTGGCGGGCCCACTGAACCTTCATTCCTGGCCCAGCATCTCGGGCCTGCCTCAACGGCGCCGTTGGCCGTTACCCTGAATAACGGCACCTGCCGGCAGGACTTTAGGGTGAGAGCGAAAAAAATTTGGATTTCTTATTGACGGCACCTGGGGGAGCAACGGGATCAGGCGCGTCTCAGCGCTGGCGCAGCAGCTCCAGCACGAGCTCGGGTTGGCGATTGGCCTGGGCGAGAATGGCGAAGCCGATCTGCTGTAGGATCTGCGCGCGCACCAGGTTGGAAACCTCTTGGGCATAGTCGGCATCCATGATGCGCGAGCGGGCGGCGCTGAGGTTCACCACGGTGGTGTGAATATTGTCGATCACCGCCTCGAAGCGATTGTGCAATGCGCCGAGCCGGCTGCGTTGGCGATCGACTTGCTTGAGAGCCTCATCGAGGGCATCCAGCGGCGATTCGGTGGCATCGCCCTCTTCGCCCGCCACCACGCGAAAGCCATTCAGCCCCAGCGAGTGCCGGTCGATGGCCTGAAGCTCGATGGCGATGGTCTCGCCGTCGTTGGCCCCTACCTGAATGTGCACGCGGCGGCTCTCTCCCAGCACGGAAACGCCGTTGAAGCCGGTTTGCTGCCCGATACGGTCGATCTCATCCAGGCGCTGGTCGATTTCGGCCTGAATCGCAGCGAGATCAGTGGCATTCAGGGTGCCGTTGCCGGCCTGCACGGTGAGTTCGCGAATGCGCTGAAGGTTGTCGTTGACCTGGCCGAGCGCCGCCTCGGCGGTCTGCACCAGCGAGATACCGTCGTTGGCGCTGCGCGCCGCCTGATTGAGCCCGCGGATCTGCGCCGTCATGCGGTTGGCGATGGCCTGCCCCGCCGGATCGTCCTTGGCGCTATTGATGCGCAAGCCCGAGGAGAGCCGCTGCATGGCGGTTTGCATGGCCTTCTGGCTGCCGCGCAGGTTGTTCTGCACGATCATCGACAGGATGTTGGTGTTGAGGGTAAACACGCCAAGACTCTCCATCGGGCGCGAAAGGCACCGATGGAGGGAATATCGGCGTCAGAGAAAAAAGCTTTAGCTCGCCGGCACTGGCTCAAGGCGCAGCGCCATATCCGCGGAGATACCCGCATTTCCCTTCAGGATGCGAGAAAGGGTAGCGCGTGTCACGCCAAACCGTGAGGTCGCCTCCGTTACAGTGTCGCAGTACGGTTCAAGCCGCCGCTTCCGCCATCAGGCTTTCATAGGGAATCTTCAGGCCATCATGTAGCCGCTTGATCATACGAAGGCTGAGCTTGCGCCTGCGGTTGAGCACTTCGGAAACTCGGCCGCTGGAGCCGATATAGGGCTCGAGGTCGCGCTGCGTGAGCCCATGCTGCTCCATACGAAACTTGATCGCCTCGATGGGATCGGACGGCCCAATAGGATAGTGCGTGTCTTCGTACTTCTCGATGAGGATGGAGAGCACTTCCAGCTCGTCTGCTTCCGGCGTACCGTTTTCAGCCCCCCAGAGAGCTTCCATACGGGCGAAAGCACGCTCGAGGTCTGCTTCGCTGTGAATAGGCTGTATGTTCATATCGTTTCTGCATCCACTTTGTCGTACTGGGCATGAGTGCCGACGAATCGTATCCAGGCAATCTGCTGCGCGTAGCGAATTGCTACGATGATCCGATACTTGTTACCACCGATATTGAAGACGACTCGGCCTCCTTTTAGGACGCTGGCCGTACGAATATCCTCCTTGAGTTCTTGCGGTGTGGTCCACGATGCCTTCAGCATCATGTTGTACCACTCGGTAAGAGGCGTTTCTGCGTCCGCGCAGCCCTGCTGCCAGAACTGGCGTAACGTTCTTTTTGCGATGACCCTCATGTAGCCTCCCTTTTTGGGAGACTCTAGCACCTCCCATTTTGGGAGTCAATGAATCGACGGATCAAACGCCAGCAGCTAGTCAGCAGAGAAGCCATAAAAAAGACATCATTATATCCATTATCAAAAAAACTGCTAAAATAGACTAAATAATATCCATTAGCGAACCCTAACATGTACCTCTCCCTACTCACCGCCAGCGACGTTCAGCACGATCTGGCCAAGGCCGTTCGCCGCCGTCGGCGCGAGCTGAAGCTTTCACGCAGCGCCCTGGCCGAGCGAAGCGGTGTGCCGGCACCGACCATCAAGCGTTTCGAAACCACCGGCCAGATTTCGCTGCGCCAGTTCCTGCTGCTATGGCAAAGCGTGGACCGGCTGGAGCGTGTGGCGGCGCTTGCAACACCCCCGCCGAGCACGCCGCAAAGCATCGAGGAGGTACTGCGCGATGCCTGACTTCGTTCCGGTAAGGCAGCTCGAGGTATTGCGCCGACTCAGTGATGGCCGTCAAACACGCGTTGGGCGGTTGGCGCAGAGTCGCCAGGCAGGGTGTGTTCTTCCAGTACGACGACGCCTACTGTGAAGAGTTTCACAGCCTCTCGCCGTTTCAGCTAGCGTTCGATACACGGCTGCAAGGCGCACCGCGCCAGCCTCACCATGGCCTGCACGACCTGTTTGCCGATTCGCTGCCGGACGGCTGGGGTCTGATGCTGATGGATCGCCTTTTTCGTCAGCACGGCATATCGCCACATGACGTTACGCCAATGGACCGCCTGGCTTTCGTTGGCGAGCACGGCATGGGAGCCTTGAGCTACCGGCCTGCTTCCGAGCTTTTCGGTTACGCTGAATCCGCCCCCTGGAGCAGCCTGGGTGAGCTTGGCGAGCAGGCCCGCCGACTCTTCGAAGGCCAAACCGACACCGTGCTCACCGCCTTGGCCCAAGCCGGCCGTTCGGGCGGGGCTCGCCCAAAGGTACAGGTGTATCTTTCACCCAATGTCACTGACCTGGCCAGCACCCACCCACGCGAGGGGTTGGAACCCTGGCTGGTCAAGTTCACTTCGAGTGCGCTGGCATTGGGCCATGGCGCCCCACTCCCGGCTACGATCTGACCTTCAGCCCCAGCCTATATGGCGAACATGCGACGGCGTTCAAGGGCCACGGCAGAAACCCTCCCCTCAAGGCCGTTCAAGCGTTGGCCGAACAGGCCGGCTTCACTCGCTGGAGCGAAGCCAAGCAGGCGATAGAGAAAGTCGTGACGGCCGTCAGCGGCTGGGACACCGTGGCGAAGGCGTTGGGTGTCAGCCTCCAGACACGCCGGGAAATACAGCGGCGGCTAAGCGCCATTCAGAAAGAAAACCGCCCACTATGGGGCGGTTGAGCGTTCAAGTAGCGGGTATCAATTCCGTCCGAGCTGGGCGTTCATCATCTCGAACTGCTGGAAGAGGTAGTCGCTGGTCTGGTTCATCTGCGCGATCATCAGGTCGAGCTGGCCGAACTGGGTGCGGTAGCGTGCGATGGTGGCCTCGATGCTCTGTTCCATGCGAACGTAGCGTTCTTTGAGGCTCTCGATACGGTTCTCGGCACCGCTCTTGGCGCCACCCAGGGCACCGTTGCTGCCGCTCAGCTGGGTAATCGTTTCGCTGAGCTGGCCGGCCAGGCCGCCCGTGGTGCTGTCACCGGCAAAAAAGGCGCTCAGGGCATCCTGGTCGTTGAGGATGACCTCGTCCAGCCGCTCCTCGTCGATTTCGAGCTTGAGCGAATTTTTGCTGTCGAGCTTGAGCGAAATGCCGATGTCGCCGAGCATGGCAAAGCCGCCCTCTTCCGCCGCCACACCACCGCTCAGCACGCTGCGCAGGCGTGATTCGATGCTGCGCACGGCGCTGTCGCCAAGCAGATCGCCGGCAGCGCCGCTTTCGCTATTGAAGGAGGTCAGCTCGTCGATGGTGTCCTTGAGCGAGTTGAAGGCATCGACGAAGCCGGTAATGGCCTCCCGCACCGCGCGGGTGTCCTGCTCCACCTTGACGGTGCTGCTGCCTTCTTCCGCCAGGTTGAGTGTGACGCCCTGAATCGCACCTTCCACCTGGTTGGAGGCGCTGGTAATGCGAATGCCGTTGACCTCAAGGCTGGCATCCTGGCCCTGCTGAGCGATCTCACCGGCCACCTCGTCCGTGGCGAGGGTGGCATTGACGATGTCAGCGAAATTGCTGCCGGTGATGGAGGCGTCGGCACCGGTCTCGGTCGAACTCAGGGTCAAACGGTAGCCTTCGCCATCGTAGATTACCGAGGCGGAAACACCGCTGTCTTCCTTGGCGTTGATGGCATCGCGGATGTCTTCCAGGGTGCTGCCGGGTTCGATGTCGACATCAACACTGTCCTGGCCGGCGAAATTCAGGGTCAGGGTCTTTGTTTCGGAGCCATCGATGAGTTCATCATCGAGGTTGTCGATACGGGCGGTGGCCAAGGTACCCGCCGTCGCCAGGTTGTGTACCGTGACGGCGTACTGCCCCTTCGCCGCATCGCTACCTGCCGCCGCCTGCACCGCATCGCCGCTAACGGAAGTGGAAAGGCTCTGGTAGAGCGAGGCGTCGTTGAGCGCATTGGCTGCGGTCTGGAAAGCAGACAGCGCGCCCTCCAGCTTGCCGTAAGCAGACACCTTGACCTGCTGGGTCTCGATCTGCCGTTCGATGGGCTCGAGCTTGCCGCGCTCAGCTTTATCGAGGTCCTTGAGCAGACCGTTGAGGTCGAGCCCGGAGCCGATGCCTAGGGATTGTATCGTCGCCATGAGAACTGCCCTGTATTGGTGGATTTACCTACCAGTCTTCATTATGTCGGCCGCGCCCCGAATAACTTTAGCTTTTTCCGTCAAAAAGTTTCACCTCGTGCTTCGGTGAGTGGCCGGGCCGGCAGGCAACGGGCGCTGGGTTCCGTATAATGGCGATATTCACTCCCGTTGAGTCTGCCACATGCCAGAGCGCACTTCCTATCGCCCCCCGTTCACGCTCACGCCATTCGCGCTCCGCCTCGTGGCGGAGATAAGCGAGGCTGTCGGGCGCTATACGGTCCTGGCTGAACGCGGCCTCACACCTCAGTTGCGGCGGGAGAACCGGTTACGCACGATTCACGCCTCGCTCGCCATTGAAAACAATACTCTCTCACTGGAGCAGGTCAGCGCCGTCATCGAGGGCAAGCGTGTACTCGGCCACCCGCGTGAAATCCAGGAGGTGCGAAACGCCTTTTCCGCTTACGAAGCCATGCCGGGCTGGGCACCCGAATCGGAGGCGGCCCTGCTCGAGGCCCACAGCCTGTTGATGCAGGGGCTGGTCGATGAAGCCGGCAGCTTTCGCAGCCGAGGAGTGGGCATCTACAAGGGTACTGAGCTGGTGCATATGGCCCCGCCCGCTCACCGGGTGCCTTTGCTGGTCGGGGATCTTCTGGAGTGGCTGTCACACACCGATGAACATCCACTGATCGCAAGCGCCGTGGTGCACTACGAGCTTGAGTTCATTCATCCCTTCGCCGATGGCAACGGTAGGATGGGACGCCTATGGCAGACTCTGATCCTGCGCCGCTGGCGGCCGCTGCTGGCTTACCTGCCTGTCGAGACGGTCATTCGCGATCGACAGCAGGAATATTATGACACCTTGGCGGAAGCCGATCGGGCGGGAGAAGCCACCCCTTTCATTGAGTTCATGCTCACCGCACTGCGCGATGCCTTGGCGGAAGCGGTTGCAAGCGAGCCCGACGCTTTCGTCAGTACCACTCAGCTTGACGAGCCGGAAAACGACCCAGCTAGCGACCCAGCTAGCGACCCAGTTGCAAGATTGATAACAGTCCTGGCGACGGGAGAAGCCGGAACGGCGGCATTGATGACTGCCCTTGGACTGAGCCATCGCCCGACGTTCCGCAAGAATTATCTAGCCCCCGCCCTCGATGGTGCATGGATCGAACCCACTCATCCTGAAAAGCCCAACAGCCCCAAGCAGCGGTACCGGCTGACACCAAAAGCAAAACGCTGGCTGAAGCAGCATCCAACACCCTGAGCCTTACCATCAGCGCGCGTGAATGATGACCTCGACACGACGGTTCTGCGCCCGCCCTTCTCCGGTGTCGTTACTCGCCAGTGGCCGGGTATCGGCCAGACCCACTGCACGCAAGCGCTGCGCATCCACGCCGGAGCGCTCTAGCGCATGAACGATGGCAATTGCCCGCGCACTGGAAAGCACCCAGTTGGAAGGAAACTCGTTGGTCTGGATGGGCCGGTCATCGGTATGCCCCTCCACGGCCACCTCGCCTTCGTGCCGCTGGATCACTTCCACCAGGCGCTGGATGAGCGACTCGCCATCCTCGGTGAGGTCGGCGGTGGCGGTGGGAAAGAGCCAGCGATCCTCCACCCGCAGCTTGATCCCCTCGGCAACGCGCGATACCTCGACGCCCTCCAGGTCGGCCAGGTAGGGGGCTTCCTCGAGGCGCTCGTTCAATGCCTGGCTCAGCGCCGCCGAACTCGCCACGGCCTCGGCGTCAAGCTCACGCACGGCGGCGGGAGGACGATCTGTCAGCACCAGCACGAAATCGGCCATGGGCACGGGTATTTCACCGTCGGATGCCATTAGCGGCCGAGGCAATGCCAGTGGTGGCGGCGTGCGCCGTTCCAGCAAGGCCAAAGGCGTGGGGGCGACAAAGGCCATTGCCTCGCTCGGTGCGGGCGGCACGAGCGGGTCACGACGGCGCGGCAGGCCCGCCACGCCCAGCGCCGCGGAAACGGCCTCCCGGCTCAGCTGCCCCGGGGTCGGGCGCGGCTCGGCTACCGCAGGCAACGCTTGCGCCATTTCACTGGGCAGCGGCACGGCGAAGGGCACGCGCGCGGTAGACGGCGCGGTTTCACCGTCAGAGCGTCCGACGCTAGAAAGCGTAAAGATGAGGACCATGAGAGCGACCAGCAGGGTCATGATATCCAGATAGCCGACCATCCAGGTGCTGGCTTGATCCTGGTCGTGATGGGTCGGCATCAGCGACTCATGGCGCATGGGGCCACGATGATCGTCACTGCTGGTGCGAAAAGGGCTCATCGAAACGGCTGCTGGTCCGGACAAACGCCTAGCCTAATGGATAGCGCCGCTGGGCGAAGCCAAGAAAAGCGTTGGACAAAGCAGGCTCTTCGGTGCCAGGCCACGGCGCTCAGGCGTTCTGCGGCGTGACATCGCTCCGGGATTCCAGATAACGACTGGCGAAGAGATCAGCCGGTACCGGCTGGCCGATCAGGTATCCCTGGATCAGCTCAACGCCATGGCGAGCCAGTACCTCACGCTGAGCCTCGGTCTCGACGCCAACGGCAGCAAGGCGCAACTCCATTTCACGTGCCATTCCCGCTACTGCGGCCACAATGGCCGCGCTGCCCCGCTGGCCGCTGTCCAGATGCTGAACGAAACGCCGGTCGATCTTGAGCATGCTGACGGGCAGATCCTGGAGATAGCCGAGAGAGGCATAGCCAGTACCGAAGTCATTGATCGCGACCAAACCGCCCAGACGCCGCAACCGCTTGAGCACCACGGCTGCCTGATGGGGTTTGTCGAGCAGGGTGCGCTCGCTGATCTCGAAACCCAGCAGGCCGGGCGGAAGTTTGTGCTCTTTCAGCTTGGTGGCCACGCGCACCGGTAGGTCATGCTGCCAGAACTGGCGTGCAGAGAGGTTGATGCTGATGGGTACCGGTCCGACTCCTATGACGCTCCAAGCCGCCAGTTGCCCGCAGATCTGCTCGAGGATGAATTCGTCCAGTTGTGGCAGCAGGCCTGCACGCTCGGCCAACGTCACGACATCGATCGGCGGCACGCTGCCCAGCAGGGGGTGATGCCAGCGAAGCAGCGCCTCGGCGCCATAGAGCCGATCACTTTCCCGCTCGAAGACGGGCTGATAGTGCAGTTGCAAACCTTCTCCGTTGATGAAAGCGTCACGCAAGGCGGTTTCCAGCGCCCGCTGACGATCCTCCTGAAGGTTCATTTCGTTGCGATAGAGACGATAGCCGTTGCGCCCTGCCTGCTTCGCGCGATACATGGCGACATCGGCATTGTGTACCAGCGACTCCGCCGTCGAGGCATCGTCGGGGTAGAGGCTGATGCCGAGGCTACAGCCGAGGCGAAACTCCTGCCCCTCGATCACGCAGGGCTCGCGAACGGCTTCCACTAGCCGTCGAGCGATCCGGGTGATCTCGTCGATCTCCTCCAGGTCGGGGAGCAGCACGAGAAACTCATCGCCGCCCAGGCGGGCGAGCGTATCGTCCTCACGCAGGCGCAACTGCAACCTCTCGGCCATCATTACCAGCAGTTCGTCGCCAAAGGCATGGCCCAGCGTGTCGTTGACCTCCTTGAAATGATCCAGATCGACGAAAATGACTGCCAGCCGGGTCTGGTTTCGATGAGCGTGGCGTATCGCCAGTTCCAGGCGATCTTCCAACAGGCGACGGTTGGGCAGCCCGGTGAGGGCATCATAATAGGCCAGCTTGCGGATGCGCTCTTCGTTCTCGCGCATGTGCGTGATGTCACTGAACAGCGCCGCATAGTGGGTGACGGCATCGCTTTCATCGCTGATCGCAGTGATCGTCAACAGTTCCAGGAAGAGTTCGCCGCTCTTGCGCCGGTTCCAGATCTCGCCGCGCCAGTAGCCGCTGCGCTTCAGGCTCTCCCACATCTGATGATAAAAAACGGCGTCGTGCCGGCCCGACGAGAGGATCTCGGGCGTCTTGCCGATCGCCTCTTCCGCGGTATAGCCGGTCATATGGGTGAAGGCGCGATTGACGAATTCTATGCGGCTACTGGAATCGGTGATGATGATGCCATCCAGCGACGCATCGATGATCCTCTCGGCCAGTTGCAGGTTCTCTCGCGACTGGGCGAGAGCCCGATCGCGCTGCTCCAGGGCATTGCGCAGATCCTGCATGTAGAGATACTCGGCCCCGGCCAGCATGTCGCGAAAACCCAGCAGCCCGATTACCTCGTCGGCCTCATCGAGCACCGCCAGATGGCGCACGCGGTGATTCATCAGCAGGTCCCGCGCGGCAATCAGGGTGTCATTCTGATGTACCGTAAGCAGCGGACGGCTGGCCAGTCCCTCGATGGCCATGTTGCCGGGGTGTCGCGCCACGAAGCGCACCAGATCGCGCTCGGTCAGGATGCCCAGCTCACCATCGGCGCACTTGACCACCACGGCATCGCATTCCGACAGCCGCATCGAGCGCGCGGCCTGCGCCAGTAATTGCGTTCCCTCCAGCACCAAGGCTCGCTGGCGCATGGCAGCCTGCACCTCGCGCAGCCTAAGGTAGGGCTCGAGCCCCTGGTTCAAGGCGACGTCGGTCTGCGACAAAATACCAACCGGTGTGCCGCCATCGTCGACGACGAGAAAATGCCGGCGCCGCTCGGCGCCGAAGCGCAGCGTCGCCTCGCCGATGGCAGTGGTGCGGTGCAGACTGGCGATCGGCTGGCTCATGACCTGGGAGATCGGCAAACGCCCAGCATCGGGGTCGGAAAAATTGACGGCAAGTGCATCGCGCTCGGTCCAGATCCCCAGCGGTTGCCCCGCCCTGACCACGACGATCGAGCTGCATTGACGTGCCGCCATGCGTTCAGCGGCCATCCATAGTGGCGTATCGGGCTCGCAGGTCAGAAGCCCGGTCTGCATGATGCGTTCGATGGGTAACTCTTGGCTCATGTCGCCTCACTGGCTGTCTATGTAGCCAATCTGTCACGACATCTTATCCGTTTGGCCGCATTTTGCACCAGACGATTAGCGAATCCGACCAACGCTTCGACAACAGGCCGCGCCAGGAAAACGTATCGTTATCGTACGATGAAGCGCCGCTTCAGGCAGAAACGATACGAGCAGGCTCGGCACTTGTGCGTTCATGCGGATCGGGCGATGCGTTTTGCTGTGGCAGGCAATCGTCGAAGCGGGACGCCCGAGATCGAGAAGCGCGAGAAAAAATTCATGCAAAACGCTAAAGCCGGCCGCCCTCTTGCCGATAGCTCCTAATGGAAGAGGCTGTCTGCAAGCAGCCTTGTGAGATGCTGAGCATCAGCTTCAGCAAGGCCATACATAAGGAAAACTCGACGATGTCTTCGCCACTGACCGATGCCACCAATGCCCTGAGCACATCCGCACTGCATGACCTGACACCTCGCCAGCGCAAGGAAGCCGTACTGGCCTCGCTGCCAGCCGCCGGCAGCGTACTGGCCCAGGCCACGAGCCATGGCCAAGCGCCGGGGCAGGCCGATTTGGTAGAGCCGATTCAGCGAATCAATGAGGTGCTGCGCCAGTACGGCGTGGAATTCGAGCTCAACGATCCATCCCGGATCATCACCCGGATCGTGGACCGGGAAACGGGCGACGTGCTGCGCCAGATCCCCTCCGAGGAGGTACTGGCCATCGCGGAAAGACTGGATGAGTTCCAGGGCAGCTTGATCAGCCTGAAGGTGTGATGGTCAGACCTGCATGTTCATGACATCGCGATAGGCGCTTACCAGGCGATTCCTGACCTGCAGACCCATCTGGAACGCCACGCTGGACTTCTGCATGTCGACCATGACGTCGTTGAGCTCGACATTGGGATCGCCCGCCTGAAAGGCCATGGCCTTGGCGCTGGAGGCCTGCTGCAGACGGTTGATACGCTGAATCGAGGCCTGCAGCTCCCCGGCGAAGCCGCCCTGCCCCACCTGCGTGGAAACCTGCTGCCCCTTGCCGACCTGACTACCGGCCTGGGCAGCCAGGGTCTGCATCTGTGCCAGTGCCGACTGGATAGCGGGTGAACTCATGATCTACGCCCTTTTTGATCTGCGCCCTTTGGCTGGCTCGTTGGCTACGTGCTCGCCGGATGAGGCCCACGCATCGGGGCTGCGGCGAAATGTAGAGCAAGGCTAACAGCTTACACCCACTTACCAAACCACCAAATGGAAGGTAAAAACAGGGCTTTTCCCGCCTTTGGACTTGATGGCGGCTCGCATAATAGCGTTCATCACAGTTGCGCCCCCTGGGGCAGCCAGAACGCGGTGAACGGATGCAGTCGATGCCATCTTCCAGCAACATCTTCCATGCGGCCAGCGGCGCCCTCCTGCGGGGGGACGCATGAGCAACGGCGCCACGACGCAGGAGCGTCAAGACTCCACCAACAACGCGCCTCCCGCGGCCCTGTTCGAGCGACTCCAGCAGCAGCTCCGCGGCAACCCGCTGATCGCCATCCTGATCGGTGGCGCCGCCATGATCGCGATCGTGGTGGCCTTGCTGATGTGGGCGCGCGCCCCCGAGTACCGCGTCCTTTACAGCAACCTCACCGAAGCCGACGGCGGTCGCATCATCAGCGAACTGGAGAGCCGGGGCGTGCCCTACCGCTTCAGCGAGGGCGGCACCGCACTACTGGTACCGGGCAATGCCGTGCATAGTCTGCGCCTGCAACTGGCCGAGCAGGGCCTGCCGCGCGGCGGCAACGTCGGCTTCGAGGTAATGGACGACCAGGCCTTCGGCATCAGTCAGTTCGCCGAGCAGGTCAACTTCCAGCGCGGCCTCGAAGGAGAACTGTCACGCTCCATCGAGTCCTTGGGCCCGGTATCGCGCGCCCGGGTGCACCTGGCCATGGCGCGCTCCTCGGTATTCGTGCGCGACCGCGAGCCTGCCAAGGCATCGATCATCGTCACCCTGGAACCCGGTCGGGTCATCGGCGATGGCCAGGTCGCCGCCATCGTGCACATGGTTTCCAGCAGCGTGCCGGACCTGTCCGCCGAGAATGTCACCGTGGTCGATCAGAGCGGTCGCATGCTGTCACAGCCCAACTCACAGGGACGCGGACTGGACGCCACTCAACTTGACTATATCGCCGAGGTCGAGCGCTCCTTTCAGCAACGCATCGAGAACATTCTGGCTCCGATCCTCGGCCGCGAGAACATCAGTGCCCAGGTGGCCGCGCAGATCGACTTCTCCCGCCGAGAGGAGACCTCCGAGCGTTTCGGCCCCAATCAACCGCCCAACGAAGCGGCCGTACGTAGCCGTCAGTCGAGCCTTTCCTATAACGGCGGCGACGATCTGGCCCAGGGCATCCCCGGCGCATTGAGCAACACCCCGCCGGGCGTCGCGCCCTCCCCCATCGAAGAACTGCCTACCGACGAGGAAGGCGAGCTGACCGAAGAGGCCCAGCAGAGCCTGCAGGCGCTTAACAACCTGCGCCAGGACGACGTCGTCAATTATGAGGTCGATCGCAACGTACAGCACATTCAGCACCGCCAGGGCCAGGTGACGCGCCTGACCGCTGCGGTGGTGGTCGACTATCGCGAGGAACGCGACGAAGAGGGCGAGTGGCAGCGCGTTCCGCTCAGCGCGACCGAGATTGCCCAGATCGAGCGGCTGGTGCGCCAAGCGATCGGCTTCTCGCAAGCGCGTGGCGACGAGATAGAGGTCGTCAACAGCCCGTTCAGCCGCGCAGTCGACGAAACCGAAGAGCTCGAATGGTGGCAGTCACCGGAAATCCATCAATTGGCGCTCACCATTGGCCGCTACCTGCTGGTGGCACTGGGTATCCTGTTGGGTTACCTGCTGGTCCTGCGCCCGTTGATCAAGCGCCATACCGAGCGCCCCGTGATGGCCGCCGCGCCCGGTACCGGCCTGCAGGTCCGCGTGGGTGACGACAACGAGCCGACCGAGGGTGAGCTGCAAGCGGCCGGCGATGAAGACGACGAACTGCGTCCATACCAGAAACCGAAGCGCAAACGCCGCTCCTCCGCCTACGAAGATCATCTCGCCGATCTGCGCGAGATGGCTCAGGAGGATCCGCGCATGATCGCCATGATCGTCCGCAACTGGATGAACAAGCATGAGTAGTGCCAAGACCATGAGCGGCCTGCGCCGCAGCGCCATCCTGATGCTGGCCCTCGACGAAGACAGCGCCGCCGAGGTGTTCAAGTTCCTGGCCCCCAAGGAAATCCAGCAGCTGAGCATGGAAATGTCCGAGATGGCGCAGGTGTCCCACGAGGACATGCAGCAGGTGCTGCTGGAGTTCCATCGCGAGACCGAGGAGTTCATCGCGCTCAACCTCAATTCCAGCGAGCACATCCGTTCGGTGCTGACCAAGGCGCTGGGCAGCGAGCGTGCCACCAGCCTGATCGAGGACATCCTGGAGTCCACCGGCAGCAGTAGCGGCATCGACTCGCTGAACCTGATGGAAGCCTCCATGGTAGCCGAGCTGATCCGCGACGAGCATCCGCAGATCATTGCCACCATCCTGGTCCACCTGGAACGCCACCAGGCCGCCGACATCCTGGAGCTGTTCGACGACAAGCTGCGCAACGACGTGGTGCTGCGCATCGCAACCTTCAGCGGCGTGCAACCGGCCGCCCTGCAGGAACTCACCGAGGTGCTCTCCGGCATGCTCGACGGCCAGAACCTCAAGCGCAGCAAGATGGGCGGCGTGAGAACCGCGGCCGAGATCCTCAACCTGATGAACTCCTCCCTGGAGGAGACCGCCATCGAGACGGTACGCGCCCACAGCGAGGATCTGGCACAGAAGATCATCGACGAGATGTTCCTGTTCGAGAACCTCATGGACCTGGACGACCGCAGCATTCAACTGGTGCTCAAGGAGATCGACACCAATTCGCTGGTGGTGGCACTCAAGGGAGCGCCCGAAGGGCTCATGGAGAAGTTCCTGCGCAACATGTCGCGGCGTGCTGCCGACCTCATGCGCGAGGACATGGAGGCCCGTGGTCCGATCCGCGTCTCCCAGGTGGAAGCCGAGCAGAAGTCCATTCTGCAGGTGGTGCGCCGCCTGGCGGATTCCGGCGAGATCGTGCTGAGCGGTGGGGACGATACCTATGTCTGAGCATGTGCCCTCCTCGTCCGCTCGTCATGCGCCCTGGCAGCGCTGGCAAATGGGCGAGCTGCATAGCGAGGCAGCGGGCGAGCGTACGGCGGCTCCCCAGCAGGATCCCGCCGTGCAGGCCAGGCGTCGTGAGCAGTTCCAGCGCCAAGCAGAGTTGAAGGCGCTGCGTGAGCGCGTCATGGAAGAGGCGCGCGAAGAAGGCTATCGGGCCGGCTTCGAGAGCGGCCGTAGTGAAGGCCATGCCCAGGGCCTCGAAGAAGGCCGTCAGGAAGCCCAGCGCGAGCTCGAGCGGCAGGTTCACGAAACCGTAAAACCACTGGCTCCGCTAGCCGAACGTTTTGCCAGCGCACTGGAGCAGCTCGACGGCGAGATCGCCACCGACCTGGTGGAACTGGCCCTTGCAGCCGGCCATCAATTGGCTGGCGAAGCGCTCAAGGCACGGCCGCGTCAGGTACTGGAGCTGGTCAAGGCGCTGCTGCACACCGAGCCCCCGCTGGTCGGCCAGCAGCGGCTGTGGCTGCACCCCCAGGATCACAAGCTGGTCGAGGAGCACCTGGGTACCGAGTTGGCGGCGGCCGGCTGGAAGCTGCAGCCCGACGCTCAGCTCACGCGTGGCGGCTGCCGGGTGACGAGCGCCAATGGCGAACTGGACGCCACTTGGGAAACCCGTTGGCAGGCAGTGAAGGCGCAGGTCAGAAGACGACATTCGGCGCCCCCCGCCGATGACGGCAACGACGACTAGCAGCGAGGCACGGACATGATCGACGCCGCAGCCCCGACACCCAACGCGCACCGGACACGCTGGCAGCAAACGCTGCGGCGTGTCCGTGAACGCGTGGAGACGGTGCCCGGCTATCGCACCAGCGGCCGTGTACTGCGCGCCACCGGCATGGTGATAGAAGCCGTCGGCCTGCGCGTGGCACTGGGTAACGCCTGCCGTATCGAACTGCTCGCCCCCGGCGGCAACGAACCGCCGCGCTTTGCCGAAGCCGAGGTGGTCGGCTTCAACGGCGAACGACTGCTGCTGATGCCGCTCTCGGAGATCAGCGGCCTGATGCCCGGAGCCCGGGTCTTTCCGCTTGGCGACGGCCCGGATCACGCCGCCCGACGCTTCCCGCTCGGCGAGTCATTGCTGGGCCGCGTGGTCGATGGCAACGGCGAGCCGCTGGATGGCCTTGGCCCACTGGACAGCGCGCCGCGCTCGCCCCTCTCCACTCCGCCGCTGAACCCGCTGAAACGGGCACCGATCAACGAGCAGATCGATGTCGGCATTCGTGCCATCAATGCCCTGCTCAGCGTTGGCCGCGGCCAACGCATGGGGCTGTTCGCCGGCTCCGGCGTGGGTAAATCGGTACTGCTGGGCATGATGGCTCGCTACACCGGCGCTGACGTCATCGTGGTAGGGCTGATTGGCGAACGTGGCCGCGAAGTGCAGGACTTCATCGACAATATCCTGGGTCCGGAAGGCCGTCGCCGCGCCGTGGTAGTGGCGGCTCCGGCCGACACCTCACCGCTGCAGCGCCTGCAGGGCGCCGCCTACGCCACGCGCCTGGCCGAAGGCTATCGCGACCAGGGCAAGAACGTACTGCTGATCATGGATTCGCTGACCCGCTACGCCATGGCCCAACGCGAGATTGCCCTGGCCATCGGCGAGCCTCCGGCCACCAAGGGCTACCCGCCCTCAGTGTTCGCCAAACTCCCGAGCCTGGTGGAGCGCGCCGGCAATGCCGAGCGTGGCCACGGTTCGATCACGGCGTTCTATACCGTGCTGACCGAAGGCGACGACCAGCAGGATCCCATTGCCGATTCGGCCCGCGCCATCCTTGACGGTCACATCGTACTGTCACGGACCCTGGCTGAGGCCGGCCATTATCCGGCCATCGACATCGAGGCTTCGATCAGCCGCGTGATGACCCACATCATCGACGACCGGCAACTGAACATGACCCAGGCGTTCAAGCGCTTGTTCTCGCGCTACCAGCGCAATCGCGACCTGATCAGCGTCGGTGCCTATAGCCCGGGGCATGATCCACAACTGGACGAGGCCGTGCAGCGCTATCCCCAGTTGGAAGGCTTCCTCCAGCAGGGCATGAACGAAAACGCCTCGATCGAGGCCTCCCGCCAGCTTCTTGCAGAGACCCTAGGAGTCAGGCAATGAGTGCATCGTCACAACTCGCCATGCTGAGCGACCTGGCACGCGATGCGCGCGACCAGGCCGGCCAATTGCTGGCCGGCGAACGCCAGAGCGAACGCCAGGCGGCCTCTCAGCTCGAGGCGCTCAACCATTACCGACTCGAGTATGCCGAACGCCTTCAGCAGGCCATGCGCGAAGGCATCGATCCGGCCAGCATGCACAACTATCAGCAGTTCCTTTCCTCGCTGGATGCAGCCTTGCAGCGCGCCCATCAGGCGCTCGATGCGCAACGCCAACGGGTCGCACAGAGCCAGCAACAGTGGCAGCAGGAACAGCAACGGCTCTCGGCCTTCGATACGCTGGTATCGCGCCGGGATGCCGAGCGGCGACGCCTGGAGGCACGCCGCGAACAACGTATCAATGACGAGATGACGGCCGGGCGGCTACTGCGCCAGCGCGCCGGACATGCACTGTGATCCGGTAGAGGAGACCCCTATGAATATCCATATGATCCTGTCCGCCCTGCCGCCCCAGCTTTCGGGCAAGCCGGAATCCAGCGCTAGCCAAGGTCAATTCGCCCTGGCCTTGAGCCAGGCGGGCCAGAGCGGCCAGGCGGATGGCGCCGCGCTACCCCCTTCATTCGCCGGCATGTCTGGACAGGTGCTGCCGCATACCATGGCGGCACAACAGGCACTCCTGCAGGCACTGAACGCCAACGCCGGCCAGCAACTCGACGGCGAGGCCGAGTCTGCCCTGCCCAACGCCGAGTTGAGCGAGATCATGGCGCGGCTCGCACTGATCGAGGGCAATTCCCAGCAGGAGCCGGTCGTGATCGACTCGCAGCCGTTACCCGAGCAAGAAGCGACTCTGCCCACTGACGAAGTGGCCACCGAACTCGCCGAGCAGCCTCAGGCAGCCGCCCGGGCCGCTGCTTTGCGCCCTGCGGAGCCTCTTCCGACGCCGGGCACGGCACGACTTGACACGCCTGCCGCACTCAAGGCAGCCGCTCCCGGCAATCCGCTCGCGGCCCAACTGGGAAATGCCGGCTCGGCCGCTGATGCCGACAGCGCCGATGCCGAGCGCAACTCGAACGGCGTGTCACGCGCCATCGATCCGGCAAGCGTATTCGCCAAGTCTCAGTCCGGCGCCCCCAACCTCCGCACGGGGGCGACCGATCAGCCACGCGGCGGCTTCGTGCCGGAGGCTGCCTCCATGACACAGCCGGGCGTCAACGCCTCTACCACGGCCGGCATGCCGGGCCAAGCAGTTCAGCAGCCGTCCACTCAGGCCAGCCTTACCGCTCCGCTGCAGAGCCCGGCCTGGCCCAACCAACTCGGCCAGCAACTGGTGCAGTTCGCTCGCCACGGTGGCGAGCAGCAGGTCGAGATGCGCTTGAACCCGGCCGAGCTGGGGCCGCTTTCGGTAACGCTCAAGATGACCGAACAGGGCGCCCAGGCCCAGTTCCTGTCCGCCCATGCCCAGGTCCGCCAGGTACTGGAACAGGCCATCCCGCAGCTGCGCGAGGCGCTTGCCGAACAAGGCATTAGCCTGGGTGAAACCTCGGTGGGTGAACAGCATCGACAGGACGCCCAGGCATTTGCCGGCAATGACGGTCAGCGCGGCCAGGGCGGTTCATTCCAAGATGACGAGGCAGCAGCACTGCCGGGCATGGAAGAGAGTGGCATGACGCCCTCCTCCGTTACGCTGCCGCTGGATGGCCGGGTGAATCTTTATGCTTGAGACAAAAAGCCAAGATAGCCCCTTTCGCGCGGCTTGTTCCTGTCATCAGGCGCCGCGCGACTCCGACATAATGCTCTCCAATAGCTGATTCACACATAATAGGCAAGGCAATGGCGAAATCGACGGGTGGCTCCTCCAAGCTCCTGTGGCTGATGATTCTGCTGGTACTGCTCTCCACGGCAGCTGCCGGAGCAGCCATCTACATGGTCATGAACGACCGTAGCAGCGGTGAAGGCAGCGTCCAGACCCAGCAGCTTCAGCGCCAGGCACCGATCTTCGTCAAGATCGATCCGTTCACGGTCAATCTCGCCGACGATAATTTCGGCTCACGCCTGCTCTATACAGGTATTTCCCTGAGAGTGGGCAACGACGAAACGCACGAGATTCTTGCCGAACACATGCCCCAGGTGCGCAGTCGCCTGCTGATGCTGTTCTCGGGCAAGCGTGCCAATGAGCTGACCACGCCGGAAGGCAAGCGTCGCTTGAGCGACGAGGTCATCGCCACGCTGGCCGATCCGCTGACCGAGCCGCAGCCGCCCCTGGATATCCGGGACGTGCTGTTCACCGAGTTCATCGTGCAATAACCGGGTGCCCTGGCGACCATGTCCCAAGACGATCTGTTGTCACAGGATGAAATCGACGCCCTGCTCAAGGGCGTCAGCGGCGATGACGAGCCCGTTGCACGCAACGACGGCGACTCACGCGTACGCCCTTATGACCCGGCGACCCAGCATCGCGTCATCCGCGAGCGCCTGCAGGCGTTGGATATCATCAACGAACGCTTCGCGCGGCACTTCCGCATGGGGCTGTTCAATTTGCTGCGCCGTAGTGCCGACATCACCATCGACTCGGTACGCTACCTGAGCTACAGCGAGTTCTCGCGCAACGTTCCGGTACCGACCAACATCAACATCATCGGCATGAAGCCACTGCGCGGCTCGGCGCTGATCGTGTTTCCGCCGAACCTGGTCTTCATGGTCGTCGACAACCTGTTCGGCGGCGATGGACGCTTCCTGACCAAGTCGGAAGGCCGCGAGTTCACCAATACAGAGCAGCGTATCATCCAGCGCCTGCTGAACCTTGCCATCGACGCCTACGAGGAATCGTGGAAGTCGGTGTATCCACTGCAGATCGGTTACCTGCGTTCTGAGATGCAAGCGAAGTTCGCCAATATCACCAACTCGCCCAACGAGATCGTGGTGAACACGAACTTCAACATCGAAGTCGGCAATCTCTCCAGCAGCTTCCAGATCTGCATTCCCTATTCGATGATCGAGCCGCTGCGCGACCTGCTGGCCAACCCGCTCAGCGATCATCATCACGACCAGGACGGCTCCTGGACCAAGCGAATGGCCGGTGAGATTCGCCGCTCCGAGGTGGAACTGATCGCCAACTTTGCCGACATCCCTACCCGTATCGCCCATGTCATGGCGCTCAAGGTGGGTGACGTACTCCCTCTCGAATTGCCCGAGACGGTCACCGCCAGCGTCGACGGCGTACCAGTGATGGAGTGCGACTACGGCAGCCAGCACGAACAGCGCGCTCTGCGTGTCATCCGCATCATCGACCACGGTGCACAGAACCCGGTGTCGAAGGACGCCTTCATCAAGGGCGCAGCGCCTCAAGCCAAGGAATCCAAGCATGACTGATCCCAAGAAACCCGATCAGAACGTTTCCGACGACGATTGGGCCGCCGCCATGTCCGAGCAGGAGAACAGCGACGCCACTGCCGACGACGACCCCTGGGCCGAGGCCATGGCCGAGCAGGAAGCTGCCGAGGCAACGGCAAGCGAGGGAAGCGACGACGACCCCTGGGCGGAAGCCCTGGCCGAGCAGGAGGCGGTCGAAGCGGCAGCGGATGAAGCACCGGCAGCCAGTGCTCAAGCCTCTGCGCCCCAATCCGCCGGCGATCGCGTATTTCGTCCTCTCGACAGAGGCAGCGAGGGCGGTGCTCCGCGCGACCTCGAGATGATCATGGACATTCCGGTCAAACTGACCGTGGAACTGGGCCGCACCAAGCTGACCATCAAGCAGTTGCTGGAGCTGGCGCAGGGCTCGGTCATCGAGCTCGACGGTCTGGCCGGTGAACCGATGGACATCCTGATCAACGGTTACCTGATTGCCCAGGGCGAGGTGGTCGTGGTCGACGACAAGTACGGTATCCGTATCACCGAGATCATCACCCCTTCCGAGCGGGTGCAGAAACTCAACCGATGAGCAACACCCCGTCCCCCGATACGTCTTCAGGGCTCGAGTCCCTCGCTGTCGGTGGCGATGCCCTGGTAGGCATGGCCACCCTCGGCAAAACGGCCGCAGCCTTGGCGCTGGTCATCGCCATCATTCTGATATGCACGGCGCTACTGCGCCGCTGGGGCCCCCAGCGGCGCGCCGCCGGCGGTCACCTTCAGATCGTCGGCAGTGCCGCGCTTGGCAGTCGCGAACGCGTGGTGATCGTCGAGGTCGAGGGCACCTGGTTGGTACTCGGCGTCGGCGGCGGCCAAGTCAATAAACTGCACGAACTTCCGGCCCCCGCTCGTCCGGCAGGCGATCCTTCTTCCGCCTCTGCCGAAGGCGAGCGCTTCGCCACACGCTTCGCTCGGGCACTCAAGCAAAATGCCGGCCTGGGCAGCAACGGGCGGAGAGGTTCATGATTCACCAGATGTTCTCCACGCTCCAGCAAGCCCAATGGCTTCGCTGGCCGCTTCCGTTCATCGCTCTTCTGCTGATATCGATACCGCTGGGCGCCGAGGCCCAGCAGATCCCTGGCATCGTCAGTCAGCCGCTCGAGGATGGCGGCCAGCAATGGTCGATTCAGCTGCAGACACTATTACTGCTGAGTTCGCTGGCGTTCCTGCCGGCAGCGCTGCTGATGATGACCAGCTTCACCCGCATCATCATCGTGCTCAGTCTGCTACGCACCGCCATCGGCACCCAGGCGACACCGCCCAATCAGGTACTGTTGGGGCTCGCCCTGTTCCTGACTTTCTTCATCATGTCGCCGGTAATTGGCATGGTTTACGAATCCGCCTGGGTGCCGCTGACCGCGGATGACATCACTTTCGAAGAGTTTCTGCTGCTGGCCCAGGAGCCCTTCCGTGAGTTCATGCTGGCCCAGACCCGCGAGCCCGACCTGGCGCTCTTCGCGCGCCTGGCCGAAGCCGGCCCCATGCAGGGTCCGGAAGACGTACCGCTACGCATCCTGGTGCCGGCCTTCGTGACGAGCGAGTTGAAGACGGCGTTTCAGATCGGCTTCACCATCTTCATCCCATTCCTGATCATCGATCTGGTAGTCGCCAGCACGCTGATGTCACTAGGCATGATGATGGTGCCGCCCGCAACGATTTCGCTGCCGTTCAAACTGATGCTGTTCGTCCTGGTCGACGGCTGGCAGTTGGTCATCGGTTCGCTGTCGGAGAGTTTCTTCATCTGAGGAGTCGAGATGACACCGGAAATGGTCATGGGTATCGCCTACCAGGGCATGCGCGTCACGCTGTTCCTGGCCGGCCCGCTACTGATCACGGCACTGTTGACCGGCTTGATCGTTAGCCTCTTCCAGGCCGCTACCCAGATCAACGAGATGACCCTCTCGTTCATTCCAAAGATTCTCGGCGTTTTCACCGTGCTGGTGCTCGCCGGCCCTTGGCTGATCGGTTTGATCGTGGATTTCACCCGCACCCTTTTCACCAGCATCCCCAGCATGCTGATGTGAGCCATCCATGGTCGAGGTGACCTTCGCCCAACTGCACGGCTGGCTGGTGATATTGCTGTGGCCCTTCGTGCGAATCCTGGCGTTCTTCTCCGCTGCACCGCTATGGGGCCATTCGAGCGTACCCAACCAGGCCAAGGTCGCACTGGCCTTCCTGGTCACCCTGGTCATCGCCCCGGTGTTGCCACCCATGCCCGACGTGCCCATCGTTTCCTGGGCGGGGTTCGGTATCATGGTGGAGCAGATGCTGATCGGCATTGCCATTGGCATGGTGATGCACGTGGTTTTCGCCGTGGTCCAGGCGGCCGGCGAGTTCATCGGGCTGCAGATGGGCTTGGCCTTCGCTACTTTTTTCGATGCCGGCAGTGGCACCAACACCATGATCTTGTCGCGGGTGTTCTTCATGATCACCCTGCTGATGTTCCTGGCCTTGGGCGGGCATCTAATGGTGCTGGAGGCACTGGTCTCGAGCTTCCATGGCTTGCCAGTGGGCATCGGGGCCTTCAATCCTGCCGCCTTCGAAATGCTGGTACGCTACGGCGGCACTATCTTCGTGGCCGGCATGTCGCTGGCGCTGCCGCTGGTGGGGTCATTGCTGATCATCAACCTGGCCATGGGTATCCTCAACCGCTCCGCCCCCCAACTGACGGTGTTCAATATCGGTTTCCCCACCTCGCTGACCGTCGGCCTGGTGCTGCTGATGGTGCTGATGACCGACATGTCGCGCTTCCTGCAGCGCCTGTTCAGCAACGGCATCCAGTTCCTCTATTCGCTGATCGAGGCGCTGGCGCCGCTTTCCTGAACTTCATGATGCCTGGGTGGCAACAAGGCCACTACCTAGGCCGGATAGAAGGGTTAAAAGCGCCACTCGAACGTCGCCCGGGCACCGTGGTCCTCCATGCCGTCGCCGTACTGGCCGCCATAGGCGAGATCCAACAAGGTGCGTTCGTTGAGCGCCACGCTGACACCGGCTTCGACCACCCCGCTGTTCTCGGCGATCGGCGTGCCGGCAATGCTGAAGGCATCGCCGCCGACGAAGCGTTGGTCGAGGCCCCGGGTGTTGTCGCCGAAGGCGTGCCGCCAGCCGACACTGCCGTAGAGGGTGGCATCGGCGTCACCGATGTTCACCTCGACACTGGGCCGCACGCCGAGGGTCGCGAAGCTGGTATCGCTGGTCTGGCTGTCGCTGTGCAGCGCGGTATTGCCGCCGTTTTCCTCACTGCTCGAGGTGCGCTGGTGGACATGAGCCAGGTTGACGAACGGCTCAAGGGTCGCCGGGCCAGCGTCGACCCGGTAGGCGAGTTCGCCGTAGGCGTGCAGGGTGTGTGCGCTGCGTTCGTCCTCGAGGCGCTCGCCGAGCGTACCGACCTGGACGTGACGCTGGCTGTCGACCTCATGGTAGCCGTAGAAGGCGCCGCCGCGCAGGGATAGTTCGCCCCTGCTCTCGTCATCATCGAGGCGGACACCAGCGTAGAGGCCGAAGTGAGCGCTGTCGACATCAGCGCTGCCGCGTCCACCGCCAATGCTGATATCGCCACGAGTGTAACCGGTCAGCACCCCGGCACGCACCCGCTCGCTGACCTGGGTGTCGACACCGGCGGCGACACCAAAGGTGTCGCGGTTGAGGCTGGCGGCGTTGCCGTCGCCGGCGTTACTGCCCCAGTTGCCGATGGCGCGCACCCAGGCGGTAGAGGGGGTAGCCGTGGGGTCGGTGGCCGGATTGTCGCCGATGACCATCGGTACGGTGGCCGCGCCATCGGCGGCGCGCAACCGGTCGTTGGCGGCCTGGCGCACCAGGCGGCTGTCCTCGATCAGTGCGCCATGGGTCGAGGCATGCAGCTCACCCGAGAGGCGGTCATAGGCCTCGCGCAGTTCAGCCTCGCTGCCGGCATGGGTGACGATGACGTCATACACGGCATGGCCGGCGGCCAGGCTGTCGATGCCACCGGCGGTGGCGCGCTGGTTGCGGGTTCCGGCCACGTCGGCGAAATCGATACCGTTGCGTTCCAGGGTCAGGTCCACGCCGTGGAGGTCGCTCTCGGTGTCATACATCAACGCGGCATCGAGGAAGGTGAAGGCGGACGTCACCTCGCCGAACTCGCCGTCCAGCCCACCCTCGGCACTGAGGATGCGGTAGCGGCTCTCGGGAGCGTAATCGTCCGACTCGCCAAGACCAATATGCACCACCGAGCCTTCGAGGAAGGCGGTGCCAGTGACATGGGTGTGGTCGCTGTCGCCGCTGGTAGGGTCGACTTCCACCTCGTAGTGGGAGCCGGCCTCGAAGGTTAGGTCGCCGTCGACGGTCAGCTCACCGATGGAGTTGCCCGGCGCGAGCGTTGCGCCCGAAGCGAGCGTCACCATCGAGCCGGTGCCCGAGCCGATGGTGCCGTCGCCGGCCAGCACGCCGTCCATGCCGATCATTGCAGAACCGCTCAGTGTGTCGTTGACAACCAGTGTCGTATCGGTCACTTCAGTGAGGCCGGCAAAGCCGGAGCTGTCGCCAGTCAGCTCGACAAGACCACCGCCGGTGAAGTCGAGGGTGCCAGAGCCGGAAAACGCGCCGGCATAGGCCCCGTCATAGTCCTGATCGAAGATGAAAGAAGCACCTGCAGCGACGTCGAGATCGCCAGTGAAACGGTCCGAGGCAGAGATCAGCGTACCGTCCTCCACGGCCCAGTCGAGGGAAGAGAAGCCGCCGAGCGTCAGCGAGCCTCCGCCGCGCAGGATCATGTCTCCGTCCGTGCCGTTCAGGCCGGCGATGTCACCGGCAAAGGAACCGCTACGCGTCTGACCGAACACCACCGTGCCGGCATTGGCGATATCGCCGGAGATCGCCTCGACGTTGCCGAGCAATGTGCCGGCCTCGACGACGGTATTGCCGTAATCATTGGTGCCGGTGAGTTCGAGGGTACCATTTCCAACCAGGCGCAGATCGCCACTACCGGCGATATTGCCCGACAGCCCGAGGGCGGTGTCGTCGGCAACGCCGAAGCGGCCGTTGCCGCTGAGTACCACATCGCGGGCGCTATCGAAACTGTCGGTGGTGGTCAGCGTGCCGCCATTGAAGGTCAGAGCCCCATCGGCATGCCCGAGATTGGTGTCATCGGACACGGAAAGCGTGGTGCCGCCCGCCAGCGTCGTGCCACCCTCATAGCGATTGTTGCCAGAAAGGATTAGCGTGCCGCCTCCGGTGATGCCGACGCCGCCCGTGCCCGTGATTGCCGTTGCGACCCCGGCCCGCTCGGCAAGGACGCGGATCTCCGAGCCGTCCGGATCGGTCTGCAACTGACCGCTGCCTTCGAGAACGTAATCTCCATGACGGAATTGCAGTCCGGCAAAACCTTGTGTGCCCTCGACAACAACGGTACCGCCGGGCGCATCGTCGAAAATGGCAGTATTGCCCGCCCATGCAACGTCCATATCGCCCGCCATTCCATCACTGTCGATATTGCGCCAGGTCTCGCCGCTGACCGTCCAGGCCCCGTCGCCCCCCTGCCAGCGCTGCAATTGGTCATCGCCCAGAGCGCCGACGAACAGATCGATGAACTGGCCATCCGTGTCGGTGAGGAGCCGATAGCCTGCATTGTCGATGGCGGGTGTATCTTCCATCGTCAGGCCGTCACCGTCGAGAGCCCCGCCGTAGGTCACCAGTCGGTAGTAACCGAATCCCGCCGCGCCAACAGACGCGTCGCCGCTTTGCGAAAGATTGAGCGTACCGTCGAGGGTCAGGTCTTCAGCGACGTGGATGCGATCACTGACCCCGGAGGCCGGGTCATCCTCGCTGCCCGGACCGCCAAGCTGAAAATCGAGGATCGAGCCAGAGGAAAGGACAAGGCTGCCGCCGAAGTCGAGCGTGCCGATGGAATTGCCCGGTGCAAGAATGCCGCCATCGGCAATCGTCGTGGTGGAGCCCGAGCTGCCAACCGTGCCCGAACCACCGAGTGTGGCGCCTTCCGCGACCGTGATCGAGCCACCGAGCCTGCCGATGCCGTCGGCGTCGCCTACCAACAATGTGCCACCGGAAACGGTCGTTTCCCCCGAAAAGGCGGAACTGTCGCCGGTCAGCAGCAGCGTACCGGCTTCAATACCTTCGCCGAAGATCGCCATGCCTTCGCCAAAGACCGCCCCAGTGTAGACGCCATCGAAGTCATGATTGAAAACCATAACCGCGTTGTTCTCGACCTCCACATCGCCGCGCAGGCTGTCGGTGTCGACAAGAAGCGCGCTGTTGCGCTCAACCAGCCAATCGGTTCCTGCACGGTCATAGCCCGTCAGCATGGTACCGCTGCCGCTGCGGTTGACGAAATTCTCGAACCCGCTATAGAGGCTGCCCAGGTCTTCCACGTCGAAGCGCTCGACATCGCCCAGCGCCAGGGTGGCGTTAGCGCCGTTTGCGACCACATCGCCTTGGAAGGCATAGCCCGCCCGCAGTTCCAGCGTTCCGTCGCCCCCGTTCAAGGTCAGCGCAGCGGCGCGCCCGCGCCCCGAGCCGCCGGAGATGGTGCCGGCGTTGACGACCGTGGCCCCGTCGGCCTCGACGATAACGCCGACATTGCCGGCTCCGCCGACGCCATTACCTGATTCCCCGCCATCGCCGCCGGAGATCGCGCCTTCATTGACGATCCTGGCCCCATCGGCCTCGACGATGATGCCGACACCGCCGTCTCCGCCGTCGCTGCCTGTGCCCAAGTGTGCCCTTCCGCCATCCCCGCCGGAGATCGCGCCTTGGTTGATCAACTCACCGCCAGAGAAGGTGAGGCCGATACCCCCGTCGTTCCCGGCTCCCGCCCCGCCTTCGCCGCCGAAGATACTGCCCCGGTTGGTCAGATCGCTCCCATCGAAAACAAGACCGATGCCGCCGACGCCGCCATCAAATTCGTCATGTTCCATGCGACCACCGGCGCCGCCGGAGATCGTGCCGTCGTCGTCGTTAACAAGGGTCGTACCGTTGAAATCCAGCCCGGTGCCGCCGAACCCGCCATCTCCCTGGCGAGCCGGCCCGCCGTCGCCGCCCGAGATCGTGCCTCGGTTGATCAGTTCGCGACCATCGAAAATGAGGCCGGCACCGCCGTCGCCGCCGTCCAAGTCCCAGGTTACGTTTCCGTCACCCGACGAGCCCCCGGAGAGCCTGCCCGCGTTCGTCAGGCTGTCCCCCTGGAAATAGAGGCCGGCACCGCCGTCGCCGCCCCTGCCGCGATTGTCTCGGTCGATAGAGGAGCCGAGCCCTCCATCGCCTCCCCGGAGCGACTGGCTGTCGGCGATTTCCGCCGTTCCGCCATTGGTGACGAAGGCGCCATAGCCTCCGGCACCGCCGCCGCCGCCAGAATTCCCCCTACCGCCGTTACCCCCGGCGATGTCGTCAGCAGCGGGAATATCCTCCCCCAAGTAACCATGGCCGCCACCGCCGCCACCGCTAGTCAGACCGCCCCCGTGCTCACCGTCGCCCCCAGTGGGATCGCCCTCGTTGCCGTGGCTGCCGCCGCTTCCGCCACCGTCGGCGCCTCCAGCGGCACCGGGGCCGCCACCGCCGCCGGCGCTGCCTGCGATACCTTCGCCATCCGCGTCGATGCCACCGCCAGCGCCGCCATTGGCACTCTCGCCGCCGCTGCTGTGAGGCGGAGAAGGGAGGGTCTGGGCCAGGGCTGGCGGCATGAGCAGTGCCAGCGCCACGCCCCCTATCTGTAATGAGCGCCTGCACACAATCGCACTCATTAATGGCCGGCAAATGCGCTGCGTTGCACTCCAGCCGCTCTTGCCTCGCGCGCGAGCCGTCTCCGGCACGGCCTGCCACACCTTCAGGCTGCGATTGAAAAGACGCTTGTAGTGATGGTTCATTCTGTGCGTTCCCCCCGCCCTTGTCATCAGGCGCTTGTCTTCAGCGCGCCAATACACGTGGCAATACCCTAACGGGGCGGAACGAACGGTTCTTACACTCAGCGGTACAACAGGGAAGAGAAAGCCCCCATATTCCCCTGAATGGAAAGGCCGTTGCGGGCGTCCTTTGGGGTCATGCCGAAACGCTGCCGGAAGGCACGGTAGAACCAGGAAAGATTGTTGAAACCGGACGAATAGGCAACATCCACGATCGGGCGGCCGCCTCGTCGCTGTCCAGCTAGCTGTCGGTAGGCTCGTTGCAGACGCAGTTCGAGCAGGTGGTCGGTAAAGCTGGTGCCCTGGCGCTTGAACAGGGCTCGAACATAATCGGGCGAGATGCCGTAGCGCTTGGCCACCCAATTCACCGACAAACCACCGTAACTGGCATGAGCCGCCATCATGGCCTTGATGGCTCGCAGACGCGCCGCGCTCAAGCCACGCTTCACCGCCAGTTCCGTGGCATCCCGTGTGCCACCCAGCGTCAGGGTGGCCATATCCAGCAGTTGCTCTGCCGCCTGCGTGGTCCGTTCAGGCGATAGGGCCTCGGGAGAGTGGGTCAGTTCGAGCGCCTGACGCATGAGCAAACGCAGCGCTTCGCCAGGTACGAGACGCCCCCTGGCCGCATCCTCCAGGTCGGCCACCCGTGGCGCCAGCAACTCGCGGGGGAAATCTATACTCATGAAGCGCGCCCGCTGTCCAGGCTGCCCATGAAAATCCATCAGACCGGGACGATCCTTGAAGCCAACGCAGCCAAATCCCGCCGGGCACACCAGGTGACGCAGGTGGCGCTGATAGCTTGCCCAGCCCCCAAGGCCACCGGGATTCAACAGCAGGGAGATGTTGTCGTTACCATCGGCAAGTTGCCCCCCACCACGCTTCACCCTCAACGTGGAGCACTCCGCGAATGCAATGGAAACGCCTGGCAGAAAGCGCATCCGAACCGTGATATCGGGTGTTTCAGAGCGCGGCACACCAAGCTCGACTCTCGCCATCGGAGCATAGACATCCCGCGCCACCTCTAAACGATCCGCTTCCGGATAAACACGGGTGGAAAATTGAACTAAACTCATCTCAGTCTCTGTAACGCTATTATTTTTCTTATTCCTATCTTAATTTCATGGACGGAATGTGTCATAGCCGAAAAAAAAACCGCTCCGGCAAGCCGGAGCGGCGAAAAGAGACCATATGGGTTGACACCGATAAGGTCTGCAGGGAAATGGTGTCCTTCGAAGCGTCCCTTTGGCATCCCTGCCGATGACCTTACAGGAAGTTGAACAGCGATAAGCCCTTGATGTCGACGAAGGCCCTCTGGGCGGCCTGCAGGCCCACCTGGCGCAGACTGTATTCGGAAATTGCCTGGGCGTAATCGAGGTCGACCAAATCGGACAGCGTCTGCTCGTAGTTCATCATGCGGTTACCGCCAACGGCGTCGACCACGTCCAGCTCGTTGAGACGCGCCCCCATGGAGGCGCGAACGGTCAGCACGTTGTCGAGGCTATTGTCCAGTTCGCGCATCGCCGTATTGAGGGTGTTGCGGAAGTGAGCGCGGTTCTCAGCGGTACCCTCCTGATCCATCTCCAACAGATCGATGGCGTCCTTGAGGGTCTTGAACAGATCCTGGTTGGCGCCCTCGTCATCGGCGGGACGCACTTGAATCTGATCGCCTTCTTCGGGCATGCCTTCCAGGGTGATGCTAATACCGCCGAAGCTGACAGTCTCGCCCGATTCATAGGCCTCATCATCAACGACGAGCGTCCGGCTACCATCTTCTTCAATGGCATGGACGGAAAAGACGGGATTACCATCCTCATCGGTCGAGAATTCCAGCTCGAATGGCTTGCCGAAATGCTCGGCATTCGGATCTACACGGCTCGGACCGCCAGTGAAGGTCACGGAACCGGCGTTGGCGTAATAACCATCTTGAACGCCGAGAGAACTCGGATCACCGGGCGCGCTGTCTCGCTCCGCCCGCGCCACATAGCCGGCACCTGAAGGTATGCTCTGGAAGATGGTTTTTCCGTTGTCGGCCACCGGCATCAGCCGCGAGGCGTCGATGCGCTGCTCGCGGGTGTTCTCGTCGCCAATATAGCTGACGCCGGAAATGCCCTCGTCAGAGGTACGGGCAAAGGGCGGCGAGCTGTCCTGATAGCCGCCGAACAGGTAGCGACCGTTGCCATCGGTGGCATTGGCTTGACCGATCAGCGTCTCGTAGACACCGCGTAGATCCGCAGCCACGGATTCGCGATCGACATCGCTCAGGGTGTCGCTTGCCGCTTGTACCAGCAGTGTCTTGGCACTGGTAATGGCATCGGCAACGCTGTTGAGCACACTTTCGGACTGAGCCAGGGAGTTGCGCGCCGTCACCCGAGCATCGGCGTACTGCTGGGTCACCGCCTTGGACTGGGAAACGCCCACCGCCCGCGACGCTGCCTGAGGGTCATCGGACGGATTGACCACGCGACGACCGCTGGCGATCTGCTGACTGACCTTGAGGAAATCGCTCTGCTGCCGGTTCATGGATGCCATGCTCTGATCGAACATGGTCACGGTGCTGATACGCATCGTACTGGACTCCCTGAAGATCAGTTACGCAAGCCAAGAATGGTGTCGAACAGCGTCGAGGCAGTATCGATGACCTTGGCGTTGGCCATGTAGAACTGCTGATAGCGGATCAGATTGGCGGCCTCCTCGTCCAGGTTGACGCCGGACTCGGACTGCTGCACCGCCTTGAGCTGATCGGTGAGCCCTTGGCGCGCATCGAGGTTGACCTGCACGATATTGGTGCGGTTGCCGACATCGCTGATCATGCCCGCGTAGGCTTGGCTGACTGTTGCGCGACCGCCCACCAACGCCTTGTTCTGCAGGTCCTGTAGCGCCAGAGCATTACGGTTGTCGCCGGTGGCAGCAATGATGTTCTGGGTGACCGTCAAGGTCGCCGTTTCACCTTCTTCAGGAAGTTCGCCAAGCGTAAAAGTGATGCCATCTATAACGATGGTGTCCCCGGCCGCCAATTCCTCAGTAGACGCATCGAAGACCTCACCATTAACTCTAATCGTTGCCGCAGGTGTCAGTGACAACGTACCGTCCGAGTCCACCTCGAGCTGGTATTCCTTGCTGTTGGAAAAAGCTCCTGACGTTACGCTGAGGCCACTAACATCCAGATCGCCCGAACTTTTGAAGGAATGAAGCGCGCTCCCCCCTTCGCCCGTCGGATCACCCGCCGCGATCTTGTCCAGGTCGCTGATCAGCGCCTCGAAATTGGCCGCGGCGCGGCGTACCGGCTGCACCTCGAAGCGGTCGCCGTCAGCCGGAGTACCGCTGAATTCCAGTGTGATGCCGCCGAAGCTGAGGGTCGAGGAACCGGCATCCCAGTCGATCTCATCGGCCGGCACGGCCTGACCGTTATCCTTGCGAATCACCTGCGGCTCACCACCGGTGAAGCGTACCGTGTAATCGGTGGCGCGCAGCTTGTCGATATTGGCCGTATCGAAGCTCGCCTCAACGACCTCCACCCCGCCGCTATTGCGCTCGTTGGAGTAGGCCTGGGGCTGACCGATACCGAAGAAGTCCTCACCCTGCTCGCCATTGAGGTCAATGCCCTGGCGATGCTGCTCGTTGAAACCCACCGCCAGCGATACGGCCAGTTGACCGATCTGGTTCTGGGTCTTGTCCAGCGTCTCGGCGCGGAAGGTCATCAGGCCGCCCAGGGTGCCGCCCTGAATGGTGTTTTCCGGCAGCGATACCAGGTTGCCGCTGGAGTCGCGATAGCCCAGCACGGTACGCTGCGGGTCGTGGGGCGAGTCCATCGCCTCCAGACGATAGTGATTGGTGCCCGACACCAGCGGCTGGCCGTTGGGCAGGCTGATGTTGTAGCTCTTGCCATCCTGGATGTTCAAGCGAATGTCCATGCGCTCGCTTAGCTCATGCACCAGGTGGTCGCGCTGATTGAGCAGGCTGTTGGGCGCCTCGCCGCTGCGTGCGCGGGCCAGTGCGATCTCGCGATTGAGGGTCGCAAGTTGCTCGGTCATGTTGTTGATCTGGGTGACTTCGTCCCTGATCTGGCCGTTGATGCCCTCCTGCATGTCCTGCAGGTAGCTATCGAACGCGCGGAATTGGGCCGTCAGCGTGTCGGCGGTACCGAGTAACCCCTGGCGCGCAGCCGGGTCGGACGGCGCACCGGCGAGATCCTCCAGCGACGAGAAGAAGTTCTGCATCAGCGGCGCCAGGCCGGCCTCGCGGTCGGCCAGCAGGTTGTCGATCTGGCTGATCTGGTTTTCGTAGGTTCTCAACGCACTGGAGGCACTGGTCGCGGCGTTGAGCTGCGAGGCCACGTACTGGTTGTACTGGCGCTGAATGTCATTGACCTGCACGCCGGCATCGGCACGGCTCTGGCCAAAAATCGTCAGCTCCCGGTTATAACCGGGCGTATAGACGTTGCTGATGTTGTTGCCGGTAGTGTTCAGCGCGTTCTGGGCGGCATTCAAACCGCTCAGGCCAACGGAAAATAGGATGCTCATGGTGTCGTTTCCTTTCGCCAATGTCCGTTATATCGGCCCGTCCAGCCGGAACTTTAGGCTCTGTACGAAAACTGTCTGCGCTCGCCCATACGGCGTTAAAAATCGGCTCAAACTACTCATTTACACCCCGTAAACTCCGTCTTTTCGCCGATTTTTGCCTTGTCTGGCCATCGCTCGCCGACTTTTCGTACAAACCTAGGGATCAATAGCTGAAAAAGACCAGCGAGTCGCCGCGCTGCGCCTGCATCGGCCCCATGCCGTTCATCACCGCGATCAGCTTGTCGGCATAGGCCGGGTCGGTGGCGTAGCCGCCCGCCTGCAGCGCCCTGGCCGCCTGCTCCGGGCTGCCTGCCGTCGTCACCTCGGCATAGCGGGGGTTGGTCCCGATCAGCCGCGCATAATCGGTGAAGGCTTCTTCGAACGAGTTGTAGACGCGGAAGCTATCGACGACCCGGGTACGCTGACCATTGATGTATTCATGGGTCACGATGTCGGTAGTACGCCCTTTCCAACTGCTGCCCGCCTTGATACCGAACAGGTTATAGCTGTTGCGACCATCGGCCGTGGCAATCTCGTGGCGCCCCCAGCCGGTTTCCAGGGCCGCCTGGGCCAGAATCAGCTCGGCCGGCACACCGGTCTTGCGGCTGGCGGCTTGGGCGGGCGCCGAGAGCCGCTCCATGAAACGCTGTACATACTCAGGCCCCCGGTCGGTCGAGCCGGAGCGGGCGTTCGCCCCTGCCGGCGCCGCCGGGCTGCCTGCCTGTGCAGCGGACGCTGAGGCGGGCAGCGTGGCATCGAGTGCCGCCATGAAGCCGCCGCGCACGCTCTCGAGCTCATCGAGGAAGCTGGCCGGCATGGCGACCCGCTCTGTTTCTTGCCCCGGGTCCGCAGCATGCCGTTCGGTAAGCTTCTCTTCCCTCTCGCGTGCGGGCTGCAAGGCATCCTGGAGTACCCGGGGCGTGCCGCGCGGGATGCCGGCGATGAGTTCACTCAGTTCGCGATCCGCCACGCCGGAGCGTGGGGTCGAGGTTCCCAACTGGCCTTCCAACTGTGCCACCAGATGATCGGCCAAGCCGATACCCCGCCCCGCCATGGTCTGCGCCCACTGCTGGTCGAGCAGCGACTGGTAGAACTCGGTCTGCTGGCTGTCGAGCAGGCCACCCGAGGGAACGGTGTCGCGCATGCTCTTGAGCATCATCTGCAGGAACAGCGCCTCGAACTGTTGGGCCGCGCCGCGCAAACCGGCCGCCTCGTCGTTGCGCGCAGTATGCTTGAGCCGCTCGAGCCCCTGCACGTCGAGGGCGAACTGGCTGCCCATGTCCTGAATGCTCATCAGATGATCTCCAGGTCGGCGCGCAGCGAACCGGAAGCCTTGAGTGCCTCGAGGATTGCCATCAGGTCGCTGGGCGTGGCACCAAGCGCGTTGAGGGCATTGACCACATCGACCAGGTCGGCGCCTTCGACGACGCGCAGGTAGGCATCCTGTTCCTGCAGTTCGATCTCGGTATCGGGCACGACCACGGTTTCACCTTCGCCGAACGGGGCCGGCTGGCTGACCAGGAAGCGGCTATCGATGACGATCGACAGGTTGCCGTGGGCCACGGCGGCACGCCGCAGTGTCACGGCGCTGTTCATCACCACGGAGCCGGTGCGGGCGTTGAACACGACCTTGGCCGGGGCCTCCATGGGTGTGACGCGAATGTTTTCCACCTGAGCCATGAAGTTGACCCGGGAGTTGGGGTTCGCGGGGCCATCCAGTGCGATGACCCGACCGTTCCGCGCCGCCGCCACCGGGCGGCCAAACTCATCGTTGATGGCGTTGACCACCCGCTGCACGGTACCGAAGTCGGTCTGCTTGAGTTCGAGTTCGAGCAAACCGGCATTGGCGCCAAGATCCAGCGGTACCTCGCGTTCGACCATGGCCCCGCCGGCAATGCGTCCCGCAGCCAGTTGGTTGACCTGCACCTGGGCACCGCCCGCGGCCGCCCCCGCTCCGCCCACCAGCAGGTTGCCTTGGGCAATCGCGTAGGTGTCGCCATCGGCCCCCTTGAGCGGGGTCATCAGCAGGGTGCCGCCACGCAGGCTGCGGGCGTTGCCGATCGAGGAAACGTTGACGTCCAACCGCTGCCCCGGACGCGAGAACGGCGGCAGATCGGCGGTGACCATCACCGCCGCCACGTTGCGCAGTTGCATGTTGGTGCCCGGCGGCACGGTGATGCCAAGCTGGGAGAGCATGTTGGTGAGACTCTGCCCGGTGAACGGCGCCTGCATGGTCTGGTCGCCGGTGCCGTCGAGCCCGACCACCAGGCCATAGCCGACCAGTACGTTGTCGCGAACGCCGGCAAAGTTGGCGATTTCACGAATGCGCTCGGCTTGGGCCGGCAACGCCAGCAGGCATAAACATGCCAGTAACAGGAGCTTTGCCACCAAGGAGGGAGAACGGTTTGGCTTGAACTTCATGGGAGTCGTCATGGTCGCCTCGCTCGCGGCCGCTCAGAAAGGCGAAATGTTCAGGAAGAAGCGCTGCAGCCAGCCCATATGCTGCGCCTCGCTGATATAGCCGTTGCCCACGTACTCGATACGCGCATCGGCCACCGCCGTGGAAGACACGGTATTCTGTCCGGTGATAGTGCGCGGATTGACCACCCCGGAGAAGCGAATGAACTCGACGCCCTGGTTGATGCCGATCTGCTTCTCGCCACGTACCCGCAGGTTGCCATTGTGCATTACCTCGAGCACCGAGACGGTAATGGTACCGGTCATGCTGTTGCTGGCCTGGGAGCCACCGCCGCCGGAGAAGCCGACATCGCCGGCGGCAGAGATATCGAAACCGAGGTTGGCCAGCGCATCCAGCGCATCGGACTGCTGATCAAAGCTCAAGCCGGAGGAGGCGTTGCGATTCGCATTGGACTGTGAGTTCTTGCTGGCGCTGACCTGCTCATCCAATACGATGGTCAAGATATCGCCCACCATGCGCGGACGGCGATCCTCGAACAGCGGCTGCGATCCACGATGGCCCTGATAGATGGAGCCATTGGCCAGCCGCGGCGGCGGTTCGATGATATTGATCTGCTCCTGCTCCCCCACCACCGAGGCACGCGGCACTTGGGCACATCCACCCAAGGCCAACATCGCAATGGCAAGAATCGCCATGGCCACTCGCGGGGCCGCCAAACTCGTACCTTTCATTCTCACTCGCTTCCGGCCCTACGCTCGTGGTCCAGGAGGTTCAATGTGTCGACGATCATAGCTGGCTCAGGCGCGCCAGCATCTCGTCGCTGGTCTGCACGGCACGGCTGTTGATTTCATAGGCCCGCTGGGTCTGGATCATGCTGACCATCTCCTCCACCACGTTGACGTTGGAGGTTTCGACGTAATTCTGGAACAGCCGCCCGGCGCCGTTCATTCCCGGCATGGTCTCATTGCGTGGACCCGAGGCGGTGGTTTCCAGGTAGAGGTTGCCGCCGACGCTCTCCAGGCCGGTTGGGTTGACGAAGGTGGAGATGTTGATCTGGCCCACTTCCAGCGACTGGTTCACGCCGGGCTGGGTCACCGAGACGATACCGTCCTCACCGATTGAGATCGACAGGGCGTTGTCAGGAATGATGATCGCCGGCTCCAGCGGATAGCCGTTGGCGGTGACCATCTGGCCATTCTCGTCGAGCTGGAAGCTGCCGTCGCGGGTGTAGGCGGTGGTGCCATCCGGCAGCAACACCTGAAAGAAGCCGTTGCCGTTGATCGCCAGGTCACGCGAGTTGCCGGTGTGCTCCACGCCACCTTGGGTGTGCAGGCGCTCGGTGGCCACCGGGCGCACGCCGGTGCCGACCTGCATACCCGAGGGCAGGCGATTCTGCACGTTGTTCTGCGCGCCGGGCTGGCGCAGGTTCTGGTAGAGCAGGTCCTCGAACACCGCCCGCGAGCGCTTGAAGCCATTGGTGCTGACATTGGCCAAGTTGTTGGAGATGACGTCCAGTTTGACCTGCTGCGACTCCAGGCCAGTCTTGGCCGTCCACAGTGACTTGATCATGATACGTTTCCTCGACCCCCACGGGCCGTCAGCCCGAGATTGGATACCTTTTAACCTTGGGTGGAGAGCCCTCAGCCCTTGTATAGAAGGCCCTCAGCCCTGAATAGAGAGCAGGTTATTGGCCCGCTGGGCGTTTTCGTCGGCGGTGCTGATGACCTTCATCTGCATTTCGTAGCGCCTGGCCACGTCGATCATCGCCACCATGGCCTCTACCGCACTGACATTGCTGCCCTCCAGCGCGCCGCTGACGACTCGGGCTTCCTCATCGGCCACGAGTGCCGCCACTTCGCCTTCGGCATCGGGCGGCATGCGGAACAGGCCGTCGTCGCCACGCTGCAGGGCCTGCTCGGGTGTGACGAGCTTGAGACGGCCCACGTCTACCAGGGCTTCGGGGCCCTCTCCCTCCCCGATGGCGCTCAAGGTGCCATCGGCGCCCACCGAGACGCTGGAACCCAGCGGCACGATGATCGGGCCGCCCTCACCGATCACCGGGCGCCCCAGCACGGTCACCAGGCCGTCGCCGTCGACTTCCAGATCGCCGCGGCGGGTATAGGCCTCGGTGCCATCGTCGGCCTGCACGGCCAGCCAGGCATTGCCCTCCATGGCCACGTCCAGCCCGCGCCCGGTACGCGTGATGGGCCCCGCGCTGAAGTCGCTACCCGGGGTGGAAGCCGCCACGGAAACACGGGTGGACAACAAGCCGTCGCCCTGCACCGGCACGGCGCGCATGGCATGTAGCTGGGCGCGAAAGCCGCTGGTCGAGACGTTCGATAGGTTGTGGCTGACCACGGCCTGCTGATCCATGCTCTGCTTGGCCCCGCTCATGGCGGTATAGAGGATGCGATCCATGACTCGGCTACCCTATTCGCTTAGCGCAGGTTGATGACGGTCTGCAGGAGTTCGTCCTGAGTCTTGATCGTCTGCGAGTTGGCCTGGTAGGCCCGCTGCGCCACGATCATATCCACCAGCTCACGCGCCATGTCGACGTTGGAGGTCTCGACCGCGCTGGCCACGATGCTGCCCAGCATGCCGGTTCCTGGCGCACCGACCAGTTCCTGGCCGGACTCGGCCGAAGCGCGCCAGACGTTATCGCCCATGGGAATCAGGCCCTCGGGGTTGCGGAAGCTGGCCAGGGTGATCTGCCCCGCCGGGCGCGATTCCTCGTTGGAGTAGTTGCGCATGATGGTGCCGTCTTCCTCGATGGTGATGCCCACCAGGGTGCCGGAGGTGTAACCGTTCTGGGTCAGTTGGCTGACGGTGGAGCTATTGCCGAACTGGGTGGAACCAGCAAGGTTGAGGTTGAACTCGATGTCCTCGGCGCCACTGGTGGAGGCAAAGGTCAGTGCGACTTGGTTGCCCGTAAGGCTGCCAACGGCATCGTTCACGGCCTGGCTGGCAAGGTCGCGCGCGGCCTGCGCGTCGGCGGCGCTGGTCTGCGCGTCGTCGGCGCTGGCCTGCAAGCTGGCCATGACAACTGCCAGTTCATCCATGTCATTCTCATCGATATCGGTAATCGCCGCCTGGACGGCGGGATTGTCACTCAAGTCACGCAAGTAACTTTCCCAATCCGGGCCGATATCATCCCAGTCGTCCTGGCCCAGAGACGCAAGCTCACTCAGCACCCCTTGCAAAGCCGACAGGTTGGCCTGGGCGTCGGTCAGGTTGGTTTGGGCGTCGGCCAAGGCATCCACCAGGGCCTGGTCGATCGGTTCGCCGGCACCGACCAGCGTACCGTTCGAATTGAACCGCATCATGAAATCGTTGCCGGCATCGTAGTTGCCATCGGCCACGACCTTGGCCTGCCACAGGTTGTCGCCCACCTTCTCGTAATAGACGGTGGTGTTAACCGGGTTGCCCAACGAATCGTAGACGGTGAAGTTGTTGGCGTAGTGGTAGCTGATCTCGGTGCCGCCGACTTCAGCAACGCTGAGTTCGTTACCCACGTTTTCCCGCGCATCGAGGTTGAGCACCGTGGTGGCATTGGTGGTGGCGTTGGCGCCCAGTTCCTCGGCGGAGATGTTCAGCGGTACCGGCTGGCCACCCACTTGCACCTGTCCCTGAGCATTGAGCCCGTAACCCATGATCTGAAAGCCCTGGGCATTCACCAGGTCGCCGTTGGCCTGCATGATCAGTTGGCCATTGCGCGAGTAGACCACCTCGCCGCTGGTATCCATGTAGCGGAAGAAGCCATCACCGGCCACCGCCAGATCCAGGTTGCGGTTGGTGGACTCGATATTGCCCTCGTTGAAGTTCTGCAGCACCGTCGAGACCCGGGTACCCAAGCCGACCCGGGAGTTGGCGAAGACATCCGAAAACTGGACGCTGGAGCCCTTGAACCCCACTGTCTGGGAGTTGGCGATGTTGTTACCGATCGTACCCAGCCTCTGCGACTGGGCATTCAACCCGCTCAATGCTTGTGAAAAACTCATGTTTCGTTCCTCTGCCTACCGGCTGAATGTGCCGCTATGCGCGGTTCTTAGCGAAATCAAAGAATCTGCTTGACCTGATCGAGGGTGACCTGGCCATAGACACCACCCAGATCCAGTCTCACGCCGCCGTTCTTGTCAGGCGGCGTGACACCGCCGACAATGGCGTAGTTGAGCGTGGTGGCGTCCAGCATCTTGTCGCCGCTGGTGGCCTCGATGCGCACGTGATAGGCGCCCGACACAGCCGCCTCACCCTCGCTGGTTTGGCCATTCCAGGTGAATGACTCCACGCCCGCCTCGACCGGCCCGATGTCGTAGCGATTGATCACTTGGCCGCTGGCATTGGTGATCACCACGCTTACGTTGTCGGCCGACTGGGGCAGCTCGATACCGAATGGCGTGGTATATACTTCGCCGTCTTCACCCTTCTCGAGCAGCAGACGGTCGCCCGGCACCAGCACGCCCTGGCCGATCAAGGCGGTCGCCTGCAGGGTCTGGCCGGCATTCATCTGCTCAGTAATACCGGAGAGCGTCTCGTTGAGTTCTTCGATGCCGCTGACGGTGTTGATCTGCGCCAACTGGCTGGTCATCTCATGGTTGTCCATGGGATTGAGCGGGTCTTGGTTCTGCAACTGCGTAATCAACAGGGTCATGAAGTTGTTGCGCAGCTCGGCGGCCTGGCCGGCATCGCGGGCCCCCGGGCCACCCTGATTCACCCGCGAGGCGGCATTCGAATCGATAGTGGTCGACATGATCAGCCCTCGCCCAGCGTGAGTGTCTTGAGCATCATCTGCTTGCTGGTGTTCATGACCTCGACGTTGGCCTGATAGGAGCGCGATGCCGAAATCATGTTAACCATTTCATGCACCGGCTCGACGTTGGGCATGGACACGTAGCCCTCTTCATTGGCCAGCGGATGCTCGGGACGGTACTCCATGCGCAGCGGCGAGGGATCCTCGACCACTTCACGCACGCCGACACCGCCAATGCCATGCCCGCCCTGCAGGCGCGACTCGAACAGCACCTGCTTGGCTCGGTAGGCTTCTCCATCCGGCCCGGCCACGCTGTCGGCATTGGCCAGGTTGCTGGCGGTGACGTTCATTCGCTGCGACTGGGCGCTCATGGCCGAGCCGGCGATATCGAACACGGAAAACATCGACATGGTAAGATCTCTCTTCCTTTGATCCGGCCTGTTATTCCGGCTGCATGGCGTTCTTCAGCCCCTGGATGCGACTGTTCATGATGGTGAGCGCCGCCTGGTAGCGCACCGCGTTGTCGGCGAACTGGGTACGCTCGCGATCCATGTCCACGGTGTTACCATCCAGGCTTGGCTGGTCGGGTATGCGATAGAGCAAATCCTGCCTGGGCGTTGCCGGAGCCTGACCCGCCAGATGCCGCTCGGAGGTACGCGCCAGCGACAACCCGCCGCCAGCCGGGCGACCCTGCTCGACGGCCTTCTTCAGCTCGCTGGCGAAATCGATGTCGCGCGCCTTGTAGTTTGGCGTATCGGCATTGGCGATGTTGCTCGCCAGGATTTGGTGACGCTGCTGGCGCAGGCCCAGCGCCTGCTGGTGGTAATTAAAGGCGGCCTCGAGCTGGTCGATCATGCCGGCGCTCCCCGTGCGAAACCCAGATGGAAGACATGCGGAACTTCTTGAGGTTGAAGAATAGCGATGCCGCTGTCATTTCAATGGCAGGAACAGGCCGGTTTTCCTCGTTCATTTCCGCTGTTTCAGCCGCGCACTGCCAGCTAGAATCCTGCCATCACCTTCCTGCTGGACGGCATTGCCCCATGCGCCTGACCCGCTTCGCCCCGCTGTTGTCGTTCTTCCTGGCTGGCTGGCTGGCGATACCGGCCGCTTTGGCCGACGACAGCGAACTGCTGCAAGTCGTACACGGCTTCCTACACGAAGAGGCGCGCATGCTGGGCGACGAACTCATCATCGAGCTGCGCCCCCCTTCCGCCAGACTGCCGGCCTGCGAATCGCCCGAGCCCTTCCTCACCCGCCCGGGAGATGTTCCCCTGGGCCGCGTCTCCGTCGGCGTACGCTGCGGCAGCGATGGACGCCAGGTACGCTACCTGCAGGCGGAGGTCGGGGCCATGGGTGACTATCCGGTCCTTGCCGCTCCGCTGGCCGCGGGGGAAACCGTGCGCCACGGTCATCTCGTTTCGCGATCAGGCAACCTGGCCGAACTGCCTAACCGAACCCTGCTCGATTCCGATGAGATCGTCGGCCAGGTGGCAACCCGCGCCCTGCCGCCCGGCCAACCGCTGCAGGCCCACCAGTTCCGCCACCTGCCCCTCGTGGAGAGAAATCAGCGAGTCGCGGTCGAAGCCCGGGGGGCGGCCTTTCGCATCTCACGTGAAGGCCAGGCGCTAGAACCAGGCGGACTGGGCGACCGCGTCCGAGTCCGCTTCGACAACCGCGAAGTGGTAACGGCAGAGGTGGTCGGAGAGGGTGTCCTTGTCGTAGACTTCTGACATCGCCCAGCGCATTTGGCGGATGCTTCGAAGCGCTCCGAGAGCCGCCCCCGAGAAGGGCATCGCTTGAAAAGCCTAGGCTCTGTCTGAAAAGCCGGCGAGCGAAGGCCAGAGCTAGGCCCGTTCCCTACGGGCCAACGCACTTCCCACCTCCATGTGGGTCGCAAGGCAAAAATCAGCGACAAATCGGCAGGGAAGCCGATTTGGGCAGCTCCGCTGCTCGAAGAGCGAGCGACATGGATGTCGCGAGTCCAAAGACGGAGTTTACGTGGTGTAAATGAGTATTTTGAGCTGATTTTTAACGCCGTATGGCCAAGCGCAAGCAGTTTTCAGACAGAGCCTAAAGTTATCTGCCGGACTGCCGATAACGGATAAAAGCATTCGGCCATGAGGCAACTATCGTGAAGATCAACAGCCAGAATCCCCTGACTCGCCCGCCCCAGACGGGCCAGCGCGAAGAAACCCAGCCGGTCAAGGGCGCCACGTCTTCGGGTCGTCAGGAACCCGGCCCATCGGCTGCCACTCATCTCAGCCAGAAGGCTGCCGACTCCTCGCGCGACATCGACATGGCACGCGTCGAGGAGATCCGTGAGGCCATTCGCGAGGGACGGCTGGAGATTCGGGCCGAGCGTATCGCCGATGCCCTGATCGAATCACTGGCGACGGAGAGCCGCACGGAATGAGCCTGGCGAAGCTTCTTCAGCAACAGCAGCGACGCCTCGGCGGCATCATCGAGCTACTCGAGCGTGAGCGCACCCTGCTGGCCGATGCCGATCTCGATGGCAAGGCGCTTGCCGATATCGCCGAGCGCAAGCAGGAGCTGTTGTCGCGGGTGGAAGCCAGTGAAACGCTACGCCAGGGAGTACAGCGTCGGCTCGGCTATGCGGACGGAGCGGCAGGCGCCCAGCAGGCGGCTGTCGACGCCGGCTGCGGGCAGGCCTGGAGACAGACCCTGGAACTCACTCGCGAGGCACAGCGCCTCAATGCATTGAACGGCAAGCTGGTCAGCCTGCGCATGGAGCAGAACACGAGCCTGCTCGACATGATTCACCGAGTGGCCGAGAAAACCACGTACCACTCCAGCGGCCGCGTCGCCGCCCAGTCGGGCCGTATCGACGCATCGGTCTAGGCGCTTTCATTCCTGCCCCTGCCTGTATCGCCCCCTGCTTGACCTAAACTTCCTCTCTCCTGGTCCCGTACCGCTCGCTACCACAGGCTGTCGATCAAGTCGTCGTCAAGCGTGGTGATCACCACGGTATTGCGCCCATTGGCCTTGGCTTTATAGCTCGCCTCATCAGCGCGAGCCAATACGGTCTCGACCGATTCGTCATCCTCTTGTAGCGCCGTAACGCCCATGCTCAGGGTGATACTGTATGTCTTGCCCTCATGGGTCACGGTGACTTCAGACACCGCACGGCGCAGGGATTCCGCAATTTCGCCAGCCTGCTTCAGCGTGCAGCTGGGCAGCAGGACAGCAAACTCATCTCCACCCTGGCGGGCCACGTGATCACTACGCCGTACTTCCCAGGCCACGACCTGAGCGACGCGCCGCAGCATCTCGTCACCCAGGGCATGCCCACCCTCGTCGTTGATCGGCTTGAAGTGGTCGAGATCGAACAGGATCAGTACCGCGGGCGTGCCGGTCTTGGAGTATTCGGCCAACGCCTCCTCGAGACGCCGCTCGAAGCCGCGCCGGTTGAGCAGCCCCGTCAACGGGTCGTGTTCCGCCTCCCAGCGCTGCAGCGCCTCTTGCTGGCGTCGCGCGGTGATGTCCTTGACCATGCCCACGAAGCCCAATGGCTGTTCGTTCCCCAGCACTTGGCTGGCATGCACCTCGACCCACAGCGTGATGCCATCGCCACGCAGGAAGCGCATCTGGCGAACGAAATCGTTACCGGTCGCCAAGGTGTGGCGCCACATGTCCCGGGCCCCCTCCTGGTCGGCAGGGTGGATACGCTGCCACCACTCCCTGGTGCTATTCCACGCGTCAAGCCCAAGCAGCTCGAGCAGTGCCGGATTCAGGTAATTCAACCGTCCCTCGAGATCGGCAACGAACATGCCTATGGGGGTCGAGCCTAGCACCGCATCGAGGAACGCCTGACGATCGCGCAAGTGCTCCAGGGCGGCCAGTCGTTCGTGCTCCAGGTGGTTGAAGCTGCTGGCCACTTGGCGTAGCTCCTGCATGCTGGTGGAGAGTTCGAGGTAGCGCCTCTCGCCCGCGCCAACCTGGGCAATCTGACGCTCGAGTCGATGAAGTGGCCGTAGCAGCCGCCTGACCAACCAGCGCATGGTAATCAGCAGCAGGATGGCCAGCACCAGCCAGGCCCACCATAGACGGCTCAGGAAATCCCCCAGCGGCGCCTGGGCCTGGGCCTGGGGAATGGCCACCTTGACGATCCAGTCCGCCGGCCAGATCTGGCGATAGGACACCAGGGCCGGCTCTCCATCGACGACCGAAGCGGCCTCTCCCTGCCAACCGCTCAGCACCAGTTCCAGAGTGCCGGAATCGCCGAAAGCCTCGTCATCGGACCGCGACGAGCGGCGACGCAAATGAAACAGCGGCTCACCCGTCGCGGTGAATACCGACACATGACCGCCCCCGCCCAACCTTATGTCTTCCAACAGGCGGAACAGACCGCCACTGGTAAGGTTGATCATGCCTCCGACCATACCGGCAAAGCTGCCCTGATCGTCGAAGCGCGGCACCAGCATGAGCACCAGGGAATCGCCGCTCGCCCTGCCGATGAAAGGACGGCTCACATATGGCCACGGCGAATGACGCAGCCTGCGAAAATATTCCGTTTCGGCGGTCTCGATACCCGCCCGCCCCGGCACGATGGGCCAGTCCGCAAGCACGCGGCCATCGGCATCGGTCAGCATCAACCCCTCGAACCACTCCAGCAGAGCCTGGCTGCTCTCGAGCCTGACATGCAACTGGTTCTCCTCCACCCCACGCAAGCCCTGTTCGAGCCGCTCCAGTGCGCGCAGTCGCTGTTCCACCTGTTCACTCAAGCCATCCGCAATCAACTGCGACTCGTAGCGCAAGTGAGTCAAGTTAACGTCGTCGACCAGTTCCTCCCCGAACTGCCAGGCCAGCATCAGGACAATGCCGACGATCATCAGCCAGGTCATGGCTAGCCCGGCGAGAAGACGGCCCTGCAACGAGCAGATCGAGCGGGCCAGTGACACGATAGGTGCCGTCACGAGCAGAACTTTCCCCTTGGTCGAGGTAAAAAGCGGCCTGTCAGCTCCGGATTGATGAGACGTACCGCCTATCCTCTGTCAGTCCCGCATGCAAAGCGGATGAGCCAGCTTGATTATCGGCATTGCCGAAGCGAACCTGAGACTAGGTAGCGCATCAAACCATGTTACCCAACTTGACACTTTCGCCCCTCAACGAAAGGAGCCTTACAGCTCAAGTCCTGGCCGGAAGGGACGATAATGTTTCCAACCGACCCGAACTCCATTTATGAAACGGCCCAGATGACCAAAGGTAATAGACCAACCGGCAAGCACGTCCCCGCCCTTGCCCAACATCCGGCTCGGCTCGTGCAGCGAGCCTTCGAGCAGAGCCAGATCGGCATGGCCATCACCGATGCCGAGGGGCGTATCGTGCTGGTCAACGAGGCCTTCTGCCATATCGTCGGAAGCGACAGATCCAATACTACGGCTTGGCCGATCGAGCACTTCTACGTTTCCCTGCGCACCCCCTGGCAACTGCCGGTGATGGCCGATACCCCGCGGAACCTGGCACGCTCCTGGCAACAGGAAGTGCTCTGCCGCAGGGCGGATGGTGAGTCGGTACCGGTACTGATGACGGTCGATACCCTGCTCGACGAACATAAGCAGCCGCATCACCTGGTGCATACCTTCGTGCTGCTTACCGCTCCCAGCGGCGAGGCACTCAAGAGTCGTCACTGGATCCACCTTGATCCCATGACCGGCCTGCCCAACTGGCTACTGCTGAGGGATCGCCTGAACCACGCCCTGGCCCAGGCCGAGCGCTCCGACTCCACTCTTGCCCTGCTATTCATCGACATCGACCGTTTCAAGGCCGTCAACGATGCGGTGGGGCACATCGAAGGCGACCGCATGCTTAGCGAACTGGCTCAGCGTCTTCAGCGCGAAGTGCGTAGCAAGGATACTCTGGCCAGGCTTGGCAGCGACCAGTTCGTGGTTCTGCTGGAAAAGGAAAGCGCCGCCGAAGCGGCGCAGGCGGTGGCGGAACGCCTGCACGAGGCACTGGAGCCCCCCTTCACCTCCGGGGATCGCTACCTGCTGATGACGGCGTCGATCGGTATTGCGTTGTATCCCACTGACGGCCAGGATGACGAGACGTTGCTGACGGCGGCGCGCAGTGCCATGTACATCGCACGCAAGAAAGGTCCCGGCCGCGTAGCTTTCGTCGACCATCGGCTGACGACACGACTCAAGGAAAAGCACCGCCTCGAGAGCTTGCTCAGCGAAGCCATCCATATGCCGGACCAGCACTTTGCACTACAGTACCAGCCAGAGCTGGACCGGCATGACAATCTACGCTGCACCGGCCTGGAAGCCGTACTTCATTGGAAGCAGCCCAAGCGCTGGCAACATTCACCGGCGCACTACCTCGAGATGATCGCCCGCCAGGGCCTTGGCGTACGCCTCAATCGCTGGATGATCCAGAAGGTCATTGCCGATCATCGCCAGTGGCTCACGGAAGATTCCCCCTTGAACCAGCTGTCGATATCCATTCACCTGTGTGAATCTCATTTGTCGCACGACACGTTCGATCGCCGGCCGCTGGACCATTTCCTGCGCCATCAGGACATGGACTCCTTCGAATGGCTGACGCTGAAAGTACCCGCACAGGGTCTTGGTAACGACCTGGACACGGCGACTCACATGTTCAAGCGGCTCGAGCAACTCGGCATCCGCCTCGCCGTCGACGACTTCGGCAGCAGCCCCATCGACCTGAACTGGCTGTCTCGCCTGTCTCTGCACAAGGCAAGCATCGATGTTCGACCAGTCGAGACCCATCATAATGGTTTGCGCCAGATAGAGGCTTCATGTCGAATGTTGAGCGCACTCGACATCGAACCCGTGCTCATAGGCATCCATGACGAGAACCTGGCTGATCGGCTGAAAACCGTTTCGGCTCACCTGGTACAAGGCAATCACTATTGCCTTCCCATGGCTCCCGAGGCGCTGCGAAAATGGCTTGACGAGCGCCGACCGCCCAGCGCATGACGCCAGGCACTCCGTGCCGCACAGGGCAGCACGAACCTCAACGCCGATACGGCTCCGGACTCTCTCGAGATCGGGAGCTCATGCAAGATAGGGGGCTCGTGCAAGATCGAGCTTCTCGGGAAAGGCCGGAGGAAATGCCGCCAGGTAGGCATGGCTAACGCGTAGTATCCTGGCATCGTCATGCTTGCCACCCGCCAATTGAAACCCTACGGGCAGACCATCCGGCGTGAAGCCACAGGGCACGGATGCAGCAGGCTGTTGGCTCAAGTTGAACGGGTAGGAAAAGGGCGCCCATTCCTCCCAGTCGCGCATGCCGCTACCCGGCGGCACGTCATGGTTCAAGGGAAAAGGGCACACCGCCACCGAAGGCGTCATGACCAAGTGATAGCACTGATTGAAGTGTTCCAACTTCTCCGTCAGCCGCGCCCTGTCCTTGAGCGCATAGAACATGTCCAGCGCGCTCAGCCTCTCGGCGCGCTTCGCGTCTGCCACCATACCGGAATCGAGCAGCCGACGCTGTCGCTCGTCATGCTCGCGATATACGGCAAGCGAGGCGGTGAACCAGAGCGTATTGAAGATGCATATGGGAGACTCAAAGCCAGGATCCACTTCTTCGACCACAGCACCCAACGTTTCCAGGCGACATGCGGCCTGGCGCACGCATTCGGCAACCGCCGGCTCCACCCGGGCATAACCCAGTGTGGGCGAAAAAGCGATGCGCATACCCTCCAAACCCAAGCCAAGCCCTTCTCCCCAGTCAGCCGGTTGGCCACGCAGCGCATAAGGGTCGCGATAGTCGTAGCGACCTATCACATTGAGCATGCGTGCCGCATCGGGCACGGTGCGCGTCAGCGGCCCCAGATGGGAAAGCGATGCCTCTTTCGACCGCGGCCACTCTGGCACCCAGCCGAAGGTGGGCTTGAAGCCGAACACACCACAGAACGATGCAGGAATGCGAATCGAGCCACCTGAGTCCCCCCCTTGATGCAACACCCCCATGTTGAGCGCCGCCGCCACCGCGGCACCTCCTGACGAGCCGCCAGGCGTCAGGCGCGTATCCCAGGGATTGGCGGTGGCACCGAATACGCGATTGTCGGTGATGGCCTTCCAGCCGAATTCGGGGGTATTGGTCTTGCCCAGGAGCACAGCTCCAGCCTCACGCAACATGCGTGCCGGAGGAGAATCCCGTTCACAGGGGACGCCGGATACCGTCAGCGACCCCTTCCGCGCCGGCAACCCTGCCGATTCGGTCAGATCCTTCAATGATACGGGCACGCCATCGAGGTGACTCAACGGGCGTCCCTCGCGCCAACGCCGGGACGAGGCATCGGCAGCGGCCAGCGCCCCTTCCCTGTCGACCACAACGTAGGCATTGACGGCGTCGTTGAAACGATCGATACGCTCGAGCGCAGCACGGGTGGCCTCCAGCGGCGAGGCTTCGCCACGCTCGAAGAGTTCGCGTAGCTGCCCTGCATCCATGATGCCAAGATCGGTATCGCTCACAAGAACCTCCGTTTTCCCAGTGAGTCCTCTACGATTGTGGAAAAAAGCCGCTCATGAAGGCAAATTTACGCGCTCCTCGAATGCATACTCCCAACATAGCCGAGAGGGCATGCAGAGCCCGCCGAAGCGCCATCGGTTTTGTATCGAAGCATTGCCAGGAACTACGCTAGGTAAAGAAGACTTGAGCAACAACAAGGCAAAAGCCATGAATAAGACATTGGCGGCTGCCGTCTGCCTGGTCGGCATCGGTGCCGGTGTCCATCTGCTCAACACGGCAAGGGATCAGCCGGTCACGGTCGATCCGGAGGATCTCACACCGGACCAACAGCGCTACTGCGAGAAGGTCGAGCAGTGGTACAGGGAGGAAATGCTCGATGTCGCGCCGAAGTGGCGTCTCGGCCACCCTGACGAACAGGGTACCTATGCACAATGGTGTGCGGGTAGGTAGCACCCCGCGACGAAGATGAAAAAGCCGCTTGGCGCATCGCGCCAAGCGGCTGATTCGTAAAAACTCGTTGGTGGAGCCTAGCGGGATCGAACCGCTGACCTCAACACTGCCAGTGTTGCGCTCTCCCAGCTGAGCTAAGGCCCCACATATTCCCGCCCGGCGAGAACGAGGCGTACTTTACCTACTGGGACGGGGTCCGTCAAGAGTATGTCGCGGAACTTAACCTGCGTTGATAAAGAAGGGGAATCGGGACACCCATCCAATTTCCCTCGCCTCACGAGTATGGCAAGCTTGCCCTGAACAGCTAGAGTTCTCGGTATCGCATCGCGGAACTCGCTTCAAGCTCCGCAGCGGCTCCGCTCGTTGCCGCAAGCTATCCGTAATGACGAGGAATGTCAGCCTTGATCAAGGTGCTCATTGTCGACGATCATCATCTGGTTCGTACCAGTATTGCTCACCTGCTTGAGAATGAAGAGGATATCGACGTAGTGGGTGAGGCTGCCAGCGGAGAGGAAGCCATCACTCTGTGCCGCAAGCTCAAACCGGACGTCATCCTGATGGACCTGCGTATGCCAGGCATCGGCGGTCTCGAGGCCACCCACAAGATCATGCGCAACAATACCGATGTTCGCATCCTGGCGCTGACAGGTTTCATGGAAGACAATTTCGCCCAGCGCATGCTCGAAGCCGGTGCTGGCGGATTCATCAGCAAGGACACTCCCGTACCCGACATGGTCGAAGCCATTCGCAGCGTCTTCGCCGGACATCGCTACATCAGCCCCGACATCGCCCAGCGCCTGGTGCTGTCCCGCTTCGATTCGGAAGAGAACCCATTCGACAAGCTCTCGCAGCGCGAACTGCAGGTGGCCATGATGATTGTCAACTGCCAGAGAGTCTCGGAGATTTCCGACCGGCTGTTTCTCAGCCCCAAGACCGTCAATACCTACCGCTACCGGATCTTCGAAAAACTCGGCATCGAGACTGACGTGGAGCTGACACATCTGGGCCTGAAACATGGCTTGGTCGACGGATTCGACGCCACCAACTGAGTGCACGCTTCTGGTAAGCTATGCCACCATGCCAGACAGCCACGACACCATGACCTTCGATTCGCGGCAGTTCCTTGCCAATCTCACGCAGGCGCCGGGCATATATCGAATGCTCGACGAGCGCGGCGACACGCTCTACGTCGGCAAGGCCAAGCGGCTGAAAGCCCGCCTGGCCAGTTATTTCCGCGGAGCGCTCAATGCCAAGACCCAGGCCATGGTGGCGCGCATCGCGGATGTTCAGGTCACGGTAACGCGCAGCGAGATCGAGGCTCTGCTACTCGAGCAGACCCTGATCAAGGAGCTGCGCCCGCCTTACAACATCTTGCTGCGCGACGACAAGTCGTATCCTTTCGTTTTCGTCACCGACCGCCACCCCTACCCCGCCCTCGAGTACAAGCGGGCCCGCCGGCGCTACGACGATGGACGCTATCTTGGCCCCTACCCCAGCAGCGGTGCGGTACGCGAAAGCCTGTCGTTGATGCAGAAAATCTTTCGAATCCGCAACTGCGAGGACAGCGTCTTCGCCCACCGTACCCGCCCGTGCCTGCAGTATCAGATCCAACGCTGCAGCGCTCCTTGCGTCGGATATATCAGCGAAGCGGACTACCGGCGCGACCTGGAGCATGCCGTGATGTGCCTGGAGGGGCGCAGCGAGCAGGTAACCGAGGAGTTGACCGAGGCCATGGAAGCCGCCAGCCGCAACCTGGCCTTCGAGGATGCGGCCCGGCTACGCGACCAGATTCAGCATCTGCGCCAACTGCAGCATCGCCAGTTCGTCGACACCGAAGGCGGCGACGCCGATGCCTTTGCCCTGGCCGAACGCGAAGGGGTGCTCACTATCTCGGTGCTGGCGGTACGCCAGGGAAGGCTGCTGGGTGCACGCCACCATTCGCCGGACAATGGCCTGGGGCTGGGCGCGGCCGAACTGCTGGGCGAGTTCGTCAGTCAATTCTATCTTGGCCAGGGTCGTGAGATTCCGCGCGAAGTGATCACCAGCTTGCCGATTCCCGACGACAGCATTCTGGAAAGCGCCCTGAGCAGCCGGGCCGAGCGGCGCGTTCGCGTGACCCACAAGGTACGCGGCCACCGTAGCCAGTGGCTAGAACTGGCCCGAACCAATGCCGAGCAGCAATTGGCCAGCCGTCTGGCCAGCCAGAACGAACTCGACCGACGCTTCGACGCGCTGCAAGAGGCCCTGGCATTGGATACACCGGCCGAACGCCTGGAATGCTTCGACATCAGCCACAGTCACGGTGAAGCGACCGTTGCCTCGTGCGTGGTCTTCGATCGCAATGGACCGCGCAAATCGGATTACCGACGCTTCAACATCGAAGGCGTGACCGCCGGCGACGACTATGCCGCCATGCGCCAGGCCCTCACTCGCCGATTCCGTCGCCTCGCCGAGGGAGAAGGCGTCGCGCCGGATATCTTGCTGCTGGATGGCGGCAAGGGGCAGCTCAACCTGGCGCGCGAGGTACTCGGTGAGCTGGGCCTTGCCCATGTTCGTCTGCTTGGCGTGGCCAAGGGCACCACTCGCAAGGCCGGCCTCGAGACGCTGTTCATCGAAACCATCGACCGCACGCTCGACCTGCCGGCGGCTTCGCCGGCCCTGCACCTGATCCAGCACGTTCGTGATGAAGCACACCGCTTCGCCATCACCGGACACCGTAACCGACGCGACAAGGCTCGCCGCAGTTCGGCACTCGAGGACATTGCGGGGATCGGTCCCAAGCGTCGCCGGGAACTGCTGCGCTTCTTCGGCGGACTGCAGGGTGTCAAGCAGGCCAGCAGGGAGGAACTCGCCCGGGTCCCCGGGATCAGCGCCGCTCTCGCTGAGACGATTCATCGCTCCCTGCATGGATGATGACGCCCGGTACAGATAGAATAGGGCCCTACTTCGGCTGTCCAGACCTAGGCGAGGAAATCCCGTCAATGAACATCCCCAACATCCTGACGCTGGCAAGAATCGCCTTCATCCCGCTGCTGGTGGTGTTCTTCTATCTCCCCCATTCCTGGAGCATGCCCGTCGCCGCAGGCCTGTTCGCCCTGGCCTCGGTCACCGACTGGCTCGACGGCTATCTGGCACGGCGCTGGGATCAGTCCACGCCCTTCGGTGCCTTTCTCGACCCGGTGGCCGACAAGCTGATGGTTGCCGTAGCCCTGGCCCTGCTCATCGAACGTTACGACACGCTCTGGCTCACCCTGCCAGCGTTGGTGATCATCGGGCGCGAGATCGTGATCTCGGCGCTGAGAGAGTGGATGGCCGAAATGGGCAAGCGGGGTAGCGTAGCAGTTTCGTGGCTGGGCAAGGTCAAGACCACTTTGCAGATGGTTGCCTTACTGCTGCTGCTGGCCTTTACCCCGGGCACTGCGCTTGCCTACCTTGGGGTAGTCACGCTGCATGTCGCCGCGATCATGACACTGTGGTCGATGGCCATGTACCTGCGCGCCGCCTGGCCCCACCTGTCGAGCTCGATGTGATCGAAACCCACTCAACGCCATCAAGTGATTGACATCAGCGAGCTTATCCGTATAATTCGCACTCGGGTCAAGCGGGAATAGCTCAGTGGTAGAGCATCGCCTTGCCAAGGCGAGGGTCGGGAGTTCGAATCTCCTTTCCCGCTCCATGCGACTCTTTGAGGCTGGATGGCAGAGTGGTTATGCAGCGGACTGCAACTCCGTGTACGCCGGTTCGATTCCGACTCCAGCCTCCATTCCCCGTTTCCTTTCAGCTGATTGCTCGAAACCGTGCCGCCCGGATGGCGAAATTGGTAGACGCAAGAGACTTAAAATCTCTCGGTGGCAACACCGTGCCGGTTCGAGCCCGGCTCCGGGCACCAGACTCTTCGCTATCGCGCCCCCTTACGACTCCGCCGCACGCTCCTCGAGCCCAACTGGCTGATGCAATAGGCTTCAGCGAGACTACCCATGCCCCCAAGCACACTGGTTCGTAGCGAGCACGATGTCCTGGTGATCGGCGGTGGCGTCGCCGGCCTGACGCTCGCCTTGCACATCGCCGGGACACGCCGCGTAACCTTGGTGCGCCCCGCCAGCGACGATCAGGGAGCCAGCCGCTGGGCCCAGGGCGGCATTGCCGCCGTACTCTCGCCTCAGGATGACTTCGACGCTCATGTCGCCGACACTCTGGTTGCTGGCGATGGACTATGCGATGAGCGAGCCGTACGCTTCACCATCGAACAAGGCCCCAGTGCCATCGAGTGGCTGCTCTCGCTCGGCGTGCCGTTCACCAGGGATACCAGCCCGACGGCCAACTACCCCTATCACCTGACCCGCGAGGGCGGGCACGGTGCGCGGCGTATCATCCACGCCGAGGATGCCACTGGACGTGCCGTACTCGACACGCTGAAGCATCATGCCCAGATGCATCCGGATATCACGATCCGCGACGATCTCGTGGCCATTGGCCTACTGGCCGATGCGCAGCAACGCTGCCGCGGTGCCCGTTGCCTAGACAGTCGTGGCCAGCTCCAGGAACTGGTGGCCGGCGACACCGTACTGGCCACCGGAGGCGCCAGCGGTATCTATCGGCACACCACGAGTCCCCACCCGGCCAGTGGCGAAGGCATGATGATGGCGGCCGAACTGGGGGCCGAGTTGATGAACCTAGAGTTCCAGCAGTTTCACCCAACCTGCCTCTACGATCCGGACGGCCCGCCCTTCCTGATCAGCGAGGCAGTGCGCGGCGAAGGGGGGCGACTGTTCAGCACCGATGGGCGCCGCTTCATGCTCGAACTCGACGAGCGTGCCGAGCTGGCTCCGCGCGATATCGTCGCGCGTGCCATCGATGCCGAGATGCAGCGCACCGGCTCGCCTCACGTATGGCTCGACGTGACCCATCTCGGCGACGAAGCCATACGTCATCACTTCCCCACCATCCATGCCCACTGCCTCAAGCGCGGACTGGACATCACCCGACAGCCGATTCCCGTCGTGCCCGCCGCCCACTACAGCTGCGGCGGCGTTGCCACCGACCTCGACGGCAGCTCCAACGTGCCGCACCTGTACGCCATCGGCGAGGTTGCCTGCACCGGGCTGCATGGTGCCAATCGCATGGCCAGCAATTCACTGCTGGAGTGCCTGGTCTATGCGCGCAGTTGCGCGGCGAAGCTCGCCACGCAACGCGGTCCGACCACATCCCCTACGACGCCTGCACAACCGGGAGCCGGCGCCGTGGAGGCTCGACACGTTCAGCAGTGGCATACGGCCCTGCGTGACATCATGAGCCGTTACGTGGCAATCGTACGCCATGATGCCGGCCTGGATACCGCTGCACACCAGTTGAGCGAGCTGAGTCGAGAGATACAGGCTGCTTTCGAAAGTGCTGCACCCAATACGGCACTGGCCAGCCTATGGCATGCCGTGAGGTTGGCTCGCCTGACTGTGCTTGCGGCTCGCCAGCGCCGCGAGTCACGCGGCCTGCACTTCAACCCCGACTGTCCGCCTCATACCGAAACCGGTCTCGCACCCCGTCCTTCCCGGCTTCACCTAGACGACCTTTCCGCCTGAGCCCTGCCCGCCTGAAGCAAAAGCTTTGAACCTAGCGAGCCAAGGCGCGCCGCAACTGGCGCAGCGCTTCGCGCGATGCGCTATCAGGCCATAGCCATGCCCGCTGGCGATCAATTTCCAGACCGATCAGCCATGGGCCGAAATAGACACAGCGCAACTCGACGGGAAAGGCCTCGGTAACGGCGGGCGGACGCCACGACCAGCGCCAGCCACCACCGGATTCCGGCTGCATGAGCAGCTCGCCACGGAACTGACCGCGCCACGCCCACCAGCCAAGCGGCACGAGCCATACCAGGGCCGGCAACGTCAGCCAGCCAGGGGCATGGCTCAATACGCTACCGGTGACGACCAGCCCGAGCAGCCCCTGGCTGCACCAGGCCAGCCTAGACGGGACGACGTGGATCGTTGTCGGCGTTCTCGGCATGGGCCTGGATCCGCGACACGATACGGCGAAACTCGGGAGCAGGCGTTTCACGCTGCATCAGCCAGGCGAAGAGGTCCTGGTCTTCGCCTTCGATCAGGGCGCGATAAGCCGCTTGGTCCTCGGCAGCGAGCCCATCGTAGCAGTGCTCGAGAAAGGGAATCAGCAGCAGATCGAGCTCCCACATTCCACGCCGGGAGTGCCAATAGAGCCGCTTGCGCAGGGCTGCAGCATCGGAGGTATTCGCTTCGCTCAACGTCGGCCTCGGTGATAAGAGAATGGGTCGTCCAGTATACCGGAGCCGCGAAAATGAGACAGCGCTTCGACCAGCTTTGCCATCTTTTCTTGACCATCGTCGTAGTGCGTTGTTTTATCTCGGTTTGAGCAGTATGCTGACGGTAGAAAAAGAATGCCGCCCGGGCCCCACCGGACCGGGAATCGCCTGGAGATGACCCGATGACCAAATCCGAATTGATCGAACAGATCGCCATGCGGCAGCCAGAGCTTTCGATCAAGGAAGTCGAATCCGCGGTGCGCCTGATTCTCGACGACATCACCGATACGCTGGCCGAAGGGGGCCGGGTCGAGATCCGCGGGTTCGGCAGCTTTTCCTTGCATTACCGGGAGCCAAGGGTAGGCCGTAATCCCAAGACCGGCGAACCGGTCGCGCTGGATGGCAAGTTCGTGCCACACTTCAAGCCTGGCAAGGAGCTTCGCGAACAGGTCAATGCCAGCCGTGCCCTCGGCTATTAATATTTTCGTCACTCACAAGGGATAGAATCATGCGTTGGCTCAAAGGCCTGATCCTGGCCATCATCCTGCTGGCGGTCTTGCTTGTCGGCATTTTGTTCGCCGTCAACAACCAGCAGACGGTACCGCTCAACTTAATTTGGGTGGAACTACCGGCCATATCGCTTTCCGTCTGGCTCCTGGCGGCACTGGTCTGCGGCGTGGTGCTGGGCATGTTGGCGATGGCAGGGGTCTGGCTAAGGCTACGCACCGCTCTTTCCCGTGCCCAGCGCCTGAACCGACAGCAGCGCAAGGAACTCGACCGTCTTCGCGTTCAGGAGCTCAAGGAACTTCCCTAAATGCCTGATGCCCTGCTGCTTGTGCTGCTGGTGGCTGCCGTTGCCATTGGCTGGTGGCTAGGCCGCCGTGAGCGACAGGGCAGCCATGATCCCGCGCCACCGAATACACTGTCGCGAGATTATTTCGTTGGCCTCAACTATCTGCTCAACGAGCAGCCGGACCGCGCCATCGAGACGTTCGTCAGTGCGCTCGAGGTCAATAGCGAAACCATCGACACTCACATCACCCTGGGCAACCTGTTCCGCACTCGCGGCGAAGCCGATCGCGCCGTCAAGATCCATCAGAACCTGCTGGCACGCCCTACCCTGACGGCCCTGCAGAGCGATCAGGTCCAGCTCGAGCTCTCCCGGGACTTTCTGCACCTGGGGTTGTTCGACCGCAGCGAGCGCCTGCTCCAGCAGTTGATACACGACTCCAGTCACGACGACATTCGTCATGCCGCCAAGCGCCTGTTGACGGACCTCTTCGACCGCGAAGGAGAATGGCAGGCCGCTCTCGACGTGGCCTACCCCAACCTGATACGTCAGCATGAGGACATCCGCCGGGCGGCAGCCCACTGGCTGTGTGAGATGGCCGACCAGGAGCGTCGCTCGGCAAGCCCCGGGTTGGCCCGCAAGCATCTGCGCCGGGCACTCTCCATCGATCCACGCTGCGTGCGCGCCAACCTGCTGCTGGCGGCACTGGCTCAGGATACCGGGCACTATCGCGAGGCCATCCGGATACTCATGCGTATTCCAGACCAGGATCTCGACATGATGCCGATCATCCTGGAGCCGCTTCACCACGCCTATGCCATGCTCGACGATGAAGCAGGACTCGTTGACTGCCTGCAGCGCCTGTTGGCACGTGCCCACGTGACCAGCCTGATCATTCTGCTGGCGGAAACCCAGCGCAAGAGACATGGTCTGCGGGTGGCCATCGAGCTGGTCAGCGAACAACTCAACCGTGCACCGAGCCTGGGAGCACTCGATTATTTACTCGATCTCTATCAACACCAGCAACAGGAGCAGGGCCCACCCGACAACCGGCTGCAACTCCTGAAACAGCACACCCACACCCTGTTGGCGGCACGGCCTCGCCACCGCTGCCAGCGCTGCGGCTTCGCCGGCCAGCCTCTACACTGGCAATGCCCCAGTTGCCGCAGTTGGGGCACTACCCGTCCGATTACCGGCATTGAAGGAGAATGAGGCTCAGCCTCCAGCGAGTTCCTGCTCGATGGCCGTCAATGCCGCCATGGGATCATCCGCCCGGGTGATCGGCCGGCCAATGACCAGATGCGTGCTGCCCGCTGCCATTGCTTCGGCCGGCGTCATTACGCGACGCTGATCGCCTTGCTCGGCGAAGCGCGGCCTGATACCCGGTGTGACCTTGAGGAACGCCTCGCCGCAAAGCTCACGCAGCCTGGTTGTCTCCTGCGCCGAACAGACGACTCCATCCATACCGCATTGATGTGCCAGCACGGCCAGACGTTCGACATGTTCGGCCGGCGTTGCGGTGACGCCCACCTCGGAGAGGTCCTCCGCCGACATGCTGGTCAATACGGTGACAGCAATCAGATGCGTACTCAGGCCATGACGGTCCAGCCGCTCGCGTGCCGCCTCCATCATGCGTCTGCCGCCGCCGGCATGCACATTGACCATCCACACGCCCTGCTCGGCAGCAGCCTGCACGGCCCCAGCTACGGTATTGGGAATGTCATGAAACTTGAGATCGAGAAAAACCTGAAAACCTCGCCCATGGAGTGCCTCGATCACTTCCGGGCCACTGCGGGTGAACAGCTCCTTGCCCACCTTGACGCGACAGCGCTCGGGATCGAGCCGGTCGGCCAGGCACAAGGCGGCATCGAGGGAGGGGTGATCCAGGGCAATGATCAGCGGCGAATCGCTAGACACGTTGACGAGCTCCGGCTGCGGAATGAAAGCCCTGAGTATACCAGTCGAGGATATGGGTTAACCGTTCTTTCCAGGCTGGACTATCCTCTGAACTAAGCTTTATTTGGCAGCTTACGCACGCACGACGCATCCAGCAGTTCAGGCTTCAACGACCATGCCTTGAATCGATGGACCGGGAGGACTCCATGACAAGCGAACAACGCATTGGCCCGATCGTCCTGCCTGACACCCGAGCCCAGCGAGTACTGACTTCCTTGCTGGAAGGCTCCGGCGTGACCCTCAACGGCGACGCCCCCTGGGACCCACAGATTTATCATCCTGACTTCTGCTCGAGGATCCTGCGCCAAGGCTCGCTCGGGCTGGGAGAGTCTTACATGGACGGCTGGTGGGAGTGCGAGCGTATCGACGAAATGGCCTGCCGGCTGCTCCAGCATGGTCTCGGTGAACGGGCTCGCCCCCCTTCCGACCGTATCATGTATCGCCTCCAGGCCGGCCTGCTCAACCTACAAAGCAAGGCCCGAGCCTATATCGTCGGTGAAGCGCACTACGACCTGGGCAACGACCTGTTCGAGCGCATGCTCGACTCCACCATGTGCTACTCCTGCGGGTATTGGAAAGAGGCCAGGACCCTTCACGAAGCCCAGCTCGCCAAACTCGAGCTGGCCTGCCGCAAGCTGGAGCTACGCCCCGGCATGCACGTACTCGATATCGGCTGCGGCTGGGGCAGCTTCGCAGAATACGCTGCCCGCCACTATGGAGTCTCCGTCACCGGGATCACCATCTCCAAGGAGCAGGCCGAACTCGCTCGGGAACGTTGCGCCAGCCTGCCGGTAACGATCGAACTCAAGGACTACCGCGAACTCAGCGGGAGCTATGATCGCATCGTCTCCATCGGCATGTTCGAGCACGTGGGGCATCGCAACTATGCGGTCTATTTCCAGACCGTGGAACGACTGCTGGCCGTGGATGGTCTCTTCCTGCTGCATTCTATCGGCTCCAACAGCTCCGAGATCAGCGTCGATCCATGGATCGATCGTTATATCTTCCCCAATGGGGTTCTGCCCTCGGCACGTCATATCGCCGATGCCAGCGAGGGTTTGCTGCTGCTGGAGGACTGGCACAATTTCGGCCCTGACTACGACAGGACCCTGCTGGCCTGGCGCGACAACTTCGATGCCCACTGGCACGAGATCGCCGAACGCTACAGCCAGCGCATCGAGCGAATGTTCCGCTATTACCTGTCGGTATGCGCGGGAGCCTTTCGCGCCCGCGACATCCAACTCTGGCAGGTCGTCTTCTCGCGCGGGAGACGTTCCCGCTACGACGCACCGCGATGAACTTCCTCATGACGGTTATGTCTTACAAGCGGCATAGACAATATCTTACATACTTCGCTAGATGATTGACGCACCGTTACGTATATTAGTCATTCTTTCAACGGCTCCCTTCTGGTGGCAGGAAGCTTCCCGCTGAACCCCTGCATGCCCATGGCAATGCCGTGAGCCGTTACATAACAACAGCAGGATTGCGCCTGCCTGCCGCAGGCCACAAGGGACGCCCGCATGCCTGAAGAGAATGCCATGACGGGAGGGGGGCTGAATGAGCCGATCAGCATGCGTAACTTCACGGAACGCCTGCCCGGCGTCGTCTTTCAGTTTCATCGTGACCACACTGGGCACATGCACTTCCCCTTCCTCGCCGGAAGCGGTACCAGCCTGCCAGGAATCGACCGCGATGCCCTGAGGCAGGACGCTCGTCACATGCTCGACCGCCTGGATGAAGAGGACCATCCACGGGTAATGGCCGCCATCGAGCGCTCCGCTCGCTGGCGCATCCCTATCGCCACGAAATTCCGCATTCGCCTGTCGGGCAGACGCTGCCGCTGGGTCGCGCTACGCGCCCAACCCGAGGATTCAGCCATCGGCGTGCTCTGGCATGGCCTGATGATCGACATTACCGAACAGATGGCCGAAGAAGCACGGCTGCGGCGGCTGTCGGATACCGATGACCTGACCGGCCTGGCCAACCGTCGCAGGTTGATGGCACGCCTCGACGAAGAGATTGCCAAGAGCAATCGGCACGGCAGCCCGCTTTCGCTGATGCTCATCGACCTTGACCACTTCAAGCGCGTCAACGATACCTGGGGCCACCTTCAAGGCGATCAGGTGCTGACTGAATTCGCTACCCTATGCCAGCACCTGCTGCGTGAGGAAGACGTCATCGGGCGCCTGGGCGGAGAAGAATTCGCCGTGGTCCTGCCGCAGACGCCGCTGGTCGCCAGTCAACCCTTGGCCGAGCGGCTCCGGCGCACCATTGCCGATCACGATTTCTCCATTGCCAATGGTCAGGTCACAGTGAGTATCGGCTTGGCCGAATATCGCCTGGGCGAGCCGAGGGATGCGCTGATCGACAGAGCCGACCGCAGCCTCTATGCAGCCAAGCGCCAGGGCCGTAACAGGGTCGTCACCTGAAAGGCGGCGTTCAACGTAGCCGGCGACGCCCCTGCAGCCAGCACGTGGCGCCGTGTACCGGCAGGTAGATCAGCAGCGGCCAGGCCACGGCCAGCATGATCAGGTATGGCAGCGGTTCGAGGATTTCCTGTGGAGCACCGAAAGGTCCCCGAACCCAATTGATGTTGCGCTCGGGTTCAGCGAACAGGAAGGTAAGCAGCAGCACCCACCATGTCAGCGCCGTCTGCCACCATAAGGCAAGCCGATCGTACCCCAGCCTTACCATTGCAAAACCCGCCACCAGCGGCAGAATGAGATGATAGAGTGAGAGCCCCCGGGCCAATGGGGGATGTTCCGGGTCGAACATGTACTCCGTGCCCCCGATGGGATGCACTCCGGTCAACCAGGCGATCCCCACGTCCAAGGTCCAAAAGGCACCGACCAACGCCACGGAGAGCCATTGCATCGAGAGCAGGAGACGGCTTTCCCACCACAACCCGACGAGGATCAGGAAACTGGCGACGTTACATAGCCAGAAATAGTTCTGCACACCTAGCATCAATGCAAACGAGGGCGCCCAGAAAAGGATCCAGGCTGAGAACAACAGTTTTAGCCAGAGCGGCAAGGCGGCGCTATTCTGATGAAGCATTGGACTCCCCCATGCGTAGCGCGCATTCTCGACCTCACATGCGCCGGGTCAGTGTTCGAGCAGCCTCACCGACCAGCATAGCCCCGGGCCAACCGAGGCACGATGACACGGCTCTCACGCCAGTCCTGCGACGCCTGTCGCTGGAGAGATTCCACCATCGCCGAGGCCGAGACAAGCTGCTCAAACCCGAAGTTCCCGAGTGGCAGATCGTCGAACGCAGTGGCATCATGCAACTGGAGCGGGTCTTTACCTTTGCCGATTTTCGCCAAGCCCTGGCCTTCACCAATCGCGTAGGCAGGCTGGCTGAAAACCGCTAGCCACCATCCAGCACTGTTGCCAGAATGGGGCAAGGCCACCGTGAACTGGTGGACACACAAGATCAAGGGCCTGCATCGCAACGACTCATACTTGCCGCCAGAACCGACGAGGTAGCGAAATAAATGTTCGAACATATTGAGCGGGTTCCCGGGGATGCCATCCTCGGCCTGATCGAGGCCTTCAAGAAGGATACCAATCCTCACAAGGTCGATCTCGGCGTCGGCGTCTACAAGGATGCCCAGGGCAACACCCCGGTGATGCGCGCCGTCAAGGAAGCCGAGGCCCTACTGCTCAAGAACGAGACCACCAAGACCTACATCGGCTCCCACGGGGCGCCGGAGTATGGCGAAGTGGTTCTGCCGATGGTACTGGGTGAAAACTCACCGGTGCTCGCAGCCGGTCGCGCCAGTGCGACCCAATCCCCCGGCGGCACCGGCGCTCTACGACTGGCAGCGGATTTCATCAGTACCCAGCTCCCCGGCAAGGGAATCTGGGTAAGCAACCCTACTTGGCCGAACCACCACGGCATCTTCACGGCTGCTGGTATCGAGTTGCACAAGTATCCCTACGTCGATGCCGAGAATCGCCTCGATTTCGACGGCATGCTGGCCGCCGTCAAGCAGATCCCAGCCGGTGACGTCATCGTGTTGCATGCCTGCTGCCACAACCCTACCGGCTTCGACCTGAATCGTGAGCAGTGGCAGCAGATCCTCGAGGTGGTGCGTGAGCGCAGCCTGCTGCCGTTGGTCGACTTCGCCTACCAGGGCTTCGGTGAAGGCCTCGACGAAGACGCCTACGGCGTGCGCCTGCTGGCCGAAAACCTCGACGAGGTGATCATCACCAGTTCCTGCTCCAAGAACTTCGGTATCTACTGCGAACGCACCGGCTGTCTCATCATGGTGGCCAAGACCAACGAGCAGATGGAGAACGTCCGCTCGCAGGTGGCTATCGTCGCGCGCGAGAACTACTCCAACCCGCCGGCCCACGGTGGTGCGATCGTCTGCGAGATCCTTCATTCCGCCGAGTTGGCTGCTCTGTGGCGCGAAGAGCTTGCCGAAATGCGCGACCGCATCAATACCCTGCGTCGCGATTTCGTCGAGGCACTGAAGCCATATGGACTCGACCAGAAGTACGCCTGCGTGGCCGAACAGCGCGGCATGTTCTCCTATACCGGCCTGCAGCCCGGGCAGGTCGACCGCCTGCGTGACGAGTTCGGCATCTACATGGTGCGCTCGGGCCGGGCCAACGTGGCCGGTTTCTCCCACGCGAATCTGCCCTATCTGGCCAAAGCCATCGCCGCTGTCAACTGAGACGACTCTCGGCAGTCACACGACGCCCTGGGCTCCTGCCCGGGGCGTCGTGCGTATGGCCAAAGAAATGAAGCGAGAGGCAAGCTTCAAAGGCGACGGGAAAGACGCACTTCTCAGACAGCATTGCTCAAACATTGGCCTCATGAAACAGCGGCCGCATGTTCTCGATCAGATAGCGGTCATCGAACCCTGCCTCATGCTTCAACGCCTCCAGGTCCGGTATCGTTACGTTGTGGCGATCCCGAAAGACCAAGCCATCCTCATTCAAGGCGGTAAAGGTCCGGCTGATATGGACCGGGCTCAGCCCCAGCAGATCGGCCAGGAGTTCCTGTGACAGCGGCAAGCGAAAGCTCTCGCAACCATCGCTCTGCGTCTGCTTGATACGCTGGCACATCTCCAGCAGGAAATGGGCAAGCTTCTGTCGCGCATTGCGACGCGCCAGGTTAACCAACCGCTCCGTAATCATCACCTGCTGACGGCTGCTTATGGCGAACATGATCGAGGTAAGCGTGAGCGACCGGCGAAAGATGTCGATGAGGTGGCGATGGGGAAAGAAACAGACTTCGCCATCCTCGATCATCTGCACCCCCGCCAGGCGCTGCGAAAAAGCGAATTCACGCAGACCGACGATGTCGCCAGGCAGGTAGATCTCCAGGATCTGACGCGAGCCGTTCTCCAGGTCACGGTAAGAGAACGCCCAGCCACGCTTGAGCGTGCAGAACTCATAAGCCTTGTCCCGTTCTCCCCAGAGAGAGGTTCCCGCCTTGACCGGGGAGACGCTATCTTCCAGTCGAACCAGCAACATCTTGTCGTCATCGGAGAGACGGAAGTACTGATCGAAATGGCGGACGATGCAACTCTCGTCTGGGTTCATCGAGTATCATCTCTACGCTGGCTGCATGGGTGCACTATGCGCACTCTGCGCAATAGCACAGCGGCTTTCCACTATGAGGCAACTCCCCTGACCTGGTAGCCTCGCGGGCAATACGACAAAGGCAGTCTTGACCAAACAGTCAGGTCATGGCCAAACTGGCCTTGCCTTGACTACAAACCCAACACACAAGAGGCTTACCATGGCGGCTTCCCCTGCGCACTATCCTTGGTACAAGAAGGAGGATACCGACGCCTTCTTCGCACTATTTCAGAACAATATCGCGAACTTCGTCATCATTGCCATTACCATGCTGGGCATGGGCTTTCCTGCCTCCATCGTGTTCGGCCAGGTGCTGCCCGGCGCTGCGGTCGCCGTCATGGTGGGCAATTTCTATTATGCCTGGTCGGCAGCCCGCCTGGCGCGCAAAGAGAACCGCACCGACGTGACGGCCCTCTCCTACGGCATTTCCACCCCCGTGATGTTCGTCTTCCTGTTCGGCGTACTGCTGCCTGCCAAGCAACTCACCGGCGATGCCGAGCTGGCCTGGAAAGTAGCGGTCGCAGCCTGCTTCATCAGTGGCGCCATCGAAGCCGCCGTCAGCCTGGTAGGCCGCTGGGTGCAGTACCACCTGCCGCGAGCCGCCATGCTCGGGGCTGTGGCGGGGGTTGCGCTGACCTTCATCGCTGGTGAAATGCTGTTCAAAACACTGGAAATGCCCGTCATCGGCCTGCTGGTATTGGCAATCATCATCGTCGGCCTGGTGGCCCGCGTGAGCATGCCGTTCCGCTTGCCAACCTCGCTGTTTGCCATCGTCATCGGCACCGCCATGGCTTACCTGATCGGTGATGCCGGCGGCGAGCGTTTCAGCGACGCCTTTACCCATCTCGGGTTCTATCCGCTGCTGCCCAACCTCGCCTGGTTCGAGGGCTTGGGGCTGTTATTCACCGGCATGCTGGCCGTACTCACGGTAGTACTGCCGATTACGCTGTATAACGCCATCGAAACAATGAACAACGTCGAGGCGATGGAAGCCGCCGGCGACAAGTATGATGTGCGCGAATGCCAGGCCGTGGATGGGGCCGGTACCATGATCGGTGCACTGTTCGGCGGCGTCTTCCCCACCACCGTCTATATCGCCACCGTGGGTGCCAAATGGATGGGAGCGGGACGCGGCTACAGCATTCTCAACGGCGCCGTCTATGCCGTTGCCACCATGTTCGGCCTCATTGCCGCGCTGGCAGCCATCATTCCCGTTTCGGTGGTCGCACCGATCCTGGTCTTCGTCGGCATGTCGATGATCGCTACCGCCTTCCAGAGCAACGACACCCGCTACTATCCTGCCGTGGCTCTGGCCATGCTGCCCTATTTCGCCAACTACGTGATGACCCGATTCAACCGTGGAGCCGGCGACGTGGTGGCGGATATCTCTGGCGGCATCGTCGCCATGGGCCAGGGGGCGATGTTCATGGCTATCTTCATCGGCGCCATGACGGTCTCGGTCATCGATCACCAATTCCGTCGTGCTGCCATCTTCGCCGGCGTTGCGGCCGCCTTCTCCTTCGTCGGCCTGATGCACGCACCGGAACTAGCCTTCAACGCCGCCTGGGATTTTACCCTCGGCTACCTGGTGATGGGTGCTCTGTTCCTCTACTTCGCCTGGCAGCAGGAGAAGCTCGCAGCGCCGCACGTATCATCGTCGCGTCCAACCTCAGCCCCTCCCGCAGCCGACTGATTCGAACGCTTCGGGGGCGCCATGGCGCCCCCGCTTTCCCTCGATTGCTCTTGCACTGACATTGGGGGCTCGGAACGGATCAGCTGGTCTCAAGGGTACTTCCAGCTTCCAGGTCCCCCAGACCGGCAAAGATCAATACCGTACTGGCGGTCAGTGTCTCGAGCTTCACAGCGCCTCCTATCCTTAGACTTACTGTGCTGGCTGGGCGGGTTGCCCTTCCTGCTGCTGCATCTGGTCCTGCAGGTCCTGCATCTGCTGTTGCTGCTGGGCAATCGCATCGTCCAGGCGTTGGCGCTGTTCCTCGGTGAATACCGCTTCGATACGTGACTGCAGCAACACCGTCTCGGCAGTGATCTCACCGGTCAGATCGCCAAGCCTTGCCGCATCCTGCCGAATGGCGTTCTCGTCGAAGTCGGGCCCAACGTAATCGCCCAGGCGCGCCTGTAGCGCTTGGGCCTCCTGCTCCTTGGGTGTCAGTTGACGCTCGGCCTCGTCCAGCAGGCTGCGGATCTCCTGCTGCTGATTCTCGTCCAGGTCGAGCAACTGATCGAGTTGATCCACCTGATCGCCCTGAGGCGGAGCCTGCATCTGCTGTGCAGCGGCTACGCCTGTAACACCCAGGGCGAACACGATCGTTGCCAGAAACTTGGTGAGCTTCATTTCCTACTCCCTTCCATGAGTTACTTTCATGGCCCGAGTCTATCGGTCCACTACGTCCTACCCTGACAGCAATTCGATCGTCAGGTTCGCTCACGAGAGAAAAGTTTCGGCTCGCCGTGCTCGTCGGCTTCGCTCCGCGCTTGCATGCGGCGCATCAACTGCCAGGCCGCCATGCCAGCCAGCACGTTACCGAGCGCCGCCCCTATGGCGAGTCCTGCAAGACCACCGAACGAAGCCCCCAGCCACAAGCCGGGAAGATAGCAGAGGAAGAGTCGTGCCGCCGACATCAGCATGGCACGCAGTGGCCAACCCAGCGCGTTGCCGGCGGAGACCACCAGCATACAGACGCCAAGTGCGGCATAGCTCGGCAGCAGGAAACGGATCAGCACCGTTAGATCATCGCGAACCTCGGGGCTCCCCGCCAACAAATGCGCCGCCCAGGGCGAGAGCAATGCCAGCACCATGCCCAGACTCAGTTGCCATAACACCACGACCTTCAACGCCAAGCCGATCAGGCGCCTGATCTGAGTCCAGTCGCCGGCGCCGTAGCAACGCCCTAGCCACGGCGGCAGTGACATGGTCATGGCCAGCACCACGACCAGGGCAAGCGTCTCCAGACGGCTTGCAAGGCCCCAGGCCGCCACGGCGGAGCCCCCGATATCCGCCACCACCGAGACGGCAAGCATCGACGCTAGCGGCGGCATCAATTGGCTGATCATCGCTGGCCCGGCGATGCTTGCAAAGGGAGGCAGCGAAGCAGCAAGCTCCAGCTTGAGTCCACGCCGTGCCAGCCAGTCGTTGCGCCGCAATCGCTTGACGACCATCAGTAACCCGCAACCAAAAGCAATCGTCGTGGCCCAGGCCGCCCCGGGCAACCCCAGCCCCTCCCAGGGACCGACGCCGAAAATCAGTAGCGGATCGAGCACCAGATTGACCAGGCTCGTCATTACCATCACCTTGCCGGGCAGTCGCGTATCGCCGTGAGCGCGAAAGAGGCTGTAGACGAAATAGAGCACCGCCCCCAACCAAGCCGCGAACAGCTGCGGTGCCCAATAGTCGCGGATCAGGGCTCGCGTCACCGCATCGGCCCCCAAACGAGAGAAGATCGGCGCCTGGGTCCACCATAGCACCAGGGCGAGCAAGGCAATGGTCGCACTGCCTACCATCAATACCAGCGAGCCCAGGCGTCGGGCCCTCAGCGTCTCGCCGGCCCCTAGAGCACGGGAAATCAGCGCCGCGATAGCGATACCGAGCCCAACCTGAACGCCAATGATGAGAAAGCTCAACGGAAAGGTGAACGACTGCGCCGCCAATGGCGCAGTACCCAGCCGAGCGACAAAAGCGCTGTCTACCAGTTGGAAGCCCAATAATGCCAGCACACCGATGGCCATCGGCCAAGTCTGGCGCCAAAGTGTTGCGCCTAGGGAAGTGGCGGCAGAGGCAGGAGGCATCCGGCGGCTCCATCAGTGTAGGGGAGCTGCATTCTACGTCAAAGCGCGCCCTCGCTCAGCCCCGCAAGCCATTGAGCGCACTTACCAGCCCCAGCAGGCTAGGCTACCACTTCGAGTCTGAGACGGTCTTGACCTGCCTCGTCCCAAAAACAGGACACCCTCGGCACAGGCCGAGGGTGTCCTCGCTAAAGATCAGGACTCGTTACTGACGCACGCCCTCGAAAGTGACGTAGAGTTCGAGCTCATGCATCATTTCAGGAAAATCGCTCATATCGATGCCGAAATCGGCAAGTGTCAGCGTGGTCGAACCTTCGAAACCGGCACGGTAGTTGCCCCACGGATCCTCGCCCTCTCCCATCAGGGTTACCGGCATCTCGATTTCACGCGTCTCTCCCTTCAGGGTGAGATCACCGGTGAGCACGCCTTCGCCGTCTCCACTCGGCTCGAAGCCAGTGGAAACGAAAGTGGCGGTCGGATACTGGTCGGCACTGAGGAAATCATCGCTCAGGAAATGGCGATCACGCTCGGCATGGTTGGTGTTGAGGCTGTTGACCTGCACCTCCATTTCCACGCTTGATGCCTCGAGGTTCTCGGGATCGTAGTGGAAATTGCCTTCGAACTCTTCGAAGTTACCCAGAATGTAGGAGTAGCCAAGGTGGTTGATCTTGAACTGGACGAAGGCGTGCTGCCCCTCGGTATCCACCACGTAGTCGTCGGCCAGGGCCTGACCGGCCACGGCCAGAGAAGCGGCGCCAAAGGCAGTAGCGAGTGCGGCTTTCTTGAACATGAGTCTCTCCTTGGTTGAAGCGCTCGAAGGCGCTAACGTTCAACGGCGACGCGTACGTGCCGGGTTCAACATTCGCACGAAGATATCGTGGCGATCGAGGAAATGATGCTTGAGGGCGGCCAGCGCATGGCCTGCGGCCAGCAACAGTAGGGCCAGCGCACTATACCAATGCACCTCGCCGGCAATGCTCGCCTGGTTGGGCAGGTGACTCACCAGCGCCGGCACCTCGAACCAGTCGAATACGCTGATGCCACGCCCGCGGGCAGTGGAAATCAGGTAACCGCTCAGCAGGACCGTCAACATCAGCACATATAGGGCAATATGGCCCAGATGCGCCGCGAGCCGCTCCAGACGGCTGCCCTGCGCCACGGGGGTCGGCTGGAACAGGCGCCAGGCGATACGCAGCAGAGTCGCGAATAACAGCAACATGCCGACGGAGCGATGCCACCACGGAGCACGGTTGTACCAGGGATCGAAATACCCCAGGTCGGTCATCCACCAGCCGAGCACGAACAGACCGACGATGACCAGGGCACTGAGCCAATGGAAGATGATGCTGACTAGGCCCCAGCCTGATCGGGTGTTACGCCACATCTCATCGCTCCCGTTGAACTTCGTCGTCGATGGAGCAGCATACCGCAACGCACCATCAGTTTTTATTGAAAAAAGCCGAACAGATCATTCTAGAAACCGCATACGACCTACCTGCGACAAGATTCCGCTCATCGTGCTTGACCGGCCGGTAGCTATCGTTACAGAGAAGCCAGCTCGATGATGTTGTTTAGACTGACCTCGTCCATCGGTTGCCCCTGCCGCATGGAGAATTCGTAAACGAGACGGATGATTCGGGCTTCTGCCTCTGGCTTGAGGGCCAAGCTCTTGTACTCGGAGATCCGTCGCGTTCTGATGATGACGTCTTCCAGGGTCTCCAGGTCGATAAGCCGTTGCCCTGCTGACGGGCCGGCGTCCGGGGTGCCTTCGCCAGTCGCGAGCCATTCCACGGAGAGGCCCGCGGCCCTTGCCATTCTCACCAAGCTGCTCAGGGTTGGCTCAGATAGTCCCGCCCGCCATTTTCTGAGAACCGAGGTGGAGACCCCCGCCTTCTCCGACATGATCGTGGCGCCTCCTGCTCGCTTTATCGCTATGTTCATGCGCTTTTCGAACGCGTCAACCTGGTCTTCCTTGGAGGAAATGTTAGATATTTCAAGGTCATGACGCGCCATGGCTTTCCCTAAAAGTCAAATAACAAATCGTTGCAAAAACAACACAAACATGGCGAACAAGAGCATTATCGACACATACGTGTTGACATTCGCTCCATTTGTGCCGTAAGCTCCCTGCAACGAGTAGAGAGCCGAAGTTCGTCGCCTAATGTCACGCCAAATCGAAGCGATAACAGGCAGGCCCTCCAACCCCGACGCCCCATAGGGAGACAAACGTGATGGAAAGCGAACCATTCGTGGCGGCCGGTCCATGCCGAGGCGCCGAGTGTTCTTTTTCCGAAACAGTATGGAAACAAGAATAGCATTCGTGGGGGCGCGAGACATTCGGCAGGGACGGGCACAGAGGTCTGGACTACGGCATGACGATTCATATGGAACGTTTGTTGATTTTCGAGCATGACCCCCAGGCGGCCCGGGCCGCGGCTCGCATCGCAAAGGATGCAGCACTGCAGGTGCGCATAGCAGAGAGTGTCGAAGGCTTTCATTCCGCCCTGAACGAGGAACGCCCGGCCTGCGTGTTGATCGACCTGCCCATGTCCGGAACGGATGGCCTCGACATCATCCGGTTGCTGGCAGACCGAGGGAGCGAGGCCAGTGTCATTCTGACCAGCGGAGCCGACCCGCGGGTACTCGATGCTGCGGCCCGAATAGCCTCGGCACGCGGTCTGCGCGTTATCGGCCACTTGACCAAGCCCTTCTCCTCGAGCGGACTGAGCTGGATGCTGAGGCAGGTGGGCGGGGACCTGCCCGCCACATACGAGCTTGGTGCCCACCATACGCTGGAGCTGCCCTCTTCCATCCTGCTTCAAGCCATCGAGAACTGCGAGTTCAGTCTGGCCTACCAGCCTCAAGTATTCTGCCGCGACGGCCAGTTGGCGGGATTCGAGGCCCTGGCAAGGTGGCGGCACCCTGTGGATGGACTCATTGCTCCCGACCGCTTCATTCCGGCAATCGAACGAGCTGGCCTGATGCCAGAATTCACCGCACGGATAGCCGAGCAGGCGCTGTTCTGGTTTCGCACGAATATTCTGTCTCCGCCACGGGCGTTTGCCGACATCGTGGCGCAAAACGTTCCGTCGCTGTCCATCAACATCTCTGCGCGTAATCTCACTCGACCGGATTTTCCCGAGGTCATGGCCCAACTGTGCGAAAGCCATGAAGTGGACACCAGCCGGGTGGTCCTCGAACTGACCGAAACCAGTGCACTGGACGACCCCGTACTTTCCCTCGAACTGTTGACACGATTGAGGGTGCAAGGCTTTCAGCTCTCTATCGATGATTTCGGGGCCGGCTACTCCTCGATGCAACAGCTGGCAAGGTTACCGTTTTCCGAGATCAAGGTAGACAGAGCCTTCGTTGCCACGGCCCTGCATTCTGCTACGTCACGTTCGGTCGTCAAGAGCATTGTCGAACTTGGCCATTCCTTGGGGCTTCGCTCGACGGCGGAGGGCGTCGAGGACGAGGCGACCCTGCAGTTTCTCGATTTCGTCGGTTGTGACCTGGTTCAGGGATATTTTATCGCACATCCCATGTCCGGCGAAAAGCTCACCAACTGGCTGAGCAGCGCACCGGAGTGGCCGTGGCGCGCTTTGGGAACGCGCCGCCGCTAACCCCTCATCGATTGCCTGTCTGCGGAATTTCTCTATGGAATGGAAGACGACATCAGCACTTTCCAATCAGGCCATCCGCACCGTCGGGCGAATCGTCGAGGGAAGTCACGACATCACCATCTTCTCCAACACTCGGGCCCATCCGCTGTCAGCGCAGGTGGCAGGCATCGATATCGGCAGAAGAACCCTGACCTTGCGTGTTTTCTGCCCTGCGGGCAACATCGGCGATTACCTATCCGACGGGCTGGTATCCTTTGACCTGGAAAAGATCAACCGGGACGACCCACCGCTACTGCTGTGCTTCGAAAAGGTCCAGGCGACCTGTGAACGGATCCATAGCAGCCTGTTCGAGGTCCGCTGCACCCTGGCCGACACGCTGCTGATCACCATCAAGCCCGGAGGCGTCAGAGTTCCGTTTGTGCTAGGAATGTCGGCCTCGGTGTCGCTCGACGTGTACACGGGCCTCACCATCAGCGCCCGCCTGTGCAATCTTTCAGTAGGCGGCTGCATGCTCGAAGTCCCGCTCGAGGACAGCATGCCGCTGACGATACACCAGCAGCTACCAAATATTTACATTCAATTCCCCAACGGTGAGGGTTTGCGCTCCAAGGGTTCGATACGCAACATGCGCCCCTTCGGTCGCGCGCGGCACGTGGCGGTTGGAATACGCTTCATCGATCTCGATCGAGATATGCGACAGCGCCTGCTCTACTTCATCACCGAATCCGAAGCGGAGTTGGCCAGGCGCATGGGAATGGAGAACCGGCGGGCGGGAATATCACCGCTTTTCCTCGTCAGCCCCCACGACAAAAAACCGGCCAATTCGAACAAGCGGCGAAACAAGCTACCGCCCATGGCCCATGCCATCAAAGAGGTGGCTCGACAACAACACATCATTTTGCATTGTCTGAAAAATGAACGCCCCTTCCCCGAAGACATGCTTTACGATAGCGCGGACACCCTGCTGCACCTGGCCGAGAGCGATCGCCATCAGTTTCTGTATGCCCTGCGCTATCTCAGCGAAGAAGCGGCGTGGGTACGGCACTCCGTGCGAGTCGCTGCCCTGTTGGGCGACGTTCTGCCAACGCAACCCGGCCTCGTTGACGATGCGCGGGAAGCGGTGGCCGGCATCCTGCTGCACGCGATGGGAAAACCCCTGCTGCTCAGCGAGCATCTGCCCTCCCTGGATACCCACCTGACGGCATCTCAGAGAAACCTCTTGAAACACCATGTGGAGGCACTGCGCCGGCAGTTGCATAAGGTGGGATGGTCCCCCGGCCCCGTACTCAACCGCATCGTCGGCGATATCAACGAGCGGCTCGATGGCAGTGGCTACCCGGCTGGCAAGAGGGCAGAAGCATTGTCGGAACTGGTGCGCACCGCATCGATCATCAAGATCGTCGATACGCTAACTCATGCACGCAACGGCAGGCCCGCCCTGTCGCCTTTGGATGCCTACCGCTGGGTATACGGCAACGACGGCTACGACAAGAAGTGCCTGACTCGCTATGTCCGCCGCTACGGCTTGTACCCGGTGGGCAGCCTAGTCAAATATACGGGCGGATTTCTCGCCTGGGTCATGGAACTCGACCGTGAGGGCTCGCCGAGACAGGTTCGTGTCGTCAAGAACCTGGCATTTCAGGACTCTAAGCTCGACACAGTCTTGGCTGACCAGGACATACAGCAGATCGGCAAACTGGAAGAGGTGGTCGACCCCGCCAACTTCCAGCTTTGAGCGAGTGAGAAAACCAAGTGGCGCCCCGATGCGGTACCGAGTGTCGACATCGCTCCGTTGGACACCGGCTACGCCAGCGCGTCCAGGCCACGAGCCAGGTCCCTACGGATGTCATCGAGCGCCTCGAGCCCCACCGCCACGCGGATCAACCCTTCACCGATGCCTGCCGCCTCCTTCTGCGGTTGCGACAGCCGCCCATGCGTGGTGGTGGCAGGATGAGTGATGGTGGTCTTGACGTCACCCAGGTTGCCGGTGATCGAGAGCATGCGAGTGGCATCGATAACCGACCAGGCGGCCTCACGCCCTCCTTTCACTTCGAAGCCCAGCACTGCACCGAAGCCGCTCTGCTGACGGCGGGCCAGTTCATGCTGCGGGTGCTCCGCCAAACCGCTGTAGTGCACCCGAGCCACCGCCGGGTGCGCCTGCAGCCACCCGGCCAGTGTCTGGGCATTCTCGCAGTGGGCGCGCATGCGCAGCGAGAGCGTCTCGAGGCCCTTGGTGAAGAGCCAGGCGTTGAACGGACTCAGGCATGGTCCACAGGTGCGAACGACCCCGAACACCTCCTCCAGCTCCTTGTCGTGCCCGACTACGGCGCCTCCGACCGCACGACCCTGCCCGTCCAGATATTTGGTGGCGGAATGGATCACCAGATCGGCCCCCAGCGTCAACGGCTTTTGCAGCGCAGGCGTCAGGAAGCAGTTGTCGATGGCGAGCAGCGCTTCATGTCGGTGAGCGATCTCGGCAAGCGCGGCAATGTCGACAACTTCGGAGAGCGGGTTGGAGGGCGTCTCGGCGAACAATAGGCGCGTTCTGGGCGTGATCGCTGCCTCCCAGGCGGCCAGGTCGGAAAGCTCCACATAGCACGTAGCAATGCCCAGCTTGCCGAAGTACTTGTCGAACAGGCTGACGGTGGAACCGAACAGCGAGCGCGAGGCGACGATCTCGTCACCAGCCTGGAGCAGGGCAAGCACCGTGGAAAGAATCGCCGCCATGCCGGAGCTCGTCGCCACACAGCGCTCGCCTCCTTCGAGCGCCGCCAGGCGACGCTCGAAGGTATGTACCGTGGGGTTGGTGAAGCGCGAGTAGACGTTGCCGCGCTCCTCCCCGCCGAACTTGCGCGCCGCCTCGGCGGCGCTGCCATAGACGAAGCTCGAGGTGGGAAAGATCGGCTCGCCATGCTCCTGCTCGTGGGTGCGCCGATGGCCCGCGCGAATCGCCAGGGTTTCCAGCGCCCAGCTATCGTCAGGGCTCATTTCGTCATTCATGCTCGGCCACCTCAGTCGTCGATGTCGTCGTCCTGATTATGCATGCCCACCAGCGCGTGGGCCCCAGCACTCGATTGCTGCTTGGCGGCGTCGTTGCGCGACGCCTCCAGCGCCGACAGGTAGCCGGCATCGATATCGCCGGTCACGTAGCGACCGTCAAATACCGAGCAGTCGAAATGCTCGAATTCCGGGTTGACCTCGCGACAGGCAGCCTTCAGGTCTTCCAGGTCCTGATAGAAGATGCGGTCGGCTCCGATCAACTCGCCCACCTCAGCCTCGCTGCGGCCATGGGCGATCAGTTCCGTGGCCGCCGGCATGTCGATACCGTAGACGTTAGGATAGCGCACCGGCGGCGCCGCCGAGGCGAAGTAGACCTTGTTGGCACCTGCGTCACGGGCCATCTGGATGATCTGCTTGCAGGTGGTGCCACGTACGATGGAGTCGTCCACCAGCAGCACGTTCTTGCCCTTGAACTCGATGCCGATGGCATTGAGCTTCTGGCGTACCGATTTCTTGCGCTGCGTCTGGCCCGGCATGATGAAGGTGCGGCCGATGTAACGATTCTTCATGAAACCTTCGCGATAGGTCACACCCAGGTGCTGGGCCAACTCCAGCGCCGAGGTACGCGAAGTATCCGGGATCGGGATCACCACATCGATATCATGATCCGGCCACTCGCTGCGGATGCGGTCGCCAAGCTTGCGCCCCATGTGCATGCGCGTGCCGTAGACATAGGCACCGTCGAGGATCGAGTCGGGACGCGCCAGGTAGACGTGCTCGAAGATACACGGCGACAGCTGCGGCATGTCGGCACACTGTTGGGTGTGCAGCGCCCCGTCCATGTCGACGAAGATCGCCTCGCCAGGGGCCAGGTCGCGATGCAGCTCGAAGCCGCCAACATCGAGCGCCACTGATTCCGAGGCAATCATCACCTCCTGTCCATTGCCCTCGTCGCGGGTGCCGAATACCACTGGGCGGATACCGTTGGGGTCACGGAAAGCAACCAGGCCGACACCGTTGATGATGGCCACCGCGGCGTAGCCGCCCCGGCAGCGGCGATGTACCCGTCGCACTGCGTCGAAGATATCGCCGGGGGAAAGATGCAGCCCCTGCTTGCCCAACTCATGGGCGAACACGTTGAGCAGCACCTCGGAATCCGAACTGGTATTGATATGCCGCAGGTCGGAAGAGAACAGCTCCTGCTTGAGCTGCTCGGAATTCGTCAGGTTGCCGTTGTGTGCCAGCGCGATGCCATACGGAGAATTGACATAGAACGGCTGCGACTCTGCCTCGCTGGAAGATCCCGCGGTGGGATAGCGTACATGCCCAATGCCTAGGTTGCCCTGCAGTCGTGCCATGTGGCGCGTGTGGAACACATCGCGCACCAGACCATTGCTCTTGCGCAGCAGAAAGCGCCCCTCGCTCCATGTCATCATGCCAGCGGCGTCCTGGCCGCGATGCTGAAGCACCGTCAGGGCGTCATAGATAGCCTGGTTCACGGTCTGCTTGGCCAGAAGGCCGACGATACCGCACATTCCACCTTACCTCGCTTGCAGGGTGCCGACCGGGTCGGCAAAGGAAAATCCGTCGTTCACAGCACGTCGTCGGCCGACTCGGGCGCCTGCCCGTCACGACGCTCGGGCAGCGAAATGTTCCGCCAGCCCTCGGCGGCCTCGGGCATACGCCCTTCCCAGGCTTCGAGCTGGCTCACTGCCCAGTCACGCAGTTGCTCGAAAGTGGGCCGCAGCTCTGCATTCTGCCACGCCTGCAGTTGGGCCAGCGGTGTCAGGCTGATCAGGATAGTGGCTACTACCAGTATGGCTGCACCGCGGGCGACTCCAAAACAAGCGCCGGCGACACGATTGAAGAAGCCCATGCCGACCCACTCCACGGCGGCATGAACCATACGAATGACGATACCGCAAAGCAGTACCACGCCGAGGATCACCAGCACGAAAGCGAGCACCAGCCGGCCATCGGGGTGATCGATCAGACCGGACAGCAGCTCGGCCACCGGCTCGGCCAGCAGCCGGGCGGCCAGCAGCGCGATGATCCAAGCCGCCAGCCCCAACCCTTCGCGGATCAGGCCGCGCATGAAGCCCGCCAGGGTCGAGATGGCCAGTACGGCAAGAAAACCCCAGTCGATCCAGGTCAGCGTCATTGCCATCAATCTCTCACGCGAACCAGCAGTCCCTGCTGATTGATTCGTTCTTTCACCGCGTTCATGGCCCGCTCACCGGCTTCCGAAGAGTCGAAGGGGCCGACATAGACCGTGGTCATGTTGTTGTCGCGCTGCCGACTATAGGCAGGAAAACCCTGCTCCTGCAGCCGCACCAGCAACCGCTCGGCATTGCCCGCCTCACCGAAGCTGCCCACCTGAACGGCCCATTCGCCGCCGGGCGAAGCGCTCACGGCGGCTGTCTGGCGCTCAGGCTCGGGGCTGGAGGAAGCCGGCTGGTTGCTTTCCAGCCGCTCGGAGGCAGCCTGGGCCAGATCGGCGATCGGATCCTGACGAGCGGTCTCGGCCGGCGCTGAAGGCTGCTCCGAGTCGCTATCCGCAGTGCCTGGCTGAACCGCCACGGCGGGGGCCGTCTCCACGCGAGCCGCTTCACCGGGATCGGGCTCGACGTCTTCGAGGGGGGGTTGCGGCTCCATCCGTGCGGGACTCGTCTCGGGAGTGCGAATCTCACCCAGACTCTCCGGCGGCTGCGGGTCGGGCACGTTACGCCGCTCCACCGGAACCGGTTGCTCGATGGTCAGCATCGGCTGGGGGCGCTCGTCGCGAGGCGCCGGCTCGTCGAACAGCATCGGCACGAAAATGACTGCCAGGGCGATCAGGATGATGGCCCCACTGATTCTTTCGCGCATTCCGTACTTCATTTGCCCTCCTGCCCCAGCCAGGCCGACTGCGCCTGCTTCCATGCCAGTATGGCCGCCACCATGAAGAAGGAGCCGCATACCAGCACGCGATCATCCGGTGCCAGACGCCCAGACAGCCATTCGGCGCCAGCCTCGGGCGACTCGGCCTGGTAGGCGACATGACCGCCTTGATTCTCGATGCGGCCCGCCAGGTCGGCTGCTGCGCGCGCCCGTTCGCCGGCCAGGGTCACCGCTACCCAGCCATCCGCCACCTTGGCCAGAGCCTCGACGACCCCATCGGCATCCTTGTCGGCCAGCATGCCAAGCAGCACCCAGGTGCGTCCACGGCATGGCTGCGCCGAGAGCTTCTCCGCAAGATAGCCCGCAGCATGCGGGTTATGGCCCACGTCCAGGCACCATTGCCCCAACCATTGCATGCGGCCAGGGACTCGCAACTCACGCAGGGCCAGCCGGCAGCTCACTTCATCGAGCGCCATGCCGGCTGCGGCCAGCGCCTGCAGTGCCGTTGCCGCATTGTCCAGCGGCAGCCCCGGGTCGGGCAAGTCTTCCAGGCTCGGCGAGGCGTCATCGCCAATGGTTCCCTGCCAGCCGAAGCGGCCTGAAACGCCCGCTTGCCAGCGAAACTCCTGCCCCAGCGCCAGAACCGGAGCACCGCAAGCCTCGGCACACTGGCGTACGCTGTCGGGAAGCTCGTTGCTACCCAGGATGGCAGGGCTTCCGGCACGCATGATCCCGGCTTTCTCGCGGCCAATTCCCGCAAGGTCGGTGCCAAGGAAGGCCGCGTGGTCGAGAGCGATGGTCGTGATCACGGCGATGTCGGCATCGATGACGTTGACCGCGTCCAGGCGGCCGCCCAGCCCCACTTCGAGCACAGCGAGATCAGGCGAGTGATGGGCAATGGCCCACAACGCCGCCAAGGTTCCGGCCTCGAAGTAGGTCAGGCTGACGGGCTCGTCGGCCAGGCGTGCGGCCTCGACGGCTTCGAAGCCGGCAATCAGCGTGGCATCGTCTGCCTCGGCACCGTCGAGACGCAGCCTTTCGTTGTAACGCAGCAGGTGCGGCGAGGTGTAGGCGGCCGTAGTCAAACCGTGCGCCCTGGCCAACGCCTCGATCATGGCGACGGTCGAACCCTTGCCATTGGTCCCGGCGACCGTGATCACCCGCGGCGCCAGGCGATTGTCCAGCAGCCCCATGCGGCGGGCCACCTCGGCCACCCTGTCGAGGCCAAGGTCGATGCCCACCGGGTGGAGCCGTTCCAGGTAATCGAGCCAGGCCTCCAGGGTACGAGACGGAATCGCAGCCATCACGGGCAATCAGCGCGCCGGGTCGCCACGATCGAGGTTCTCGGACGACGAAGTTTCCTCCGACGTACCCGTCTCGACCGCATCGATGTATTCGCCCTCTTCCGCTTCTGCGCGCTCGGCCTCGTCAACCAGGTCCGGCTCGAGAAGCACGTTCTCTTCGAGGCCGCTGGGGGGCTGATGGGTCAGCTTGCGCAGCACGCCACCGAGGCGGTCACGCATTTCGCCACGATGAACGATCATGTCCACCGTGCCGTGCTCGAGCAGGAACTCGCTGCGCTGGAAGCCTTCGGGGAGCTTCTCGCGCACGGTCTGCTCGATGACGCGAGGGCCGGCGAAGCCGATCAGGGCATTGGGCTCGGCCACGTTGAGATCGCCGAGCATGGCCAGCGACGCCGAAACGCCACCGAACACCGGGTCGGTCAACACCGAGATGTAGGGTACGCCAGCCACGCGCAGGCGCTCCAGCGCCGCCGAAGTCTTGGCCATCTGCATCAGCGAGAAAAGCGCTTCCTGCATCCGCGCCCCGCCCGAGGCGGAGAAGCAGACGAAGGGAATACGCTCCTCGAGCGCCAGGGTGGCCGCACGCACGAACTTCTCACCCACTACCGCGCCCATGGAGCCGCCCATGAAGGTGAACTCGAAGGCCACCACGACCACAGGCAGGCCATCCAGCGTGCCGCGCATGGCTACCAGAGCATCCTTCTCGCCGGTTTCCTTCTGAGCCGCGCCAAGGCGATCCTTGTACTTCTTCGAATCGCGGAACTTGAGGCGATCCACCGGCTCCAGATCGGCAGAGATCTCCTCTCGCCCATCCTTGTCGAGGAACCAGTCGAGCCGCTTGCGCGCCGTCAACCGCAGGTGATGGTCACATTTAGGACAGACGTTGTGATGCTTCTCTAGTTCGGGCAGGTAGAGTACCGCCTCGCACTTTGGGCACTTGCGCCACAGGCCGTCGGGCACACTGGCCCGCCGGTCCTTGCGCTGAATCCGCCCCATGGAGGGAACAATCTTGTCGAGCCAGCTCATGTCAGAAAGACTTCCGTATGCTGTTGCGTCCGGCGATACCGGGCGTCATGAGTCGAAATCGTGGGCAAGGACAGCCTCGTGGCTAATGCGCCGGCAGCGCATCCAGAGCCTGGCGCATCTCACCGAGAATGGCCTTGAGTTCTCCAGCAATCGCTTCCGGTCGCTCGGCGTGCTCGGCGATACGGTTGACCAAGGCACTGCCAACGATGACACCATCGGCAACCTTGCCGACCTCGGCGGCAGAAGCACCGTCACGAATGCCGAAGCCGACGCACAGTGGCAGATCGGTCAAGCCACGCAGCGGTGCCAGGTGCTCGGCCACATCCGCGGCGTTCAGCGTGGCGGCCCCGGTCACCCCCTTGAGCGCGACATAGTAGAGGTAGCCCTCGCCATGGGCGCATATTGTAGCGGCCCGTTCCTGCGATGTGGTAGGGGCGACCAGAAAGATCGAAGCCAAACCCTGCTGCTTGAGGATGGGCCCGAACTCGTCGGCCTCTTCGGGCGGCATGTCCACGGTCAGCACACCATCGACGCCAGCAGCGGCGGCCTGCTCGGCGAAAGCTTCGAGACCGATACGCTCGATAGGATTGAGATATCCCATCAGCACGATCGGGGTCTGGTCGTCACGCTGACGGAATTCGCGCACCATTTCGAACAGATGGGTGAGGCGTACGCCGTGCTTGAGCGCCCGCTCGCAGGCCTTCTGGATCACCGGACCATCAGCCATGGGATCGGAGAACGGAACTCCCAGTTCGATCACATCGGCACCCGCTTCCACCAGGGCATGCATGAAGCCTACCGTGTAGCGTGGAGCCGGATCGCCGGCGGTGATGTAGGGGATCAGTGCGCGACGCCCCTGGGCCTTGAGTTCGGCGAAACGTTCATCGATTCGATTCATCGTCAAAACTCCAGGCCGTCGATCTTGGCGACCGTCATGATGTCCTTGTCGCCGCGGCCGGAGAGATTGACCACGATGTTCTGGTCGGGACGCAGGGTCGGGGCCAATACCTTGGCATGCGCCAGAGCATGGGCCGATTCCAGCGCCGGCATGATGCCCTCCACCCGGGTCAGCTCGCGGAAAGCCTCGAGCACGGCGTCATCGTTGGCCGCCACGTATTGCACCCGCCCCACGTCCTTCCACAGCGCATGTTCGGGTCCTACGCCAGGGTAGTCCAGGCCGGCCGAGATCGAGTGGGTATCCGCCACCTGGCCGCCTTCGTCGGACATCAGATAGGTGCGATTGCCATGCAGCACGCCACGTGGCGCATTGGAAGCCAGCGGTGCCGCATGGCGCCCGGTTTCGACGCCGTCGCCGCCGGCTTCGACACCGTACATGGCGACGTCGTCATCCTCGACGAAGGGGTAGAACAGGCCCATGGCGTTGGAGCCGCCCCCCACGCAGGCAATCAGCGCATCGGGCAACTTGCCGAATTCTTCGAGCGACTGGCGGCGCGCCTCGCGGCCGACCACGGCGTTGAAGTCGCGTACCAGCATGGGATAGGGGTGTGGCCCGGCCACGGTGCCGATGATGTAGAAGGTGTCATCGACGTTGGTGACCCAATCGCGCAGCGCCTCGTTCATGGCATCCTTGAGCGTGCGGGTGCCGGACTCCACCGCAATCACGTTGGCCCCGAGCAGACGCATGCGATAGACGTTGAGCTTCTGGCGCTGCACGTCCTCGGCGCCCATGTAGACCTCGCACTTCAGCCCCAGACGCGCCGCGACGGTGGCCGTCGCCACGCCGTGCTGGCCGGCACCGGTCTCGGCAATCACCCGCGGCTTGCCGCTCATCTTGGCCAGCAGCGCCTGGCCGATGGTGTTGTTCACCTTGTGCGCGCCAGTATGGTTGAGGTCTTCGCGCTTGAGCCAGATCTGTGCCCCGCCGAGCTGCTTCGACCATCGCTCCGCATGGTAGAGCGGAGAAGGACGGCCCACGTAATGGGCCAGATCATAGTCGAATTCGGCCTGGAAACCGGGATCTTCGCGAAGACGCATGTAGGTCTTCTCCAGATCGTCCAGGGCGAAGCTCAGGGTCTCCGAGACGAACCGGCCGCCATAGGGGCCGAAGTGGCCGCGGGCGTCCGGCAGTCGGGTCAGGTCACTGAACTTGCTCACTAAAGACACCTCATAGGGTCGCCATAAGGGACAGGGGTTGGGTCAGCTTGGGCAAAAGACGATCATGCCAGGCGCTTGCGATCCGCCTCGGCCACCGCCGCGGCAAACGCCGACAACAGGCAGGGATCCTTGCAGCCGGGCTCGGCCTCCACACCTCCGGAAACGTCCACCGCAAAGGGGCGCACGCACTCGATGGCGTCGGCGACATTGTCCGCCGTCAGCCCACCCGCGAGAATAACAGGTTTTTCAAGACTTGCGGGGATTCGCGACCAGTCGAAGGTCTCGCCGGTACCGCCCGGCATCCCCGGGCGATAGGCATCCAGCAGCAGCGCCTGGGCGCCGTCATAGGCCGTGGCGGCGGCGTGCAGATCGAGATCGTCGCGCATGCGCAGCGCCTTGATCCAGGGCCGGCCAAAGCCGGCACAGAATGCTGGCGTCTCGTCGCCGTGGAACTGCAGCAGGTCGAGGTGAACGGCACTGCGCGCGATGAGTTCGGCGTTCTGATCGACGAACAGCCCCACTCGAGTGACGAAAGCCGGCACCTGGGCTGCCAATGCGGCAAGGCGCTCCTCGTCGACGCAGCGCTTGCTACCCGGCCATAGCACGAACCCCAAGGCATCGGCACCGGCAGCCACGGCATCGGCCACGTCACGTTCTCGGGTCAGGCCACAGAATTTGATGCGGGTACGTGTCGGTTGCACACAGGGTACCGTCATGACTCGCCCTCCTTCGCCATGGGCGCGTTACCCGCAGCTTCGGCCATGGGCCGGCCCCGACGAAATTCGACCATGGAACACACCGGCAGTTCGCGTTCACCGGTCCACTCGCCGAGAAAGGCCAGCAGGTTCGGCCCCAGCGGCTCACGCGGCAGGTCCCAGGCCTCGTCGTAGAGCGAGTCGACGAAGTGCAGCCCGCAAGCGGGCGCGGTAACGTCGGAGAGCGTACGATCCCTGAGCGCCAACAGTTCGGCCAGGTAGTCGTCGCCACGCTCGCCACGCCCCACGGTGACCAGGGCGCCGACGATGTTGCGGATCATGTGGTGCAGGAACGCATTGCCCTGTACGTCGACCACCACTAGCGGGCCGTGGCGGTGCACCTCGATGAAGTGCAGGCGACGCCAGGGCGTCTTCGACTGGCAACCCGCCGCACGAAAGCTGGAGAAGTCGTGCTCGCCCACCAGCGCCTGGGCCGCACGATGCATGGCCTCGGCATCCAGTGGGTCGCGGCACCAGGTGACGTTGGCGCGCTCCAGCACCGGCCGGCTCGGCTGGTTGAGAATGAGGTAACGATAACGACGCGCCAGGGCCTTGAAACGGGCGTGGAAGCCGTCGGACACCTCGCGCACCCAGCGCACCGCGACATCGCGCGCCAGGTTGGCATTGACGCCGAATACCCAAGCCTTCTGCGAGCGGGGCGCGGGGGCGTCGAAGTGTACGATCTGGCGCGTGGCGTGCACGCCGGAATCGGTTCGACCGCTGGCATGCACCGTTACCGGCTGGCTCGCTACCTTGGAGAGTGCCCGCTCCAGCTCGGCCTGGACCGAGGGGGCATGCTTGAGCCGCTGCCAGCCGCAGTAAGCGCTGCCGTCATATTCCACTCCCATGGCCAAACGGCCGCTCAGGGGGTGACGATCGTCGAGAGGTCGGAACAGGGTCATGCCACCGTCAGTGTCGATAATGTGAGAGCAATACCTGCGCCTCGTTGCGCAGGTGGAAATTCCCGGCCCCGTCGCCCAGACGCTGCAGCACCGGACGAGCGCGTTCCAAAACGGGGCATCTCCTGCAGGAGATACCCCGTCAATGCCACTTCAACGAGCATTACTGCTCGCGGAGGATCTTCAGCATGCGCTTGAGAGGTTCGGCTGCGCCCCACAGCAGTTGATCGCCAACGGTGAAGGCCGAGAGGTACTCGCCGCCCATGTTCAGCTTGCGTAGACGTCCCACCGGAATGGACAGCGTACCGGTGACAGCGGCCGGTGTCAGGCCGGCAATGCTGGCTTCCTTGTCATTGGAAATCACCTTCACCCACTCGTTGTGCTTGGCGATGCGCTCCTCGATTTCATCTAACGGCACATCCTTCTTCAACTTGATGGTGAAGGCCTGGCTGTGCGAGCGCATGGCGCCGATGCGTACGCACAGACCATCGATCGGGATCGGGCTGGATTGCAGACCGAGGATCTTATTGCTCTCGACACTGCCTTTCCACTCCTCGCGGCTCTGGCCATTGTCAAGCTTGGTGTCGATCCATGGCAGCAGGCTGCCAGCCAGCGGGGCGGTGAAGTTGTCGACCGGGAAATCACGGCCCTGCATGGCCGCGGCCACCTTGCGGTCGATGTCCAGAATCGCACTGGAAGGATTGTCGAGCTCGCTCTTGACCACGTCGCGCAGTGCGCCCATCTGATTGAGCAGCTCGCGCATGTGCTTGGCACCGGAGCCGGAGGCGGCCTGATAAGTCATGGAAGTCATCCATTCGATCAGGTCGGCCTCGAACAGCCCGCCCAGTCCCATCAGCATCAGGCTGACGGTGCAGTTGCCGCCGACGAAGGTCTTGGCACCATGCGCAAGTTGCGCATCGATGACGTGACGGTTGACGGGGTCGAGCACGATGGTCGCCTCGTCCTCCATGCGCAGGGTACTGGCGGCATCGATCCAGTAACCCTTCCAACCACTGCCGCGCAGATCGCCGTAGACTTGCTTGGTATAGTCGCCACCCTGACAGGTGATCACCACATCCAGCGCCTTGAGTTCGTCGATGTCGGTGGCATCTTTCAGCGGAGGCACGTCCACGCCGATGTCGGGGCCGGGCTGACCGACCTGGGAGGTGGTGAAGAAGATGGGCTCGATGCCATCGAAGTCTCCATCCTCCTGCATGCGTTGCATGAGCACGGAGCCCACCATGCCACGCCATCCGACGAAACCGACTTTCAACATATGTGAAGTCCTCCTGGAAAGTATGAGGCCAATAGTATACACGACCCGGGCTCACCTCGCAGGCGAGCCCGGGCCCAGGATAACGGCAATGATGTGCGTTGGCGTTCAGGCCGCCTCGAAAGCCGCCAGCACCGCGTTGCCCATTTCGCTCGTCGATACTGTGCGCGTGCCCTCGGAGGCAATATCCGCGGTCCGCAGGCCGTCATCCAGCACTTTCCCGACAGCATTTTCGATGCGAGCCGCCAGTTCAGGCTCGGAGAGCGAATAGCGCAGCATCATCGCCACCGAGAGGATGGTCGCCAGCGGATTGGCGATGCCCTGGCCGGCGATGTCCGGAGCGCTGCCATGACAGGGTTCATACATGCCCTGGCCGCTCTCGTTGAGCGAGGCCGAGGGCAACATGCCGATGGAACCGGTCAGCATGGCGGCAGCGTCGGAGAGAATGTCACCGAACATGTTGCCGGTGACCATCACATCGAATTGTTTGGGCGCACGCACCAGCTGCATGGCGGCGTTGTCGACGTACATGTGCGAAAGCTCGACGTCGGGATACTCCGGCGCCAGCCGCTCCATCACCTCGCGCCACAGGATGGTGACCTCGAGCACATTGGCCTTGTCGACGCTGCACAGGCGCTTGCCGCGCTTCTGCGCCAGCTCGAAGGCGACCCGGCCGATACGCTCGATCTCGCTCTCGGAGTAGACGTAGGTGTTAAAGCCGACACGCTGGCCGTCGCGCACCTCGATGCCACGGGGCTGGCCGAAGTAGATACCGCCGGTCAGCTCGCGCACGATCATGATGTCGAGGCCTGCCACCAGCTCGGGCCTGAGACTGGAGGCGCTGGCCAGTTGCGGGTAGGTGATGGCCGGGCGCAGGTTGGCGAACAGGCCGAGGTTCTTGCGCAGGCCGAGCAGGCCCTTCTCGGGGCGCTTGGACAGGTCCTCGAGCTTGTCCCACTTGGGACCGCCCACCGCGCCGAGCAGGATGGCGTCGGCGGCCTTGGCCTTGTCCAGCGTCACGGCGGGCAGCGGCTCGCCATGTTCGTCATAGGCGCTACCACCCACCAGCGCCTCCTCCACCTCGGCGTCGAGCCCACGGGCCTGACAGGCAGCCAGGATGCGGCTCGCCTGGGCAGTGATCTCGGGGCCAATGCCGTCACCCGGCAGTACCAGAATTTTACGTGTCATCGTCGCTTCCTTGTTCAAGCGCTATCGCGGAACAGCCAGGGACGTTCCTGCCGATGCTTCTCCTCGAAGACGCGAATGGCGTTCTCGTCCTGCAGGGTGATGCCGATGTCGTCGAGCCCTTCGAGCAGACAGTGCTTGCGGAAGGCATCGACCGCGAACTCGAGGATCTCGCCCGAGGGCGTGATCACCCGCTGGTTCTCGAGGTCCACGTCGAGACGATAGCCTTCGTTCGCCTCCACCTCGCGGAACAGGCGGTCGATAACGTCCTCCGGCAAGGTGATCAGCAGCAATCCGTTCTTGAAGGCGTTGTTGTAGAAGATATCGGCAAAGCTCGGCGCGATCACCACGCGGAAGCCAAAGTCCTCCAGCGCCCAGGGGGCATGCTCCCGCGAGCTGCCGCAACCGAAATTGCGTCGCGCCAGCAGCACGCTGGCGCCCTGGTAGCGTGGCTGGTTGAGCACGAAATCGGGATTCAACGGGCGCTTGGAGCAATCCTGCCCCGGATATCCCTCGTCGAGATAGCGCAGCTCGTCGAACAGGTTGACGCCGAAGCCGGTGCGCTTGATCGACTTGAGGAACTGCTTGGGGATGATCAGGTCGGTGTCCACGTTGGCGCGATCGAGCGGCGCGACGAGGCCCTGCTGACGTTCGAACTTTCTCATGCTCAAGCCTCCTTTGCCTGCTGGGGATCGTTGGCGGCGCTATCGCCGGCGAACCGGCGCACATCCACGAAATGTCCGGCGATGGCGGCAGCAGCGGCCATCGCCGGACTGACCAGGTGGGTACGCCCACCGTATCCCTGGCGGCCTTCGAAGTTGCGGTTGGAGGTGGAGGCGCAGTGCTCGCCGGCGCCGAGCTTGTCGGCGTTCATTGCCAGACACATGGAGCAGCCCGGCTCGCGCCATTCGAAACCTGCCTCGATGAAGATCTTGTCGAGCCCCTCGGCTTCGGCCTGGCGCTTCACCAGGCCGGAGCCCGGCACCACCATGGCGAGCTTGATGGAGTCGGCCACCTTCTTGCCGCGTGCCACCTTCGCCGCCTCACGCAGGTCCTCGATACGCGAGTTGGTGCACGAGCCGATGAACACCTTGTCGAGCTTGATCTCGGTGATCTTCTGCTTGGGCGCGAGGCCCATGTACTCCAGCGCCCGGGTATAGCCGCGCTTGACGGAGTCATCGTTCTGCTCGGCCGGGTCGGGCACTTCGCCGGAGATGCCGGTGACCATTTCAGGGCTGGTGCCCCAGCTCACCTGGGGTTCGATCTCGTCGGCATCCAATGTGACCACTTTGTCGAACTGGGCGTCCGCATCGGACACCAGGTTGCGCCAGTCCGCCACGGCGGCCTGCCACTGCTCGCCCTTCGGGGCGAAGGGGCGCTCGGCGAGGTAATCGATAGTGGTCTCATCCACCGCGATCAGGCCGACCCGGGCGCCGGCCTCGATGGCCATGTTGCACACCGTCATGCGTCCCTCCATGGAGAGGTCGCGAATGGCGCTGCCGGCGAACTCGATGGCATAGCCGGTACCGCCGGCGGTACCGATCTTGCCGATGATGGCCAGCACCACGTCCTTGGCGGTGACGCCAGTGCCGAGCTTGCCCTCGACGCGCACCTGCATGTTCTTCATCTTCTGCGCCAGCAGGCACTGGGTGGCGAGCACGTGCTCCACCTCAGAGGTGCCAATGCCGTGAGCCAGCGCGGCGAAGGCACCGTGGGTAGCGGTGTGGGAGTCGCCGCAGACCACGGTCATTCCCGGCAGGGTAGCGCCCTGCTCCGGCCCTACCACGTGCACGATGCCCTGGCGCGGGTCGTTTATCTTGAACTCTTCGATGCCGAACTCGACGCAGTTGTCGTCGAGCGTCTGTACCTGGATCAGCGACACCGGATCCTTGATGCCGGCATTACCCTCGGCACGTTCCTTCACGGTGGTCGGCACGTTGTGGTCCGGCGTGGCCAGATTGGCGTCGAGACGCCACGGCTTGCGCCCGGCCAGGCGCAGCCCTTCGAAGGCCTGCGGTGAGGTCACTTCGTGCAGCAACTGGCGGTCGATGTAGATCAATGCGGTACCATCGTCGCGCTCCTTCACCAGGTGCTGCGACCACAGCTTGTCGTAAAGCGTCTGGCCTGCCATATCGTTCTCCCGGGCTCTATGGCCCTTTTGCCTGTCCGGTCTGGGTTATCGCCGTGGCGTATCTCGCTGCCTACCACGCGGCTCTCCGTCGACAGGTCTCGCGGAGGCGCTGTAAACCCATCCCTGGGCGCTACTTTTGCCATCCATGGCAAAAGACCTCCGCTATGACCTGCCCCCGGCGCCGCTCACGCCTGCAGTGCACCGCTTGGTCCGTGCACTTACGTTTCCTGGCGTTAAAGCTATTAGGTGTTAGCCAGTCTTGCGCGGCTCGCTCATAAAAGCAATTCATGTTATTTATTCATTGGATTCCCAATAGGAATGCAAGCGATACGATGGACACCCAAAGCCTGCAGGCCTTCCTCGCCGTGGCCGACAGCGGCAGTTTTTCCCGCGCCGCCGAGCAGCTGCATCTGACCCAGCCGGCGGTCTCCAAGCGCATCGCCTCCCTCGAGGAGCAGACCGGCGCGCGGCTGTTCGACCGCATCGGCCGTCGCGTCACTCTCACCGAGGCAGGCCGGGTGCTGCTGCCCCGCGCCCGGCAGATCCTGGTCATGGTGGATGATAGCCGCCGCGCGCTGATCGACCTGACGGGGGATGTCGGCGGTAGCCTAACCCTCGCCACCAGCCACCATATCGGCCTGCACCGGTTGCCGCCGTTACTCAAGGCCTATACCCGGGCTCATCCGGAAGTGCGCATGGACCTGCGCTTCCTCGACTCGGAGCAGGCTTACCAGGGCGTGCTCGATGGTGAGCTGGAAATGGCCGTGGTGACCCTGGCACCGCATCCGGATCCTCAACTCGTCGTGGTGCCCGTATGGGACGATCGGATGTGCTTCGTCTGCGCCCACGATCATCCACTGGCCAGGCGTGGGCGGTTATCGCTGCACGAGCTGTGCACCTTCGGTGCCGTGCTTCCGGGGCCCATGACCTTCACGCGTACCTTGATCGAATCACGCTTTGCCGCCGCCGGCCTAGAGCTACCCGTGGCACTCACCACCAACTATCTCGAAACCCTCAAGATGATGACTTCCATCGGCCTGGGCTGGAGCCTGCTGCCGGAGCGGCTGGTGGCTGGCGAACTGCACGAGCTCGAGGTGGAACATTCTTCCATCCATCGCTCCCTGGGCTACTTGGTGCATCGCAGCCGTACCCTCTCCAACGCCGCACGGGCAATGCTGGGACTGCTGGAAGGGGCGCGTGACGTGGCGAGTCGCCGAACATGAGGAAATATTGTTAGACTGCTCACAATCCAACCGCCTCCACCTGGAGCCCTACACCACCGTGTCCTCTCCCGCCTCTCCTGCCACATCGACGCGCCATGCCCTGGCGGGCGTGTTGATTCTGCTTGGGCTGGTGCAGCAGATCCTCGGTTTTGCCGGGGCGTTACCTTTTCCGCACGGCGTCGGCTACGCCCTGTGGCTGGCCACGCTGCTACTGTGGCGCGACATTCCTCGCCGTACCCGCTGGCAAGCCGGTGCACTAGCCACCATTGGCCTGGGGCTGCTCATCCTGGCACGGTGGCGCTATACCAGCGACATCGCCTGGCCAGCGATCACCAGCGGCAATACCTATGTGGTGGCCATGCTGGTGGGCGTGAGTTTCATCGGCCTGATCGGCAATCGTCACGCCAACAAACGCCCCCTGGGCAGGCCGTTCACCGGCGTGCGTGGAACCGCTGGCACCTGGCTGGGCGTGCACCTGCTGGGCACCATTCTCAACCTCTCGACGGTGTTCATGATCGGCGACCGCCTGGCCCGGCGTGGCCCGCTGACCACGCCTCAACTGCTGGCACTGAACCGAGGACTCTCCAGCGCGGCGCTGTGGTCGCCCTTCTTTGCCTCCATGGGCGTGGTGATGACCCTGGTCCCGGGCATGGAATATTCGCGCATCCTTGCGGTGGGGCTGCCGCTGGCGCTGCTCAGCGGCCTCCTGACGACACTAGAACTGTCGCGGCGCTTCGATCTGGCCGAGGTGTCCGGTTTCTCGCTCTCTCCACGTAGCCTGCTAATGCCGGTATCGATGGCCATTCTGGTGATGTTGTTCCACTTTCAGCTCACGCCTCGGCTCGGCATCGTCAGCATTATCACATTTCTGCTGCCGGCCGTGGCACTGGCCAGCAACCTCCCGGCCGGGCCGCGCTGGACCCTGCGCCGCGTGCGCCAGCACACGCTGACGCGCCTGCCGACGATGCGCGGCGAGATTGCCCTGTTCCTCTCGGCAGGCTTGCTGACCCTGGGACTCTCCACCTTCGTCGCTGCCGCGACGGGCAGTGAATGGCGGCTGTTCTCTCATTTCGGCTCGGCCCAGGCCGTGACCAGCTTTCTCGCCATCGTCGCCAGCGCCGTAGCCGGGCTGCATCCGATCATCGGCGTTTCGGTGCTGGCTTCGATGCTGGACCTGCGTGGCAGTGAGCAGACACTGTTCGCCTTTACCGCCCTGGCCTCCTGGGCGGTGGGCACATCGGTAGGGCCGCTGTCGGGGATCAATCTGTCGCTGCAGGGCCGCTACGGCGTCAGCGGTTATCGCATGATGCGTCACAATATAGGGTACGCCCTGCTGCTCAGCGGCCTGGTGGTAGTGGCCATCCTCACGCTCGATGCCTGGCTGTAAAGGCTCATTGGGAGATTCGGTAGAAGTAGCGATGGCCGCACTGGTGGCAGGGTTCGATGCGAGTCACCCCCTCCAGGTCGACGACCGCATCGCAGTGCACACAGGCCATGCGTCCGGGGGCCGCCAACTCACCCTCGCAGTAATCGGCCCGGGCCGCCTCCAGGTCTTCGTTGAGTCGAGCATTCTCGACGATGCTGCGGTCGGCGATGGAGAACAGCGAATCCACCACCTTGCGCGACAACTGGTCGAGGTCGATGCCCAGCCAGGCGGCTACACCGCGCCCACCCGCCCGCAAGTAGCGCCGCATGTCCATCAGGTCGCGCTCGACCCAGGCACGCAGCAAGGCGAGTTCATCCTTGGTGAAGTCCTCCAGCTCGGCCTCGAATTCGACCGCCTCATCCAGTTCCCGCTGCAGGTTCTCCCAGGTCAGGTCGTCGGCGCCCTCACGCAGCCTGGCCAGCATGCGCTCGTAGCCCTCACGCAGCCGATGTTCGCGATGGGAGTCGGGACGTTCGCTCATGGTCATCTCCTCGAAGCGGCTTTCGGCATGGACCGGGCATGGCCCGGCCTGCCCTACTGGGGTATCCTTGGTTACCATTTAGACGCCATCCCGTCGTCAGTTCAACGTTTTATCGCATGGCTGCCGGCCGGCAATGACGCCGAACAATTTTCTGCGCAACCGCACGGCGCTTCCGCGCCAACACACTCTAAGGTCATTTCGAAAGCCGATGGACGCACAGTACAAGCCCTTTGAAATCGAACGCGACGCCCAGGACTTCTGGGAAAAGAACCAGTGCTTCAAGGCGGTGGAGGATGCCAGCCGAGAGAAGTTCTACTGCCTGTCGATGTTCCCCTACCCCAGTGGCAAGCTGCATATGGGGCACGTGCGCAACTACACCATCGGCGACGTGGTCTCGCGCTTCCAGCGCATGCAGGGCAAGAACGTGATGCAGCCCATGGGCTGGGATGCCTTCGGCATGCCGGCCGAGAACGCGGCGATTCAGAACCGGGTGCCGCCAGCCAAGTGGACCTACGACAACATCGACTACATGCGCCGCCAGCTCAAGGCGCTGGGGTTCGCCTACGACTGGAACCGCGAGTTCGCCACCTGCGATACCGACTACTACCGCTGGGAGCAGTGGTTCTTCGCCAAGCTGGTGGAAAAGGGGCTGGTCTACAAGAAGATGTCCACGGTCAACTGGGACCCGGTGGACCAGACCGTACTGGCCAACGAACAGGTCATCGAGGGTCGCGGCTGGCGCTCCGGCGCACTGGTGGAGCGCAAGGAAATCCCGCTGTGGTTCCTCAAGATCACCGACTACGCCGACGAGCTGCTCGCCGATCTCGACAAGATCGAGTGGCCCGAGCAGGTCAAGACCATGCAGCGCAACTGGATCGGCAAGTCGCGCGGCGTGGAACTCAGCTTCGACATCAGGAACGCGGACGGCAGCGCCGCCGAGCCGCTGTCGGTCTATACCACCCGCCCCGATACCCTTCTGGGCGTAACCTACGTGGCGGTTGCCGCTGGCCATCCGCTGGCCAGGACCGCGGCTGAAGACAACGCCGAACTGGCAGCCTTCTGCGAGGAGTGCGCTCGCGGTGGCACCTCCGAGGCGGAACTCGCCACCAAGGAGAAGAAAGGCATGGCCACCGGCCAGGTGGCGGTGCACCCACTGACCGGTCGCGAAGTGCCGGTGTACGTCGCCAACTTCGTACTGATGGAGTTCGGTACCGGCGCGGTCATGGCCGTTCCCGGCCACGACCAGCGCGACTGGGAGTTCGCCACCAAGTACGACCTGCCGATCGAGGCGGTGATCGCCGACGAAAACGGCCAGGCGCCTGACCTCTCGGAGGGCGCCTACGCCGAGTATGGCCGGGTGATCAACTCCGGTGAGTTCGACGGCCTGGACTTCGATGCCGCCTTCGAAGCCATCGCCGGCAGGCTGGCCGAGCTAGGTCGCGGCGAGGTAAAGATCAACTATCGCCTGCGCGACTGGGGCGTGGCCCGCCAGCGCTACTGGGGCGCACCGATCCCGGTCAAGTACGGCCCCGAGGGCCAGACCGTGCCGCTCTCCGACGACGAGCTGCCCGTCGCCCTGCCCATGGAAGTCACCGTCGACGCCAGCGGATCGCCGCTGAAGCGCATGCCCGAGTTCCATGACCTGGGTGACGGCTGGGTGCGCGAAACCGATACCTTCGATACCTTCATGGAGTCGTCCTGGTACTTCGCCCGCTTCTGCTGTGCCGACAATCGCGAAGCCATGCTCGACGAGCGTGCCGACTATTGGCTGCCGGTCGATCTCTATATCGGCGGTATCGAACATGCCATCCTGCATCTGCTTTACGCTCGCTTCTTCACCAAGCTGATGCGCGACCTGGGCCTGGTGAAGGTCGACGAGCCGTTCCAGCGCCTGCTCACCCAGGGCATGGTCATCGCCGAAACCTTCTACCGCTCGACACCGAACGGCGGCAAGGAGTGGTTCAATCCCGCCGATGTCGAGGTCCAGCGCGACGACAAGGGGCGCCCGGTCAGCGCGGTGCTGATCGCGGACGGCCAGCCGGTGGAGATGGGCGGCATCGAGAAGATGTCCAAGTCGAAGAACAACGGCGTCGACCCGCAGTCGATGATCGACCGTTTCGGCGCCGATACCGTGCGCCTGTTCATGATGTTCGCCGCCCCGCCGGAACAATCGCTCGAGTGGTCCGACTCCGGCGTCGAGGGTGCCAGCCGCTTCCTCAAGCGCCTGTGGCGCCTGGTCGCGGAGCACCTCGAGGCCGGTCAGCCGGGCAAGCTGGACGCCGAGGCGCTCAACGACACCCAGCGTGAACTGCGGCGCAAGACCCACGAGACGATCAAGAAGGCCAGCGACGACATCGGCCGGCGCACCACCTTCAACACAGCGATCGCTGCGGTAATGGAGCTGACCAACGCCCTTGCCAGGTTCGACGATGCCACGCCCCAGGGCCTGGCCGTGGCCCGCGAGGCCGTGGAAGCCTGCGTGCTGCTGCTGGCACCGATCACACCGCATGCCTGCCATGCGCTGTGGCACGAGCTGGGTCACGAGGAGCCGGCCATTGATACCTCCTGGCCGAAGGTGGACGAATCGGCCCTCGCACGCGATACCATCGAGCTGGTGGTACAGGTCAACGGCAAGCTGCGTGCCCGTATCGAGGTAGCCGCCGAGGCCCCCAAGGAAGCCATTGAAGCCGAAGCCTTCGCCGCCGAGAACGTCCAGCGTCACACCGAGGGCAAGACGGTACGCAAGGTGATCGTGGTACCGGGCAAACTGGTCAATATCGTGGTGAGCTGACGCAGACCGAACGGGAGCCCTCATGCAGCGACGCGAATTTCTCAACCTTGCCATGGCCGTCGGAGCGGCCATGGTACTGACCGGCTGCGGCTTTCGCCTGCGCGGCTTCGATACGTCGGGACTGGCCCTGGAAGAACTCGCTCTGGCGGGAGATGACAGTGAACTGGCCCGCCTGGTGGAAGAGCGCCTGGTAGCAGTCGGTACCCAGGTGCACGACAATGCCCCACTGGTGCTCAACCTCGGCCCGGAGACATTCCGTGAGCGCCAGCTGAGCGTTCTCGACAGCGGCCCGCAGGAGCGGGAAATGTCGCTCACGGTATCCTTCTCGGTACAACGGCGTAACGACGGTGCCTATCGGCTCTCCGAGCAGCGCCTCGAGGTATCGACTCGTTTCACCGTCAGCGACGACAACCTGCTGGCCCAGGACGAACTCCGTGAAGAAGCGCGCCAGGAACTGCGTCAGGAGGCCCAGCGACGCCTGTTCGAGCGTCTGCGCTCACTGACCGACGGCTCGTGAAAACACGCTCCCGTGACCCCAATCGTGCGAGTTTTATCCAGCAGGCACCCCATCCAGACAGGATCATGAAGGCACTCTCATGAAGGTCTTTGCCGACAAGCTGCCGGAAGCGCTGGTCAAGAAACTGCCCCCGGTGGTGATCGTGGCCGGCGAGGAGCCGCTGCAGCACATGGAAGCCTGCGACGCCGTACGCAGTGCGGCCCGTGAGAGGGGCATCGAAGAGCGGGACATTCTTCATGTGGAAGCCAACTTCGCCTGGGGGCGGCTGCGCGAGGCTGCCGCCAGCCTGTCGCTGTTCGCCTCGAGCAAGTTGATCGAGCTGCGCCTGGGCAATCAGAACCTCGGCCAGGAGGGCGCCAAGGCACTGAAGGAGTACGCTGACGCCCCGGGCAACCGCGACAATGTCTTGCTCGTCAGTATGGGCAAGCTCGATTTCCGCCAGCAGAAGAGCGCCTGGTTCCAGGCGCTCGACAAGCTCGGGGTGTTCGTCCCGGTGTGGCCGGTGGACGTGGCGCGGCTGGGCTTCTGGCTACGCGACCGCGCCGAGCGCCACGGCCTGACTCTCGATCTGGATGCCGCCCGTTTGCTCGGCGAGCGTACCGAAGGCAATCTCCTCGCGGCGGATCAGGAACTGCAGAAGCTGGCCCTGCTATTGCCGCCCGGTAGCCGCATCGGCCCCGGCCAAATTGCGGGGGGTGTGGAGGACAGCGCGCGCTATGACGTCTTCACCCTGGCCGATGCCTGCCTCAAGGGCGAGCGCGAGCGCGTCTCACGCATCATCCATGGCCTGCGTGGCGAAGGCATCGAAGCCCCCATCGTATTGTGGGCGCTGAATCGCGAGCTACGCACCCTGCTGTCGTTGCATCAGCACCTCGATCAAGGCCAGAGCTTCGAACACGCCTGCAAGGCGCAGAAACCGGCCATCTTCGACAAGCGCCGTCCTGCCTACCAGCAAGCCATCGGCCGTCTGCCCCGCAAGCGCCTGCACAAACTGCTGCTGTTTTCCCAGCGCCTCGACCTCTCGATCAAGGGAGCCGCCAACTTGCCGCTGTGGGAGGGGCTGCACGACCTGGCCCTGACGCTGGCCGGTGGCCGCGGCCTGCTTGCCGAATTGCCTTCTTCCTACCGTGTAGGTTGAGACGGCCGCACCCGCTCCGGAAAGCCCGCACATTGGATTATGCAAGGGCATGAAATTTCACGTGCTTTCTGCTTATACTTATAAAGCATCGTTGGAGCACGTGGATGACTGCGCTCACTGAACCGGGAGCGCTGGATCATTCAAGAGCCGGAAGCCTTTTCCGATAAAGAAGGAACATTGATCATGAAAACCCTCCGCCGCTTTCTCAGTCCCCTGCTGATCCTGGCCCTGGTGCTCGGCAGCGTATCGGTTTCGGCCGCCCCGCTTCCCACCAGTGAACTGGTCTCCACCCAGGCGGCTCTCTCGGCAGAGCGTGGCGATGCCGACCGGGAGCGCATCAACGAGATCCTGTCCCGGACCGAGGTCCAGGAGCAGCTCGTCGCCCAGGGCGTCGACCTGGCCGAAGTCGAAGCCCGCGTGGCCGCACTCTCCGATGAAGAGGCTCGTCAGATGGCTGAGCAGCTCGACCAGTTGCCTGCCGGCGCCAGCGTCGTCGGCGCCCTGCTGCTCGTCTTCCTCGTCCTGCTGGTCACCGACATCTTGGGTCTGACCAACGTCTTCCCCTTCACACGCTGATGGGAAACGTCATGCAAGACCGTTTCAAGCCAGTCTGCAAGAACGCCCGCCTAGCGGGCGTTCTTCTGTTGAGCCTGTGGCTGCTGATACTGACGGGTTGTGCCGCCACGCCACGCCTCGCCGCAAACACCGAGCAGACGCTGCCGCGAGAAGCCATGATCGAAGGCGTACCTTTCCACGCCCAGCGCGAATACCAGTGCGGTCCCGCCTCACTGGCCATGGTGCTCAACCACGACGGCGTGGACGTGGCCATGGAACGCCTGATACCACAGGTGTTCATCCCCGGTCGCGAGGGCAGCGTACAGCCCGAGATGCTCGCCACTGTCAGGCGCCATGGCCGCATCCCCTACGTGTTGAACGACAGTCTCGATGCCCTGCTTACCGAAATCGCCGCCGGCCATCCAGTAGTGGTCATGCAGAACCTTTCGCTGCCGGCCTGGCCTATGTGGCATTACGCCGTCGCCATCGGCTACGATCTGGAGGCCAGTGAGCTCATCCTGCACAGCGGCGAGGAAGCGGAACGCATCGAATCGTTTCGCCGCTTCGATGCAACCTGGGCACGCAGCGAACGTTGGGCCTTCGTCGCACTGTCGCCCGGCGAACTGCCCAGTGGTGTCAGCGAGCAGCGTGCCTTGCAGGCCATCTCTGCCTTCGAGCAGGTTCATGGGGCCGGCGCCACGCTACCCGCCTGGGAAGCCTTCACGGCGCGCTTTTCCGCGTCCAGCATGGGCCACTTTGCCCTGGGCAACGCCCGCTACGCGACGGGAGATGCACCAGGCGCCATCGAGGCATTTCGTACTTCAGTGGCACACCGGGACGACTTGGGCGTAGCATGGCTGAATCTGGGGTTGGTGCTGCTGGCCCAAGGGGAAACCGACGAGGCCCGCCAGGCACTGGGGCGTGCCGCTGAGCTGCCCGGCGACTGGCAGCCACGCGCCCGGGAGGCCCTGGAACGGTTGTAGCGTTTCGACAGCAAAGGGAGACGGCGTGAGCTACGAGATCGTACTCAAGCGAATCTACAGCCCGAGCGAACCCACCGACGGCGCCCGGGTTCTGGTCGATCGCCTCTGGCCTCGCGGCAAACGCCGCGAGAGCCTCGATCTGACCGAGTGGTATCGTGATGCATCACCCTCGCCTCTGCTGCGGCGGCAGCTCCACGAGGGCGAGATCAGTGCGGCCGTCTTTGCCGTGCGCTATCGCGGCGAGCTGCGCGACGATCCGGCAAGTCTCGTCCCCTTGATGCGCTATGCCCGCCAGGGCAAGTTGACGCTGCTTTCCGCCGCACGCAACCTGGAAGAATCCTATCTTCCATTGCTGCAGCAGGCCCTGCTGGAGACACTGCGAGATGAGGATATGGAGGATCTCGAGCCTGCCTCGCCGCCGTGTTACCGGCATCAGCTCAAGGAGGAGTGAGCGTCGCCTTCTTCTCCTGTCAGGTCCAGCCATGCATAACGCAAACGCCGGTCTAGCGACCGGCGGGAATGAGGAGAGCTGATGCCTGGACCAGGTCAGAAGACTCTGTTCAGTCCATTCTGGGCCGCAACCCGGTAGGCCTCGGCCATGGTGGGATAGTTGAAGGTCGTGTTGACGAAATACTTGAGGGTATTCGCCTCCCCCTTCTGTTGCATGATCGCCTGGCCGATATGGACGATTTCCGAAGCCTGATCGCCAAAGCAGTGAATACCGTAGATCTCCAAGGTGTCCTGATGGAACAAGATCTTGAGCATGCCCACGGTATCGCCGGTGATCTGGGCACGAGCGGTATCCTTGAAGAAGGCCTGCGCCACCTCATAAGGCACCTTGGCCTCGGTCAGCTCGCGCTCGGAGCGGCCGAAAGAGCTGATCTCGGGAATGGTATAGATCCCGGTAGGCACTTCATTGACATAGCGATAATCGCGCTCGAGCAGTTCGTCGCAGGCATTCAATCCCTGATCGTAGGCCGCACTCGCCAGGCTCGGCCAGCCGATCACGTCGCCGGCAGCGTAGATGTGCGGGATGGCAGTACGGTAATGGTCGTCGACCTGTAGCTGACCGCGGCCATTGGCTTCAAGGCCGATGTTCTCGAGACCCAGTTCGTCAGTGTTACCGGTACGGCCATTGGCCCACAGGAAGGCATCCGCGCGCAGCTTCTTGCCCGACTTGAGGTACAGCACCACGCCGGACTCATCCCCTTCGACCCGCTCATATTCTTCGTTGTGTCGAATCAGTACACCGTGCTTGCGCAGGTGGTAGGAGAGCGCATCGGAAATCTCGTCGTCGAGGAACGAGAGCAGGCTGTCGCGGCTATTGATGAGATCGACCTTCACCCCCAGCCCCGAGAATATCGAGGCGTATTCACAGCCGATCACGCCGGCACCGAAAATGATCAGGGTACGCGGCGTATGCGAGAGACTCAGAATGGTGTCGGAATCATAGATTCGTGGATGGCGAAAATTGATGTCGGCGGGGCGATAGGGACGCGAGCCGGTGGCAATGACGATCTTCTGGGCCACCAGTTCCTCCAGCGCTTCCTGCCGATCACGGATCAACAATGTGTGCTCGTCCTTGAAACGCGCCACGCCGCTAAAAAGGTCGATACGGTTGCGAGCATAGAACTTGGTGCGCATCTCGACCTGCTGGTCGATGGTGATGCGGGAACGCTCCATCACCTTGGGAAAGGAAAACCAGCGCGGCTCCCCGATATCACGGAACATACGGTTGGTGTTGAACTGCATGATCTGCTTGACCTGGTGGCGTAATGCCTTGGAGGGGATGGTTCCCCAATGAGTGCAGTTGCCGCCGAGGACCGGTTGCTTCTCCACCACCGCGACACGCTTACCATGCTTGGCGGCGTTGATGGCGGCGCTCTCGCCGGCGGGTCCGGTGCCAATTACCACCACGTCATAGTTATGGACTGCCATGAGTTCTCGCGTCTCCTTTCCCTTGTCGTTCAAGTCGTCCGGCTCTCGTGCTCAGCGCCTGGTAGCATCGTAGCCCAGGTCCGCCCCACGGCTCTCGTCACTGCTGCGCCGCGCGCTGACCGACGCTCCCTTACGCTTGCGACTCTCCTCCTCGCAGATCTCATCCTTGCCACCGCAGATATCGCAGCCTTCCTTGAGGCCGAGCTTGTTGAGTCCCCCACAGGAGCCGGCAATGGGCTTGCGCCCCATGATCACGCCAATGGCCATGGCCGCCATGATCAACAGCATGAAGCCCAGCACGACGAGGAAAGTAGTCATCAGGTCACACTCCTTGCGACTATGGCTCGAGCCAAGGCTCGAGAGCCGCAGTATGATGGATTTCAATACTCTGTGGTGTCTTGACAATAACTCTTGCGGCACTATCCATGGCTACGGCCAGCGTCAGCGCCTCTTCGGGCCTGGCATGCATCAATCGGTTTGCCTGCTCCATGGCCTCGCTGGCACTCGGCGCAACGACACTCACAGCCAATAGCGTCGACAGCGAAACCAGGGGCATGCCGTCCTGCTGCGCAAAACGGCGCACCAATGCAGCATTCTCCAAGCGTAACCGATGTGCGCCATCCGGATCGGGAAGCCCCGCCTGCTCCAGCGACAGGCGCCAGCCCCCCATGGGCGGTACACCTTGGCCCCGTACCACGCCCCCCACCTCGACCAGCATGGCAGAGGGAGAGAAACGCTGGGCGTCCAGCCACAGCGTCAGCCGATCGACGGCCAACGCATGGACCAAACGATCCATTTCCCGATTCAGCGACGCCGCCGGCGATAGCCACAGCCAGCCAAAGGCGGCATCCATGGCGTGCAGAAAGCCGCTTCGCTGCCGTTCGAGGCTTGCCAGTTCACCTTGTATGCCGGCCTCGAGTTCGAGCGCCTGTTCAGCGCCGAGGTCTGCATACAGGGTGATGTGGTAGCCCGTTCCCAGAGCCGTGCCCTGATAGAGGTACTCGTTGGATGGGTCACGACAAGCACTGAGCGCCACGACCAGGAACAGCGAGAGAAGGAGCCGGGCCGGCCCATGCAGGGCCAGCCCGGTGAGTCGCCCGTAGGCGAAGGGGATCATCCGCCAAAGTCGTCCAGCAGGATGTTCTCGGGTTCGACCCCCAGGTCGAGCAGCATCTTGATCACGGATGCATTCATCATGGGCGGCCCACACATGTAGTACTCGCAATCCTCGGGAGCCGGATGGTCCTTGAGGTAGTTCTCGTACAGCACGTTGTGGATGAACCCGGTGGGCCCGGTCCAGTTGTCCTCGGGCAGCGGGTCGGAGAGCGCCAGGTGCCACTCGAAGTTGGGGAACTCCTCGGCCAGCTGATCGTACTCGTCGTTGTAGAAGGTTTCGCGCCAGGAACGCGCACCGTACCAGAACGAGATCTTGCGCTGGCTCTTGAGCCGCTTGAGCTGGTCGAAGATATGGCTGCGCATCGGTGCCATGCCCGCACCACCGCCGACGAAGACCATCTCGGCATCGGTGTCCTTGGCGAAGAACTCGCCGAAGGGCCCCATCACGGTGACCTTGTCGCCCGGCTTCAGGCTGAAGACGTAGGTCGACATCAGGCCCGGCGGATGACTGGTGCCGGGAGGCGGCGTAGCGATGCGGATATTGAACTTGAGGATGCCCTTCTCTTCCGGGTAGTTCGCCATCGAGTAGGCGCGGATGACTTCCTCGGTGTTCTTGTGGGAGATCTTGAACAGATCGAATTTCTCCCAGTCGCCGCGATACTCTTCCTCGATGTCGAAGTCGGAGAACTTGATGTCGTAGGGCGGCGCCACCAGTTGGACGTAGCCGCCGGCGCGGAAGTCGACGTTCTCACCCTCAGGCAGCTTGAGGTTGAGTTCCTTGATGAAGGTAGCAACGTTGGGATTGCCGATGACCTCGCACTCCCACTTCTTGACGCCGAAGACCTCCTCGGGCACCTCGACCTTCATGTCCTGCTTCACCGGCACCTGGCAGGAGAGACGCCAGCCCTCCTTCTTCTCGCGCATGGTGAAGTGGGACTCTTCGGTCGGCAGGATCGCCCCGCCGCCCTCTTCCACGCGGCACTTGCACTGGGCGCAAGAGCCGCCGCCGCCACAGGCGGAGGAGAGGAAGATGCCGTTGGCTGCCAGCGTGTTGAGCAGCTTGCCTCCAGCCTGGGTGGTAATGGTGTGCTCCGGGTCGCCGTTGACCTCAATGGTCACGTCACCGGTGCTGACGAGCTTGCTGCGGGCTGCCAGGATCACCAGGACGAGGCCGATGACGACCACGGTGAACATGAACACACCGAGCAAGATGACTGATGTTCCAACCATGTCGGTTTCCTATTTGCTGTATGACCTGTTGTCCGGCGGTGCGGACACCGCCGAAACGCGCCTCAGAGCTGGATGCCCGAGAAGGACATGAAGCCCAGCGACATCAGACCCACGGTGATGAAGGTGATGCCCAGCCCCTGCAGGCCACCCGGCACGTCGCTGTACTTGAGCCGCTCACGGATGCCCGCCAGGGCGGTAATGGCCAGCGCCCAGCCCACGCCGGAGCCGAGGCCATACACCACGGACTCACCGAAGCCGTAGTTGCGCTCGACCATGAACAGCACGCCACCAAGGATGGCGCAGTTCACGGTGATCAGCGGCAGGAACACGCCCAGCGCGTTGTAGAGTACCGGCACGTACTTGTCGAGGAACATCTCGAGGATCTGCACCAGGGCGGCAATGACGCCGATGTAGGAAAGCAGTCCCAGGAACGACAGGTCGATGTTCTCGGCACCGGCGATACCGGTCCAGGTCAGGGCCCCTTCAGCCAGCAGCGCGTTGTAGATCACGTTGTTGACCGGCACGGAGATGGTCAGCACCACGATGACCGCAATGCCGAGACCGAAGGCCGCCGAAACCTTCTTGGAAACCGCCAGGAAGGTACACATGCCGAGGAAGAACGCCAGGGCCAGGTTCTCGACGAAGACCGAGGCGACGAACAGGCTGATATAGTGCTCCATGTTACACGGCCTCCTTCGGCTTGGTGTTTTCCTTCATCTTGAACTCATTCGCCTCGACCTGCTCCGGATGCGTGGAACGCAGCGCCCAGATGATCAGGCCGATGATGAAGAACGCCGAGGGCGGCAGCAGCATCAGACCGTTGGGCACGTACCAGCCACCATCCTGCACCGGATGCAGCACGGAGAAGCCGAAAACGCTGCCCGAGCCGAACAGCTCACGGAAGAATCCCACGACCATCAGGATGAAACCGTAGCCGAGGCCGTTGCCGATGCCATCCAGGAAGGAAAGACCCGGGCTGTTCTGCATGGCAAAGCCTTCGGCACGCCCCATCACGATGCAGTTGGTGATGATCAGGCCGACGAACACCGAGAGCTGCTTGGACATCTCGTAGGCGAACGCCTTGAGCACCTGATCCACCACGATCACCAACGAAGCGATGATCGTCATCTGCACGATGATACGGATCGACGAAGGAATGTGATGCCGGATCAACGATACGAACAGGTTGGAGAAGGCCGTCACGAAGATAACGGCCATGGACATGACCAGCGACACGCTCATGCTGGTCGTCACCGCCAGCGCCGAGCAGATACCGAGTACCTGCAGGGCGATGGGGTTGTTATTGAAGATCGGGGTCGTCAGGACGCCCTTGGGAGTCACAGCGGACATTTTCAGGCTCCTTAAGCTTCAGCTTCGAGTTCGACGTCGGCTTCCTGAGCCTCGCCCGGTTCGACGCCTGTGCGGAATCTCGCCAGGTACTCACCAAAGCCCTCCGGGCTCAACCAGAACTGCAGCATGTTGGTGACGCCATTGGAGGTCAAGGTGGCACCCGACAGGCCGTCCACCTGATGCTCGTTGGCAGCGCTACCCCGTGCCACGCGAATGGCCGGTGTCACGCTTTCGGCATCGGCGAAGATCTGCTTGCCTTCCCACTGGGCCTGCCAGCGCGGATTGTTGACCTCCGCACCGAGCCCAGGCGTCTCGCTATGCTCGTAGTAGGTGATACCGACGATGGTGTTGCCATTGCCCTCGACCGACATGTAGCCGCGCATCAACCCCCACAGGCCCTGGCCACGAATGGGCAGGATGATCTGCTCGGGATCGTCGGGATCGCCCACCAGGTAGACGGTGGCGAAGTTCTCGACACGGGTCAGGCCGGCAATGTCGCGATCGCCCGAAAGCGCGCGCCCAGTGGCGGGATCGCGGGCGGCCTGGAAGTGGTCGAAGGTCTGCGGATCGAACTCATCGGTGTACTCACCGCTGCGCATGTCCACCACCCGCGGAGTGATCTCGCGGAAGGCGGCCTCTACATCCATGCCCGGCTCGTAAAGGTTGGCCACGCTGAGGATGTTGGTCTTGCGGTCGAGCTCTTCGTTGAGCTGCTGCATCGGACGCAACGCCACCGCAGCGGTGGAGACGATAACCGAACACACGATACAGAGTGCGAACGCCACCGTGAGGATCTTCTTGATGGTGTTATTGCTCTGTGCCATTTAGACGGTCTCCTCGGCCGGCACACCAGTGCGCTGCAGACGGCGCTTGATGTTGGCCTGAACAAAGAAGTGATCGATCAGCGGCGCGAACAGGTTGGCGAACAGGATCGCCAGCATGATGCCCTCGGGGAAGGCCGGGTTGACCACACGGATCAGCACCGTCATCACGCCGATCAGCACGCCGAAGATCAGTCGGCCCTGATTGGTCATCGAAGCGGAAACCGGATCGGTGGCCATGAACACCATGCCGAAGGCAAAACCACCAATGACCAGATGCCAATACCAGGGCATCGCGAACATCGGGTTGGTTTCGGAGCCAATCAGGTTGAACAGCGCGCTGGTCGCCGCCATGCCGATGAAGCAGCCCAGCATGATTCGCCACGAGGCGATCTTGGTCCACAACAGCACCGCGGCACCCAGCAAAATCGCCAATGTCGAGACCTCACCCACGGAACCGGGCACGAAGCCGATGAAGGCATCCCACCAGCTGTACTGCGAGGTCAGCTCGGCCATGCTCTCCTGGAAAGCGATGGAGAGCGGCGTTGCGCCGGTATAGCCATCGGCCGCCACCCATACCGCGTCGCCAGAGATCTGCGCCGGGTAGGCGAAGTAGAGGAAGGCACGACCGGTCAGCGCCGGGTTGAGGAAGTTCTTGCCGGTGCCGCCGAAGATCTCCTTGCCGATGACTACACCGAAGGTGATACCGAGCGCCACCTGCCACAGCGGGATGGTGGCCGGCAGGATCAGGGCGTAGAGCACGGAGGTGACGAAGAAGCCCTCGTTGACCTCATGGCCGCGCTTGACGGCGAAGACCACTTCCCAGAACCCGCCGACCGCGAAGGTCACCAGGTAGATCGGCAGGAAGTAGGTCGCACCGAGCACGAAGTTGGCCCACAGGCTGTCCGGGTTGTGGCCGGAAGCCAGGATCATCAGGATGGCTTCGCGCCAGCCGCCCATCGAAGCGTAGCCGTCGGCGATGGCGGCGTTGGCCATCCAGCCGGCATTCCACATGCCGAAGAACATGGCAGGGAAGGTGCACAGCCACACGGTGATCATGATGCGCTTGAGGTCGACACCGTCGCGCACGTGGGCCGTGGTCTTGGTCACGCTGGGGGGCGCATAGAAGATGGTGTCCACCGCTTCGTACAGCGGGTACCACTTCTCGTACTTGCCGCCCTTGTGGAAATGCGGTTCGAGATTGTCGAGTGTCTGTCGGATACCCATCATCAGGCCTCTTTCTCGATCATGGTGAGGTTGTCACGCAGGATGGGACCGTACTCGTACTTGCCCGGGCACACATAGGTGCACAGCGCCAGGTCCTCTTCATCCAGCTCCAGGCACCCGAGCTGCATGGCCACCTCGATGTCGCCGACGATCAGCGAGCGCAGCAACTGGGTCGGCAGAATATCCAACGGCATCACTTCCTCGTAGACGCCCACCGGCACCATGGCGCGCTCGGAGCCATTGGTGGAGGTGTTGGGCGCATAGTTGGAGAGCCCCTTGAACTTCGACAGGTAGATCCCCAGCACGGAGTGGCGGTTGTTGCCCGGCGACAGCCAGCCCATGAAGGCGCGCTTGTTGCCCTCTTCGAGCAGACTGATCTGGTTGTGGAAGCGGCCCAGGTAACGCAGTCCACCCTCCGCGGTAAACCCGGAGAACACCGAGCCGGAGATCACGCGCGTATCTTCCGGTTGGAGGATTTCCCCAGCCAACAGTTCCTCGGTGCTGGCACCGATTCGCGTGCGCAGCAGACGCGGCTTTTCGGCACGTGGGCCACCCACCGCCACCACCCGGTTGACATCGATCCGGCCTTCGCTGAAAAGCTTGCCGAAAGCGATCACGTCCTGATAGCCGATGTGCCAGACCTTACGGTGCAGCGCGACCGGAGACAGATAGTGGATATGGGTGCCGACGAGACCGGCCGGATGAGGACCACCGAAGGTTTCTACCTGCACGCCGGCCACGTCGCCGCCGGGAATTCGCGCGTCGGGCGCAGTACACAGGAATACCTTGCCCTGGGTTAGACTCGATAGCACCTTGAGCCCATCCTCGAAGGCCTCGGCCTGCTCGTTGATGATCTCGACGGGGTCGGGGCACAGCGGATGAGTATCGACGGCGGTGACGAAGATGTCGGCCGGCTCGCTGTCGATGGCCGGAGTGCGCGAGAAGGGGCGCGTGCGCAGTGCCGTCCACAGGCCCGATTCGACCAGTTGATCGACAACGGTCTGGCGCTCGAGGGACGCGAGCTTGTCACGCCCATGCGCCGTGAACTCGATCGCTTCTTCGTTCTCGTCGATCTGAATGACGACGGAGAGCAGCTTGCGCTTCTCGCCACGGTTGATGGCGACGACCTCACCGGCGGCTGGCGCCGTGAAGCGTACGCCTTCGTTCTTCTTGTCGGTGAAGAGGAGTTGGCCTAGTTTCACCTTGTCCCCTTCCCGGACCTCCATGGTCGGCTTCATGCCGACATAGTCGGTGCCCAGGATGGCCACGTGACGCACGGGTCGCGCATCCTCGATGCGCGGCTCGGGCGCCCCCATGATGGGGAGATCCAGGCCTTTCTTGACTTCGATCATAGTCTCGCCCAGTTGATGGATCGGAAATACGAAGGAAAGGGGTTCGAATGGATTCGAATTCTTGTTGAGTCAGTACGTTACCAGTCAGGCCCGAACGGACTTCGGACCACCCCGAAAAAATCCCCGGTATTATAAAGACAAGCGCGACCAAAGGCCACACGGCCTAAGGTCGCAAAAGCGGGCATAAAGCCGCTCTACGCCTGGCTTCGAAAGGGTTCAATAGGCGTTGAAAGGCTCTGGTTTCAGGCCGCCCTGAGCCCCAGGGCGAAGCGAGCCAGCCCCATGTCGGGACCAGCTCGGATGATGGGAAAGTGATTCAGGTCAGGAATTCCCGACCCACTGGGTCGGAATTGACCTCGGCCGGACTCAGGCCTGGACGCGCGGCAACTTGAGGAAGTTCACGTTCGAGATGTGCTGGAGAATGCGCACCACCTGACAGCTGTAGCCGAACTCGTTGTCGTACCACACGTAGAGTACCGCCTGCTTGCCATTGGCGATGGTCGCCTTGGCATCGACGATGCCGGCATGGCGGTTGCCGACGAAGTCCGAAGACACCACCTCGGGTGAATCGACGTAGTCGATCTGCTTCTGGTAGGCGGAGTCGATCGACATGCGACGCAGGTAGTCGTTGAGCGACTCGGCGTCGGTGTCGCGGCCCAGGGTCAGGTTGAGGATGGCCATGGAAACGTTGGGGATCGGCACGCGAATGGCATTGCCGGTGAGCTTGCCGGTGAGCTCGGGCAGTGCCTTGGCCACCGCCTTGGCGGCTCCGGTCTCGGTCAGCACCATGTTGAGCGGCGCGCTGCGGCCGCGGCGATCGCCCTTGTGGTAGTTGTCGATCAGGTTCTGGTCGTTGGTATAGGCGTGTACCGTCTCGACGTGGCCGGTCTCGATACCGTACTCGTCGTTGAGAACCTTGAGCACCGGCACGATGGCGTTGGTGGTACAGGAGGCCGCCGAGAGGATGGTATCGTCCTCGGCAATATCGCCATGATTGATGCCGAATACGATGTTCTTGATATCGCCTTTGCCCGGCGCGGTGAGCAGCGCCTTGGACACGCCCTTGCACTCCAGATGCTGGCCCAGGCCCGCCTCGTCGCGCCAGATACCGGTGTTGTCGACTACCACGGCATTGTCGATACCATAGGCGGTATAGTCGATGTCGCTCGGCTTGTCGGCGTAGATCACCTGGATGACGTTGCCGTTGGCGGTGATGGTCCGCGCCTCGTAGTCGACGCTGATGGTGCCGTCGAAGGGCCCGTGGACGGAATCGCGACGCAGCAGACTGGCGCGCTTTTCCAGGTCCTTGGCGATGTCGCCCCGGCCACGCACGACGATGGCGCGCAGGCGCAGCAGGTTGCCGCCGCCGGCCTTCTCCACCAACACGCGCGCCAGCAGACGACCGATGCGGCCAAAGCCGTAGAGTACTACGTCCTTGGGCTGGCCGTTGTTGCCGTCGGCATCGTGAGCGTCGACGATCTCGGCGAGTTCTTCGCGCAGGAAGGCCTTGGCATCGCCACCGCCACGCTTCTTGAAAGCCACGCCCAGCTTGCCCACGTCGACGTGGGCAGGCCCGAGATTGAGTTCGGTCATGGCCTGGACGAGCGGCAGGGTATCCTGCACCGAGAGTTCGGTGCCCTCAACCTTCCTGACGAAACGATGGTCCTTCAGGATACGGATCACCGAGCGATTGAACAGCGAGCGCCCGTAGAGGGTGGTGACCACGTTGTTGTGGCGGTAAAGGCTGCCGATTAGCGGAATCATCTGCTCGGCCAGTGCCTGGTTGTCGTGCCACTCCTGAAAAACGGTCTCGAGGGGTTGCTGACTCACGTGAAGCCTCTCTGGTAATCGAAAATTCAGGCCCATTATCCCGTTCGCGTTTCGGTGGGGCAATCGAAGGATGGTCGCAGGCGCTGTAGGGGGATTACAGGAATCGCGGCTTGACTACAAGCGCCGCATAGGGCTGGTATGATTCTCCTTTGTTCAAGCCATTGCTCCCAGCCTGGCATTGCGAACGGCCTATACGGCCAGCACACACGACTCCAGAAGCGTCCCGACGACATCATGCAATCATTCTCGCCGCTCGATCCGCCCCGCCCAACGGGAACTCGCGAAACCCTCTACTGGCAGACTCCGCCTGGCAGTGCGGCCGCCCTGGCCCTGGCCCACCTGGCCGACGATGCACCGCTGCTGGTCATCACTCCCGATACCGCCAGCGCACAGCGCCTCGAGAACGATCTGCATTTCTATGCCAAGGTTCCCGTGCTGCCCTTTCCCGACTGGGAAACGCTGCCCTACGACAGCTTCTCGCCACACCAGGACATCGTTTCGGCGCGCCTGCGCACCCTGCGCCGGCTCCAGGATGGCGAGCACGGCATCGTACTGGTACCGATCAACACCCTGATGCAGCGGCTGCCTCCGGTGGCGTACATTGCCGGCCGGGTACTCACTCTCGAAGTGGGCATGCGGCTGGATCGCGAAGGGCTTCGCGAAAGCCTGTCACGTGCCGGCTACCGCGCCGTGGAGACGGTCTACGAGCCGGGCGAGTACGCGCTGCGCGGCGCCCTGATCGATCTCTACCCCATGGGTAGTGAGAGCCCGCTACGTATCGATCTGTTCGACGACGAGATCGACACCCTGCGCCGCTTCGATCCCGACACCCAACGCAGCCAGGACAAGGTCGAGCGGGTGGAACTGCTGCCGGCGCATGAGTATTCGCTCTCGCGCAGTGCCATTGCCAGCTTCCGCGAAGGCTTCGAGACCCTGTTCGACGTCGATCCACGCCAGTGCCCCTTGTATGTCGACGCCTTGAAGGGCATTCCCTCTCCCGGCCTGGAACAGTATCTGCCGCTGTTCTTCGAAGAAACGGCTACGCTGTTCGACCATCTGGCCGAGGGCACCCGGGTGGCACTCCTCCCCGAGGCCTTCGCCGCCGCCGAACACCATTGGCAAGCCATCGAGAGCCGCTATGAGAATCTCGGTGTCGATCCCACCCGGCCACTGCTGCCACCCCACCGGGCCTTCATTCCCGTCGCCGAGGTGTTCGCCGCCATCAAGCGCCACCCACGTGTGGAGCTGACCGCCGATCGCAAGCATCCTCATGCCCTCGAGACAGCCTCCCGCCCCCTGCCGGAGGTGGCCGTCAATGCCCGTGCCAAGCAGCCGCTGGCCGCACTACAGGGCTTCCTGGGCGAGCATGGCAACACACGCGTGCTGTTCGTTGCCGAATCGCGTGGCCGTCGCGAGGCGCTGGAAGAAACCCTGGCTCCGCTGCACCTGGAACTCCCCCACACAGAGGGTTTCGATGCCTTTCGCCAGGACGACTCGCGCCTGGCCATCACCGCAGGCGAGGTCGGCACCGGGCTATGGCTACAGCAGCCCGACATCGCCGTGATCACCGAAACGGAGCTCTTCGGCGACGTCGTGCGCCAGAGCCGTCGCCGCGAGAAGGCGACCGACATGGGCGAATTGGCCATTCGCCACCTGGCCGAGCTGCGCCCGGGTACCCCAGTGGTGCACCAGACCCACGGCGTCGGCCGCTACCGCGGCCTGGAACGCCTGGAGGCCGGCGGCCAAGCCGCGGAGTTCGTCGCACTCGAGTACGCCGACGGCGCCAAGCTCTATGTCCCGGTGGACAACCTGCACCTCATTTCGCGCTACGCCGGCGCCGATGATGAGCTTGCCCCGCTACATCGCCTGGGCTCGGAGCAATGGGACAAGGCACGCCGCAAGGCGGCCGAGAAGATCCGCGACACGGCCGCCGAACTGCTCGATGTCTATGCTCGTCGTGAGGCCCGCGAAGGCTTTGCCTGCGCCCCGCCCGACAAGGAGTACGCCCGTTTCGCCGCCAGCTTCCCGTTCGAGGAAACGCCCGACCAGCGTGCCGCCATCGCCGCGGTGATCGGCGACATGACCGCACCCAGGCCGATGGATCGCGTAGTATGCGGCGATGTCGGCTTCGGCAAGACCGAGGTCGCCATGCGCGCCGCCTTCCTCGCCGTGCACTCGGAGCGCCAGGTAGTGGTATTGGTTCCGACCACCCTGCTTGCCCGACAGCACTACGAGAACTTCCGCGACCGCTTCGCCGATACGGCGGTGCAGATCGAGCTGGTCTCGCGTTTCACCGCCGGCAAGGGTCAGGCGGCCGCGCTCAAGCGCATCGAGAACGGCCAGACCGACATCGTGATCGGCACCCACAAGCTGCTGTCGAAATCGATGAAGCTGCCCAACATGGGCCTATTGATCATCGACGAGGAGCACCGCTTCGGCGTAGGCCAGAAGGAGCGCCTAAAAGAGCTGCGCGCCGAGGTCGACATCCTGACCCTCACCGCCACGCCGATCCCGCGTACGCTCAACATGGCCATGAGCGGCATTCGCGACCTGTCGATCATTGCCACGCCGCCGGCACGCCGCCTGTCGGTAAAGACTTTCGTCCAGCAGCGCGACGAGTCGATCATCAAGGAAGCGATCCTGCGCGAGATCCTGCGTGGCGGGCAGGTCTATTACCTACACAACGAGGTCAGGACCATCGAGATCGCCGCCGAGATCATCCGCGACCTAGTACCCGAAGCACGTGTCGCGGTGGCCCACGGCCAGCTCCCTGAACGCGCCTTGGAGCGGGTGATGTCCGACTTCTACCACAAGCGCTACAACGTGCTGGTTTGTTCCACCATCATCGAAACCGGTATCGACGTACCCAGCGCCAACACCATCATCATCGAGCGCGCCGACAAGTTTGGCCTGGCCCAGTTGCACCAACTGCGCGGTCGCGTGGGCAGAAGCCACCACCAAGCCTATGCCTACCTGCTCGCCCCGCCGCCACGGGCCATGACCAAGGATGCCGTCAAGCGCCTGGAGGCGATCGGCGCCGCCGAAGATCTCGGGGCAGGCTTCACCCTGGCCAGCCACGACATGGAGATCCGCGGTGCTGGCGAGCTACTCGGCGAGGAGCAAAGCGGCCAGATGGAAGCCATTGGCTATACCCTCTACATGGAGATGCTCGATCGCGCCGTAGCTGCGATCCGGGCGGGCAAGACGCCCAACATCGAGACACCACTGAGCGATGGCGTCGAGATCAGCCTCAACTTGCCTGCCCTCATACCCGACGACTACCTGCCCGACGTGCAGCAGCGCCTGGTGATGTACAAACGCATCGCGAGCGCCGCCGACGAGGCCGAGCTCAAGGAACTACAGGTGGAGATGATCGACCGATTCGGGCTGCTGCCGGCGGCGGTCAAGACTCTGATGCGCCAGACCCGCCTGCGCCAGCGTGCCGAACGCCTGGGTATCACGCGCCTGGAGGCCGGCCCGCAGCGCGGCCGGGTTATCTTCGGAGGCCAGACACGGGTCGACCCGCTGACGCTGGTCAAGATGATCCAGGCCGAGCCGCAGCGCTATCGGCTCGACGGCGCCGACACCCTGCGCTTCGAAGCGGACATGGAAAGGGAGGAAGCCCGCTTTCAGGCCGTCGAGCAGTTACTGGATGCCCTCAACCGCAAGGCCCAGGCCGCCTGAAAGAGCAAGGCGACCTCCTTCGTCACCGTGGTGGGACTCCCGCTAGTGACGGGAACGCTATACTATGCGCATGTGTCTTGTCGCAGCCTCGACACGAACCCCGACGCCGCCTCGCATGGCAGGCGTATGACCGTCGCCAAGCGGCCTTTGCCTCTGCGTGAGGCATACCGCCCAGCGACCTTATGATGAGATCAAGACGTTGATGAAGAATCCGACATTGCCCAGGCGCATCGGTCTTGGCGCTGCCCTGTTCGGTATCGCAGTCCTGCTGGCAACGACGACCCTTGCCGAGGAGGGCTCCGATCGCCCCCAGGAACTGCCCAGAGGTCATTACCACTTGCCCGATGAAGGCAACGTGATCGGCGAGGCCTACACGGTCGTCGTCGAAGAGGGAGAAACTCTGCTAGACATTGGCCGTCGCCACAATGCCGGCTATGAAGAGATGCGCATGGCGAACCCAGACGTGAGCCTGTGGGCACCTCGTCCCGGTACCGAAGTGGTGATCCCGGCCCAGCACATCCTGCCGGACGCCCCACGTGAGGGCATCGTAGTCAATCTTTCCGAGATGCGCCTGTACTACTACTCCCAGCCCGGTATCGTCGAAACCTACCCCATCAGCATCGGTCGTGACGGTTTTGCCACTCCCATGGGCGTGACCCGCACTACCGTCAAGGTGAAGGACCCTCACTGGTCGCCGCCGCGCTCCATGCGTGAGGAAGCAGCCGCCCGTGGCGAGCCGCCTCCCGCCGTGGTGCCACCGGGTCCCGACAACCCCTTGGGCCGGCATGCCATCCTGCTCGGCCTGCCGAGCTATCTGATCCATGGCACCAACCGCCCCGACGGTGTCGGCATGCGTGCGAGCCGCGGCTGTATCCGCATGTTCCCGGAGGATATCGAGTCGCTCTACGAGCGCGTGCCGAGCGGCACTCAGGTCAACCTCATCGACCAGCCGTTCAAGGTCGCCTGGTCGGCGGACGGTGTACTTTACGCTCAATCCTTCCCCATGCTGGAGGAGAACGAGGGCACCTTCGAACCGATTCTCAACGCCATGGAAGTAGTGGCCAATGCCTTTGGTGAGGAGCACCCGCCGATCGATTATGCTCAACTGCGACGCGTGGTAGAAACCCCCAATGGCCGCGTGGTCTCCCTGCTGCAGGCCGCCGAAGAGGAACCGGCTCCCGCTATCGACACCCACGAACAAGAACTCAACGACGGGCTGTTCTCTGAAATCGAGGTCAGCCAGGTTTCAGGACTGTTCACCGAGCTCGAGGCCTACCGTCACTGATCCCCATCGGGGGGAGCAACGAAACGACATGCTGGAATATGTACCGAAACAAGAAAACCCCGCCTAGGCGGGGTTTTCTCATTGCAGAACCGCCATCACCCAAGGGCGATGCGGCGCCCAGCAGAATTACTTCTGCATGGAGCGCTGGAACATGCGGTTCATTTCCTCGCGGTTCTGCTCGGACATCTGCAGAGCCGCCTGGGCGTCACGCTGAGCCTGGTTGGCGGTGTTCTGAGCCTGAGTGGCGATGCTGCGAGCTTCTGCAGCGTCGGCCTGAGCAGCTTCAGCAGTCTGGCGGACTTCATCCAGAGCAGCATTGCTTGCACAACCAGCCAGGATGGCCAGAGAAGCAGCAGCGGCGGTCAGCTTCAGGGTGGTCTTCAGAGTCATGATGTTCTCCTTGAGTCTTCCTTGGTACTGCACAGTTAGTACAGCGGCGTTAATGATGCCTGAGATCCAGGCTCCCCTGCTCAATGCAGGACTTCTTGCAGCGACTGCTGCCAAGCACAGGAGTCAAACGCTGTTTTATAATACCCTACGGCGCTTGTCCATAGCTCGAAACGTCCCTTGCGTATCTTGAGCCTAGCGGATGACGACGCGAGTGCCAATGTCGATTAGCTCAGAGAGCCTTTCGATCTGCTCGTCGGTCACCGCCACGCAGCCCTGAGTCCAGTGATAGCTAGCATGAACCTCCGGGTCCCCCCTACCGACACCGTGGATACCGATGAAGCCTCCCAGCACGGTCCGCTGGGGTGGATAACCATGGTGCCGATAGTAGGCGAAATAATCTGCGTAATCCTGCTCCGTGTAAAGCCCTGATTCCAACGCCATGCGCGCATGAGATGGCGTAGGATAATCCAGGCCGACGAAAATGTGCCAGTCACTCTCCCAATTGAAGCGATTGACGCGGAACTCCCCCTTCGGCGTCACGTTGCCACCCTGGGTGCGCATGATACTCGCCCCCGACCGCCCCAGCGAAATGGGAGCAAAGCGCTCTAGCAGCAGATTACCGCGATAGACGCTCAGCGCCGACTCGCGATCGTCAACGAGAATCCACGTTTCGTCAGCGTGACGCGGCACATGGGCACGCGCTAGCAGGGTTTCGATCAGGTTGGCATGTGCTTCACGTCCCATCATCAGAGTGAAGGGTGCCAGCAAGGCTAGCTGACCAAAGCGGCGGCGGGAAACGGATCTCATCGGCTCCTCATGCGGTTGGTCGATACGCGACTAAGCGTCTTATAACGCATCGGTAGACGACTGTCAGTTCACTTAACGTAACCGAGCCTGAGCAATCAGCTCAGGTTGGAAAGCGAGACTCCCGCTCTACATTGCGTTTAATTTCATCGCCCAAACTACTTGTGCGCTAGATGTTTGCGCCGCCACATAGAGCCATACAGGCCAGCGCGGCGAATCACTCAGATGAAGCCGCCTCCATACGAAACATTTGCCTGCCTTAGTCAGCCATCGGCCAGCATGAGATCGCGACCAGCCCCTACCGCCGTATGAAAAAGGCCTCCGCCGGACTGTCCCGCGAAGGCATCGGTCGGTCTAGGCTCTAAGCACCGGGCTCCACGGTAAAAATGCTCTGCAGCTTGTCCTTCTTGCCGTAGACGTGCACCGTGGTCTCGTCGAAAGGGAAATGGTCGCGATACTGGCTGTGGTTGTTGAAGCGCGGCTTGTGGGCATTGATCATTGCCGCGGCAAGGCGCTCGCGGTTGGCGTGGCCCACCAGGCCGACGGAGCACCAGAGCTCCTCGCCCGGCTGCAGGAAGGCATGCCATTCGTCACAATCGGGATGATGCTCCAGCCCGTAGCGCGCACTGCGATGCTCGCCGACATAGAGCAGTTCCTGCACCTCCATCTCATTGGTTTCAGGATCGCGTGCCGCGCGATAGACGCAGAAGATTCCCGATTCGTCCGGAGCCTCACGCAATTGATCCTGCGTCCAGTAGCCCAGCATCTTGGGAGAGAGCAGTTGATCCGACATGGGACCTCCTCAATAATCTTCCTGTCGTTGCATGTCGCGAGCGATACGACGCACCTCGGCTTCATGGCCCACCGAGAGCGCTTCGAGAAAGTTCTCTCGCCACCACCGGCCAGATTCCTGAAAAGCGCATGCGAGCCCCTTTCGAGTATCGCTCGGCCAGCCTTGACGACCGGCCTTGCTTTCACTCTAGCCAAAGCCCGCTCCCGACGCTTGACTTACGTCAAGCGGTGGTTACCTGCGGTGCCATCACGGTGCGATAGCGTAAGGCGTTGCGAGGGGTGGCGGCTACCACTCCTCACTGGTTTCGCGTAGCGAGGCTATCTCGCGCTTGGCCTCCTGCAGGCAGGCTCGCAGCTCGTCGCCCAGCGCCGCACTGCTGCCCACCGCGATGAGCCCTGTATAGGCAGCGCTGCGGCGGCGTGCCGCGCCAGCGCTGTCATGCAGCGCCTCGATTCGCTGAAGCAGCCAGCCAAGCCAACTCTCCGGTCGGGCCGCGAGTTCTCGCAGGCGATGGAGTTCGGCGATGCCCGCCCCTTCGCTGCCGAGCAGTTCCCGCCAGTCGTGTCGCGCCAGCTGGGCATGCTCGGTCACCTCACGCAGCAACGACTCCAGCGCCAGCTCGGTCAAAGCCAGCGCCGCCTCTTCGCTCGCCATGCGCCGAGCTTCGGCATGCTCGTCGTCGCCGGGAGCGACGTCCAGCATCAGCTCGGCCTGGTAGAGCAGCTGGTTGGTACGGGCTCGCGGATTCACTTTTGCTTGTCCTCCACCTGCCACCTGCCGTTCTCGAAGGTCGCTCGCCAACCGGTCGCCTTGCCCTCGTCCTCGGTCATGACGAACTGCTCCTTGCTCTTGCGCGAATAGCGGATCTGCGCCGGACGCCCCTCGGAGTCCTCACTGGGCGCATCGAGCAGGTAGCGGTACTTCTCTGGCAGCTCCCCCGCGTGGGCCTTCAGCTCCCGCACCAGAGGCGGCCGCGTCTCGCGATTGCGCGGAAACTTGCTGGCAGCCAGGAACAGGCCGCTGGCACCATCGCGCAGTACGTAATGATCGTCGACCTTCTGACAGGCTAGCTCGGGCATCGGAATGGGATCCATCTTCGGCGGTGCGACCTCGCCGCTGCGCAGCAGCTTGCGCGTGTTCTTGCACGCCTCATTGGTACAGCCGAAGTACTTGCCGAAACGCCCCGACTTGAGCTGCATCTCGCTGCCACACTTGTCGCATTCGATCGTGGGGCCTTCGTAGCCCTTGATGCGAAACCTGCCCTGTTCGATCTCGTAGCCATCGCAGTCGGGGCTGTTGCCGCAGATGTGCAGCTTGCGGTTCTCGTCGATCAGGTAGCTGTCCATCGCCGTACCACACTTGGGGCAGCGATGCTTGGCGCGAAGGGCCTGGGTCTCGGCCTCCTCGCCAGCATCGGCGGGCACCGCCTCGTCACCAGGCAGCAGGTCGATGGTGGTCTTGCAGCGCTCCTTGGGCGGCAGGTTGTAGCCGGAGCAGCCCAGGAACACCCCGGTGGAGGCCGTGCGGATCTGCATCTTGCGGCCGCAGGTGGGACAATCGATATCGGTGGGCACCGGCTGGTTGGGGCGCATGCCCTCCTCGCTCTCCGCCGACTCCAGCTCCTCGCGGAATTCGGCATAAAACGCATCGAGCAGCTCGCGCCAGTTGCGCTCTCCCTCGGCTACCTCGTCGAGGCTGTCTTCCATGCGCGCGGTGAAGGAGTAGTCCATCAGGTCGGGGAAGGACTCCTTGAGCCGCTCGGTGACGATGTCACCGAGTTTCTCGGCGTAGAAGCGTCGACTCTCCAACTTGACGTAGCCACGATCCTGGATGGTGGAAATGATCGAGGCATAGGTGGAAGGACGACCGATCCCGCGCTTCTCCAACTCCTTGACCAGGCTCGCTTCGGTGTAGCGAGCCGGCGGCTTGGTAAAGTGCTGCTGGGGGTCGAGCGCCTCGAGCCTCATCGGCGTACCCTCAGCGAGATCCGGCAGGGCCTGATCCTCATTCTTGCCGGCCGGCTTCAGCACCCGGGTGTAACCATCGAACTTGAGCACCCGCCCCTTGGCCTTGAGTTCATAGCCGTCGACCTCCACCGTCAATGTGCTGGAGAGGTATTCGGCAGGCGTCATCTGACAGGCCACGAACTGCCGCCAGATCAAGTCATAAAGGCGCTCGGCGTCACGCTCCATTCCAGCAAGGTCGGTGGCGCGACGGTTAACGTCGGAGGGACGGATCGCCTCGTGCGCCTCCTGAGCCCCCTCCTTGCTCGAATAGCGATTAGGCGACTCGGGCAGGTAGCGCTTGCCGTGCTCCTGCTCGATATGCTCGCGCGCCATGGCCACCGCATCCTGTGACAGGTTGGTGGAGTCGGTACGCATGTAGGTGATGTAGCCCGCCTCGTAGAGACGCTGGGCCAGGGTCATGGTCTTCTTCACCGAGAAGCCCAGGCGACCGCTGGCGGCCTGCTGCAGGGTCGAGGTGATGAAAGGAGCGCCCGGCTTCGAACGCGTCGGCTTGTCTTCCCGGGCAGTGATGGCAAGCGATGCCTGGCGCAACGCGGCAATACGCTCGAGGGTTTCGGCTTCCGAGGTGGGCCGGAATGCCTTGCCGTGCTGGCGCACCAGTTCGAAGCGTACCGGCTCGCCCTCGCTCGATACGAGATCGGCATGCACGTCCCAGAACTCCTCGGGCACGAAGGCGCGAATCTCGCGCTCGCGCTCGACGATGAGCCGCACCGCCACCGACTGCACACGGCCGGCAGAGAGCCCGCGGGCGATCTTGGCCCACAGCAGTGGTGACAGCATGAAGCCTACCACCCGGTCGAGAAAACGCCGTGCCTGCTGCGCCTCGACGCGAGGAATATTGAGCGTACCGGGCTCCTTGAACGCCTCCTTGATCGCATTCTTGGTGATCTCATTGAACACCACGCGACGATAGCGCTCGTCCTCGCCGCCAATGGTCTCTTTGAGGTGCCAGGCGATCGCCTCCCCTTCGCGGTCAAGGTCGGTTGCGAGATAGACGGCATCGGCCTTCTCGGCGAGCTTTTGCAGCTCGGCCACCACTTTTTCCTTGCCGGGCAGAATTTCGTAGTGGGCTTTCCAACCATGCTCCGGATCGATTCCCATGCGCCGGATGAGCTGTTCCTTGGCCTTCTGCTTCTTGTACTCGGCTTTCTCTTCCGGGGACATCTTGCGGGTCGCCGCCGCCTGGCGTGCGCGCTCCTTGGGGTCGGAGGCGGCCTTGCCCGAGCCGCTCGTCGGCAGGTCGCGAATGTGCCCCACGCTCGACTTCACGATGAAGTCGTTGCCGAGATATTTGTTGATCGTCTTGGCCTTGGCCGGCGACTCGACGATGACCAATGACTTGCCCATAGTGCTCCACATTCTGCACGGCGAGGTTCTTGGGCCCCACCTGACGGTTCCGGCCCGCCCTGAATTAGCGGCGAACGCTCCTCGCGGGGTGAAAAATCCGCTTACCCTACCCCAGCAACCCGTTTCGCGCCAGTCGCTTCCATCATGGCGGGAGTAAAGCAGCAATGTGAAAGTAGCATCAAGTCAGCCACACCGCGGTAGCTGACATGACGCTTGTCCAAAAAGCGCAGCGCCCCTGCCGTAAGCGTCAGAGGCGCTGAATTACCGCCATGGGACTTCTCAGCGCTTGCGCGGCTTTCGGGTCGTCTCACTCTTGGTGTCGGATGGGCTATCGGCTTGCGACTTGGAAGTCGGCTTCCGCACCTTCCTGGCTGATGCCTTGGCGCCGGCGGAGCGGCTGGCTCGATCGGGTTGCCCCGCCTCGGGTTCTGCCTGGAAAAGACCCTCTACTTCGCTACGCGCCGCAACCTCCGCTCTGGCGCCTATCGCCACCTCTTCGTGCAGATCGGCCAACGCCCGGCGGCGCTCCGCCGGATCGACACGCTCCAGTGCCTCGCCGAAGAGCGCCTGGATATGCTCATAGCGCTTACGGGCATGCTCGGAGAGTTCGCCGCTGGCCGCCAGGACATGCTCGATATGCTCCAGCGAAGCACGGATCGTCTCGGCCCGCTCGCCCATCAGCAACTGGGGAATCGCGCCCAGCGCCGCCTCGCGATCGAGCTTGAGAATGAAGAACTGTTCACGCACCAGGTGCTTGAAATCAGAAAGGCTGCTGGCTGGCTCCAACTCGGCGCGCGAGGCGCGCAGACGCTTGAAGTTGCGCTCATCGGTCGTAGGGGCACCGCCCAGCACGTAGATCACCGAGCGCATCACGGCCTCATGGATGCCGCCCTCTGCCACGCGCTGGCGCAGCTCGTCCTGGCGCCGCTCGATGAAACGGCGATGCTCCGGCTCGCTGCCGGGCTGGCGGCGGTGGACATGGCCGTCGCCACCCAGACCGACCATGGCCTGCAACAGCGGCTGGCCATACACCGTCAGGAACGTGTGCTCGATGCTCTGATCGCGAATATCGCGCCAAGTATCCAGACCACGGGATATCTGCTCCGACACGGCCCTCTCCATGGTGCGCAGGAGGTTGTCCTCGGCCACCGGATGGCGATCCTCGCGCACCCATTCAGCCAGCACCGGCAACGGCACGGACAGGGGGTTGCGATCGGAAAGGAGCTTGTAGCCCAACCGGATCGGATGCAGGCGGCGCATGAGGCGAGCCGCCTCCGGAGTGATCACGGCCCGGATCCAGGGCTGCACGAACAGCCGATAGAGCCCCAGGTTGATTTCCGAGAGCCGCGCCACGGTGGCGAAACGCCTGTCGTCATCCTCGCGATGATGCAATACGTCGCGGCTGAGTCCCTCGATGGAGCGCGCCTTGAACTCGAGCAGGTAGTCGCGCTCGAGCAGTTCGGCATCGTCACGTTCCTTGGCACTGGTCACCGTGGTCTCGTAAAGCCCCGGCGGCAGCACGTCGATGTAATCGATATTGGCGGTGAATTCGGCATGCTCCTTGCGCGATACGCTGCTCGACACGAAGATGCCCAAGTGACCGGTGCTGTCGTGCACGCAGTAAACGATGGTCTGCTCGCTGGCGATGATGTCGTCGGTATCGCCGTAGAGATCCCTGACCCAGCCCAGCGCCTGGGGCGGCGGCGTGATGTCATCGCCCTGTGAGCAGAACACCACCACCGGCGAACGTACGTTGCGCAGGTCGATGCGCCGACCGTCCGAGGTGACCAATTGTGCGGTGGAGAGTCGGTTGCCGACGAACAGGTTGTCGACGATGTACTGGATCTCCTCGCCGCCCAGCACCACGTGGCCACCCCACCAGCGTTCGAAGTTGAGGTAGCGCTCGGCTTCGGTGTCGACGTTGGCATACAGCCGATACTGCTTGTCCCACCAAGTATTGGCCGGATTCAAACGCTCGAAGTTCTGTACCAGCAGGGCGCCATCGAACAGGCCATCGCCCAGGTCGCTGGCCAGGGTCGTCATCCAGCTGCCGCCGGTCATGCCGCCGGTATAGCGCATGGGCGCCTTGCCCCGCTCGCCGGCCCAGTAGGAGAGCGGCGCTCCGGCGATCAGGATCGGTCCGAAGACTTCGGGTTCGAGCGAGGCTGCCATCATGATCTGCCAGCCCGCCTGGCAGTTGCCGACGACCATCGGCTTCTCGCAGGATTCCGGGTGAAGCTCGACCACACGGCGCAGGAAGGCAATCTCCGCCTCGACCACGTCCTCCACCGTCTGACCGGGCTCGGGATAAGGCAGAAAGCCGATGAAATAGCAGGGATGCCCCGCTCTCAGGGCGACGCCGATCTCACTGTCGGGCTTGAACCCACCGATGCCCGGCCCATGCCCGGCTCGCGGGTCGATGACCACGAAGGGGCGCGCCTGGAGATCGACCTCGACACCGGTCGGAGGCAGAATCTGCATCAGTTCGTAGTTGACCGGCCGCGGCAGTTCGCGACCGTCCATCACCACCTCAGCATCGAAGCCCAACACATTGGGCTTGGTCTTCTCGATGTGCTCGAGGTACTGGTTGCCACGCTCGCGCATTACGTCCATGTACAGCACGCTGCGTTCGACGGCGTCCCGCCAGTAATCGAAGGCGGCACGACCGAAGCCGAATGGATCCAGGAAGCTGAGAGCTTCTGTCGGGGGTGTCGGCAAGGGGGCGTTCATGCTCGGCTCCTGTTGTCTCCGCTATCAGGTTTCGGCAGCGGAAGGAGAAAGTATGCTGCGATGCAGCAAGCATAGTACGCCCTACGTTATTGCAATGCAGCCGTTTTGTCGATTTTTTGTGAAGCGCTTACCCACCCGCTCCATCGTCGTCTCCGCTTATACCAGCCGGACACCCATACCACTCCGTCAAAGCTCGATGCTCGCGGCGGCGGGCCTCCGTGCCGTCTCGCCCCCATATCAGCAGGCGCATCTCGGCCTCGCCCACTTCCGGGGTGGGGCGGTCGAGCCTGACGCCGGGCCCACCACCCAATTGTCCACCGCCCGGCATGAGCAGGCGCCAACGCGCCTGCCCAGGCCGGCCCGGACCGTGCCCCATGTGCCCCACGCGGGGACGCCTGAGCCGTTCGCCCGCCACCAGGCGAATCTGCTCCACCGCCAGGTCGAGCCCAGTCAGTACCTCGGCCAGACCTTCATAGCCCGTCAGGCCCGGGCGCATGCCAACGAAACCCAGCCGATTTTCGGCCAGCGAGAAACTCAGTGTCGCCAGGCCGACCAGCCCCAGGAAACGAGCGCCCTGCACGGCGAGCTGTCCGAGGTAAGCGCGTTGCTCGGGGGTCAGCCGTTCGCTCGGCGCCATGGCGAAAGCCGCTCCGAGCAGTTGATGCTCGACCAACGCCAGCGCCTGGCCACGGTTGTCGGCCAGTACCGGCAAGTGCACGCGCAACGCCTGCTCCGACATCTCTCCCAGGGGCAGCCCCGCCTCGCGCATCAATTGGCGGGCGGCATCGTCATCGCACATGGCCGCGATGAGAGACTCACGTGGTCCGATGAAAGCCAACCCCGAACGCGAGCTGCAGCGTGCAAGGTGCCATTGCTCCTCGGCCGTCGCCTCGCCGGGATGCAGCGCATCGCAGCCCCATCGCCGGGCACGTTCGACCAGGGCCTCATCCATGGCACCGCCGCTGTCGTGCCAGGCCAGCTCCAGCTCGGTACAGGCCTGACCGGCACGCAGTGCCGCAAGGCCACTGCCGGCAAGCATGACACCACGCCAGCGGCCCTGGCGCAGCACATCGTCATAGGCCCCATGCAAGGAGCGTGATTCACCATCGGCCCCGCCGACATGACCCTGGTCGTCGGCGGTGATAGCATGAAAAGAGGTCTTCAACGGGCCTCCCTGCACCCTTCTTGCTTGCGGATTGATCGATGACGATGCCAAGGCTGCTGAACCGCCTGACCTTTCGCCAGCTACAGGTCTTCCAGGCCGTGCACGGTCAGCAGTCCTACTCGCGAGCCGCCGAACTGCTGGGCCTGACCCAGCCGGCGGTCAGCGCGCAAATCCGCCAGCTCGAGCAGGCCCTGGGCCAGCCACTGTTCAAGTACACCGGCAAGACCCTACACGTGCTGCCGGCGGCCGACGCGCTGGCGGCCTCGACCCAGGCCATCTTCGGCCAGGTCTCGCGCCTACAGATGACGCTCTCCGACATGGACGGCACGATTTCTGGGGAACTCAATCTGGCAGCCGTCTCGACGGCGCAGTACGTGGTGCCTCATCTCGTGGCCCGCTTCCGTGCCCACTATCCCAACGTGCAGGTACGCCTGCAGGTGTGCAATCGCAGCCAGGCTCTCGAGCGGCTGGCAGCCCGCCGCGACGACCTGGTGATCATGGCCATGGTCCCCGAAGACGACGACGGGCTGGTGTTCATGCCATTCCTCGAAAACGAACTGATCCCCATCGTCTGGCCCGGTCATCCGCTGCTCGAGGCCCATGCCCCCACGCTGGAAGACCTGGCCCGACACTACCTGTTGATGCGCGAGTCGGGTTCAGGGGTACGCACCGCTTTCGAGCAGCTCGCTGCCGAGCAGGACGTCGCCCTTCAGCATACCATGGAGCTGGGCACCAACGAGGCGATCAAGCAGGGCGTGATGGCACACCTGGGTGTGGCGGTACTGCCTCGGCTAGCCGTGCGCCTGGAACTGGGTGCGGGGCTGCTGGCCGAGCTGCCTCTGCCGGGCTTCCCCCTGCGCCGCTCATGGTGCACGGTCTATCCTCGCGATCGCTTTCCCACCCCGGTGACCGAGCTGTTCCTGCGTTTCGTGCGCGAGCGGCTGGGCGAGATCGAAGCGCACTTCAAGGCGCCGCCACGGCCGATGCCCGACCACGGCGTGGTCTGCCTACCCATTGCCCCGGGCTGAGTCCCACCTAGTCGCACGCTGCGTCCGCTGTGCCAGCCAGCCGCGGATATGGTAGATTACGGGCCTGCGACTATCGTATCAATGGCCTGCCATGTGGCCTGCTGCCGCCCGTAACGAGGCGCACCGCGGCATGGTTCTGGCAGCCGCCGAGTGGAGGGGCTCACACCCTATGAGCGACAACACCTCAGAACGCGTGCCTAGCGGCGCCAAGTTCCGCACCGAACACGGCTTCGCCGCCATCAAGGACGGTATCAAGCTGCAGCGCAGCCAGGTCGACGAGCGTCCGGAACCGGGGCGCAAGCCACACTGGCTGCGTGCGCAGATCCCCGGCGGCGGGCGTTTCGAGGCGGTGAAGCGCAACGTCAACGAGCATCGCCTGAGCACCGTGTGCGCCGAATCCCACTGCCCCAACATGGGCGAGTGCTGGAGCAACGGTACGGCGACTATCATGCTGATGGGCTCGGTATGCACCCGCGCCTGTCGTTTCTGTGCCGTAGACACCGGCAATCCGCGCGGCTGGCTGGACAGCGAGGAGCCGGCCAACACCGCCAAGTCGGTGGAGCTGATGGGGCTGCGCTACGTGGTGCTCACCTCGGTGGACCGCGACGACCTGGCCGACGGCGGGGCGACGCACTACGCCGAGTGCATCCGGGCGATCAAGGCAAATACGCCAGCGGTAGTGGTCGAGGCGCTCACTCCCGACTTCGACGGCGACCCGGCCGCCATCGAACGAGTGGTGGACTCCGGCCTCGAGGTGTTTGCCCAGAACGTCGAGACGGTGGAACGCCTCACCCATTACGTGCGCGATCCACGCGCTGGCTACCGTAAGACGCTCGACGTACTGGCCCATGCCAAGCGCCATCGCCCCGACGTGCTGACCAAGACCAGCCTGATGCTGGGGCTCGGCGAGACCGATGAGGAGATCCTCGCCACCTTCGACGACCTGCGCGCCATCGACGTGGATATCGTCACGCTCGGCCAATACCTGCGTCCCACGCGCAACCACCTGCCGGTGGAGCGCTGGGTCACGCCGGAAGAGTTCGAGCGTTATCGCCAGTTGGGGCTGGAAAAAGGCTTCATGGAGGTGGCTTCCGGGCCTCTGGTACGTTCCAGCTATCGCGCCGACCGGGTCTTCGAGAAGAACAACCTGGGGCTGGCCGCGCCGGCCGAGGTACCAGGCCAGGCGCCTGACCCCAACCGCATCCAGGCGATCAACCTCGGCTGAGATACCATCGCCATTGGCGGGCCAATGGCGCAGCATGCAAAAAAGGCGACCCTTGCGGTCGCCTTTTCTCTGCGCTCAATCGGCTCCCGCTTCTTTCACGGCAAGCGGCGCAGGCAGTGTCGCCGCCCCGGCCGAGATCAGCTTACGTCTCAATTGCAACGCCAGGCAATCGGCAAGCCGCAAGCCGACACGCTCGCTGGAGAGCGGCTGATCGACGAGATCGGCCAGACGCGTCATGGCCATGCCGGCATAGCCGCAGGGATTGATACGCTGGAACGGCGCGAGGTCGCCATTCACGTTGAGGGCAACACCATGGAAACTGGCACCACGGCGGATACGCAACCCCAGCGAGGCGATCTTGGCCTCGCCGACATACACCCCAGGGGCATCGGGGCGGGCATGGGCCTCAATACCGTACTCGGCAAGCAGCTCGATCACGGCACGCTCCAGCGCCGTGACCAGCTCACGCACGCCGATCCCGCAGCGGCGCACATCGAGTAGCGGGTAAAGCACGACCTGCCCCGGACCGTGGTAGGTCACCTGTCCGCCACGATCGGTCTGCACCACGGGAATGTCGCCCGGCATCAGCAGGTGCTCGGGCTTCCCCGCTTGCCCCTGGGTGAATACCGGATCGTGCTCCACCAGCCAGAACTGATCCGGGGTGGTCCCATCGCGGCCGTCGGTCAACTCACGCATGGCCTGCCAGACCGGCAAGTAGGGACGACGTCCCAGGCACAGGAGCACGATCGGCGCACTCGCGCCCCGTCGATCGGACATTACACCACCATGTGTACGCGCCCGGTGGCCTTGAGCTCTTCGAACAGTGCCTTGAGCTGGACCTCACCGGTGGCACGCAGCGTCAGCCGTACCGATTGAAAACGCGCGTTGCGACTCTCCACCACCTGGATGCTGGAGGCATCGAAGCTGGCGTCATGGCGCAGCACCACCTGGCACACCATGGCGGTGAAATCCTCGGCGGCATCCCCTACTACCTTGATAGGGTAATCGCACGGAAAGCTGATCGTCGGCGCCGACGCCGGGCCGCTTGTGGCGGTGGCCCGGCGCAGGTCGCGCAATTTGTCGTGTGACATGGTTCTCTTCAGGTCTCGAAAGCTATTTCCGAGTATTCTACTCAACTATTGCCCGGCGACCAAGACGCCGTCAGAACCACCCGCCGATCAGGTTGCTGAAGAAGCGCCGTACCTGGTCGAACAACCGCTTGAACAGGCCGCCCTCCTCGATCGACTCGAGGGCCACCAGCGGTTGCTCGCCGACGACTTCGTCGCCAAGGCGCACCTCCAGGGTGCCCACACGGTCGCCGAGACTGATCGGTGCGGTGAGGTCCTGGCGAATGTCCAATCGCGCACTGAGCTCCTGGTTGCGCGCCCGCGGCAGCGTCATGGTGACATCGCGGTCGACGCCGACGCGCAGCTCGTTCTTCTCGCCGCCCCAGATACGCGGAGAATTCAGTACCGCCCCCTGGTCGTAGAGCTTGAGGGTTTCATAGTAGCGAAAGCCGTAGCTGAGCAGTTTCTGGGTCTCCTGGGCACGCGCCTCCTCCGAACTGGTTCCCATTACCACCGAGATCAGGCGCATGTCGTCGCGCTTGGCGGATGCCACCAGGCCATAGCCGGCCTCGGTGGTCCAGCCTGTCTTGAGGCCATCCACGGTCGGATCGCGCCATAGCAGGCGGTTGCGGTTGGGCTGGCGGATGTCGTTATAGGTGAAGTATTTCTCGGAGTAGGCGGCGTAGTGCTCGGGATAGTCGTTGATGATGTACTGCGACAGGATCGCCATGTCCCGCGCGGAAGAGTACTGCTCGGGATGCGGCAGGCCGGTAGCGTTGGCGTAGTGCGTGTTGTGCATGCCCAGGCGCGATGCATGCTGGTTCATCATGTCGGCGAAGGGCGCTTCGCCGCCCGCCAGGTGCTCAGCCACGGCGACACTGGCGTCGTTGCCCGAGGCGATGATGATGCCGTGCAGCAGGTCACGGATAGAGACATCCGTATTGACCTCGATGAACATCTTGGACCCTCCGGTACGCCAGGCGTTCTCGCTGATGCGCACCCTGTCGTCGAGGTTGATGTTGCCACGATTCAGTTCGCGCTCGACCAGATAGGCGGTCATCAGCTTGGTCAGGCTGGCCGGCGGCAGGCGCTCGTCGGCATTGTGCTCTACCAGCACCCTGCCGCTGTCGGCATCCATGAGAATCCAGGATTTCGCCGCGATCTGCGGCGGCGCCGGAATCATCGCCTGAGGCTGGGGCGTGGGTACCGCCTGGGCCAGAGCCTGGGAAACGACCAGTAGCAGGCTAAACAGCATCAACGGTAGAAGCCGCGCACGGAAACGGAAAAGCAGCACTCGCATGGGCATGGGTCTCATCGCTACGTCGAGAAAGGTCAAGGATATTGGCGCCGATCAATCGGCGCCGTTGACGATAAAGGCCTGATCGAAACCGGCACGCCTGAGTTCGGCCCGAACGGGCTCGACCTGCCCGGCATGCGCCAGCGGGCCGACCTGAACCCGGTACATACCGGTGGCATCCGCCACCCGTACCGGATGTGACAGCTCACGCTCGAGGCGGGCCTTGAGCGCTCGTGCGTTGTCGGCCGATCCCAACGCGGCGATCTGCAGGTAGATCGGCAGGCCGTCACCACCTTCGCCGCGGCTGGCGGCACCGGCATCAGTGGCGCTACTGCCGGAAGTCGAGGCGATGGTGTTGGGACTGTTGTTGGAACTGGTGCTGGCGGTCGTAACGGGCCGTGGCGATGCTTGTGCCGGTGACGACGGCTGAGCCGACGTTTGGACAGCAGGCGTAGCGCTCCGGTTCGCTCCGCCGCCGTCATTTTCGGCCAGCCACACTACGGGGTCGATCGCTTCGACCTTTACCCTGCCGGTGCCGCGTTCGAGGATATCGAGGCGCGCGGCGGCAGCATAGGAAAGATCGATCTCGCGGTCATTGTGAAACGGTCCGCGATCGTTGATCCGCACGATCACCGAGCGGCCATTGTCCAGACTCGTGACACGTGCATAGGTAGGCAGCGGCAAAGAGCGGTGCGCCGCACTCATCTTGTACATGTCGTAGATTTCGCCGTTGGACGTGGCGTAGCCGTGGAACTTCTCGCCGTACCACGAGGCGGTACCCTGCCGCGCATAGCCGCGCGCATCCGGCAGGACATGATAGGTCTTGCCCCACACCTCGTAGACGGGACGGTTGCCACCACGGGAGGGCTCTTCCACGCGCGGCACGGCATCGGGAATCTGGCTGACATCGGGCGGGTTTTCAGGATAAGCGTCACCGCTCATGGCATAACGACCGCCCCCTGTGGCCGGTGCCGCGGAGGACGCCCTTGGCGTATCGTCTCGCGCCGGGCTACTCGAACCGCTGCCGGCACAGCCCGCCAGCAGCGCCGACACGGCCAGCACCGCCCATGCTCCTTTCATGGCAAATCCTCCCGCTCCATCGCCACCGATGCTGACAGGGGGAAGGGCTCGAGGTCGTGCGAGTCCGCTATTGCTTCGGCCAGCTCGGTCACGGCCATGGCATAGAGGTGGCTATGGTTGTAGCGAGTGATGACGTAGAAATTGTCGTGTCCGAGGCGATAGCGCCAGGCGGTATCGTCCACTTCCAATGCCAGCGGAATCACCGGTGTCGCTTCATCCAGCGCCACCTTGGGTACGATTCCGGCCCGCTCCAGTTCATCCAGCTTGGCGTAGGGCCGCTGCGTGCGGTTGAAGTCGATCGCCCCGGGCGGCGTATCGGGACCCTCGGCCTCGGCATAGATGGGTTCGCCCGGGCGCCAGCCGTGCTCGGCAAAATAGTTACCGACACTGCCGATGGCATCGACGGGATTGGTCCACAGGTCACGCAGCCCATCGCCATCGAAGTCCACTGCATAGGCCCGATAACTGGTGGGGATGAACTGCGGATAGCCCATGGCACCGGCATAAGAGCCCTTGAGGCTGCCGGGCTCGACGTCCTGCTCATGGGCGATCTCGAGAAACGCCGCCAGCTCACCGCGAAAGAAATTGCCACGCACCGGGTGGTGGAACGCCAGCGTGGCCAGGGAGTCGATGACGCGATGACTCCCGGTGAAGCGACCATAGCTGGTTTCGACGCCGATGATGGCGGCGATGATTTCGGGCGGCACGCCGTACTCGGCATGGGCTCGGACGAAGGCTTCCTCATGCGCTTCAATGAAGGCCACACCGCGTGAGATGCGCTCGGGCTGTAGGAATATTTCGCGGTACTCGTCCCAGCGCAAACGACGCTCTGCCGCACCCTCCATGGCATCGAGCACCCCTTGCTGAAATGCGGCTTCGCCAAGCGCGCCCTCCAGCCAGTCGCGTTCGATACCGCGTTCACTGAGTTCTTCGAGCAACTGCCGGGCCCCCTCGTGCCGTGCTGGGGAAAAATCCGCGGCATACACAACCGGCGCCAACAACCCAAGAGTCAATGCCGCTGCCGCGGCGCCGGCCCCTTTCCACTTACTCAATGGCGTCATGCTTGTGCCACTCCTTGACTGGGACCCCTATCGTATGGGCAAGCGCAGGCACTGCTCGTACAAAACCTAACGTCTATCGCGGCAGCAGCCGGCGGTGCCCATGAATGGACATGAGAATACCGAATCCCGCCAGCAAGGTCACGCTGGAGGTCCCGCCGTAGCTGACCAGCGGGAGGGGTACGCCAACCACTGGGAGTATGCCGCTGACCATACCTACGTTGACGAAGACATAGATGAAGAAAGTCAGAATGATGCTGCCACCCAGCAGCCGCCCAAAGGTATCGTGCGCGGCGGCGGCAAGCCATAATCCACGCACGACGATCAGCAGGTAGAGCAACAACACGACCAGCATGCCCATCAGGCCGAACTCTTCACCGAGTACCGCGACGATGAAGTCGGTATGGCGCTCGGGCAGGAATTCCAGTTGTGACTGGGTTCCCTGGAGCCAGCCCTTGCCCCACAGGCCGCCGCTGCCGATGGCCGTGGTCGATTGAATGATGTTCCAGCCGGCGCCCAGCGGGTCGCTCTCGGGGTTGAGGAAGGTCAGGACCCGCTGCCGCTGATAGTTGTGCAGGTTCATCCACAGCAGTGGCAACGCCGACGCCGCAACGACGGAGAGGAAGGCAATGAAGCGCCAGGAAAGCCCCGCCAGCAGCACCACGAAAACACCGGCGCATCCCACCAACAGGGAAGTTCCCAGATCCGGCTGCTTGGCGATCAGCATTACGGGCAAACCGAGTAGCGCGGCGCAGACCAGCAGGTCCTTCCAGCGCGGCGGCAACTCGCGCCGACTGAGCCACGCCGCCAGCATCAGCGGCATGGCCAGTTTCATCAGTTCAGAGGGCTGAAAGCGGATCACCCCGGGGATCGCCAGCCAGCGCTGAGCGCCCATGCCAACATCACCGGCCAGCTCGACCGCAATCAGCATTAGCAGACCGACACCATAGACCAGCGGTGCCCAGCGCATCAGCGTGACAGGTGGCATCTGCGCCAACACCACCATCACCAGGGCCGCAACCAGAAAGCGCGAGCCTTGCGCCAGGACGACTTCGATCCGCTGCCCACTGGCGCTATAGAGCACGCCGAGGCCCGCCACCAGCAGCACCAACAGCAGCAGAAGCAGCCAGGGGTCGAGGTGGGTGCGTTCCCAGATGCTCTTGCGCCGTGAGATACCACTCTCCGGTGCACGTACCGGCCGTGCCCGCAGCCCCTTGGTCAAGCCCATCAATCCCATTGCTCAGTTCCCCGCCACGGTGCCGTTGTCGTTCTCCATCGCCTCGCGTATCTCCTCGGCATCGGGAGCCTCTTCCTGCAACAGCCAGGCATCGGTCATGGCGCGTGCCAGATGCGCCGCATGGGTACTGCCGCCGCCGGCATTCTCCACGATCACCGAGACAGCGATCTGCGGGTCTTCCAACGGAGCGAAAGCCATGAACAGCGCATGGTCACGCAGCCGTTCGGCAAGCTCTTCGGCGTTATACTTCTGGTCCTGTCCCAACGAGAAGACCTGGGCGGTACCGGACTTTCCGCCCATGCGATACTCGAGCCCCACCCCTGTGCGCCGGGCCGTTCCCTCGTGGCCGGTGAGCACCTTTTCCATGCCCGAAAAGACCCGATCCCACCACGCCTCGTTGCTGATCACGATGTCGCCGGGGGTATCCGGTAAACGGGTCGGCACGGGCTCGTCGTCAATCCCCCGCGCCATGCGCGGCTTCACCCATCGCCCCCGGTTGGCGAGAACCGCGGTGGCCGTTGCCAGTTGCAACGGCGTGACCTGCCAATACCCTTGGCCGATGCCTACCGAGAGCGTTTCGCCAGGGTACCAGGGCTGATTGAAGCGAGCTCGCTTCCAGTCGCGGGACGGCATCAACGCCCCGCTCTCGCCGAACATGTCGTGACCGACACGCTGACCGAAACCGAAGGCGCTCATCTGCTCATGCAGGCGGTCAATTCCCATCTCGTGGGCGAGCGCATAGTAGTAGGTATTGTTGGATACGGCGATGGAGCGCTCCATATCGACCCGGCCATGCCCCCAGCGCAGCCAGTTGCGATAGCGCCGGCTGTCGTTGGGCAACTGATAGAAGCCGGGATCGTTGATCGTACGATCCGGGGTGATGACGCCCTCCACCAGGCCGGCAAGGGCGAGGAAGGGCTTGATGGTGGAACCCGGCGGATATTGGCCGCGAATCGCACGATTAAACAGAGGCAGATCGATGTCCTCCTGCAACGCACGATAGGAAGCGAAATCGATACCGGTCACGAACTGGTTGCTGTCGAATCCAGGCGCCGACACCATGGCCAGGATCTCACCGGTTGCAGGAACGATGGCCACGATGGAGCCACGCCTGCCATCGAGCAGCTCATAGGCCAGGTTCTGCAGCTCCCTGTCGAGGGTCAAAGTCAGGTTCTGGCCGGGTACCGGGTCGGTTCGGCCGAGTTCACGCAGCACCCTTCCCCGCGCATTAGTCTCCACTTGGCGCAACCCGGCCTCGCCATGCAGCACATCCTCATAGAAGCGCTCCACCCCGGTCTTGCCGATGAAGTGAGTACCGGCATAGCGCCCCGGGTCGAGCGTCTTGATCTCCTCGGCGTTGATGCGGCCGACATAGCCCAGGGCATGGGCCATGATCTGCGCATCCGGGTAGTAGCGCAGCAGTTGGGCCTCGACCTCGATCCCGGGCAGGCGGTGGCGGTTGACCGCCAGTCGCGCGATCTGCACCTCGTCGAGGTCGCTCATCAGCAGCGCGGGCTGGAACGGACGCTGGGGCTGGCGTGCGCGGATGCGAAAGCCTTCGGCCTCTTCGGAGGTCAGCTCCAGCAGCTCCTCGAGACGATCCAGCGTCGCATCGAGGTCGTCGACCCGCTCGCGGGTAAGGGTGAGGTTATAGGTGGGGCGATTCTCGGCCAGCAGCACGCCGTTGCGGTCGTAGATCAGTCCCCGGGTCGGCGGCAACGGCTCCACCCGCACACGATTCTTCTCGGACCGAGTGCTGTAGACTTCGTGCTGGACTACCTGCAAATACACCAGCCGCCCCGCCAACAGGCCCGTCAAGAGCAGGATCGTCAATACGGCCAGAAACGCACGCACACGAAAGATGCGCAGTTCCTGTTCGGGATTCTTCAGGGTCTCACGGCGGTCGCGCATGCCGGAAATGGTCTCGACTCAGGGTTGTCGTAAAGTCGCCGTTCAGCGGTGGTAGGGGTGCCCCACCATCAGGGTCCAGGCGCGATAAAGCTGCTCAGCCAGAATCACCCTCACCAGCGGGTGAGGCAGGGTCAGCGGAGACAGCGACCAGCGCCGCTCGGCAGCGGCGGAAAGCTCCGGCGCCAGACCGTCCGGCCCTCCCACCAGCAGCGCCACATCGCGACCTTCGAGGCGCCAGGCCTCGGCCTCCTGGGCCAGGCGCTCGGTACTCCAGGCCCGCCCCCCGACCTCGAGCGCGACCGTTAGCTCATCCCCTCGAAGCCGCTCGCGTATACGCTTGGCCTCGAGCGCCACCGCCTTGGCCGTATCGGCATTCTTCCCGCGCTGACCGGGGGCGATCTCCTCGATTTCGAGGGAGAAGTCGCGCGGTAGACGCTTGCGGTACTCCTCGACACCGTCGTTGACCCACTCCGGCATGCGGGTGCCGACCGCCAGCAGGCGGATCTTCATGCGCCACCGTGCTCTTGCTGCTGTTCCGCATCGCTCGGCAGATCGGCCCACAGCCGTTCCAGGTCGTAGAGCTGGCGGGTTTCGGGAAGCATGACGTGAACGACCAGATCGCCCAGATCGACCAGGACCCAATCGGACCCGGCCTGCCCCTCCACACCCAGCGGCTGGATACCATTGGCCTTGGCCTGTTGGACCACGTTATCGGCCAGCGCGGCGACGTGGCGCGTGGAGGTGCCGCTGGCCACGACCATCAGATCGGTTACACTGGTCAAGCGTGAGACGTCCAATAGCGCGACATCCCTGGCCTTGAGATCTTCCAATGCCTCTACCACCAGAGTCTTGAGCGAATCGTTCTGCATAGCCCCTCATCAACGGGAAGTCTTGGTCGCCGCCATTGTAGCCTCTTGGGCCGCCGCTGGCAGCGTTCAGCGATGCCGATATAGTGAGTTGGCCAGAATTCTCGCCTCGACGGCCTCGGGCACGAGAAAACGCACGCTGCGATCCGATGCGAGGCGCTGGCGAATCTCCGTTGCCGATATCGCCATTCGCGTCGGGAGCGCCAAGCGTAGCAGACGACCCGCGGGGCGCTGCATCAACGCGCCGGGGCTATCGACCTCACGCCCCTCGATCAGTTCAGCCAGAGCTCGCGGCAACACAGCTTCGAAGTCGGGCCGATCGATTACCACCAGATGAGCCAGTTCGAAGAGACGCCATGGCGCATGCCATTCGGCCAAACGCAGGAAGGCGTCATGTCCAAGCGCCATGATCAGCCGGGCCTGGTCGCCGTATTCCGCGCGCAGGCTAGCCAGGGTATCGACACTGTACGATGGACCATCACGCTCCAGCTCGCGCGGGTCGGCGACCAGGCCCGGCGTATCGCCGATACCCAACCGCAGCAGCGCCAGGCGCTCTTCGGGAGCAATACGAGGAGTATCGCGCAGCGGCGGCCTCTTGGCGGGGATCATATGGACACGGTCCAGCGCCAGGATCTCGAGTAGCTCCAAGGCGCTGCGCAGGTGTCCAAGATGCACGGGATCGAAGGTACCGCCCAGCATTGCCACACGCGGCGGCTCCAGAGGAAGCGCCGCGCAACCGGCCGTTTGAGTGCGGGTCTGGTGCGCAGTCACTGCCGAACCTGGCCGTCGCCCAACACCACGTACTTGCGGGTAGTCAGCCCCTCGAGCCCGACCGGTCCGCGCGCGTGCAGCTTGTCGGTGGAAATGCCGATCTCGGCGCCTAGGCCGTATTCGAAGCCATCGGCGAAGCGGGTCGAGGTGTTGACCATCACCGAGCTGGAATCGACTTCGGCCATGAAGCGGCGCGCTAGCCCATAGTTCTCGGTGACGATGGCATCGGTATGGTGCGAGCCATAGCGTTCGATGTGCTCGATGGCGGCCTCGATACCGTCGACCACGCGTAGCGCCAGCACCGGGGCCAGGTACTCGGCGTACCAGTCCTCCTCGCTGGCGGCGACGACACCTGCGAGAATGGCGCGTGTCCGCTCACAGCCACGCAGCTCGACGCCATGCTCGGCATAAGCTGCAGCCAGCTGCGGCAGCAGCTTCTCCGCCACCGGAGCATCGACGAGCAGGGTCTCCATGGTGTTGCAGGTGCCGTAACGGTGGGTCTTGGCGTTAACGGCGATCGCCAGTGCTTTCTCGGCGTCCGCCGTGGCATCGATATAGACGTGGCATACGCCGTCGAGATGCTTGACCACCGGTACCCGCGCCTCGCGCGAGATACGCTCGATCAAGGATTTGCCGCCACGCGGTATGATCACGTCGACGTACTCGGGCATGGCGATCAACTGTCCCACTGCGGCACGGTCGGTAGTCGCCACGACCTGCACGGCGTCCTCCGGCAACCCGGCCTCGCGCAACCCCTCGCGAATGCAAGCGGCAATGGCGCTGTTGGAGTCACGCGCCTCGGAGCCTCCGCGCAGGATGCAGGCATTGCCCGACTTCAGGCACAGGCTGGCGGCTTCAAGGGTCACGTTGGGGCGCGATTCGTAGATGATGCCGATCACGCCGAGCGGTACCCGCATCTGCCCCACCTGAATGCCGCTGGGGCGAAAGTGCATTCCCTCGATCTCACCGACGAGATCGGGCAATGCCGCTACCTGCTGCAGCCCTTCCACCATGGCATCGAGTCGCGCATCGTTCAGTGCCAGTCGGTCCAGCAGCGCCGGCTCCAGGCCATTGTCGCGGCCACGCGCCAGATCAGCGGCATTGGCGGCGATGATATCGCTGCGGCGGGACTGGAGCCGATCGGCCATGGCCAGCAGGGCACGGTTCTTGTCACCGGTGACGGCACGCCGCATGTGGGTGGCTGCAGCGCGTGCCGCCTGGCCAAGACGAATCATGTAGGCGGCGACATCACCTACCTCGGCATCGGTGCGGGCGGGTTGAGAGGCGTGAACGGACATGCGAAAGGAAGTTCTCCTGGACAAAGCGCCACATGGCGCTGCGAACGTTATACTGGCGCGACACCACATCAGACTCCATAGTAAGGCACCATGCAGAGCAAGTACAAAGTCGGGCTGATGCGCCTGAATCTCTGGGCCGCGGCGCTACTGCTGGTCGTACTGGCATACCTTTCGGAACGGCTTTCCAGCACGCTCTTGCTGGTGCTGGCAAGCGTCTGGTTGATGGTCACCGCGAGCCTGCTCGAAATGAGCCATCGGCGCCCTGCCACCGTGCCTTGGCAACTGCTGCCCAGCCTGCTGCTGGCGGGCCTGCTCGTCGCCGATCCCGAGCGTTATCCGCTGTGGCTGTGGGTCTGGCCCGCCCTGCTGATGCTGCCTCAGCCCGGATGGATGCTGGCCCTGACCTGCCTGTTGGCGGGGTTGACCTGGTGGCTGCTTGCCGACCTGCTGGGGATCGAGCAGACGCTGTTCTCCGGCCTGGTCCTGCTGCCATTGATGCTGCTTGGCCTGGCACGCAACCGCCATCTGTTACCGGCACGCTCCGCCGCGCGCCAGCGCGTTCGCCTCGTGCCGGGCTTGCCACTCTGGAGCGGCCAGCAGCTCATCAGCGACCTGCGCCGCGAGCAAGCGCGCTGCCGACGCGAAGGCGTACACGGCGAGCTGATGCTACTGCGCACCTCGAGAAGGCAACTCTGGCCGTTGGCGCAGGATCTGTGTCGCCTGACCCATGAGTTCGAAAACTGCTATCGTCTTGATCAGTGTACCCTGGCCACGCTGCTGCTGAGCCGCGACGACCGGCAGGCACGCGAAAGGCGCCAGGCCCTGCTCAGGGGGCTGCGCCCCAGTGCCAAGATACGCTTCGCCTCGCTGAGCAGTATCGGCTCACTTGAGGGGATGGTGGAGCGCCTCGAACGCCAGCAACATGACATCCAGGTCGAGCCGGAGAGCGTGCATGGCTGATGACAACCAGAACCATGCGTTACGTCTCGTCGTTGCCTATGCCATCGCCACGTTGCTGCTGGGTGGCTATGCGATCTGGCGCTACCTGATGGGTGACTACCGCCGCATTCTATTGCCCGCCTCTCTCGCCCTGGTCATGCTGGTTGCCTGCCTGATGCGCGTCTCGCGCGCCAGCCAGACGCGGCTGTCCGCCTACCTGGCGCTGATCGTCGGCTATCTGATGCTGGCCCTCGAACTGCCATGGCTAAACGAGACCGGCATCATGTGGCTGGGATTCGCTCCCCTGCTCACGGTGCTGTTGCTACCGCTTGCTTCCGCCATGCTGCTCAACCTGCTGCTGGCTCCGGCCTGGCTATTGCTCATCGACAACCGGCTGGATGTCCACCTGGCGCTGAGCTACATCGCCATGACCCTGGTGGTCGCTCTGGTACCCTGGGAACAACGTCGTCAGCAGGCGCTGCTGGATGCCACCAACCCGCGCGATCCCCACTGTAACGCCCTGGCCCGTGAAGCCCTGCATGAGCTGTTGGCCAGCGAGTACCAGCGCACGCAGTTCCTGGGACAGCCTTTCGCCGTGTTGACGCTGCACCTGCCTCAGTTGGAAATGGCCAGCGAGCAGTTCGGCAATAGAGCGCGCCAGTCGCTGCTCGATGCCCTGTGCCTGGCCATCAATCGCTGCTCGCGACGCCACGACTTCCTGGGGCGGCAGAGCGCCTCCACGTTCTGGCTGGTGCTGCCCGATACCAGCCAGAGCGGCGCCCAGATGGTACAACAGCGTATCGAGCAGGCGCTGGAAACCACGGTGCTGGTGGATACCGGACCGCTACGTGCCAGCGTGGCCCATTGTCAGCGCCTGCCGGGCGAGAGCTGGCCACGTTTCGAACAGCGCCTGCTGGCCATGACGCGGCACCTCAGCGAGTCGTGAAAAGAACGCTGGAACCGGGAGCTGGTAACCAAGGAGTCGATGCTTGAGCCTGACCGAGACCCTGCTGCAACTCGCCCCCTCCCCCCAGATGCTGCTCCTCATCGTGGGCGCCATCGCCCTGCTCGAGTCGCTGGCCCTGGTTGGCCTGCTGCTGCCCGGAGTGGTCCTGATCACAGCAGCAGCGTCGCTGGCCGGCCACCAGGACATGGCGGTTTCCGCGCTGCTGCTGGCAGCCTTCATCGGCGCCGTGCTGGGGGATGGCATCAGCTTCGGCCTGGGCTATACCCAGCGCGAGCGGGTCACGCGACTGTGGCCGTTATCACGTCATCCCGAGTGGCTCGCACGCGGCGCGCGCTTTTTCCAACGCTACGGCAGCCTCTCGGTCTTCTTTGGCCGCTTCGTCGGCCCGGTTCGCCCCGTGATTCCGCTCATTGCCGGTATGTTGCACATGTCACCCCGAGCCTTCTTGTGGGCCAACCTGGCCTCAGCGGCTCTCTGGGCTCCGGCCTATGTCCTGCCGGGTTACCTGCTGGGCCAGACCTGGCAGCAGTTACTCACGGTTCCTGCCGGGCTCGAGACACTGCTGGTCACGCTGGCCATCGTGGTGGTGGGATTGGCAGTGGTCTTCTCGTGGTTGCGCCATCAGGTGAGCCGGGCCGGCCGCCTGTACCGCCTACTGGCGCGCGCCGCGCGCCGCTCACCACTATTGCGCCGCGCATGGCTGAAACGCAGCTGGCGCAATGGAAGAGAGGTGCCTCTCGGCAACTGGCTGCTGCTGATCTTCTCCCTCGGTGGACTTTCGGGGCTCACCATCGCCGTCATCCGTCAACGTGGTCCCTTCCCCATCGACCTGCAGGTGCATGCGCTGTTCGACACCCTAGTCGTGCCGCTACTCCCTGAAGCGGGCCAACTCCTGGCGCGGATCGGGGACATGCTCGGCATCCTGGCCCTGGTCCTGCCCTGGGGCATCTGGCTGCTGGCCAGACGGCACCTGGCCGCTTTCACCCACATCGCCGCCGGGCTTGGCGGTATCGCGCTGCTCAACACCCTGGGCAAGGCACTGATCGGGCGGCCACGACCGGATACACCGGATTACCTCACCGGCTCGCTGGCCTACCCTAGCGCCCATGCCTCCTCCGCCGTGGTGCTGTATGGCCTGGCCGCCGCCTTCGTCGCCCAGGAGCTGCCCCAGCACCGGCGCTTCTGGGCCTACTGGCTGGCCATCGCCCTGACCCTGCCCATGGCGCTGTCACGCCTGGTGGTTGGTGTGCATTGGCTGACCGACCTGCTGGGCGGAGGACTGCTGGGGCTGGTGGTCTGCGCCCTGGTACGACTGGCCTGGCAGCGCCAGCCGCGTCGCTCGCTGGCTCTCTGCCCCTGGCAGGCCCTGACCGCCGCCTCGTTGGTGCTTCTCGCCGCACGCGTGGCCTGGCTGCCGCCGATCTAGCCCCTAAGCCGTGATGCAATTACCAGCCGGCCAGCCGCAGCAACGGTTCTCACTCATGGCTTGGCGTTTATAGCTGATAGCTCCCGGGTCAGCCCAGGGCCAGCCATATTCCCACCCCCACCATCAGCGTGCCGGCAATGCGATTGAGCAGCCTCACATTGCCACTCTCGCCCAGCACGCGCCGCAGCCCCCGTCCACCGGCGGCATACAGCAGCAGACTCAGAAATTCGATGATGAGGATTACCCCGATCAGCACTGTCAGTTGCCCGCCCAGCGGGCGCGATGCATCCAGGAAAGGCGGCAGCAGAGCAACGAAGAAGGCCCAGCCCTTGGGGTTGGCAACCGCTGTCACGAAGCCCTGCAGCGCCAGTTGGCCACGCGATGCAGGGGCCAGCTCGACGCTCTCAAGGGGGATCGCCATGCGCCCCCGGGAGCGCCACATCATCACGCCGAGGTAGCCGAGATAGGCACCGCCCACCCATTTGAACAGCGCGAACAGCTCGGGCTGGCGCAACATCAGCGTCGCCACACCGGCGCCGGCGGCAGTCGCCACCAGTCCTACGCCAACGAGTTCACCGGCCATCATCCATAACGTGCGCTTCACTCCCTGGGTCATGCCCAGCACCATGGACAGGGTCATACACATGCCTGGCGTCAGGGAGACGAACAAAAACGTCGGCACGAAGACCGACAGCAGCGATAGCTTGATCATGAAAGAGTCTCGTCCTTAGGCACTCAACCTGTCAGGTTCCGATGGCGAAAAGATGTCGGCACAGGCCCGGCGTCACTCCCCCCAGCGTGGCATGAGCCGGTGCTCGATGCCTAGCTGGTTGAGGATTCGGGCCACGATGAAGTCGACGAGATCCTCTACCCTCTCGGGCTTGTGATAGAAGCCGGGAGCTGCTGGCAGGATGACCGCGCCCATGCGGGTCAGATTTAGCATATGCTCGAGATGAATGGTCGACAGCGGCGTCTCGCGCGGTACCAGAATCAGTTGGCGGCGCTCCTTGAGCGCCACGTCGGCGGCGCGCTCGATCAGGTTATTGCTGGCACCGGTGGCCACTGCCGATAGCGTACCGGTGCTGCAAGGGCAGATCACCATGGCGGATGGCGCGCCCGAACCGGAGGCCACCGGAGCCATCCAGTCCTCGCGCCCGAAGCAGCGAATCTGGCCGGGAGCGGCCCCGCTGCGCTCGGTGAGTGCCAGGGCCAACCGTTCAGGTCGCGCCGGCAGGGTAGCATCGGTTTCGGTCTCGATGACCAGGTGCGCGGCCTTGGAGATCATCACCCACACTTCGTGCCCGGCCGCCACCAGTGCCTCGACCAGGCGCAGGCCGTACTGGGCGCCGGAGGCGCCGGTGATCGCCACCGTGACTGGAGGTCGTAGCGCCTGCTCAGCCATGCGCCACCTCGAGCGCCGCCAGCAGTTTCTCGTGAATGCCGCCGAAGCCGCCGTTGGACATCACCACGATACGATCGAGCGGGCGCGCCTCGACCACTAATGCCGCCACCAGCGCATCGATATCCTGTTCGAGCCGCGCCGGCACGGGGCTGGCCTCCACTACCGGGGCCAGCGACCAGTCAAGCCCCGGTGGCTGATACCAGAACACCAGGTCGGCGGCGTCAACGCTCGCTGCCAGACGTTCGCGTAGCGCGCCCAGACGCATGGTGTTGGAGCGCGGTTCGATGACGGCGAGCAACCGCCCTCGCGGCGTCGCGGCCCGCAGCCCCTTGAGGGTGGCCGCGAAGGCGGTGGGGTGATGTGCGAAATCGTCGATGACCTGGATACCCGCCACCTCGCCGCGCACCTCCTGACGTCGGCGCGGGGTCTCGAAACGCGACAGCGCCGCACAGCCCCTCGCCAGGTCGACGCCGCAGGCATGCGCCGCGGCCAAGGCCGCCAGCGCATTGCGCGCGTTATGCTGGCCACTCAGTGTCCAATCGACCACGGCGTCCTCGTTCACCTCCCCCTGCTGATGCACCACCCGGAAGCGCGAGGCGTCATCCCGCTCCAGCTCCAGCCGCCAAGGACTTTCGGTGTCGTCGCCGAAGCGCTCCACCGGCGTCCAGCAGCCCATGTCCAGCACGCGGTCGAGCGCCGACTCGCCATCCGCTACCAGCAACCGGCCACGTCCCGGCACGGTGCGTACGAGATGGTGGAACTGACGTTCGATGGCAGCCAGATCGGAAAAAATGTCGGCATGATCGAACTCGAGGTTGCCGAGAATGGCGATCTCAGGGCGGTAGTGCACGAACTTCGAGCGCTTGTCGAAGAAAGCGGTGTCGTACTCGTCGGCCTCGACCACGAAGGGGGCATTCGCAGCACCCAGCCTTGCCGATACGCCGAAATTACGCGGCACGCCGCCGATGAGGAAGCCCGGCTCGAGCCCGGCCGACTCCAGCAGCCAGGCCGCCAGGCTCGCCGTGGTGGTCTTGCCATGGGTGCCCGCAACCGCGATGACCCGACGTCCAGGCAACACGTGTTCAGCCAACCACTGCGGGCCAGAGGTATAGGGCAAGCCCAGGTCGAGCAATGCCTCCACCTCCGGATTGCCACGCGTCATGGCATTGCCGACCACCACCAGATCGGGGCGCGGTGCCAGGTTGGCGGCCGCATAGCCTTCATACAGGTCGATGCCGGCCTCTTCGAGCTGGATACTCATCGGCGGGTAGACGCCCGTATCCGTGCCGGTAACGGTATGCCCCAGATCGCGCGCCAGCAGGGCCAGACTCCCCATGAAGGTGCCGCAAATACCGAGAATATGAAGGTGCATGGAATCCGACCTTTTCACCAGGTAGAGCAAGCGGACAGCGTCCGCCGGAAAGGAATCGGCAGACTAGCACGGCCTGGCAGGCGCTCTCCAGCGGCGTGCAGGCTCGACGCCTTTCGGCTAGAATATTTCGCCTTGTCGTGAAGCATGAAACGGAACTTTCCCAGGAGCCCAGCAGCCCCATGGCCCAGCATAACGCCTTCTATGCCCAGTCTGGCGGTGTCACCGCCGTGATCAATGCCAGCGCTTGCGGCGTGATCGAAGCCTGCCGTCAACACTCCGATCGCATCGGCAAGGTCTATGCCGGACACAACGGCATCATCGGCGCCCTGACCGAGGACCTGATCGACGTCAGCCAGGAATCGGACGAGACGATCGCTGCCCTGCGGCATACCCCCGGCGGCGCCTTCGGCTCCTGCCGCTACAAGCTCAAGGATATCGAGAGCCATCGCGCCCAATACGAGCGCCTGATCGAGGTCTTCAAGGCCCACGACATCCGCTATTTCTTCTACAACGGCGGCGGAGACAGCGCCGATACCTGCCTCAAGGTCTCGCAGCTCTCCGAGAAGATGGGCTACCCGCTGACCGCCATCCACGTGCCCAAGACCGTGGACAACGACCTGCCGATCACCGACAACTCACCGGGCTTCGGCAGCGTAGCCAAGTATATCGCCACCTCGACGCTGGAGGCCTCGCTCGACATCGCCTCCATGTGCGCCACCTCGACCAAGGTGTTCGTGCTCGAGGTGATGGGCCGTCATGCCGGCTGGATCGCCGCCGCTGGCGCGCTGGCCGGCGAAGGCGAGGGCGAGCCCCCGCATCTGGTGATCTTCCCCGAGGTCCCCTTCGAACGCAGCAAGGTGATGGCTCGTGTCGAGGAGTGCGTGGAGAAGTACGGCTATTGCGTGATCGTGGTCTCCGAAGGCGCCCGCTACGAGGACGGCACCTTCCTCGCCGACTCGGGCAATACCGATGCTTTCGGCCATCGCCAGTTGGGCGGCGTCGCACCCACGCTTGCCGGCATGGTCAAGCAGGACCTCGGCTACAAGTACCACTGGGCGGTAGCCGACTACCTGCAGCGGGCGGCACGCCACCTGGCTTCGCGCACTGACGTCGAACAGGCCTATGCGGTGGGCCAACAGGCGGTAGAGCTAGCCATTGCCGGCAAGAATGCCATGATGCCGGCAATCAAGCGTGTCAGCGACACGCCCTACGAATGGCGCATCGAGTCCGCCCCCCTGGCCGAGGTTGCCAATCGTGAGAAGTTCATGCCGCGCGAGTTCATCCGCGAGGATGGCTTCGGCATCACCGAGGCCTGTCGCCGCTACCTGTCGCCGCTGATCCAGGGTGAGGACTACCCGCCCTACGAGAACGGCCTGCCCAAGGTGGCGAATCTCAAGCTGGCCAAGGTCGAGCGCAAGCTGCCCGAATTCCACCTCTGAGCAGCCGCCGGCCTCGCAACGAAGCCCTCGCTCTGGCGAGGGCTTCGTCGTTTCGGCTACGACGTCAACGCAGCAACCAGGAGAGCACCAACAGCAGCAGCAGAATACCGGCCACCCCCTGCCAGAAATTGGCCGGCTCGCTCAGGAAGCGGCGCGGGTCGCGGCGTATCGGCTTACCCCGTCCCTCCTGCTGCCGCAACGCATAGAGCAGCTCGGACATTCGCCGGAAGCGAAGTGAGCGCTGGGGATCCAGGGCACGACGCAGAGTGTCATCGAGCTGCGGGGAGATTTCCGGATTGAAGAGCCTGGCGCTGCGATAGCCAAGCTGCTCGAGATCGGTATGGCTACGCAGCCGATCGGGACTCAGCTCATAGGGCAGCTCACCGGTCAGCAGCCAGTATATCGTCGAGGCCAGCGAGTACTGGTCGCTGCGCCGGCCGACATTGTCGTCCAGGGCATATTCCGGCGCACTGTGTTCAGACAGGCCGGTCTGGCGGGCCAGCTCACGAGAGCGACGATGCCCGTCCAGGTCGCGCATGTGGCAAGCGCTGAAGTCGGTCAGCACCACCTGGCCATGAGTGTCGATCAGTACGTTGTCCGGGTGCACGCGCTGATGCAGCACATCGCGATGATGCAGCGCCTGGATGGCCTTGCCCAACTGCATGGCGATGTCGAGGCGCTGGGCCAGGCTGGCCTGAGGATGGCGCAGCGCCCACTCGGTCAGCGTCATACCCTCCACATATACCATCAGGTAGTAGAGGTAGCGGCGCGGCCGCGACGACTCCATCACCCGTGCCACGAACGGCGACTTGACCCGCTCCACCACCCACTGCTGCAACAGGAAGTGCTCCAGATAGGCATTGCGGTTGGAGAGTTCGGGGCTCGGCGCCTTCATTACCATTTCGCGCTCGGTACGGATGTCGCGCACCCGATAGACACGCGACTGTGCGGTGCGCGACAGCACCTCCTGCACCTCGAGACCGTCGATACGCTCACCGGGCGAAAGCTCGGGCGGGATCGGTAGATCACCGTAGATGCGGCTCGGATGGTCACGCTCTGCCTCTGGCAACTGATCAATGCGCACCAGTTGGAAGCAGAACTGGTCAGCCCCGTAGCCCCGCTCCTGGGCCCGCTCCCGTGCCGCCGCCGCCAGCCGCTCGCAGGCGGCATCGAGATCGCTGGCGTCCTGGCGAATCAGCCCGACGTAATCGGACGGCATTAGGGTTCCGCGCACGGCCTGGGTGGTGAAAAGGAAGATATCGCCCTGCTTGAGCGGCAGTTGCATGTAATCGATGTCGATGCTGCCATCCAGCCCCAGAGCACGCGACGGGTAGCGGTAGCCGCCCAGGTCGGTGATATGGTCCCGCGAGAGCTGCTCGAATTCGGCGCCGCGCAGGCGGAATACCAGGGTATCGCCCATGTGGAACAAGTGGGCGTCGCGCCCACGATAGACCATTGCCGAAAGCGAGGCGACATAGCTACCGCCCTCGACGAAGGTACTCTGGCTGTAACACCAGCCGTTGAGCGCTCGCAGCACGCGGGTAGCTGAAGTCTTGACGTCCCAGTGATCCGGCGTGGAAAAGTAGTCGGCCACAAAGCCCCTGACGCTGAGATCGCCGGCCTGCTTGGCAATGGCATTGCGCGAGCTGGTATCGCTGATCACCGCACAGGCACCCTTGGCAACGAACTGCCCCGCCTCGTCGGGAATCCGCACCGACATGGAGCTGCGATGATTCCGCCGGTCCGGTGCCACGAAGGCCTGCCCGACGCTCAGGGACAGTCGATTGGACGGCAAGACTCGCTCCTTCAAGATATCGCCATTGATCACCGCTCGCTCCGCATGGCTGGCCGAATCTCATGACGTCGGCCATCATACACGGTTGTTGTCGCCTCAACCTGTCAACCAAAGCCCAAGCTCTGTCGACCAGAGCTCAATCCAACACAGGTCAAACCAACCCGCACCTATGTCGCATTGGTAATCGCCAAGGCTGATCCGTATAATTCTGCGCATTTTGCGGTGTCTCCACTTTTCGCCAACGAAGGAAGCGACGATGAACTTCGACCACATCCCTGCCGGCAAGGACTTACCCAATGACGTCTACGTCGCGATCGAGATTCCCGCCAACCATGCTCCGATCAAGTACGAGATCGACAAGGAGATGGGCGCGCTGCTGGTGGATCGCTTCATGGCCACGCCAATGTTCTACCCGGCCAACTACGGCTTCATCCCCCACACGCTGGCCGACGACGGCGACCCCCTCGACGCCCTGGTGGTCACGCCCTACCCGGTCCAGGCCGGCAGCATCATCCGTGCCCGCCCGGTCGGCATCCTCAACATGACCGACGAGGCCGGCGAGGACGCCAAGCTGGTGTGCGTGCCCCACGCCAAGCTGACCACGCTGTACGACGACGTACAGGAAGTCACCGACCTGCCCGAGCTCTTGCGCCAGCAGATCGCGCATTTCTTCGAGAATTACAAGGATCTCGAGAAAGGAAAATGGGTGAAAGTGGAATCCTGGGAAGGTGCCGATGCCGCCCGCAAGGCCATCGAAAAGGCCGTGGCCGCCTACGAAAAGGCCTAAGCCAGACCGCCTTCTCCGAACGGGCCGCCCCCTTGGGGCGGCCCGTTCGTTTTCATGCGACATCAGAACGCAGCCGTAAGGTTCTAACGCTGTCGTCGACTGAGGTATTCTAGAATCGTCGTAGCATTGGCCCCGGGAACTCGGCGCTTCGCTCGCGAGTCAACCGGGGGCGCCGCCTCACCCGAGGCAGGCTGCTGCCGACAGCCTTCGTTTGCCACAAGGACCTCAGCGTTGACCCGTCGCCATCTCATACGCCTGCTCTGCTGCCTGTTGCTATGGCTGCCGCTGGCCGCCCAGGCCCAGTGGTTCTCCTCTGCCAATAACGGCCAGGGCGATTTCCTGCCGGTCATGGAGGCCTTCCAGCCTAGCGCCTGGCATGACGGCGAGACGCTCTACATCGGATTCGAGAACGCCGAGGGTTACTACCTCTATCGTCACCAGCTCGGCGTCGAAAGCCGCAACGAGAAGCTTCAGGTCGGCGAACCCTCCATCCCACCAGGCGAGTTCAAGAGCGATGAATTTCTTGGCGACGTCTACGTCTTCTACGACCGCGTGGTGTTCGAGGCACCGCTGCAAGGCGTCGCCGAGGGGCCGCTAGACATCACCGTGCGCTTCCAAGGCTGCGCCGACGCCGGGCTGTGTTACCCCCCCGAACGAGTCGAGCTTCAGGCCGCCGCCAGCGCCATGCCCGCCGCCTTCACCGGCTGGCGCGATGGCGGCGGCTCGGGCGATGCCACTCCCACTACCGCACCGCCCGCGCTACTGAGCGAAGATGGCCGCTTCAGCCGCTTGATCGGCGAAGCCAGCCTGCCGATGGCGCTGGGGCTGTTCTTCCTCGCCGGACTGGGCCTGACTTTCACGCCCTGCGTGCTGCCGATGGTACCGATTCTCTCCTCGATCATCGTCGGTCAGAATCCGTCCCGCCCACGTGCCTTCGCGCTCTCCGCCAGCTACGTCGGCGGCATGTCGCTGACCTATGCCTTGGTCGGCGTACTGATGGGCCTGTTCGGCGCGGGACTCAACCTGCAGGCGCATCTGCAATCCGCTCCCGTGCTGATCGTCTTCGCCCTGCTCTTCGCCATCTTCGCCCTGGCCATGTTCGGCACTTTCGACATGCGCCTGCCGCCACGCCTGACAAGCCGCATCGACACCTGGCAGGCACGCGCCCAGCGTAGCGGGCCACTGGGCCTCGCTGGCGCCGGCGCGCTGTCGGTACTGGTGGTTTCACCCTGCGTGTCGGCGCCTCTGGCCGGCGCCCTGGTGTTCATCTCTTCCACCGGCGATGCCCTGATGGGTGGCGCTGCCCTGCTGGCCCTTGGCCTGGGCATGGGCGTGCCGCTGTTGCTGGTCGGCACCTTCGGTGCCACCGCGCTGCCGCGCGGCGGTGCCTGGATGAACGGTGTCAAGATCGCCTTTGGCATCCTGCTGCTCGGCGTGGCAGTGTGGCTGGTCGAGCGCCTGCTGCCACCGGCCGTCAACCTGCTGCTGTGGGCGGCGCTGGCCATCGGCAGCGCCCTGGCCCTGGGTGCGCTCTCGCTCAACCTGGCCCAAGGCTGGCCTCGGGTGCGCCAGGCCGCCGGCCTTATGCTGCTGGCCTGGGGCCTTGCCCTGGTATTGGGCGCCGCCATGGGCGGCAGCGACCCGCTGCGTCCGCTGGCTTCCTACCATGCCACCAACAGCAACGCAGAGAGCGTTCAGGTTACCACCGTGGAGGACCTCGAGGCCCTGCGCAGCGCCCTTCGCACTGGCCCGACACAGGACCAACCCGCCTTCGTACACTTCACTGCAGACTGGTGCATCTCGTGCAAGCAATTGGAGCGGCAGGTCTATCCTGACCCGCTCGTCGCCGAACCGCTCTCCCAGTTCGCCCGCATCAATGTCGACGTGACCCGCGCCGACGCCACGACGCGCGAGCTGCTCGATCACTTCGGCCTCTTCGGTCCGCCCAGCCTGCTATTCTTCAGCGGGGAAGACGAGATCCGCGAGGCACGCATACAGGGCGAAGTCAGGGCCGGTCAGCTCGCCAGCCATCTGCAGGACCTGCTTGCCTGGCTCGAACGCGAACACACCTGAGCCTGCCATCCGAGCGCGTTGACGGTGCGCCCCGAACACCGTTCCCAATCGGCTGGACATCCCCCCTGATTTTAGGCACACTCCGCCAACAACGCCTATCGAGGCCGATAGCGTCGGCAATGTTCGCCATCTTGCCGCGATCTATTGAAAGTTGGCTTGGGTTGACAGCGCCCCGGCCCACCGCTATTTATCCACCGGTCGAGACTCAATATGGATATCCGTAAGGTCAAGAAGCTGATCGAGCTGCTGGAAGAATCCAACATCAGCGAAATCGAGATTCAGGAAGGCGAAGAATCGGTGCGTATCAGCCGCCATCCCAACGGCGTGAGCTGGCCCCAGCCCCCTATGCCCCAGTATGCCCCCGCGCCTTCGGCCCCGAGCCAGGCCGCGCCCGCTCCCTCCGCGGAGCCCGCTGAAGAAGCGCCCGCCGCCTACCAGGGCCATCCCCTCACCTCACCGATGGTTGGCACCTTCTACCGCAGCCCGGCGCCGGGGTCCAAGCCGTTCGTGGAAGTGGGCCAGAGCGTCAAGAAGGGCGAGACCGTGTGCATCGTCGAAGCCATGAAGATGATGAACCAGATCGAAGCCGACCGTGACGGCGTCATCGAGGCGATCCTGGTCGAGGACGGCGAGCCGGTCGAGTTCGACCAGCCGATGCTCGTCATTTCCTGATCTTTCACCGACACTGGCGGACTCCCTATGCTGGACAAGGTTCTCATCGCCAACCGCGGCGAGATCGCCCTGCGAATCCTGCGCGCCTGCAAAGAGCTGGGCATCAAGACCGTCGCGGTACACTCCAAGGCCGACCGTGAGCTGATGCACGTGCGCCTGGCCGACGAGGCCGTGTGCATCGGCCCAGCCCCCTCGGCGCAATCCTATCTGAACATTCCGGCACTGATCAGCGCCGCGGAAGTCACTGACTCCAGCGCCATCCATCCCGGCTACGGCTTTCTCTCCGAGAATGCCAACTTCGCCGAGCAGGTGGAGCGCTCCGGCTTCGTGTTCATCGGGCCGCGCGCCGAGACCATTCGCCTGATGGGCGACAAGGTCAGCGCCATCGAGGCCATGAAGAAAGCCGGCGTACCCACCGTTCCCGGCTCAGACGGCCCGCTGGGCGACGATGAAGGCGAGAACATGGCCATCGCCCGGCGCATCGGCTACCCGGTAATCATCAAGGCTGCCGCCGGTGGTGGCGGCCGCGGCATGCGCGTGGTGCACACCGAGGGGCACCTGCTCTCGGCGATCAACGTGACCCGCACCGAGGCCCACGCGGCCTTCGGCGACGGCACGGTCTACATGGAGAAGTTCCTCGAGCGCCCGCGCCACGTCGAGGTCCAGGTGCTGGCCGACGGCCAGGGCAATGCCATCCATCTCTATGACCGCGACTGCTCGCTGCAGCGACGTCACCAGAAGGTACTGGAGGAAGCCCCCGCTCCCGGCATCGACCCGGCGGCGCGCGCTGAGGTGCTCGAAGCATGCCGCCAGGCCTGCATCGAGATCGACTACCGCGGCGCCGGCACGTTCGAGTTTCTCTACGAGGACGGCCGCTTCTTCTTCATCGAGATGAACACCCGCGTCCAGGTGGAACACCCCGTCACCGAAATGGTGACCGGCGTGGATATCGTGCGCGAGCAGTTGCGCATCGCTTCGGGCTTGCCGCTGTCGATCCGCCAGGAAGACGTCAAGCTCAACGGCCACGCCTTCGAGTGCCGCATCAACGCCGAGGATCCACGCACCTTCATGCCTTCTCCCGGCAAGGTCACGCTCTACCACCCGCCGGGCGGGCTAGGCGTACGCATGGATTCACATGTCTATACCGGCTATACCGTGCCCCCCCACTACGATTCCCTGATCGGCAAGCTGATCACTTGGGGGGACAGCCGCGAGATCGCGCTGACACGCATGCGTAACGGCCTCGACGAACTGCTGGTCGAAGGTATCAAGACCAACACCGACCTGCACAAGGATCTGGTTCGCGACGGCCATTTCCAGCAGGGCGGGGTCAACATTCACTATCTGGAGAAGAAGCTCGCCTCCTAGGATCCCGGTCCTGGGACGAACATCGCTCCCGGCAGGGTGGCCACGGCCACCCTGCTTGCGTTACGCACGGAGACTGCCATGCCCTGGCTGCAACTCAAGGCCCGTATCGCCCCCGAGCAGGCTGAACTCCTCGAGGAACTGCTGCTGGCCGAAGGCGCCACTGCCATTACCCTGCAGGACGCCCACGACGACCCGGTGTTCGAACCCGAGCGCGGCACCACGCCTCTGTGGAACGAAACGGTACTGACCGGCTTGTACGATGACCTCGAAGGACTCGAGATCATGCTGGAGCGCCTCGCCGCGGCCTGGGCCGAGACCATGCCCGAGGAGCCCTGCCCGGTCATCGAGCATGAGCTGCTCGCCGATCGCGACTGGGAGCGCGAGTGGATGGAGGACTTCAAACCGCTGCGCATGGGCCAGCGGCTGTGGATCGTGCCCAGTTGGCACGAGCCACCCGATCTCGATGCCGTCAACCTGCACCTGGACCCCGGCCTGGCCTTCGGTACCGGCACCCACCCCACCACGGCGCTGTGCCTCGAGTGGCTCGATGGGCTGGCAGTCGCTAGCGAGCTGGATGGCCTCGAGGTGCTGGACGTGGGCTGCGGCTCCGGCATTCTCGCCATCGCCGCGCTCAAGCTGGGAGCGGCAATGGCCACCGGCACCGACATCGACCCGCAGGCGCTGCAGGCCAGCCGCGACAATGCCATACGCAACGACGTTGCGGAGCATGAGCTGACGCTTTGTTATCCCGAGCAACTCGCCGCAGGACACCGCTTTCCCCTGGTGATCGCCAATATCCTGGCCGGCCCTTTGGTGGAGCTGGCGCCGACGATTGCCGGCCATGTGGCCCCAGGGGGACGGCTGGCGCTATCGGGTATTCTCGAAGGCCAGGCCGAGGAAGTGCTCGATGCCTATCGCGACCAGGGCTTGAGCATGGACGAGCCGCAGCTGCGCGAAGGCTGGGTTCGGCTCAGCGGACGCCGGCCGGCATGAGCGCCGCCGACCTTCGAAGCGCCTTCACCCTGCCCCTCCGGGGGCGTATGATATGCAGCCCCAAGTTTCCTGATCCAATCTGATCCATGCCCGATAGTCGCCCTCTGCCCCAGATCGGCCGCCATCGCCTCCCCAATCGGGTCATCCTGGCCCCCATGGCAGGCGTGACCGACCGTCCGTTCCGCCAGCTCTGCCGCCGTCTGGGGGCAGGCCTGGTAGTGGGCGAGATGGTCACCTCGGACCCGGCGCTGTGGCATACCCGCAAGTCGCGCCAGCGCATGGATCACCGCGGCGAGCCGGGGCCCCGCGCGGTGCAGATCGCCGGCGGTGACGCCGCCATGCTGGCCGAGGCGGCACGCCTCAACGCCGACCAGGGCGCCGAAATCATCGACATCAACATGGGATGTCCGGCCAAGAAGGTGTGCAACAAGGCCGCCGGATCGGCGCTGCTGCGGGATGAGGCGCTGGTCGCCGAGATCCTCGAAGCCGTGGTGGCGGCAGTCAATGTCCCGGTGACGCTGAAGATCCGTACCGGCTGGTGCGCCGAAAGCAATAACGGCGTGCGTGTGGCGCGCCTGGCAGAATCCGCCGGGATCCAGGCCTTGGCGGTCCACGGTCGCCACCGTCAGCAGCGCTATCAGGGTGAGGCCGAGTACGACACCATCGCCGCCATCAAGCAGGCCGTACGCATCCCGGTCTTTGCCAACGGCGACATCGACTCTCCACGCAAGGCGGCCCGGGTTCTGGACTATACTGGTGCGGATGCGGTGATGATCGGTCGCGGCGCCCAGGGCAACCCCTGGATCTTCCGTGAGGTCGACCATTACCTGCGCCATGGGCACCGCTGCCCACCTCCCGACCTGCATGAGCGAGCCAGCGTGCTACGGGGACACCTGGTCGCCCTGCATGAGTTTTACGGTGATTACATGGGCGTGCGCATCGCGCGCAAGCATCTCGGCTGGTACCTGGCATCCGACTGCCGTTTCGATGCCGGCCGGCAGCGCGCCCTGAGGGCAGCCTTCAACGCCCTGGAACACCCTGACGAGCAGTTTGACTTCATCGACGACCTCTTTCGCCCGGCGAGCGATGCCGACCTCTACCGGGCAACGAATGGAATCAGTGCCGCATGAATCGTGAAGCTTTTGACCCCAACGCCAATCTACCTGACCTGGAGGATGGCCCCTGCGCCGACCTGACGGACCTGGACAGCCACTCTCTCGCATCGGCCACATTGGCGGAGCAGCCGCTGCGCGAAGCCGTGGACGCCGCCATGCGACGCTATTTCGACCATCTCGACGGCGGTACCGCCACCGACCTCTACGCCATGGTCATGGCTGAGGTCGAAGCGCCACTGCTGGCCAGCGTGCTCGAACATACCCAGGGCAACCAGACCCGCGCCGCCGAGATGCTCGGCCTCAATCGCGGTACGCTGCGCAAGAAGCTCAAGCAGCACGACCTCATCTGAAACCGCCGGGCAACGCCCCGCTGAACGGCCCGGCCCCTTATTTCCACTTCCGACAGAGAGTTGCACCCCACCATGGCCCAAGCCTCCCCCACCCCGGTACGCCGTGCGCTGATCAGCGTCTCCGACAAGACCAGCATCGTCGACTTCGCCCGCGGCCTGAGCGAACGCGGTGTCGAGCTACTTTCGACGGGCGGCACCTTCCGCCTGCTGCAGGAGAACGGCATCGCCGTTACCGAGGTGTCCGAGCATACCGGCTTCCCCGAGATCATGGACGGTCGCGTCAAGACGCTGCACCCGAAGATCCACGGGGGTATCCTCGGCCGCCGTGGCCAGGACGATGCGGTGATGGCCGAGCACGACATCGCTCCCATCGACATGGTAGTGGTCAACCTCTATCCCTTCGCCCAGACCGTGGCCAAGCCGGGCTGCACTCTGGAAGACGCCATCGAAAACATCGACATCGGCGGCCCGACCATGGTGCGCGCCTGCGCCAAGAACCACGCTCACACCACCATCGTGGTGGATGCCGCCGACTATGACCGCGTACTTGAGGAGATCGCCTCGCACGGCGGCGCGGTAAGCGATGCCACGCGCTTCGACCTGGCGGTCAAGGCCTTCGAGCACACCGCCGGTTACGACGCCGCCATCGCCGACTACCTGGGCCAGCGGGTTCCCGGTGGCGAGGACGGCTTCCCACGCACCTACAACGTGCAGTTCATCAAGAAGCAGGCCATGCGCTACGGTGAGAACCCGCACCAGAGTGCGGCGTTCTATGTCGAGGCCGACGCCAGCGAAGCCAGCATCGCCACTGCCCGCCAGCTGCAGGGCAAGGAGCTGTCGTTCAACAACGTGGCCGACACCGACGCCGCCTTCGAGTGCGTCAAGAGCTTCACCGACATCGCCTGTGTGATCGTCAAGCACGCCAACCCCTGCGGCGTCGCCGTTGGCGCAACCCTGCGCGAGGCCTACGACAAGGCGTTCGCCACCGACCCCACCAGCGCCTTTGGCGGCATCATTGCCTTCAACCGGGCCCTGGATGCCGACACCGCCCGCGCCATCATCGACCGCCAGTTCGTCGAGGTGATCATCGCCCCCGGGGTCGAGGAAGCGGCTGCCACCATCGTTGCCGAGAAGCAGAACGTGCGCCTGCTCGATGTCGGCGACAACTGGCCCGGCGAGCGCGAGCACGCCCACGACTTCAAGCGCGTCACCGGCGGCCTGCTGGTACAGGATCGCGATCTCGGCATGGTCGGTCGCGACGAGCTGACCGTGGTCACCGAGCGCGTACCCAGCGAGCAGGAGATGCGCGACCTGGCCTTCGCCTGGAAGGTGGCCAAGTACGTCAAGTCCAATGCCATCGTCTACGCCAAGGACGGTCAGACCGTCGGCGTCGGCGCCGGCCAGATGAGCCGCGTCTACTCGGCCAAGATCGCCGGCATCAAGGCCGCCGACGAAGGTCTTTCCGTACCTGGCTCGGTGATGGCCTCGGACGCCTTCTTCCCCTTCCGTGACGGCATCGACGCCGCGGCGGCAGCCGGCATCACCGCCGTGATCCAGCCCGGCGGCTCCATGCGCGACCAGGAAGTAATCGACGCCGCCAACGAGGCGGGCATTGCCATGGTGTTTACCGGCATGCGCCACTTCAGGCACTAAGGTGAGGAAAACGCTGGATCTCGGCCAGCCGTTTTCTCAAGCCACTCGAATAAGTAAACCCCATCGGTCATGACCGATGGGGTTTTCGCGTCTTACGGCTTATGACTTATGGCGTTCAGCCCAGGTCGATGCAGAGGTACTTGGTCTCCAGGAACTCCTCGATGCCCTGGTGGCCGCCTTCGCGACCAAGCCCCGAGGCCTTGACGCCGCCAAACGGTGCCGCGGTGTTGGAGATCAGCCCGGTGTTGATGCCCACCATGCCGTACTCCAGCGCGTCGGCGACGCGCCACACCCGGCCCAGGTCGCGGGAGTAGAAGTAGGAGGCGAGGCCGTACTGGGTGTCGTTGGCCATCTGCACGGCGTCCTCTTCGTCCTCGAAGGGGAACACCGCCGCCAGCGGCCCGAAGGTTTCCTCCTGGGCTACCTTCATGTCGCCATTGGCGAAACTGATCAGCGTCGGGGTGAAGAAGTTGCCACCCAGCGGATGAGGATGGCCGCCCAGCAACAGCTCGGCCCCCTTGTCGACGGCATCGTGCACGTGCTCACTGACCTTGTTCACCGCGTTGCCGTCGATCAGCGGGCCGATGTTAATGTCCGGCTCGGTGCCGTCACCCACTTTAAGCTCGCTGTTCATCGCCACGGCCAGCTTCTCGCAGAAGGCGTTGATCACGCTCGACTGCACCAGGAAGCGGTTGGTGCAGATACAGGTCTGGCCGGCATTGCGGAACTTGGCCGCCATGGCACCCTCCACCGCGGCATCGAGATCGGCATCTTCGAATACGATGAACGGGGCGTTGCCGCCAAGCTCCAGCGAAATCTTCTGGATATGCTGCGAGGCACGCGACATCAGCTCGCGCCCCACCTCGGTGGAGCCGGTAAAGGTGATCTTGCGCACCAGCGGCGACTCAGTGAGTGCCGCAGCGATTTCACCGGCACGACCGGGTACCACGTTGAACACGCCGCGCGGCACGCCGGCGCGCTCGGCCAACAGTGCCAGCGCCGTAGCCGAGAACGGTGTCTGGCTGGCCGGCTTGATCACGATGGTACAACCCGCCGCCAATGCCGCGCCGGCCTTGCGCGTGATCATGGCCGCCGGGAAGTTCCACGGTGTGATGGCACCGACCACACCCACCGGCTGCTTGGTGACCACGATGCGCTGATTGGGCTTGGCGGCGGGAATGGTCTCGCCGTAGATGCGCCGAGCCTCTTCGGCGAACCAGCGGATGAAGCTGGCTGCATAGGCGATCTCTCCGGCCGCTTCCTTGAGCGGCTTGCCCTGTTCGTGGGTCATGATCATCGCCAGGTCGTCCTGGTGCTCGAACATCAGGTCGTGCCACTTCATCAGGATGTCGGCGCGCTCCTGGGCAGTCAGCGCACGCCAGCCAACGAGGGCAGCGTCGGCCGCGGCGATGGCGCGCTCGGTCTCGGCACGCCCCAGGCGTGGCACGGTACCGAAGGTCTCGCCGGTCGCCGGATTGATCACGTCGATCTGCTCACCGCTGTCGGCGGCCACCCAACTACCGTCGATATAGGCGAACGGACAATAGAGCTGCGTTTCCTTGAGGGCTTCCATGTTATCTCTCCTGGCCTCAGCGGGGCCTGTATCCAAGTAGTGAATCTTGCCGAGCCCTGATCTGCTCACTGTTCCTGTACGGCACCCGGCTCGGGAACGGTGACGGGAGCGTCGCCCGGTACCGGCGGCTGAAGCATCGCGTTCAGTATGGCAAGAATCAGGACCAGTGCGATGGCGATCCAGCACAGGGCCCGGCCAATGTAGCGCTCGGGCTGGCGTCGAATCTGGCGCAGCCCCATCACGGCGAAGATGGCGGCGGCGATGTTCAGCGGCGGCAGGCTACCCTGGAACAGCAGGGCAATGAGTGCGGTGACGATGGCGGTCATGGCCCAGGGGGCATGGCGTCGCCGCGGCGAATCCTGTGAGGAGCTGTTGCGTTCCAACGAATCGTCTCTCTCTGTCGATTCAGCAGTAGCCCCTCATGCTAAGCGCAAAGCGCCGTTGTCACCAACCCCGGGCACAGAAGGCTCAGCGGTTGCGACGCGGCTCACGACTGGCCGAGAGAGTAATGGAGACCGAATCGGCGAAGCGCAGCGCGTGCGGCTTGTCGATCTCGACCTGTGCCATCAGTACCTGCTCGTGCGACATGATCAGGTCGAGAACCTCTCGTGTCATACGCTCGAGAAGCAGAAAGCGATTGCCCTCTACCAGCTCGATCAGTTCCTTGGTGATCGTACGGTAGTTGAGCGCCTGTTCGATGTGGTTGAACTCCACCGCCTTGTCGGCCCGATAGCGGAACACGGCATTGATGACCACGTCCTGGCGGTTGTTGATCTCATCCTCCTTGATACCGATGAAGGTACGCAGGCGCAGATTCTTGATGCGAATCGTGGCCAGGTCGTGATCGAGATGCTGGTCGTCCAGGGCATGCAGCGGCATCGCGTTGGCTCCAAGGTGAGAAACGTCAGTCGCAGGGGGACTGGATGGTACGCCCCCTGGTCAGCGGCCGCTGACCAGGGTGAGAAATTCTTGGCGTGTCGGCTGGTTATCGCGAAAGGTACCCAACATCACCGAGGAGGTCATGCTGGAGTTCTGCTTCTCGACGCCGCGCATCATCATGCACAAATGGCGCGCCTCGATCACCACTGCGACGCCGCGGGCTCCAGTCACCTGCAGCACCGCCTCCGCGATCTGTCGCGTCAGGCTCTCCTGGATCTGCATGCGGCGAGCATACATGTCGACGATGCGGGCAAACTTGGAGAGTCCCAGCACCTTGCCGTTGGGCAGGTAGGCGATGTGACACTTGCCAATGAAGGGCAATAGATGATGCTCGCACATCGAGTAGAGTTCGATATCCTTGACCAGCACCATCTCGTCGGTCTCGCTCTCGAACACGGCGCCGTTGATGATCTCCTCGAGGGTTTGGGAATAGCCACGAGTGAGAAACTGCATCGCTTTGGCGGCCCGCTTCGGTGTATCGCGCAACCCCTCCCGGCTCGGGTCCTCCCCCAGCTCGAGAATGATCTGTCGATAATGGTTGGCAAGCTCTTCGTTCATGATCAGGCCCCGCGACTGATGTTGCCGTTGGTCTCGTGATGGCCTGGCCATCGCTTTTCTTCCATACAAAAAGTATACATAATGTTCAGTCTGTACAACTTCTTACTTTCCTGGTCGTCATTCTACCGTAACGGTAAGTTCATCGCAGGCGCTGTGTCGCAATCTGTCGCAATTAGCTGCGACATTCGTGCCACTGTGTCGCCCAGATGGCTATGGTAAAATGTTGGCCATTGATGACTGCCGATCATGCGCAGCCTGGTCCTCTCGAGAGCCTGATATGATCAAGATTCCGGACGCCATACTAACAGCCAGCGGACTGGCCCTTCTTCTCCTGCCCCTGCACGCCTCGGCCGACACCCTTGCCCTTCCCAGTGACGCCGTCATCGGCGCCCAGGTGATCGATGATGTCGTGGTGGAAGGCGTCGATGGGCGCCTCGACGACATCCTGCTGCGCCCCGCCATTGGGCTTGCCGAGGCCACCCATGAGCTTCCTGAGTACTGTGTCGTCGTCGGCGATGCCCGCCAGGAAGGCGACCGTATGCGCCTCACCACCAAGGCCTTGACCTGCATCGAGACCAACGGCAGCGAGAGCGACATCTACAGCGGCGAGATCTCCGCAGCCGCCTATGAAGCGGATGGCAGCTACGGGCTGGCCGTGTGCGATACCGATCGCTGTGTACTGCCCAGCGACCACCTGTTCCAGCTCCGACTGGCCAGCCGGCTGGAGATCGAAGAGCAGGACAACCCCTCCGCCCGCATCAACGAGCAACGCCGCCAGGCCGAAGGGGCTGGCGTCGCCAACCCAATCCCGGCCGAGCGCCCCGACCCCGATACAGACTGAGCCCTCCTTCGCCGGGCGCCTCTGCGGGCGCCCGGCTCAGGCCAGCCAGCGCGGCCCCTGGCCCAGCACCATGCGCTGCTGTTCCAGCTCCCGGAGGTGCCGGTCCCAGTAGCCGGTGTCGGTCACCCAGGGAAACGCCAAGGGAAAGGCCGGATCGTCCCAGCGCGACACCAGCCAGGCGCTGTGGCGCATGAGACGCAATGTACGCAGGGGCTCGACCAAGCCCAGTTCGCGACGATCGAACTCCCGATGCTGCTCGTAGCCCTCCAACACTTCCGACAGCTGCATCTGCCACTCGGCTTCGTGCTCGGCGGTGAGGAACATCCACACATCCTGCACGGCAGGCGCCATCAGGCAGTCATCGAAATCCACCAGGGCGAAGTTGTCGTCACGCCCCAGCAGGTTGCCGATATGGCAATCTCCCTGGGTCCGGATCGTCTGCCTGGGTGACCAGGCGTATGCCGCGAGTTCATCGTGCAGCGCATCCGAGATGCGTTCATAAGCCTGGCGCTGGCGCCGTTCCAGCCAGGGCGCAGCCAGCACGCGTGCCTGCGCCTCTCGCACCATGCCATCCAGGTCGAGCCTGACGCGATGCCGAAACTCGCCACGCTCCCCTACCGCATGCACGGCACCAATCAGCTCGCCCAGGGCGAACAGGTGAGCGGGGTTCTCCAGCTCCGGCGCCTGCCCCAGCAAGTGGGGAAACAGCGCTAGCCGAAACCCCTCCACGTGATGCAGGCTACGCCCGGCCTCGTCGCGCCAGGGCGCCGCCACGGCCACGCCCTCCCCGCGCAACTCAGCGAGGAAGGCGTGCTCCTCCTGGATCTGCTCGTCACTCCAACGCTCAGGTCGATAGAACTTGGCCACCCAGCGCTGTCCTTCATCGTCATACAGCAGGAAGACGCGGTTCTCGTAGCTGTTCAGCGCGAACGGCTCCCCGGGTAACCAGAAGCCGAGCGACTCGATGGCCGCCACGACACGGGCAGGGGAAAGGGTGGCGAAAGGATGTGTCACGCTCTGCATGCTCTAAATCGACTGTGGATATGCCATGGTAACAGTCAAACCCAGCCGTGGGGATCACCCGTCCGCCAGCGGCGTACGCGCCACAGCCCAGGCCTCAACCTCACGGGCGCCGGCTGCCAGGCAGGCTTGCGCCAGGGCATCCAGCGTAGCCCCGGTGGTCATGACATCGTCGAGCAGCGCCACGCGGGACGGCAGTGTTCCCTTGACCACGAAGCCCCCGCGCAGGTTATGGTAACGCTCGGCACGATCAAGACCGCGCTGCGAGCGGGTATGCTGGCGCCGCTGCGCACGCGCCAACACCAGGCCGTGACGCGTTGCCAGGCGTCGGGCCAGCCAGTCGGCCTGATCGAAGCCCCGCTCCCGGGCCCGCCTGGGATGCAACGGCACCGGTATCAGCACCTCGGGCCAGGCCAGAGCCTCAGGCGACAGGCCGAACTCGAACAGCTCGAGCAGTACGTTGCCGGCACGCGGCGAGGCATGAAACTTGAAGCGCTGCATCAACCTGGCCACTTCGTCCTCGTAGCGCAGCGGCACTCGCGAACGAATGAACAGCGGCGGCTGGGTCAAACAGTGGCCGCAGCGCTTGCCCGCCAGCGCCCCCGACGGCTGCGGTTCGGCGCAGCTGGGACAGGCCGGAAGGTTCCACGGCAGCGCCTCGAAGCAGGGCGCACACCAGGGACGATCCCGCTCGCCCGGCGCCAGGCAGAAGCCACAACGCCCTGGCAGCGCCTGGCGCAGCGTGGCGTCGAGGCCATGCCAGAGCGAGCGTAACCAACCACCTGATCGTATGCGCCCAAGCATGTCATGCTGCCCCTTGGGGCGTGCCCGCCTCTGTTCCATGTAACGGTGCCTCACAACTTACGCTTCATAACTTCAGGGGTGTAACCATCATTCTACCCGTTATGGTCGCTATGGCCGCTCACACCACAGTCAACCTTTCAGAATTTCCTGGTTGACAGAAAGGCGATTTCACGTAGGCTCACAGTCAACCCAGGAATATCTTCAAGTTGACCGAGACGAACCTACCATGACCGATGCCTCGCAGGCTGGCCCGAACGCCCCAGCATTCCATCAAGCGCCGATTCGTCACGACTGGTCGCTGGCCGAAATCGAGGCGCTGTTCGCGCTACCCTTCAACGATTTGCTGTTCCGAGCCCAGCAGGTACACAGAGCCCACTTCGATGCCAATGCCGTGCAGGTTTCCACGCTGCTGTCGATCAAGACCGGCGCCTGCCCGGAAGACTGCAAGTACTGTCCCCAGTCGGGCCACTACACGACCGGGCTGGACAAGGAGAAACTGCTCGAGATCGAGAAGGTGGTCGCCCAGGCCAAGGCCGCTCAGGAGGCCGGGGCCAGTCGCTTCTGCATGGGTGCTGCCTGGCGCAGCCCGCGCGAGAAAGACCTGACCGTGGTGATGGAGATGGTCCGCCGGGTCAAGGCATTGGGTCTCGAGACTTGCATGACGCTGGGCATGGTGGGTGTAGACCAGGCAAGCCGCCTGGCCGAGGCCGGCCTCGATTATTACAACCACAACCTCGACACCTCGCCGGAATACTATGGCGAGATCATCACCACCCGCACCTACGCCGATCGCCTGGAAACCCTGGCCAACGTTCGCGAGGCGGGCATGAAGGTCTGCTCGGGCGGCATCCTCGGCATGGGCGAAGCGCCCCGTGATCGCGCCGCCCTGCTGCAGCAACTCGCCCGTCTCGACCCGCACCCCGAGTCGGTACCGATCAACATGCTGGTCAAGGTACCCGGCACGCCACTGGAGGATGTGGAAGATCTCGACCCCATCGAATTCATACGCGCCATCGCCGTGGCACGCATATTGATGCCGGCCAGCCACGTACGCCTCTCCGCGGGTCGCGAGCAGATGAACGAGTCGACCCAGGCGCTGGCCTTCCTCGCCGGGGCCAACTCCATCTTCTACGGCGACAAGCTGTTGACTACCGGCAACCCCCAGGCCGCTCGCGACAAGGCCCTGTTCGCCAAGCTCGGTCTGCATCCCGAGCGGCGCGATACCTGTCATGACGACGATGCGCAGCAGGCTGCTCTCGAGCGTGCCGTGACGCACCCGTCGCAGCAGACCCGCAGCGCGGCACTGGCCTACGACGCGACCCAGGCCTGATGCCGATGTCGACGCTTTCGACCGCGTGGCCCCAGCGCCTCGCCGAGGCCGCGACCGAGCGCCGTGGCCAAGGCCTGTGGCGCGAACGACGCACGCACGGCGGCGAACGGATCGACTTCGCCGGCAACGACTACCTCGGCCTGGCCAATGACCCTCGACTGGCCGAGGCCCAGGCGGAAGGGGCGCGCCGCTTCGGTACCGGGGCAGCGGACACCTGGAAGTGCATGACGCCCTCGAGCGGCGCCTGGCCGAACTCGTCGGACGCCCCCGCGCGCTGCTCTTCTCCACCGGCTACATGGCCAACCTTGGGACGCTGCAAGCCCTGTGCGACGATGCCACACACGTCTTTCAGGACCGTCTCAACCACGCCTCGCTGCTCGACGGCGCCAAGCTGTCGGGAGCCCGCTCGCGGCGCTTTCATCATCGTGACCACGACGATCTCGAGCGCCTGCTCGCCCGGACACCGGCCAAGGCAGCCAAGCTCGTGGTCAGCGATGGTGTGTTCAGCATGGACGGCGACGTCGCCAATGTCGGCGCACTGGCGGACCTCAGCGCCCGGCACGACGCCTGGCTGATGATCGACGATGCCCATGGCCTGGGGGTACTCGGCGCTCACGGCGATGGCTGCGTTGGCCATGCCCATGACGTCGAGCGCGTCCCGATACTGGTGGGAACCCTGGGCAAGGCACTGGGTACCGGAGGCGCTTTCGTTGCCGGCAGCGAGGCGCTGATCGAGCATCTGATCCAGTTCGCCCGCCCCTACGTCTACACCACCGCCCAGCCGCCCGGCGTCGCCGCCGCCACTCTCGCAGCGCTCGACATACTGGCCAGCGAGCCGGAGCGTCGCGAACACCTGCGTGACGCCATCGGCTACTTCCGCCATGAGGCGGCCTTGCTCGGGCTACCGCTGGCCGATTCGTTCACGCCCATCCAGCCGCTCATGCTGGCCGAGACCGGGCGGGTCATGCGCTGGGCCGTCGAGCTGCATGATGCAGGCCTGGCGGTCGGCGCCATTCGCCCACCTACCGTGCCACGCGGCGAGGCCCGGCTACGCATAACCCTTTGCGCCAAGCACGGTCGGGAGGCATTGGACCGGCTGCTGGAGAGTCTCTCACGCCTACAGAGGGAGGAAGCGGGGTGACCAAGCTCGTATTGCTCTCCGGTTGGGGGATCGATGCCAGGGTCTGGCAGCCGCTAGCACCTTACTGGCCGCCGGGCATCGAGGTGAACACTCCCGACTGGCCGGGCTATGGCAACCGCGCCGGCGAAGCGGCACCGACAACCCTGCCCGAGCTGGCAAGCGCAATGCGCCATGAACTGCCGAGCGATGCCGTCTGGGTCGGCTGGTCGCTCGGCGGCCTGCTCGCCGGCGCACTGCTGGAGCACCTTCCGGCACCTCGTGCCCTGATACTGGTGGGAACCGGATATCGCTTCTGCAGCGAAGACGGCGTAACGCCAGCTGAGCTGGCTACCTTTCGCCGCGCCTTCGAGCGCGACCCTCAAGCCACCTGGCGGCATTTCCTGCGCTGGCAGTTGCAGGGGGAACCGTCTCCACGCCTGGCGCTTCGCCGCCTGCTCGACCTGTTGGGCCGACACCCCAGCGCGTCGAACGATACGCTGGCCCTGGGCCTCGACCAACTGGCGCAGCTCGATCTCTCCAGGCAGCTCGGGGCTCCCCCCTGCCCGGTCCGCCGCCTCTTCGGCGAACGGGACAGGCTGATAGGCAAGACGGCTCGACGGGAAGCCGACCGGCTCCTCGCCGACAACGGCCACTGCCCAATGTTGACGCGTCCGGACGCCCTGGCAAGCCATCTCATCATGCTGTTGCGCGATGTCGCTCCGCTACCGGACGACGGCGAGGTCGTCATATGACGCCGGCTCTGCAATACGCCACCGCCCCCTGCGAAGCCAGCGCTTGGCGCCGGCAAGTGGCTCGCGCCTTCTCGCGCTCCTCGGAACGCTACACCCGCCTGGCCAAGGCGCAGCAGCAGATGGGCGAGTCACTCTGGCCCCTGCTCCCTCCTCGGGCGAGCCGCGTGCTCGATCTGGGCTGCGGCCCCGGCCACTGGAGCCGGCGTTTGGCAGCACGGTTCGGCTCGGACTGCCGCGTGGTCGGTCTCGATCTGGCCCCAGGGATGCTCGAGGCCGCCCGCCGCGAGCCAGCCGCCAATGTCGACTGGCTGTGCGCGGATGCTGCCGCCCTGCCTCTGGCCGACGGCCAGTTGGATCTGGTGTTCTCCAACCTGGCCATCCAGTGGTGCCCAGATCTCGTTGGCGTGATGACGGAGCTACACCGGGTGTTGCGTCCCGGCGGTCGTGCGGTGATCAATACCCTGGGGCCCGGCACACTGGCCGAGGTCGCCCAAGCCTGGGCATCGCCCCAGGCACTGCTCGACTTTCGCTCGCGGGAACGGCACCTGGCCTGCGCACGCCAGGCCGGTTTCGTCCACGTTCGCTGCCACGAGGTCACCGAGCGCTTCTTCTATCCCGGCCTGGCGGCGGTCATGGATTCGATCAAGGGGATCGGTGCCCAGACTCCACGCCCCGCCACGCGCCTGACCCGTTCCGACCTGGCCCGGGCCCAGCGATGCTTCGAAGCACTGCGCGAGCCAGCGGGACTGCCGGTCAGCTATCGGCGCCTGACCCTCGTTCTCGACAAGGAAGCAGAAGCATGACGCATTATTTCGTCACCGGTACCGATACCGATGCCGGCAAGACCCTGGTGACCGCTGGACTATTGGCACTGGCTCGCTCGCGCGGCCTGAGCACCCTGGGGCTCAAACCCATCGCCTCGGGGTGCCGGCGTACCGATGCCGGCCTGCGCAACGACGACGCCCTCGCCCTGATGGCGCGCAGCGTGCCGACACCGGCCTATGAGACGATCAACCCCTTTGCCTTCGAGCCGGCCATCGCTCCGCACCTGGCGACTCGTCAGGCGGGAACGAACATCAGCCTCGCCCAGCTTGGCGAACAGGTCGCTCCGTTGCTGGAAGAGGCGCGTGACCTCGTCCTGGTGGAGGGTGCCGGAGGCTGGCGCGTACCGCTCAACGATAGCGAGGATCTCTCTGGACTGGCCACTCATCTCGACCTGCCGGTGATCCTCGTGGTCGGTCTCAGGCTCGGCTGCCTCAACCATGCCCGCCTGACGGCCGAGGCCATACGCGCGGATGGGGCTAAGCTGGCCGGCTGGGTCGGCAACCTGCTGGCTGCCGACTTCGCCCACGACGCCTCGCTCTATGCCGACAACCTGGCCACCCTGCAGCATACCCTTGATGCGCCATGCCTCGGCGTGGTGCCACGCCTGAGCCGAGTGGCGCCGGCCAGACGCCCGGAAGCCGCCGTGGCTCATCTTGAGCTACCCAAAGGCGATTGACTTGCGACCGAGGGTCCGTACAATGTGGACGCCTGCCCAGCCCTGCGGATGTGGTGGAATTGGTAGACACGCCAGATTTAGGTTCTGGTGCCTTCGGGCGTGGGAGTTCAAGTCTCCCCATCCGCACCATCACGGCTCACGCCTGTCGAGCTTCGTGACGTCTTCGCCAAAGTTCATACCTTCGCCACGGTTTCCCGCGTTCCTGTCTGCGACAACATCGCGCTGCCGCCGTGCCTGCGTGCACCCTTCGCACGCACAAGACGGAATTTCCCTGCGCTCCTCCTCGCTCGAACTCATTCCCTCGCCCGATTCGGAGGCACGATGACATCCCCCGTCTGGCATCCCTATACCCACCTGCTCACCCAGCAAGCTGCCCCCAAGGTCGTCGGCGGCGAAGGCCCCCGCTTCACCCTGGAGAGCGGCGAGACGCTGCTCGATGCCACCTGCTCCTGGTGGTGCATGATCCACGGTTACGCCCACCCGCGCCTGGTAAACGCCATCAAGGAGCAGGCCGACGTCCTGTGCCACGTGATGCTGGGAGGTCTCATCCATGAGCCCGCCGAACGCCTGGCCCGGGAACTGGTCAGGATCACGCCAACGGGGCTCAACCACGTTTTCTTCTCTGACAGCGGCTCAGTTGGCATGGAAGTCGCCATGAAGATGGCGGTGCAATACCACCATCTGCGCGGTAAGCCCGAGAAGCATCGCATGCTGTCGCTGATGAAGGCCTACCATGGGGATACCAGCGGCTGCATGGCGGTATGCGACCCCGAGGAGGGCATGCACAGCCTGTTTTCGGGCTACCTGCCGCGTCACCACTTCGCCCCGGCTCCTCGAGCCCCCTACGACGCAGGCTCCGACGAGGTGGCCCGGGATCTGGCCGCTCTGCGCAGCGTACTCGAACGCCATCACCAAGACATCGCCGCGTTGCTGATGGAGCCGCTGCTGCAAGCCGCCGGTGGCCTCAACATGACCTCACCGCTCTACCTGAAAGGCGCGCGGGAACTCTGCGACGAATACGACGTACTGCTGGTATTCGATGAGGTCGCCACAGGATTCGGCCGTACCGGCAGGCTGTTCGCCGCCGACCACGCCGGGGCGACGCCAGACATCATGGTGCTCTCCAAGGGACTGACAGGCGGCTACCTGGGCCACGCGGCGACGCTGGCCACCGACCGGGTCCACGATACCTTCATTGGCAAGTCACCCCTGCACGCCTTCATGCATGGCCCCACCTTCATGGGCAACCCGCTGGCCTGTCGCGTGGCGCTGGAGAGCCTCGCCGTGTTCGAGGAAGAGAACTACCTGGAAAAGATCGTCGCTCTCAACCGCGTGCTGTGTGAAGCGCTACTGGATGACGAAGCGCTGCGGCATCATCCACAGGTTGCGGACGTTCGCGTGCAGGGGGCCACTGCGGTAATCGAAGTGACGGACGCCGCACACCTCGAGGGCGCCGCGGCATTCGCCCGCGACCGTGGCGTCTGGCTGCGCCCCTTTGGACGCTGGCTCTACACCATGCCGGCCTATATCACGTCCGAGGCGGACATGCGTCTGATCACACACACGATGAAGGCCTGGTTTCTGAAATAGAGGCGCTGCCGGTCCGAACACGACAGCGCCGCCCGAAGGCGGCGCTGTCGTCACGAGGCTGTTGCACAGCTCAGGCCATGGCGGGCTGAGCGTAGGAGATTGGCGCCAGCTCGCGCTCATTCTCGAAGGTGACGATCTCGTAGGCATCGGGTTGGGCCAACAGCGCCCGGCACAGCTGGTTGTTCAGCGCATGGCCCGACTTCACGCCCCGAAACTCGCCGATCAGGCTATGCCCAAGCAGGTAGAGATCGCCGATGGCATCCAGCACCTTGTGCTTGACGAACTCGTCCTCGTAGCGCAACCCACCCTCGTTGACGATGCGGTACTCGTCGACCACGATGGCATTGTCGAGGCTACCGCCCAGCGCCAGGTTGTTGGCGCGTAGGTATTCGAGATCGCGCATGAAGCCGAAGGTCCTCGCCCGCGAAACCTCCTTGACGAAGGAGGTCGTGGAGAAATCCACCACAGCGGTCTGCTTCTGCTCCTCGAAGACCGGATGGTCGAACTCAATGGCAAACGTCACCTTGAAGCCCTGATGCGGAAGGAAGCGAGCCTCCTTGCCATCATCCTTTACCACCACTTCACGCTTGATACGGATGAACTTCTTGGGGGCTTCCTGCTCGGCGATGCCAGCCGACTGGATCAGGAACACGAACGGACCGGCGCTGCCATCCATGATCGGCACTTCGGGAGCGCTGAGATCGATATAGGCGTTATCGATTCCCAGCCCGGCCAACGCCGACATGAGGTGCTCCACGGTCGCCACCTTGACGTTGCCGCGGGAAAGCGCGGTACACAGTGTTGTGTCGGTGACCAAAGAGGCGCTGGCCGGAAGTTGGACTTCAGGCTCCAGGTCCGTACGCACGAACACGATACCAGTGTTCACCGGGGCCGGACGCAAGGTCAGGTAGACCTTCTTTCCGGAATGAAGACCGACGCCGGTGGCGCGGATGGTATTTTGAAGGGTGCGTTGTCTGATCATGGGCAGTAGCCAGGCCGTTGTATGTTATCAAACACCGTTCACTATAACACCGAACGAGTGTTTCAACAAAAAAACATCTCCTGGCCCTGCCTAAGCGTGCAATAGCTTTTTTCAATCGGCTTGACGACGCAGGAAGGCCGGGATATCGAGATAATCGTCCAGCTCCTGAGGCGAACGACGCTTCTCCGGCTGCGGCTTGGCCGCTTCCTGAGGCTCGGCCTTGGGCATCGCGCTCTGCTGGCGTATGGCCGGCTGCGCACGCTGACGATATTCGCTGCCTTCGTTGCGCTTGACGGTCTCGCGCCCGGCAGTCGCCTTGACCTGGCGACCCTCGAGACCCGCAGCCACCACGGTGACCCGCAATTCGTCGGACATATCCATGTCGATGGAAGTGCCCACCACGATGGTGGCGTCCTGGGAGGCGAACTCCTGAACGGTGGCGCCGACATCGTTGAACTCGCCGATGGAAAGGTCCGGGCCGGCGGTAATGTTGACCAGGATGCCGCGTGCGCCGTGCAAGTCGATATCCTCCAGCAGCGGGCTGCGGATGGCCTTCTCGGCAGCCTCGCGGGCACGGTTCTCGCCAGTGGCGCCGCCGGTGCCCATCATCGCCATGCCCATCTCGGACATCACGGTGCGCACGTCGGCGAAGTCGACGTTGATGATGCCGGGGCTGGTGATCAGCTCGGCAATCCCCTGAACGGCGCCCAACAGCACGTCGTTGGCGGCACTGAAGGCAGTCAGCAGACTGGCGTTCTTACCCAGCACCGAGAGCAGCTTCTCGTTGGGAATGGTGATCAGCGAGTCGACGTGTTCCGACAGTTCCTTCATGCCCTCTTCGGCCACGCGCATGCGCTTCGGCCCTTCGAACGGGAACGGGCGGGTAACGACGGCCACGGTGAGGATACCCAGCTCCTTGGCGATCTGGGCCACGACCGGCGCCCCGCCGGTGCCGGTACCGCCACCCATACCGGCCGTGATGAAGACCATGTCGGCACCGCTGATCAGCTCGGCGATACGCTCACGATCCTCCATGGCGGCCTGACGTCCCACATCGGGGTTGGCACCAGCACCCAGCCCCTTGGTGATCTCGTTGCCGAGCTGGAGTACGGTCTTGGCGGCCACCCGCTTGAGCGCCTGGGCATCCGTGTTGGCGCAGATGAACTCGACGCCTTCGATATTGCTCTCGACCATGTGGTTCACGGCGTTGCCGCCGCCGCCGCCCACACCGACGACCTTGATGACCGCACTGCTCGAGGGTGCGCTATCTACCAGTTCGAACATAAGCCCCGTCTCCTGGACCGCGCCGCGGCCCTATTAGAAATTTCCTTTCAACCAGCCCTTGAGTTTTGCCAGCGCCGGAATCCCTTCCCATCCTCCACGCTGGGAGACGTCATCGCGCCTAGGCGGCGCTGCCACCACTCTACCCCCGCGACCATGCCCTTGCCGAGTCTCCTGAAGGGCGTAATGTAGCAAACCTACACCGGTGGAATAAATCGGGTTGCGCACCACGTCGGAAAGCCCACGCACGTTATGAGGGCAGGCGATGCGCACCGGCATATGGAAAATCTCCTCGGCCAGCTCGACGACACCCTCCATGCGCGAGGTGCCACCGGTGAGCACTACACCGGCAGCCACCAGATCCTCGTAGCCACTGCGCCGCAGTTCGTCGCGGATCAGCGTGAACAGCTCCTCGTAGCGCGGCTCCACCACTTCGGCCAGGGCCTGGCGCGACAGGTCGCGAGAAGGACGGTCGCCCACGCTCGGGACCTTGATCATTTCGTCGCTGGCGGCCAGCTGCGTCAGGGCGCAGGCGTACTTGACCTTGATTTCCTCGGCATATTGGGTCGGGGTGCGCAGCGCCATGGCGATGTCGTTGGTCACCTGATCGCCAGCAATCGGAATCACCGCCGTATGCCGAATAGCACCCTCGGTAAACACGGCGATATCGGTGGTTCCCCCTCCGATATCGACCATGCAAACGCCAAGTTCGCGTTCGTCCTCGGTCAGTACCGCCATGCTCGAAGCCAGTTGCTCCAGGATGATGGCATCGACTTCGAGGCCGCAGCGACGCACGCATTTATCGATGTTCTGTACCGCATTGAGTGCGGCGGTCACCAGATGCACACGCGCCTCGAGGCGCACGCCGGACATGCCGAGCGGCTCACGAATGCCCCCTTGGGTATCGATAGCGAACTCCTGGGGTAGCACATGCAGGACACGCTGCCCTTCGGAGATGGCCCGCGCCCGAGCCGAATCGATGACACGATCGATATCCGAAGGCGTCACTTCGCGCTCTTTAATCGCGACCACGCCGTCGGAATTCATCGAACTGATATGGCTGCCCGCCACCCCGACATACACCGAATGGATGTCGCAGCCTGCCATCAGCTCGGCCTCTTCCACAGCACGCTGGATCGATTGCACGGTCGACTCGATGTTGATCACCACGCCCTTTTTCATGCCGCGAGAAGGGTGTGACCCGATCCCGGCAATCTCGATGCCGCCGTCATCGGTAGGCTGTCCGACGATGGCCACTACCTTGGACGTTCCGATATCCAGTCCGACAACCATGTTGGATGAGTTGGAAGTGACTGCCATGTGCCGGAGTGTCTCCTGAAACTTGACCCGCTGAGCGTTCCATTAATTCTGATAAATGGTCATTGCGCCCATTATAGAAACAACTGGCGTTAAACCACCAGTCCATTGCGAAAAACCTAGTTCACGATACGGGTTATTGAAGACAAAGAAAATAGCGTGACGGCTGCAAGATGAGGCCGGTACGTGACATCAGGTTTCACCCTGTACCGTCGCCCTCCTCCTCGACCTCGGTTTCGCCATGCCAGGCCACGGCTACACCGTTGGGATAACGCAGGTCAATGTAGCGGATATGCGGCGCTTGCGAGCCGAGTTGACGCTGCCAGGCGGCAGCGAGTCTGGCCAGGCGCGCCTCACGGTCGCTACGACCCAGCATTACCCAAACGCCGTCGTCGAGCTGAAAGCGCCAGGCGCCACGCGGCTCCAGCCGTAGCTGGGTAATGGTCAACCCCAACGCTTCGAAGCGCGGCTTCAACCGGTCGTGATAAGCCAGGACCTCGGCTCCGCTACCTACCGGGCCGGCCAAGTCCGGCAGATCTTCGGGTGGCGCTACCGGAGCAAAGGCAAACGGCTCACCCTTGGGATTGAGCAGATAGTCATCGTTCCAACGAGCCACCGGAACTTGCTCGACCAGTTCGAATGCCAAGGCGTAAGGCCACTCGCGTGCCAGCCGCACTTCGGCCAGCCAGTCAATGTTGCGCACGCGGCGGCGCAGCTCGGGAAGATCCGCCGACAGCCAAGTCTGACCCTGCAGCAGCGGCGCCAACTGCGAGCGCAGGTAGTCGGCACTGACATGCTGCAACTCGCCGCGGATCGCAACTCGCTCGATGGGACGATCGAGCCAGGTCCACAGGGCGCGTCCGCCGGCGCCCAGCAATATCAACAGCAGCAGAATTCCCAGCGTCGAGCCGCGTGTGCTCATGCCCGGCGCGGCTCCAGCGTAGTGGCCAGTATCTGCAGCACCAGCTCGTCGAAGCCCATACCGGTATGAGCGGCGGCCTGGGGCACCAGGCTATGGTCTGTCATTCCCGGCGAGGTATTGGCTTCGATCAGCCAGAAGCGTCCTTCGACGTCGCGCATCACGTCGACGCGCCCCCACCCCTCGCCTCCGATGGCCTCGAAGGCTTGGCGGCACAGCTCACCGAGTTCTGCTTCCTGCGCGGCCTCGAGCCCGCAGGGAAGGTGATAGCGCGTATCGTCGGCGTTGTACTTGGCCTCGTAATCGTAGAAGCCGCTGGGAACTTCGACACGAATGGCGGGCAACACGCGCGCGCCTAGCAGCGAAACCGTGTACTCCTCGCCGCGAATGAAGCGCTCGGCCATGACTCGCGCATCGAAGCGAGCGGCCTCGCAGTAGGCCGACTGCAAGGCCTCACGGCTGTCGACGATGCTGATCCCCAGGGTCGAACCCTCGTGCACTGGCTTGACGATCAGCGGCAGATCCAACCGGGCCACGATGTCTTCCCAATCGGAATCGGCTTCGAGCATCAGCGATTCGGGAGTGGGCAGCCCCATGGCCTGCCAGACCAACTTGGTACGCTGCTTGTCCATGCCCAGCGCCGAGGCCAGCACGCCGCTGCCGGTGTAGGGGATGCCGAGCAGCTCGAGCGCCCCCTGCAGAGTGCCGTCTTCCCCACCCCGACCGTGCAGGGCAATGAATACACGATCAGGGGCAAGTGCCTCGAGACCGGCCAGCCCGCCGTCGGCAGGATCGTAGCCAATCACGTCGACGCCGCTACGCTCGAGTGCCGCCAACACCGCCGCGCCACTTTTGAGGGATACCTCGCGCTCGGCGGAATTTCCCCCATACAGTACTGCGACCCGCCCAAACTCGCTTGCCCGCATCATAGCTCTACCTCATCGAGACTCAGTCGGCTCTCGGCCAACCCCAGCGCGATACCGCCCACATCACCCGCGCCCTGAGTGATCAAGATGTCGTCGCCTCGCAATACCTTGGCCAGCAGCGCCGGCAGCTCCGACTTGTGCTGCACGAAAATCGGATCGAGCGCGCCACGCTGGCGTATGGAGCCCGCTAGGGTCTTACCGTCGGCCCCGGGAATCGGGGCCTCCCCGGCGCTATAGATGTCGAGCAGCAACAGCACGTCGACTCCGGCAAGCACACGTACGAAGTCCTCGTAGAGATCACGCGTGCGAGTGAATCGGTGCGGCTGGTAGATCATCACCAGCCGTCGCTGGGGCCAGCCAGCCCGCACCGCCTTGATCACCATTTCCACCTCGCGCGGATGATGACCGTAGTCGTCCACCAGCATGACCTCGCCGCTACCGCTCGGTGGTGCGAAATGCCCATGCACCTGGAAGCGGCGCCCCACCCCGGCGAAGCCGGCCAGCCCGCGCAGAATGGCGGCATCGTCGACGCCGGCATCGGTCGCCACGGCGATCGCCGCCAGCGCGTTGAGCGCATTGTGCCGACCCGGCATGCCCAGGCGCACCTGCAGCGGTGCCAGCCCATCGGGACGCAGCGCGGTGAAGGAAACCTCTCCCCCCTGCTGGGTGAAGTCGGCAATCCGGTAGTCGGCATCCTCGCTGAAGCCGTAGGTGACGAACTGTCGGTGGACGCGATCGAGCAGAGCGCGCACGTGCTCGTCATCGATGCAAAGGATGGCCAGGCCGTAGAAGGGCAAGTTATGCAGGAACTCGATGAAGGTCCCCTTGAGCCGTTCGAAATCGCCACCGTAGGTACTCATGTGGTCGGCGTCGATGTTGGTGACAATGGACACCATCGGCTGCAGGTGGAGGAACGAAGCGTCCGACTCGTCGGCCTCGGCGACCAGGTAGTCGCCCTCGCCCAACCGGGCATTGGTACCGGCGCTGGTCAGCTTGCCGCCGATGACGAAGGTCGGATCGAGCCCGCCTTCGGCCAGCAGCGTCGCCGTCAGGCTGGTGGTCGTGGTCTTGCCGTGGGTACCGGCTACCGCGATACCGTGACGGAAGCGCATCAGTTCAGCCAGCATCTCGGCACGGCGCACCACGGGTACGCGATGCTCCTGAGCCCAGCGAATCTCGGGATTGGCCAAGTCCACGGCGGTGGAAACCACCACTACGTCGGCGCCGGCAACATTGTCCTCGGCGTGGCCGATGGCGACGCGGATGCCATGCTCACGCAGACGGTTCACCACCGGAGAGACTTTCAGGTCGCTGCCGCTGACCTGATAGCCCTGGTTGGCAAGTACCTCGGCGATACCGCACATGCCGGCACCGCCGATACCCACGAAATGGATGTGCCGAATACGGCGCATGCCCAGGCCCCGCCCATGGCGGGGCAGCGTTGCCTGACCGGGAACCGGCCTCAAGGTGCTATCGCTCAAGCGCTGTCTCCATGCAACCGGCCACCAGGCGCTCGACGGCATCGAAGTGGGCGCAGTGGCGCGCCTGCCGGGCCATGGTGGCAAGAGTGTCGGGTTCGAGCAGCGTCGTCAGGCTCTCGGCCAGCGCCGCTGCAGTCATCTCGTGTTGCGGCATGAGCCGGGCTGCTCCCGCCTCCACCAGGGCACGCGCGTTAGCGGTCTGGTGATCATCCACCGCATGGGGCAGAGGCACGAACAGAGCCGGCTTGGCGGCAGCGGCCACTTCAGACACGGTCAGTGCTCCGGCCCGACACACCACCAGGTCGGCCCAGGCATAGGCCTCGGCCATGTCATCGATGAAGGCGCTCACCTCTGCCTCGACGCCGTGCTCCGCGTAGGCTTCGCGGGTGGCTGCGTCCTTATCGCGACCGGCCTGGTGGCGTACCTCGGGACGGCGCTCTGCGGGCAGCGCGGCGAGCGCTTCGGGAAGGCGCTGATTGAGCGGAAGCGCCCCCAAGGAGCCCCCCACGACCAGTACTCTCAAGCGCCGCTCCCGCATCGCCTGTGCCTCGCGCGGCGATTCGCCCAAGGCGGCGATCTCGTCGCGCACCGGATTGCCGACCACCTCGCCCCGGCTGCCGAACGCCTGCGGGAAAGCGGCATAGACACGTCGAGCGAGGCGAGCCAGCACGCGATTGGTCAAGCCGGCCACGGCGTTCTGCTCATGGATGACCAATGGCCGGCGCAGTACCCAGGCCGCCAGCCCCCCAGGACCACTAGCGAAGCCACCAAGGCCCACGACCAATACCGGGTCGAGTCGGCGGATGATCCGCGCTGCCTGCCATACCGCGCGGGTCAGATTGAACGGGGCCAGCAGCCAACCAGCCGCCCCGTTACCACGCAGGCCGGCCACCGAAATATGGTGCAGAGGAAGCTCGGCCGCCGGCACCAAGCGGTTCTCGATGCCCTGCGGACTACCCAGCCAATGCACCTCCAGCGCTTCGTCCCGCAGGCCGCGAGCCAACGACAACGCCGGGATCACATGCCCGCCAGTGCCGCCTGCCATGATCAGTACGCGCCGCCTTGCTGCCTGCTTCACTTCATGACCTCTTGTTGGTTGAGCCTGGGCTCACGCCGCCCCGCCACCTCCCGCGGTGCGACTGGACTGGCACGTCGCAACACCCGGCGAGTGTCGATATCCGCCCGCAGCAGCAAGGCGACCATGGCGGCGCTCACCAGCAGGCTTGAGCCGCCATAGCTGAGCAGCGGAAGAGTCAGGCCCTTGGTTGGCAGCATGCCGGTACTCACGGCAATGTTGATGAAGGCCTGGGCACCGATCACCATGGCAATGCCGTAGCTGATATAGGCAGCAAAGGCCAATCCTGCCAGCTCGGCGCGCCGCCCCACCGCCATCGCCCGCCAAATCAGCAGTGCAAACAAGCCCACCACACCGACGGCACCGAACAGGCCGAGCTCCTCGGCCAGCACGGCAAAGACGAAGTCCGTGTGCGCCTCTGGCAGGTAGAACAGCTTCTGCACGCTGTTGCCGAGCCCCATCCCCAGCCAGTGGCCGCGTCCGAAGGCGATCAGGGCCTGAGTCAATTGGTAGCCGCTGGCGAACTGGTCCGCCCAGGGGTCGGAAAAGCTCGTCAGCCGCGCCAGCCGGTACGGCTCGGCAATGGCGATATAGAAGCCCAGAAGGCCGACCCCCGCCAGGATGAAAACGAAGCGCCCCCAGGGTGCGCCCGCCATCAGCAGCATACCCATCACGCAGCCGGTCATCACCACCATCGCCCCGTAATCGGGTTCGAGGATGAGCAGCACGGCGACGATACCCATCACCAGCAGCGGACGCAGGAAAGCGCCCCAGTGACGGCGCACATCGGGCAGAAAACGCTCCAGGTACCCGGCGAGATAGACGATCAAGCACAGCTTGGCCACTTCCGACACTTGCAGGTTGAAAGGCAGCAGAGGAATCGACAGCCAACGCCGACTGCCATTGACCTCACGCCCGACCAGCAACACCAGCAACAGTAGCGCGATGCTGACCAGCAGCAGCAGCGGCCCATTGGCGCGCCACCAGGCCAGCGGTGAACGCAGCGCGGCAGCCGCCGCCACCAACGCCATGGCCACGAACAGCGCATGTCGCTGACTGAAGTACCAAGGGTTGCCGGTTAGGCTCGCCGCCACTTCGGTGGATGCCGAGGTGACCATGACCCAGCCGGTCAGGATCAACGCCAGGGCGGCGAACAACAGCCAGCCATCGAACGGCTGGTCACGGGTCGAAAGCCGCTCTCGCAGCCGCCGCAAGCGCACGAACCTCACCTTGGATGCCTGCTTGGCCTTAGCTGACATGTCCCGCCTCCTCGACGTACTCGCCCACCCGCTGCCGGAACGCCTCGCCACGGGCCAGGTAGTTGGGAAACTGATCGAGACTGGCGCACGCCGGCGAGAGCAATACGCAATCGCCGGGCTCGGCGATTGTCCGCGCGTGCTGCATGGCAGCTTCGAGATCGGCCACCCGGGTCACAGGCACACTCTCTTGCAGGGCTGCGGCAAGCTTGGCGGCATCGGCTCCGAACAGGATCGCCTCGCGCCCGTAGCGAGCCATGGGCGCGGCCAGCGGCGTAAAGTCCGCCCCTTTGCCCAGTCCGCCAGCCAGCAGCACGAGACGCCCTTGCAGCGTGGGTCCCAGCCCGGCGATGGCCGCCAGCGTCGCGCCGACATTGGTACCCTTGGAGTCGTTGACCCAGCGCACGCCGTCGAACTCGGCGATCAGCTCGCTGCGATGCGGCAGCCCCTTGAACCGGCGCAGCACCTCGCACATCGACTCGAGAGGAAAACCGAGGTGGCTGCCCATGGCCAGGGCGGCCAGGGCATTGGCCTGGTTATGTCGTCCAGCCAACCCCATTTCGTCGGCGGGAAGCAGCGGCGTCGCCCCATGCATCAGCCAGTCGCGTCCCTCACGGGTCGCGATGCCCCATTCCTCTGTCTCAGGCGGCTGGGTAGTGAAGCGGTCGATGGCAGGCAGCGCTTCGAGCGGCCAGGTCATGGGGTCCTCGGCGTTGGCGACGGCGTGCCTCGCACCGCGAAAGATGGCCAGCTTGGCATCGCGGTAGCCCGCCATGTCGCCGTGGCGGTCGAGATGATCCTCGGACAGATTGAGAAATGCCGCACTTTCGGCACCCAGGCATGGCGTGGTCTCAAGCTGAAAACTGGAGAGTTCGAGCACGTAGAGTTCCGCATCGGGCACGTCGGCCAGCAGATCGAGAGCCGGTGTACCGAGATTGCCCCCCACCGCCACCCGCCAGCCAGCCGCCCGGGCCATCTCGCCAAGCAAAGTAGTGACGGTGGATTTGGCGTTGGAGCCGGTAATGGCGGCGATGGATGCGCGCGCCGCGCGCACGAACAGTGCTATCTCGCCGACCAACAGTGGCGCCCCGTCCGCACGACGGTGCCTGCGCATTTCGGCCAGCCCGGGAGTTGTCGGATCGACGCCGGGGCTTACCACGATTTCGGCCGCCTCGCTCATGTCGAGGGTCGTGAGCGGTCCGCAGTGTAGCGCCACACCTGGATGAGCGGCACAGAACTCGTCGACTCCGGGTGGCTCCGTGCGCGTATCGGCCACCATGAAGGGTACTCCTTCACGAGCCAAATGGCGGCAGATCGCCCGGCCCGATATGCCGAGCCCAACCACCAGTGTCACCCCCTTCGCCACCTTGGGCATTGCAGCCTCCTCGCTCGGTGGGCTCGGTATCCCTGGATCAGCGAATCTTCAGCGTAGCCAGGCCGACCAACACCAGCACCACGGTGACGATCCAGAAACGCACGATGACACGCGGCTCCGGCCAGCCCTTGAGTTCGTAATGGTGATGCAGCGGCGCCATGCGGAAGATGCGTCGCCCGGTCAGCTTGTAGGAACCGACCTGCAGGATCACCGAGATGGTCTCCAGAACGAAAATACCGCCCATGATGAACAGTACGATCTCCTGGCGCACGATTACAGCGACCACGCCCAGCGCCGCTCCCAGCGCCAGCGCACCGACATCGCCCATGAAGACCTGGGCCGGGTAGGTGTTGAACCACAGAAAGCCGAGGCCGGCACCGGCGATGGTGGCACAGAACACGGCCAGCTCACCGGCACCGGTAATGCTGGGAATCTGCAGGTAGTTGGCGAATACCGCATTGCCACTGGCATAGGCGAAGATCGCCAGCCCCATGGCAACCATGACGGTTGGCATGATCGCCAGCCCGTCGAGGCCATCGGTGAGGTTGACGGCGTTGGAGCTGCCGACGATCACCAGATAGGTGAGCACGATGTAAAACACGCCCAACTGCAGCACGATGTCCTTGAACAGCGGCACGATCAGGCTAGTCTCGACCGCACTGGTTGCCGTGAAGTAGAGCACCAGGGCCGTCGCCAGGCCGATCACCGATTGCCAGAAGTACTTCCAGCGTGCCGGCAGCCCTCGAGGATTCTTCTCCACCACCTTGCGGTAGTCGTCGACCCAGCCGATCGCGCCAAACCCCAGCGTCACCACCAGCACGATCCACACGAAACGGTTGGCGAGATCGGCCCATAACAGCGTGCTGACGGCGATCGCCATCAGGATCATCGCACCGCCCATGGTCGGCGTACCGGCCTTGGAGAGATGCGACTGCGGTCCGTCGTCGCGCACCGCCTGGCCAATCTGCCTTTCGACCAAGCGGCGAATCATCCAGGGTCCCAACCACAGGCACAGCAGCAGCGCCGTCATGGTGCCGAGGATCATGCGCAGGGTCAGATAGTTGAAGACGTTGAAGGCGCTCTGGTATTGCGCCAGGAAATTAGCCAGAAAAAGCAGCATGTGTTGCGTTCACCTTGATGCGTCAGCTCGTAGCGCCGCCACAACCCGTTCCATGCCAGCGCTGCGCGAACCCTTGATCAGTACGCTGGCACCGGTGGGTAGATGGTCCAGGACATGGCGCGTTAGCGCCTCGTGGTCGTTGAAATGATGCCCGTTGTCACCGAATGCCTGGCTCGCGGACAGTGCCGCCGTCCCACAGGTCATCAGCACGTCGATCCCCAGCTCTCGTGCGTATTGGCCAACCTCGGCGTGGAATCGATCCGAATCCACCCCCAGTTCTCCCATGGTGCCGAGCAGGCACCACCTGGGGCCAGGCAGCTCGGCCAGCAGCGCAAGCGCTGCCTTGACCGCCCCCGGGTTGGCGTTATAGCTATCGTCCAGCAAGCGGCTCTCCCGGATTCCGCTTACCGGGCTCAGGCGCCCCGACATCGGCTCTGCCGCTGCCAGCCCGGCCAGCACGTGGTGGCCTTCCCACCCCAGCGCCAGCGCTCCCGCCGCAGCCGCCAGGGCATTGGCGACGCTATGGCGTCCCAACAGCGCTAGCTGCACCCGACCAATATCGCGGCTATCCACGACAAGCGTGAAAGCATAGCGCCCCAAGGCGTCGCAGGCCAGCTCGGTGGCCCTCACCCGGCTCTGCTCGGAGAAACCGAAGTCGAAGACTTCCCGCGGTGCGGCCAACTCGGCCCAGAGCGGAAAATACGCATCATCGCGATTGAGCACCGCCACACCGCTGGCCCCCAGGCCGACCAGTATCTCGGCCTTGGCCTGGGCGATCTGGCCCATGCCGCCGAATTCGCCGATGTGGGCCCCGGTGACGTTGGTGATGATGGCTACCTGAGGCTCGGCAAGCGTGGCGGTCCAGGCGATCTCTCCGATATGGTTGGCCCCCAGTTCCACTACCGCCTGACGATGCTCGTCGGTGAGTCCCAGCAGGGTGAGCGGAGCACCGATATCGTTATTGAGATTGCCCAGCGTTGCCAGGGTCTTGCCCCGCTGGCCGAGTACTTGGGCCAACAGCTCCTTGACGCTGGTCTTGCCGCTATTGCCGGTCACTGCCACCAGCGGGCCACCCCAGGCGCGACGCCTGACACGGCCCAGTAGCCCCAGTGCCAGGCGAGTGTCGGGAACCAGCAGTTGCGGCAACGTGTCATCGACGCGGTGCTCGACCAGGGCCGCCACCGCCCCCGCCTCACGCGCCTGGGCGACGAAATCGTGCGCGTCGAAACGTTCACCGCGCAGCGCCACGAACAGGCTGCCAGGCGTCAGCCGGCGGGTGTCGCTGACGATGTCGCCTACGGGAAGATCGCTCTCGGGCGCCGCAATACCGAGCGCTTCGCAAATGGCGTTCAGGGTCTGCAGACCGGAGCCTCTCATTGTTTCTCCTTGCGGCGAGCCAGCGCGGCTTCGACCTCGGCGACATCGCTGAAAGGATGGCGCACACCGGCGATTTCCTGATAGGGCTCGTGCCCCTTACCGGCTATCAGGACCACGTCTTCGTCAGCCGCCTGCGCCAGGGTGCGCGCAATCGCCTCTCCGCGCCCGGGGATGTTCTGAATTCGCTGCCGGGCTCCGGCCGAGAGTCCCGCCAGGATCTGCTCGCGTATGCGCTGCGGATCCTCGCTTCGGGGATTGTCGTCGGTTACGACCAGCCAGTCTGCCTGTCGTTCGGCGGCAGCCGCCATCAGCGGACGCTTGCCGCTATCGCGATCCCCTCCACAGCCGAACAGACACCACAGACGCCCCTTGCCAGGCAAGTGGGCGCGCAGCGCACCCAGGGCATTCTCCAGCGCTTCCGGTGTATGCGCATAGTCGACGATCACGACCGGCCGGTCCATGCCCCCCACCCGCTGCATGCGCCCCGGCACCGGCTCGAGCCGCGAAGCCGCAGCGAACAATGCATCGAGCGATTCCCCCAAGCCATATAAGGTCGCGATGGCCAGCAGGACGTTGTCGAGGTTGAAGCGGCCCATCAACGGAAGCTCGAGCGCGCGCTCCCCCTGTGGGGTAGCTACCAGCGCCCACTGGCCGCTGTCGCTGGACTGCCAGTCGATCACGCGCAGCGTCGCCGCCGGGTCGTCACCGACCGCCAGCACACGCACGCCGGCCTGAATGCCGGCCAGCATGAGACGTGCGAGCGGATCGTCTGCGTTGACCACGGCCAGTGCAAGCTCGGAGCGACGGAACAGGCGCGCCTTGGCCGCGGCATAGGCCGCCATGCTGCCGTGATAGTCGAGATGGTCGCGGCTCAGGTTGGTGAATACCGCCGCAGTGACATGGCAACCGTCGAGACGTCCCTGTTCCAACGCATGGGAAGAGACTTCCATGGTCACCCGTCCGATACTCTGCGCGGCCATTGCGCCCAGCGTCTCCTGCAGCGTCAGCGGCCCTGGCGTCGTCAGCCCGGTATCCGCGAGCCGTCCGGGACGACCGACGCCCAGCGTGCCGATGAGACCGGCATCACGACCCAGGGCATCGCTCAATTCGGCAATGTAATGGGTAACGGAACTCTTGCCATTGGTCCCGGTGACGCCAATCAGCTCCATCGCCTCGGGTACCTCGAACAGCAGGCGACCCAGTTCGCCGAGACGCTGGCGCAGGAGTGGCAAGCCAAGCACCGGCCGGTCGCAAGCTTCGGCGGGAGGCGCCTCACCCGGCTCGAGGTGATAGAGCACCTGGGCGGCCCCGGCCTCGAACGCCTGGGCCAGATACGAACGACCGTCGCCGGCCACTCCCGGCACAGCCACGAAGATGTCGCCCGGCGCAACCTGGCGACTGTCGAGCACCAGGCGAACCGGTACGGACGTGTCGAACTCCGGCATCGACAGGCCGGGCCAACAGCGGCGCAGCGCCGCCTGAAGACGTGAAGCACTTACCTGCATCGACGCACCTCGGTCATAAGGAGGGCTGGGTTCATCTCGAACGTTGATCCGGTGGCACATCGAGCAGGCGCAGAGCACTACCCGTGACACGCGAGAACACCGGTGCCGCCACGGCACCGCCAAAGTAGCTCTCGCCCCGCGGATGATCGATCATGACGATGGTGACGATGCGCGGATCGGAGACCGGTGCAATCCCGGCAAACAAACTGCGATAGGCGTTTTCCTGATAGCCTGCGGCGCCGGTCTTTCGCACCGTACCCGATTTCCCGGCCACCCGGTAGCCCGGCACCATGGCACGCCGGGCACCGGTTCCCGGCTGCACGGATTGCTCCATGATGCGTAGCAACTCATGGGCTACCTGCGGATCGATGGTCGGCGTACCGGCGGGAGCCTCGTCCAACCTGAGCAGCGAGGGCGACAGGCGTACCCCGCCATTGGCCAGGGCGGTATAGGCACTAGCCAACTGCAACGCCGAGGCCGATAGCCCATAGCCGTACGAGAGCGCTGCCCACTGGCTGCGCGACCAGCGCACCGGAGCCGGCATGTGCCCCACGGCTTCGCCCGGGAAACCCGTTTCGGTGCTCTGACCGAAGCCGAGCCGCCGATAAAGATCGGGAACCAACGGGTCGTCGAGCTCCAATACCAGCTTGGACATGCCGATGTTGGACGATTTCTCCAGAATTCCCGCCAGATCCAGCCTGCCATAGTTGCGAATGTCGCGAATGGTGAAGCGGTCGATACGCATCCAGCCCGGCGAGGTATCCACCACCACGTCGCTGTCGAAGCGACCGCTCTCCATGATCGCAGCCATGGCCAACGGCTTCATCACCGACCCCGGCTCGAACACGTCGACGATGGCCTGATTGCGCAAGCCGCGAGGGTCGATGCCTGCGCGGTTGTTGGGGTTGTAGGAGGGCTGATTGGCCATGGCCAGCACCTCGCCGGTCCGGGCATCCATCATGACCACGACGCCGCCGTCGGCGTTGTGCTCGGCCACCGCTGCCTTGAGCTCACGGTAGGCCATGTACTGCAGCCGCTGATCGATGGAAAGCGTCAGCTCACCGCCCGGCTGAGCCTCGCGCAGGATCGCCAGGTCGCGCACCAAACGGCCGCGTCGATCCTTGATCACACGCCGCTGGCCTGGAGTGCCGGCCAAATAGGGCTGGTAAGCGAGTTCCACCCCCTCTTGCCCCATGTCGTCCACGTTGGTCACACCGAGCAGCTGAGCCACTACCTCGCCGGCCGGGTAGTAACGTTTGTACTCGTGTTGGGCGTAAACGCCCGGTACACGAAGATCGAGTACCCGCTGGGCGGCAACCGGCGTCAACTGACGTCGCAGGAACATGAATTCGCGCTCGGCGAAACGCTCCAGCCTGGCATCGAGATCGTCCAGCCCCATACCCAGCGCCTGCGCCAACATCAACCGCTGGATGCGATCGTCGGGCACTTCCTGGGGGTTGGCCCAGAGCGTCACGACCGGCGTGGAGATGGCCAGCGGCTCGCCGTTGCGGTCGGTGATCATGCCCCGGTGGGCGGTAAGCGATTCGGTGCGCAGGGTGCGGGCATCGCCCTGACCCTGAAGAAAGGGACGATCGAAGACATGCAGCGTCACGATTCTTCCCGCGAGCAGCAGCATGGCCAGGATCACCAGACCCAGCACCAAGCCATAACGCATCGCGCCCATCGGCGCCATGGGCGGGTGCCGCCGCGGGGTCACGCCACCACGTACGTCCGTGCTCATGGCCGGATGACCTCGACTTCGTTGACATGAGGCAGTCGCATATCGAGCCGCTCGACGGCCAGACGCTCGATGCGCGCCGGCGACGACCAGGCGCTCTCCTCGAGCAACAGTTGCCCCCACTCGGTCTGCAACTGATCGCGCTCGCGCTCGAGCTGTTGCAGACGAACGTACTGAGCACGCGTCTGATAACTCGCGCCAATCACTGCCGTAGCACTGGCCAGGCATGCCAGCACCAGCCCCACGATCAGCAGCAGGCGCCAACTAGGCCGCCAGGCGGGTCGCCAGGCAACGCCTTTCGGCATTCGTGTTGGCACTCTTCCCTGTCTCATACCGTTCCTCAGAATCGCTTGCGTGCCACGCGCATCACGGCACTGCGGGCACGCGGATTGCCCTCGACCTCTTCCGCCGTGGGCCGTTGCGCCTTGCCCAGCATCTCCAGGCGCTTGGCAAGCTGCTCCTCTCGCACCGGCATGCCACGCGGCAGGTCGGTATCTCCGCGCACGTGCTCGCGAATGAAACGCTTGACCCGCCGATCTTCGAGGGAATGGAAGCTGATGACCACCAGATGCCCGCCCGGCGCCAGCGCCTCGAGCGCAGCCGTCAATGCCGCGTCGAGCTGCTCCAACTCACCGTTGACATGAATGCGCAGCGCCTGAAAGGCCCGCGTGGCGGGATGCTTGCCTTTCTCCCAGGCAGGGTGGGCCGCCTTGAGCACCTCGGCAAGATCCCCAGTGCGCAGGAACGGCCTTTCGGCACGGCGTGTCACGATGGCCCGTGCCAAGCGCTTGGCGAAGCGCTCCTCGCCGTAGGCCTTGAACACATGGGCGATATCGGCTTCACGGGCACGGGCCAGCCATTCGGCGGCACTCTCGCCCTGGGTTGGGTCCATGCGCATGTCCAGCGGGCCGTCTCGCAGGAAACTGAAGCCCCGCTCGGGATCGTCCAGCTGCGGCGAAGACACCCCAATGTCCAGCAGCACCCCGGCCAGCTTGCCGTGCAGGTCATGCTGCGCCGCGATAGCACCCAGCCTGGCGAATTCGCCCTGCTCGATGGTGAAACGCGGGTCGTCCAGCTTCTGCGCTTCGGCAACGGCATGGGGGTCGCGGTCGATGGCCAGCAGGCCTCCTTCAGGGCTCAGCCGCTCGAGGATGGCACGCGAGTGGCCACCGCGGCCAAAGGTGCCGTCGAGATAGCCCCCGCTGGGGTCGTGAACGAGCGCATCCACGGCGCCGTCCAGCAGCACGCTGGCATGACGAAAGCCATGTCGGCTCGGTTCAGCTGCGGATGGCGGCATGCGCTTTCCCGATGTCTCGAACTTGAATGAACGCACCGGCCACGGCCGGATGCGGAGGGTTTGATTCGGGGGAGTCGGCCGATAAGCCGGGTTCTGTCGAGGACAGTCATTCATCTAGGAGCCGCGTCACCGCGGCCCTCCAGCAACCTACCCGAACCCGACGCGGGCCACGCCGTTGGGTTCCTATTTGGTCTTGCTCCGGGTGGGGTTTACCGTGCCACGCACTGTTACCAGGCGCGCGGTGCGCTCTTACCGCACCCTTTCACCCTTGCCGGCCTCCCGCGGGAGACGTAGGCGGTCTGCTCTCTGCTGCACTTTCCGTCGGCTCGCGCCGCCCAGGCGTTACCTGGCACCCTGCCCTATGGAGCCCGGACTTTCCTCCCCCCGCAGCACTCGCAAGCGCTGCCGGCGGCGACTGTCTGGCCGACTCCGAGCGCAAGAATACCAGCGCGCCCGAGGCCTCTCAATGTCTTTCGGCACCCTGTTCAGCGCGCTTCCTTGAGCGCTTGGGTCCGCTCGTACCATGCCTTCTTCGCACCGCCCAGCAGACGCGCCGCTACCGCCGCCGCCTGCTTCACCCCCACACCCTCGGCCAGCAGTGCCGCCAACAGCGCATCGGCCTCCAGGCTGGCGGCGTCCACGCTCTCGCGTGCCTCGGCGCCTGCCAGCATGATCACGAATTCACCGCGCGCCTGGTTCGGATCGGCCTCCATGCATGCCAACAGTTCTGCAGCACTGCCATCGAGGAAGGTCTCGAAGGACTTGGTCAGCTCCCGGGCCAGCACCAGGCGCCGATTGCCGCAGACCGTAGCGATGTCGGCCAGAGTCTCGCGGATACGATGGGGTGACTCATAAAAGATCAGTGTCTCCTCCCGTGCCGCGAGCCCTTCGAGGCGTTGCCGCCTCGCGCCTCCCTTGGCCGGCAGGAAGCCCTGGAACAGGAAACGGTCGGTCGGCAGGCCAGCGGCACACAGCGCCGCCACCAGAGCACAAGCACCCGGCACCGGCACGATGCGTCGTCCGCGTGCACGCAGCTCACGCACCAGCACGAAGCCGGGATCGCTGATCAACGGCGTCCCGGCATCGCTGACCAGGGCAATGCTCTCACCGCGGGCCAGCCGTTCATCGAGCTGTTCGACCCTGGCCGCCTCATTGTGCTCATGCAGCGAGAGCATGGACACGGTGAGCCCGAGATGCTGCAGCAGCCGCGCCGTGTGACGAGTATCTTCGGCAGCTACCAGGGCGACTTCGCCCAGCACCCGCGCCGCTCTAGGGCTCAAGTCCTCCAGATTCCCAATCGGCGTGGCGACCACGTACAATGTACCTAGTTGATTGTCGGACATGGCGGCTCCTCCGGAGTCTGTCGGGCTTGGCCGAATGTGATGTCGTTGGCCGAATGTAATGTTGAATGCCGGGTTCAGTCAGGGAGCGATTCCTGCCGCTCGGGACCTGCAGACAAGGAAGGATTCATGTTGAAAAAGCCTCGCGGCCTGCTGGCCACTGCGCTATTCGCCCTCCTGGTGGCCGGCTGTGCCCCTCCCGGTATCGTCGAGCGCGTACCCGACGACGATCCTGGCTATCTCCTCGAACAGGCGCAGCAACAGCCCCCCGAGCAGGCCGCCATCAGCCGGCTCGAGGCGGCCGACATCCTAGCACGCCGCGGCCAGCACACCCAGGCACTGGAGATCGCCAGTGGAATCGACGATGCCCAGCTGCCTGCTGAGCATCGTCTGCATTGGGCAATGCTGCTGTCGGAACTCGGCGAGGAGTTGGAAGAGCCCCGGGCCGTGATCCAGGCCGGGCAATTGCTCGATGAAGTCGACATGCCGCGCGATGCCGGCCTGATACTGCGCGAACGTATGGGACGCGCCTTGTTACGGGTCGACGAGTATCGCGCCGCGGCCGCAATGCTGATGTACGTTCAGGCCCGCACCGAGCGGGAGGCGCTCAACGATGCCATCTGGACTTCACTGTCCCGCCTCGACGGCAGCGAACTGGCCAGCCTGCGAGAGGGCGCCGACGAACTGACCTTAGGCTGGCTAGGCCTTGCCAGCCTAGTGCGCGAGAGCGGCGGCGACATCGAACGCCTGTTCGCGCGACTGGAGTCCTGGCGCGAGCGCAACCCCCAGCATCCGGCCGCCCGCAACGTACCCTCCGAACTGCTGGCATTGCGCGAGCTGCGCGGCAAGGAAGTCCGCCATATCGCCATTTTCCTGCCCGACAGCGGCCCTCTGGCCAGCGTCGCCGAGTCGATCCGCACCGGCATACGTGCCCACCACCTGCACAGCGTCGAGCGCAACGGCGGGGTGAGGCTCTCGTTTCTCGATGCCAGCCTCGGCGATCTCGAAGCCCTCTACTCCGAAGCGCGCAACATCGGCGCCCAGGTCGTCATCGGCCCGCTCGACAAAGACCAGGTCAGCGAACTCGAGGCCCGCAACAGCGTACCGTTGCCAACTCTGGCGCTGAACTATGGCGCCGGCTCGTCGAACCAGGCCGAAGGTCTCTTCCAGTACGGCCTGTCGGCCGAAGACGAGGCGCGCCAGGTCGCGCGGCGCGCTTACGAGGACGGCCATCGCCGCAGCGCCATGCTGGTACCGAACAACGAGTGGGGCGCCCGCGTCGGCCGCGCTTTCGAGCAGGAGTGGCGCAGCCGCAACGGCACCATCACCAACAGCGTCTCCTACGACCCGCGCGGTTCGGCAACCGAGAGCACTCGCCGGGTGCTTGCCGGTGGCCGTCCGGACATGCTGTTCCTGCTGGCCCTGCCCAGCTATGCCCGCCAGGTACCGCCGACGCTCGATTACTACGACGCCGCCGATCTTCCCATCTATGCCACTTCGCATCTCTATGAAGGGCGCCCACAGCCGCTGCTCGACCATGACCTCGATGAGGTTAGCTTCGTCGACATCCCCTGGCAGATTCCCGATGCGGCAGTGGGCGGCGTGGAGGCATTACCCTACCTTGCCAGTTTCCAGGAGCTTCATCAGGATGCCGACCCCTCCACCTTCCGGCTGATGGCGATGGGCGTCGACGCCTATGAACTGGCACGCCGACTGCCGCAGTTCCAGCTACTGCCCGAAAGCGAGCTGTTCGGCGCCACGGGCCTGCTGGTCGCCGGGCATGACGGACGCATCGAGCGTCGCCTGCCCTGGGCACGCTTCGAGCGTGGCGTACCGCGCCCCATCCTGACCTTCGAATTGCTTGACGGCGACCTGGGCAATGGCCAGCTCCCTTGACGCCCGCGCTCGCGGTGCGCGTATCGAGCGCCTGGCCGCGGAGTGGCTTTCGGCTCGGGGCCTCACGCTCATCGCCAGCAACCAGCAGTTCAAGGGCGGCGAGTTGGATCTGGTGATGAGCGATGGCGAGACGCTGGTCTTCGTCGAGGTCCGCCATCGCAGCGACATACGCCACGGCCACCCGCTCGAAACCGTCACCGCCACCAAGCAGCGCCGGCTGGTCCGTGCCGCGCGTTTTTATCTGGCGCGCAACCGGCTATCATGTCCCTGCCGTTTCGACGTGCTGGCCGTGATCGGCAGCCCGCCCGCGCTCGACTTCGAATGGGTACAGGGCGCCTTCGAAGCGTTCTGACCGGCTCTATCGTCTCGCGACCAGGACTTCACAGCCAGGACACCACAGAATGGATTTTCAGCAACGCATACTCGGCCATTTCAACGCCAGCATCGACACCAAGACCTATGCCAGCGAGGTATTGCCCCCCTTCATCGAGGTGGCAAGCCAGATGATGGTCCAGTGCCTGGTCAATGAAGGCAAGATACTGGCCTGTGGCAATGGAGGCAGCGCTGGCGACAGCCAGCACTTCTCCTCCGAGCTTCTCAATCGCTTCGAGCGCGAGCGCCCCAGCCTGCCGGCGCTTGCGCTGACTACCGACACCTCGACGCTGACCTCGATCGCCAACGACTACAGCTACAGCGAGGTCTTCTCCAAACAGATCAGAGCCCTCGGCCAACCCGGCGACATTCTGCTGGCTATTTCCACCAGCGGTAACTCAGGCAACGTCATCCAGGCGATCCAGGCAGCTCACGATCGCGACATGGCCGTGGTCGCCCTCACCGGCCGCGACGGCGGCGACATGGCCTCCCTACTCGGCCAGGACGACTGCGAGATACGCGTCCCGGCGACTTCCACGGCACGCATCCAGGAGGTTCACCTGTTGGTGATCCACTGCCTGTGCGACCTCATCGATGAACAACTGTTCGGCAGCAGCGAGTAATTTTCATGACGACCTCAACCAGACTGTTCGTTTGCCTTCTGGCCGCCCTGACCCTCGCCCTCAGCGGCTGCACCACGGTCACCGGCGTCACCACCCCCGGCACCATCGACGAGAACTACGGCAAGCGCACGCTCGGTGCCCAAGTGGAAGACGAGAGCATCGAAACCAAGATTAGCCACAACTTGCGCCGCAGTGACGCACGACTCGGCGATGCGCGCATCAACGTCGACAGCTATAACGGTATCGTGCTGCTCACCGGCCAAGTGCCGAGCGAAGAGCTGAAGCAGAAGGCCAGCGAAGTGGCACTGGAAGTGCGTAATGTGCGTGACGTACACAACGAACTGACCATAGCCGCCAACCTGCCGGCCAGTCAGCGTCTCTCAGACACCTGGACCAATACACGCATTCGTACGACCCTGGCTGCCGATCAGAGCATCGATACCAGCCGACTGCGCTTCGTCACCGAGAATGCCACGGTTTATATCATGGGCATGGTCAGCCGCGCCGAAGCGGACCGTATCGTCGAGGCCGTGGCCGATGTCGGCGGCATCCAGCGTATCGTCAAGGTGTTCGATTACCTAGATTGAATACGCTCACCGAAGGACATACCCGAACGCAGAACGGCAGGTCAATGACCTGCCGTTCTGCGTTTAGTGGCTCTACGCCTGAAGCCTTGGACCCAAAGCCGGACGATGCTACTTGATGACGCGAAGCGAAGGCCGCTTCTTGGACGACGTCGCCTTGTCACGCTCCAGCTTCACCGCGGTCTCGCCCTCTTCGTCACTCTCGACACTACTGAGCCCAGGCCGTTCGCTGGCGGCTTCTTCATCCGGCTGCGGCGCCGGCATGGTCGGTTCGTGGCCGAACACCATGCCCACTCCGTTTTCGCGAGCATAGATCGCCACCAACGCCGGCATCGGCACCACGACCTGCATGGGCTGCCCACCGAAACGGGCATGAAAGCTGACGGCATCGTTCTCGATGCGCAGATCCCGCACGGCGGCGGGCCCTACATTGAGCACGATCTGTCCATTCTGCACGAACTGGCGCGGCACGCTGACACCAGGCTGTTCGGCATCCACCACGATATAGGGGGTATGGTCGTTATCCAGAAGCCACTCGTAGAGGCCTCTGGCAAGATAGGGACGGCTCGACAACATGACGTTCTGCCCTCCTCCAGTCTATTGGCGCCGGGCACGCCCGACGCCAGGTTCAGGTGCGCATCTCGCGCTCGTTCTCGCTCAGTGACGATACGAAGGAATCGCGCTCGAACAGGCGCTCCATGTAGGCGACGAGCGGCTTGACCTGCTTCTCCGGAAGCTCGATACCAAGCACCGGAAGACGCCAGAGAATCGGCGCGATGCAGCAATCCACCAGCGAGAACTCTTCGCTCATGAAATAGGGAACGTCCTCGAAGATCGGAGAAATTCCGACCAGACTCTCGCGGAGTTCCTTGCGCGCCTTCTCCACGTCCTTCTTGCTGCCGCTCTCGATCTGCTCGACGAGAGGGCACCACTCACGCTCGATGCGGTGCATCCACAGCCGGCTCTGGGCGCGGGCGACCGGGTACACCGGCAGCAGCGGCGGATGAGGAAAGCGCTCGTCCAAGTATTCCATCATCACCTTGGATTCATAGAGCGCCAAGTCGCGATCGACCAGGGTCGGCACGCTGTTGTAGGGGTTCAGGTCGGCGAGTTCCTCGGGACGCTGGTCGCCGTTGACCTCGACGATATCGACCGCCACACCCTTCTCGGCAAGCACGATGCGGACGCGATGACTGAAATGATCATCGCCTCCCGAATAGAAGATCATCGACGACCGCTTGGCCACTACACCCATGTAACAATCCTCACATCAATTCGAATCAGCATGATAGCACGCGCACCGGACTTCAGGGCGGGATATGCATACTCGAACAGGGAACAATGCACAGGGGGCGCATGGCACCATTTGGCCATACGCCCCCTGCGGCACGACGTACCGATTCGTCCGAATCAGTGAATGTCGCGCCAGTACTCGCGCTTGAGCAGGTAGGCCAGCACACCGAAGATGAAGATGAAGATCAGCACCTTCGGTCCCAGCACCTGGGCCTGCAGCTTGGACGGCTCGCCTACGTAGGCCAGGAAGTTGGTCAAGTCATAGACCGCCTCCTGGAACTCCTCGGCCTCCATGCTCCCCGGCTGGGTCACCTGCAGCACTTCGCAGGACTGATACTTACCGGTGAGCGGGTCGAGTTCGGCACCTTCGACGGGGCGATCGGTCTCGGCACAGACCTTCTCCTGAACGCCCTGCAGCGGCTCCAGCACGTTGGGCATGGCCACCATGGGGAAGACCTCGTTGTTGACCCCGTTGGGACGACTCGGGTCACGGTAGAAGGTCAACAGGTAGGAGTAGATCCAGTCGGGACCGCGCAGACGCCCATGCAGGGTCAGGTCCGGTGCTGCCGAGCCGAACCAGTTGGCGGCATCGTCATGATCCATGGCGATACGCATCTGGTCGTTGAACGCCAGGCTGGACGAGAAGATCAAGTTCTCCTCGACCAGATCCTGGGGCATGCCGAAATCCTCGGCGGCACGCGCGAAGCGTTGGTGCTCCAAGGTGTGGCAACCCATGCAGTAGTTGACGTAGAGCTGCATGCCCCGCTGCAGCGACTCCTGGTCACGCAGGTCCGGCGTCATCGAGTAGGGCACGTCAGGCGCCGGTGCGGCCATCGCCATGAAGGGCACCAGCGCGAAGAGCAGTGCGAACAGTTGCTTTTTCATTAGCCAGTCACCCTTTCCGGAACGGGTTTGGTCTTCTCCATCCTGGTGTAGAACGGCATCAGCAGGAAGAAGGCGAAGTAGAGCACCGTGCACAGCTGCGCCACCGCGGTACGCATCGGCGTAGCCGGAAGAGCCCCGAGAACGCCCAGAATGATGAAGCTGATGGCAAACAGGATCAGCATCACCTTGGACATCCAGCCCTTGTAGCGTATGGAGTTGACCGGACTGCGGTCGAGCCAGGGCAGCACGAACAGCACGGCAATGGCACCGCCCATGAACACCACGCCAAGGAACTTGGCGTCGAGCCCGAACAGGTCGAAGGTGATGGCTCGCAGGATGGCGTAGAAGGGAGTGAAGTACCACACCGGGGCGATATGGTCCGGCGTCACCATCGGGTTGGCCGGCTCGAAGTTGGGCCGTTCGAGGAAGTAACCGCCACCCTCGGGGAAATAGAACACTACCGCGGCAAACACGAACAGGAACACCGCCACGCCGAATACGTCCTTGACGGTGTAGTACGGGTGGAACGGAATGCCGTCCAGCGGCTTGCCGGTTTCATCCTTCTTGCTCTTGATGTCGATGCCGTCGGGGTTGTTGGAACCCACTTCGTGCAAGGCGATCAGGTGCAGTACCACCAGCGCCAGGATCACGATGGGCAGTGCCACCACGTGCAGGGCGAAGAAGCGGTTCAGGGTGATGCCGGAAATCAGGTAGTCACCGCGCACCCACTGGGCCAGGTCGGGACCGACGAAGGGAATGGCGGAGAACAGCGAGATGATGACCTGGGCGCCCCAGTAGGACATCTGGCCCCAGGGCAGCAGGTAGCCCATGAAGGCCTCGGCCATCAACAGCAGGTAGATCGCCATGCCGAAGATCCACACCAGCTCACGCGGCGCCTTGTAGGATCCGTACAGCAGCGCGCGGAACATGTGCAGGTAGACCACCACGAAGAAGGCGGAAGCCCCGGTGGAGTGCAGGTAGCGGATCAGCCAGCCATATTCCACATCGCGCATGATGTATTCGACGGAAGCGAATGCCCCTTCGGCCGAAGGATTGTAGCTCATGGTGAGCCAGACGCCGGTGAGGATCTGGTTGACCAGCACCAGCAGTGCCAGGGAACCGAAGAAGTACCAGAAGTTGAAGTTCTTGGGTGCGTAGTACTTGGACAGATGGTCCTGCCACATCTGCGTGGCGGGGAAGCGGTCGTCCACCCAACGCATGATGCCGCTTTCTGCCTTGACTCGATTCGGGTTACCCATCAGGCGGCCTCCTCATCTTCGCCGACGACGATCACGGCGTCGCCATCAAAGCGGTACGGCGGCACCTCGAGGTTGAGCGGCGCCGGCACGTTGCGGAAGACACGGCCCGACAGGTCGAAGTAGGAGCCGTGACAGGGACAGAAGTAACCGCCGGGCCAGGCCGTCATGTCGACATCGTCCGGCTCGGGGCGGAACAATGGCGAGCAACCCAGATGGGTACAGATACCGATCAGCACGGAGTATTCCGGGCGTACCGAACGCAACGGCCCCGTTATGTATGCCGGCTGCTGCGGTTCCTGGGAGTCCGGATCGGCCAGACGGGCAGGGTCGAAATTCTCGGTGCGTTCGATCATGTCCGGAGTGCGCCTCACGACCCAGACCGGACGTCCGCGCCACTCGACGGTCATGCGCTGCCCCGGCTCGAGTTTCGAGACATCTGCGCTCACTGGCGCCCCCGCCGCCCTTGCCCTGGCACTCGGCTGCCAGGAAGCTACAAAGGGAACCGCCACTCCCACGGCCCCCACCGCCCCTACGACGGTGGTGGCACCCAGGAGGAGACGGCGCCGCCCTTTGTTCACGCCGTTGTCTGCCATTTTCTGGTTTCTCCCATCAGCTTACCCGTTGATCCAGCACGGAATGAGTTCCGCGACCACGGATACCAAATCCGGCATATCTTAAGGAATCGAGCTGCCACGCACAAGACAAGGCAGTCCTGACCAAGGTGGAATTCTCGGCGCAATATCTTGAAATAAAAAATAAAAAACCCGAGCAATTGCCCGGGTTTTTTTGCCAGCCACTGAGTGAGATCAGCGCTTGGAGAACTGCGGGCGACGACGCGCCTTGCGCAGACCGACTTTCTTACGCTCCACCTGGCGAGCGTCACGAGTGACGTAGCCAGCGGCACGCAGCGCCGGGCGGAAGTCCTCGTTGTACTCCATCAGTGCACGGGTGATACCGTGACGAATGGCGCCGGCTTGAGCGGAACCACCACCGCCCTTGACGGTGACATAGACATCGAACTGACCGAGAGTTTCGGTCAGCTCGAGCGGCTGGCGCACCACCATACGGCCGGTTACACGACCGAAATACTGGTCCAGCTCACGATTGTTGACGGTAATCTTGCCGGTGCCCGGCTTGAGGAAAACACGGGCAGTGGATGTCTTGCGGCGCCCGGTACCGTAATACTGCTGTGCCATGGTGATGACCCCCTCAGATGTTCAGTTCTTGCGGCTGCTGGGCGGCGTGCGGATGTTCGGCGCCGGCGTAGACCTTGAGTTTGGAATACATGGCGCGCCCCAGCGGCCCCTTGGGCAGCATGCCCTTGACGGCAGACTCGATCACGCGCTCGGGAGCATGCGCGATCATCTTCTCGAAATTCATGGAGCGAAGACCGCCCGGGTAGCCGGTGTGGCGGTAGTAGGTCTTGGCCTTGGCCTTGTTACCAGTGACCCGCACTTTCTCGGCGTTGATCACGACGATGTAGTCGCCGGTATCGACATGAGGGGTAAACTCGGGCTTGTGCTTGCCGCGCAGACGACGAGCGATTTCGGTAGCCAGACGGCCGAGCGTCTTGTCCGCCGCGTCGACGACGTACCAGTCGCGCTGTACGGACTGCGGCTTAGCAGTGAACGTTTTCATGGAGAAATCACCACAAAATCAAACAAGTGTATTGGACCCCGCGTGCCCGAAGCACAACCGGGATCATCCCTATTTTTCTTGGTTGCCACCCGCAGCATCGGCGACAACGGTCGAGGAGCGCGTATTCTACATGATCTGCCTGCGCGAATTAAAGCCCTATTGCCGCCCTGTCGTCATGGCTTGTGCGGCAAAGCCAGGTACTCGTGCGACTGCATCTCCTGTAGCCGCGACTGGGTGCGCTGGAACTCGAAGCCCAGGCGCCCATCGGCGTAAAGCGACTCGGCCGGCACCTCGGCCGACATCAGCAGCTTGACGCCACGGTCATAGAATTCGTCCACCATGTTGATGAAGCGACGCGCCTGGTCGTCAGTGGACGCGCCCATGCGGGTCACGTTGGAGACCAGCACGGTATGGAACTCGCGGGCGAGTTCGATATAGTCGTTCTGGCTGCGTGGCCCGTCGCACAGCTCACGAAACTCGAACCACACCACGTCGTCGTGCAGGCGCTGCGCGCGCAATACACGGTGGTTGATCTCTACCGGTACGTCAGTTTCCCCTTCGTGCCGGGCAATTTCGCGGAAGCTACGCTCGAGTTCCCGCTCCGCCGCCTCGTCCAGGGGAGCATGAAATATCTCGGCACGCTGCAAGGCGCGCAAGCGATAGTCGACCCCCGAATCGACATTGACCACGCGGCAGTGGCGCTTGATCAACTCGATGGCCGGCAGGAAGCGAGCGCGCTGCAGGCCATCCTTGTACAGTTCGTCGGGCACGATGTTGGAGGTCGTCACCAGGACCACGTCACGCTCGAACAGCGCCTCGAGCAGGTTGGCCAGGATCATCGCATCGGTGATGTCCTTGACGAAGAACTCGTCGAAGCAGATCACCCGTGCCTCCGCAGCGAACTTGCCGGCAATCAACGTCAGCGGATTCTTCTCACCCTTGTAGTGCTCGAGCTCGTTGTGCACCCGCTGCATGAAACGATGAAAGTGGGTACGCATCTTGTCGGGAAACGGCAGGGACTCGTAGAACGTATCGACGAGATAGGTCTTGCCACGGCCCACTCCGCCCCAGAAGTAGAGACCCTGGATTGACGGCAGGGCCGGCGCCTCCCTCGCCCTTTCCCGCTTGCCGAACAGATCGGCCATGCGAGACTTGAGCCCTCGCCCGGTGGTGACGGCACGCGGCTCGGTCCGGGGTGAGGCCACGAGCTGGTCATATAGGCGCTGCAAGTGCTCGACGGCCTGCTCCTGGGCAGGATCGTAATGAAAGTCGTCGCGCTCGAGATCGGCCCGGTAACGCGCCAGTGGGGTACTGGCATCGGCCGAACGGGATCCCGCAGGAGTCACGGTCGCGCACATGAGAGATTCCTTGCTGATCTTGGCTCATATCGTTGCAGGCCCCGCATTATACGCATCCCGCACGCCACGCGCAGAAAAAAGGATAAGGCGCTTCGCATCGTCCAGCGTTGACCCGCCGACAGCCAAGGCTTCTATAATGGACCGGCCAGACATGACTCGAACCGGGCAGCGGCACTGATTCCGGCGTGTATCAGCATCAGGGAGAACTTCGTGGATTACGGCAATGTTAACTGGATCGTGGCTATCGTCAGCCTGTTGGTCGGCCTCGGCATCGGCGCCTTCGCCTATCGTGCTCTTGGCACATCGGCCAACCGGCTACAGGAACTGCGCCGCCAGGTGGCCGAGCGTGAACGTGAACTCAGTGTCCTTCGGGAGGGCATGAACGAGCACTTCACCCAAGTCGGCATGATGGTGAGCAACATCCAGCGCGAGATGCGTACCCTCGAGCACCGTATCACCGAGGATGCCAGCACGCTGCATTGCGATCCTCAGAATAAGAATCGGCTCAAGGCAGCCAACCAACCGGCCCTGGCCGAAAGTGACGATGTACCGGCGCCACGCGACTATGCCGATGGTTCTGGCGGCACCCTATCCGAGGATTTCGGTCTCAAACCCAGCACCGAGAAGAGCGAGCTTCCCCAGCCCCCGCGCTATTGATTCCTGCGCCGCGAAAGATGGGCGTCACGCCGGGTTATCGATATCGACGAAGCGATGCATGACACCGAACTCACGCTCGAGCCAGGCGCCAAGCGCCTGGACGCCATAACGTTCGGTGGCATGATGCCCTGCAGCCAGGTAGTGGATGCCCAGTTCGCGCGCCAGGTGCGTGGTACGCTCGGAGATCTCACCCGAAATGAACGCATCGGCACCAGCCTCCCAGGCCTGGGTAATCATGTCCTGCGCCCCGCCGGTACACCACGCCACGCAGCGCACCAGCTCGCTGCCAGGCGCCTCGACGAGTAGCGGTTCGCGTCCCAGGCACGCCCCCACATGGTTCGCCAGAACCTTGGGCGCCACCGGTTCGGGCACACTCCCGAACCATACCAACCCTTGCCCCAGCTCACCGTCGGCACAGCCCTCTACACGGAATCCGAGCCGACGGCCAAGTTCGGCGTTGTTGCCAAGCTCCGCGTGGGCATCGAGCGGCAAGTGGTAGGCCAGCAGGTTGATGTCGTTGAGCAGCAGCGTACGGATGCGGCGCTGCTTGATTCCGGTGATGGGCACTGGCTCGTTCTTCCAGAAATAACCATGGTGAACGAGCAGCAGGTCCGCATCCCACGCCACCGCCTCCTCTAGCAGCGCCTGGCACGCAGTCACGCCGCTCATCACTCGACGCACCTCCTCACGCCCTGCCACTTGAAGACCGTTGACGGTATAGTCTCTGAATGTGGAAGCACCGAGCAGCGTATCGCAGGCCCGTATCAAGTCATCGCGCAAAATCATCTCACCTCCGGACAGCACTTCGGTGTCGATGTTACAATTGGCTCCATTGTAACGACTGAGCGGGATGCCATCGACCGCCCGCCGACCAGGAAGCGCCGCATGCGTCGTTCTCTCATTGCCTATGCCCTGCCCGTCCTTATCGGCGTGCTGCTGGCCATCGTCTTGCTCAATACCTTTCCGCAGCTACTCCAAGGGCCTTCCTCGCCCTCTCCGTCCGCGCCACAGAGCGAACTCCAGCAACAGCTATCGCGCCCCTCTCCCGAGCTCCAGCAGGCGCCGCCACTGGCTCGCCAGCAAGGTCCGGTCAGCTACTCCGAGGCCGTCGAAAAGGCTGCCCCAGCGGTCGTCAACATCTATTCCTCCCGGGTGGTGGCACGCGAAGAGCATCCGCTGATGTCGGATCCGTTCTTCCGCCAGTTCTTCGGCGACGACCTGCCGACCCAGCAACGCCTGCTGTCGAGCCTGGGCTCCGGCGTCATCGTCAGCGCAGATGGCTACGTCCTGACCAACCATCATGTCATCGATGGCGCCGATGAGATCCAGGTGGCCTTGCGCGACGGCAGGGAGACCCTGGCAGAGGTCATCGGCACCGACCCAGAAAGCGACCTGGCCGTGCTGCGCATCGACCTGGACAACCTGCCGGTCATTCAGCTTTCCGACACCGAGGATGTGGCGATAGGCGACATCGCCATGGCCATCGGCAATCCCTTCGGGGTAGGCCAGACCGTCACCATGGGGATCATCAGCGCCACGGGGCGCAGCCACTTGGGGCTGAGTGCCTACGAGGATTTCATCCAGACCGATGCCGCCATCAATCCCGGCAACTCCGGCGGCGCACTGATCAATGCCGAGGGCTCACTGGTCGGTATCAACACCGCTATTTTCTCGCGTTCGGGAGGCTCCCAGGGAGTCGGATTCGCCATTCCCACCCGCCTCGCCCGCTCCATCCTGGAAGCCTTGGTGACCCAGGGGCGCGTGATTCGCGGCTGGCTCGGCATCGAGGCACAGGAGATGACCCAGGATCTGGCTGCCTCATTCGGTCTGCAGGCACCACGCGGCGTCGTCATTTCGGCTGTGGTGCCGCAGGGACCCGCGGCCCTGGCCGGACTACGTCCCGGCGACGTGCTGCTGGAGGTCGATGGACGCCCCATTCTCGATGCACGTGCCGCCATGAGCGACATCGCCGCCATCGAACCCGGCGCCACACTGCCCCTTACCGTGGTGCGCAGTGGCGAGAAGCTCACCGTCGACCTGGAGGTGGGAGAGCGCCCGCTGCCACCGAGCCGCCGGCCCGAGCGCTGACGAACGCCTCCTCTCGACTCCTTCTCAATCCTTGATACGGTACTCGGCTGAGCGGGCATGCGCCGTCAGCGATTCGCCGCGCGCCAGCACCGAGGCCACTCTGCCCAAGGTCGAGGCTCCGCTTTCGGAGCAGTGAATGATCGACGAACGCTTCTGGAAATCATAAACACCCAGCGGCGAGGAGAAGCGTGCCGTGCCCGAGGTCGGCAGTACGTGGTTGGGTCCCGCGCAGTAGTCGCCGAGCGCCTCGGCGGTATAGCGCCCCATGAAGATAGCGCCGGCATGGCGTACCTGCGGCAGCAGCGTCTCCGGGTCGGCCATGGAGAGCTCCAGGTGCTCCGGAGCAATGCGATTGATCAGCGTCACGGCCTCGTCGCGGTCGCGGCAGAGAATCAGCGCACCGCGCCGCGCCAGCGACTGGCGCACGATCTCATGACGCTCGAGCGTCGGCAGCAGGCGAGCGATGGCCGCCTCGACCTCCGCCAGGTGAGACTCGTCCCAACTGACCAGCAGCGCCTGGGCATCTTCGTCGTGCTCGGCCTGGGAGAACAGGTCCATGGCCAGCCACTCCGGATCGGTTCCGCCGTCCGACACGACCAGAATCTCCGAAGGGCCGGCAATCATGTCGATACCCACTTGGCCGAAGACGGCCCGCTTGGCGGTCGCCACGTAGATGTTGCCTGGCCCCACGATCTTGTCGACGCGCGGCACGCTGGCGGTGCCGTAGGCCATGGCCGCTATCGCCTGGGCACCGCCGATGGTGAATACCCGGTCGACGCCGGCCAAGTGCGCCGCCGCCAGCACCAGCTCGTTGAGCACCCCATCGGGCGTAGGCACCACCATGACGATCTCGCGCACGCCCGCCACGTGAGCGGGGATGGCGTTCATCAGTACCGAAGAGGGATAGGCCGCCTTGCCGCCCGGCACGTAGATACCGGCCCGATCGAGCGGTGTGACCTGCTGACCGAGCACACTACCATCGGCCTCGGTGTAGGACCAGGAAGTTGGCTTCTGGCGCTCGTGATAGAGGCGAATGCGCTCGGCGGCCTGGGCCAGGGCGTCTCGCTGCTCCTCGGACAGGCCCCGAAAGGCCTGCTCGAGACGCCCGGCGTCCAGCGTTAGCTCGCTCATGCTGGCTGCCGTCAGACGGTCGAAACGGTTGGAGCATTCGACCAGGGCTTCATCGCCCCGCTCCTTGACCGCCGAAATGATTTCCTCCACGCGTGCCTGGACATTGGTATCGGAAACGCCCTCCCAGGCCAGCAGCGCATCGAGCCGGGTCTCGAAATCGGCAGCTTCGGTCGACAGCCGGGCGATATCGACGGATTCGAATAAGGTGTCGCTCATGGTCGCATACGCCTCCACGTGAAAAATGTACCATTGCCGCAAGCGGCGGCGAGTTACCGGGACTACGCCTCGGCAGCCGCCCTGCGCCGCTCCACCGCCTGGGCGAGGCGCGCGATCAGCGGCTTGAGCTGTTCGTGCTTCATGGTCATGGCCGCCTTGTTGACCACCAAGCGTGTACTGATCGGCGCAATCAGCTCGCGCGGCGACATGCCATTGGCGCGCAGAGTGTTGCCGGTGTCGACGATGTCGACGATCTCGTCGGCCAGGTTCATCAGCGGCGCCAGCTCCATGGCCCCGTAGAGCTTGATCACTTCGGCCTGGATACCCTGCTCGGCGTAGTAGCGACGCGCCACGTTGACGAACTTGGTGGCCACGCGACGTCGCGCACGGGCCGGCTTCGCGCCGTCGATGCCTGCCGTCATCAGCTTGCACTTGGCGATCTCGAGATCCAGCGGCTCATAAAGCCCCTCGGCACCATGCTCGAGCAGCACGTCCTTGCCCGCCACACCCAGGTCGGCGGCACCGAGCTGTACATAAGTCGGCACATCGGTAGCGCGAATGACGACCAGTTTGACGGCGTCGAGGTTGGTGTCGAAGAGCAGCTTGCGGCTCTTGCCCAGATCCTCGGCCGGAACGATGCCAGCATCCGCCAATAGCGGCAGGGTCTCGTCGAGGATGCGGCCCTTCGACAGGGCCAGAATCAATTGCTTGCTCATGCTCTCGCCTAATTCGGAAACTGCTGACCCCACAACCGCCCGCTCAGCCGGGAATCCGGCGAATCCTGGCTCCCAGCAGCTGCAGTTTCTCTTCGATGCACTCGTAGCCGCGGTCGATGTGATAGATACGATCGACCAGGGTCTCACCCTCGGCCATCATCGCCGCAATCACCAGCGACGCCGAGGCGCGCAGATCGGTGGCCATCACCGGAGCGCCGGAAAGACGCTCGACGCCGGTGATCATGGCGGTATTGCCCTCGAGTGCGATCTTCGCTCCCATGCGGTTCAACTCCTGAACGTGCATGAAGCGATTCTCGAAGATGGTCTCGACCACCCGGGAAGTCCCTTCGGCCACGGCGTTGAGCGCCACGAATTGGGCCTGCATGTCGGTCGGAAACCCGGGATAGGGGGCGGTACGGATATTGACCGGGCGCGGACGCCGGCCCTCCATGTCCAGCTCGATCCAGCCATCGCCAACGGCGATCCTGGCTCCGACCTCCTCGAGCTTGACCAGCACCGCCTCGAGGATGTCGGCGCGGGTGTTGCGCACCCGGACCCGGCCGCGCGACAGAGCGGCGGCGACCAGGAAGGTTCCGGTTTCGATGCGGTCGGGCATGACGTCATGATAGGCGCCATGCAAACGCTCGACTCCTTCGATGACGATATTGTTGCTGCCGTGGCCGCGAATCTTCGCCCCCATCTTGATCAGGCACTCGGCCAGATCCACCACCTCGGGTTCACGGGCCGCATTCTCCAGCACTGTAGTGCCTTCCGCCAGGGTTGCGGCCATCAGCAGATTCTCGGTACCGGTAACGGTAACGGTATCGAAGAAGATGGTGGCACCCTTGAGCCGGCCATCGACACACGCCCGAATATAGCCCCCCTCGACGCGAATCTCGGCGCCCATGGCCTCGAGCCCGCGAATGTGCAGGTCGACCGGGCGCGAGCCGATGGCGCAGCCGCCGGGCAGGGAGACGTCGGCATGGCCGAAGTGCGCCAGCAGCGGCCCGAGCACCAGGATCGAGGCGCGCATCTTCTTGACCAGTTCGTAGGGAGCGTGACAATCACGCACCTGCGAGCCGTCGAGCTGGATGGACATCTTCTCGCCCATCACCGGCTCGACGCCCATGCGTCCCAGTAGCTCCAGCGTGGTGGTGATGTCCTGGAGATGCGGCAGATTGCCGATGGTCACTGGCTCATCGGCCAGCAGGGTTGCGCACAGGATGGGCAGCGCCGCATTCTTGGCACCGCTGGCCCAGACCTCGCCGTCGACGGGCCCGTTGCCGGTAATGATCAACTTGTCCATGAGTGTTAGGCCGTCAGGCACCCTGGCTGCGTGAAGACACGTTCTCCGGCGCGCTCGCCCACTGCGCCGGCGTATAGGTCTTGATGCTCACGGCATGCACGGCGCCGGAAGCGATCTCCTCGGTGAGCGCGCCATAGATCAACTGCTGACGCTTGACCGGCGACAGGCCGTCGAATACCTCACTCACGGCGATGACCTGAAAATTGCAGCCCTCGCCCTGGATATGAAACTCGCAATCCTCGAGGCGTGCCTCTAGCAGCGCCTTGACATCACTGGGTTGCATGAAAAACGGAACTCCTGTGACACGAATGGAGCGGCACACGGCCCCACACGGACCGCCGCCGAGAACAAGAATCCCCACATGGTAAAGAAAAGCATCGCGCTTGGCGATGCCAGAACCGATCAGGTCTGACCGGTGAGCGGTAGCAGCTCATCGAGACCCGCCGCCTGCGTCAACCGAGCCAGCGGCTCGGATAGGCGCACGGCGCTGATCTTGACGCCCCTCTTACGCGCTTGCCGCGTCCACTCGAGCAGCATACTGAGAGCGGCACTGCTCACCCGCTCGACGCCCTCCAGGTCGAGCACGAGGCACGTACCGGTGGGCCGCTCGACCAGCCAGGCGGTTCCCGCCTCGACCAGCGGCGCGGCAATCTCGAAATCGACATCGCCGCTGACGGCCAACCCCTCCGGGCCGGCCTCTAGCAGAACGCCTCCGCGTTCGAGCAAACGGCTCACGCGTTGCCGCCCTCTTCCAATTCCTCGGTAGCGATTTCCGGCGACCAGTTGGCGATCACCGCGTCGTAGTCGCGGCCATGATCGCGCATGGCCTGATCGAACTGGTTGCGGAACGTCAGCCCCAGGTTGATGCCATTGACGATGACGTTGACCACCTTCCACTGCCCCTCGCTCTGGCGCAGCGTGTAGCTGACCGGATAGACCGTGCCGTCCATTGCCACCACTTCCATGGCCACGGATGCCTGATCCTCATGGCGCGGCGCACGCTGACTATCCAGCACGCGCAGCTCGCGATAGTCGAAGGTCACCAACCCCTTGGTGTAGGTGTCGATCAGGGTCTGACGGAACACGTTGACGAACCGGGAACGCTGCTGAGGCGTGGCATTCTGGAAATAGCGCCCCATCACGCTGGCACCGATGTAACGAAAGTCGGCGATGTCCTCGAGGCTGTCGTCAACCAGCACCTTGAGTTCATCCAGATTGCTGGCGTAGTAGTCCTTGCGCCCTTCGATCTGCCCCATCAACTCGTCGACACTGTCGCGAATGACCTGCTCGGGGCTACGCTCGGGAGCGGCCAGCGCCGTCATGCTGGCCAGGGACAGGCACAGGCCGAGCAACAGGCGGCGAAACACAACGAAGGAAAGAGTCATCTGGCTCATGGATCGACCTCATCTGAAAAGAGTAACTCAAGGAAGCGCTACACAAATTGGCGGGCGAGATGAAGCGCAAGGCGCACGGAGCACAGGAACCGGAGCATATGGGTTATATGTGAGGATTCCGAGCACCGCGCAACGCAGCGATTCGCTCGTATAGGCATTTGTGAAGTGCTTCCTCAGTCGCTGACCATATTTGACACGAACTGCTGGATCAGTTCCTCCAGCACCAGAGCGGATTGGGTGTCGCGGATGATATCGCCGTCACTCAGCATTTCGGGGTCCCCACCCACGGTGAGGCCGACGTACTGCTCGCCGAGCAGGCCGGCCGTCAGGATGGCTGCCGTGGTGTCACGCGACAGCTGCCCCTCCAGCTCCGCATCGAGTTCGAGGATCACACGCGCGTCATACCATTCACGATCGAGCTCGATGGCCGTCACCCGTCCCACCGTGACACCCGCCATGGTGACTCGGGCACGCGGCTTGAGGCTGCCGATATTGGCAAAATTGGCCTCGAGCCGAAAGGTGTCGCTCGGCACGGAAAAAGTCAGCCCGCTGACCCGCAGCCCCAGGAACAGCAACCCTAGAATCCCGGCCAGCATGAACAGGCCGACACCCAGCTCCATCGTCTTGCTGCGCTTCATGCTGCCACTCCATTATGCGTCAAATAACCACCAGGCATCAGGAAAATCCTCCGAACATCAGCGCGGTAAGAACGAAGTCGAGGCCCAGCACCGCCAATGAGGAATACACCACCGTACGCGTGGTGGCACGGGAGATACCTTCCGACGTCGGTACCAGGTCGTAGCCCTGGAATACCGCTATCCAGGTCACCACCAGGGCGAATACCAGACTTTTGACCATGCCGTTGCCGACATCCTCGATGAAATCGACACTGGCCTGCATGTTGCCCCAGTAGGAGCCTTCGAACACCCCCAGCCACTCGACGCCGACCAGGTAACCGCCGTAGATCCCGATCACGCTGAAGCCGACTGTGAGCAGCGGCAGCGCCACGAACCCGGCCCACAGCCGCGGTGCCACCACCCGGCGCAGTGGATCGACGCCGATCATCTCCATGCTGGTGAGCTGCTCGGTGGCCTTCATCAGGCCGATCTCGGCGGTCAACGCCGAGCCGGCACGCCCTGCGAACAACAGCGCCGCCACCACCGGCGACAGCTCGCGCAACAGCGACAGCGACACCATCTGGCCTAGCGCCTGCTCGGCACCGAAGTCGACCAGGATGGTATAGCCCTGCAATGCCAACACCATACCGATGAATAGCCCCGATACCAGCACGATGGCCAACGACAGCACGCCAACGAAATGCATCTGGCGCAGCCACAGGTACCAGCCCTCGCGGGACGGAATGCCGACACCGGACTGCGCGAGGAACAGGCCCGAGCGTCCCAACGCTTCGAGCACGTCGCAGCCACGCCGCCCGAGACTCAGGATGCGCCCGATCATGGCCGCCCCTCCAGGTTGAGGATGTCGTGGAAGTAGTCGGGCGCGGGATAATGGAAAGGCACGGGACCGTCCGGTTCGCCGTGCACGAACTGACTGACACGCGGATCGTCGTCGATGTCGAGGCTGTCCGGTGTGCCATGGGCCATGACCTGGCCGTCGGCGATGACATAGACATAATCGGCAATCGAGAGCGTCTCCTGGATGTCATGCGATACCACGACGGAGGTCAGCCCGAGCGCATCGTTGAGCTGCTTGATCAACTGCACCAGCACCCCCTTGGAGATCGGATCCTGGCCCACGAACGGCTCGTCGTAGAGCACCAACTCAGGATCCAATGCGATTGCCCGGGCCAGAGCAACGCGGCGCGCCATGCCGCCCGAGAGCTCGGCAGGCATCAGCTCTCGCGCCCCGCGTAGCCCCACGGCCTGAAGTTTCATCAACACCAGGTCGCGAATCATCGTCGGCGGCAAGTCGGTATGCACCCGCAGCGGGAATGCCACATTCTCGAATACGCTGAGGTCGGAGAACAGTGCACCGCTCTGGAACAACATGCCCATCCGCCGGCGCAGGGTAAACAGTGCCTTGCGCGACAGGGCATGAACGTCCTGACCATCGATCAGGACCCGGCCGGCATCGGGAGCCAATTGGCCACCGACCAGCTTGAGCAGCGTCGTCTTGCCGGTGCCACTAGGTCCCATGACGGCCGTAATCCGGCCACGGGGAATCTGCAGCTCGACGCCGCTGAAGATGACCTTCTCGCCTCGCGAGAAATGCAGGTTGCTCACCTCCACGAAGGGGGAATCGATCATGCCGCAAAGTCCAGGAAAATTATCGAACATCGTATCCTAACTCTTCCGCCCGACGCCAGCCCAACCTGGCTTGCGCCCGAACCTCTGAAGACGTCTAATGTGCCCCCTTCCAACGCCATGATCGCTGCCATGCTGCTACCTCTTCAACCCGCTGGCCTTACTGCCGATGCCTGCCACGCTGGCATCCGGCGCACCTCCCCCGGATGCCCGCAGGCCGGGACCACCGTGTCAGTGTCATGCAGCTGACTCTGGCCATCCTGTTGCTGTGGCAACGCCAAGGCCGTCTCGGACGGCTCGTCGGCGCTGCCTTTCTTGCCACCTACGCCGCTTATCTCGCCTGGCTCGGACTCAGCGGCGATGCCACCCTTGAGTGAAACCTCACATCAGGCAACAATCATCGTCATGACCTCAGACCAATCCTCCTCACCCACCTCTTCCGCCCAGGATGCCTCGGCGTTGCGCGACAGCGCCCGTCGCACGCTGCAAGTCGAGGAGCAGGCCATCGCCGCACTTGCCGACCGGCTCGACAGCCACTTCGATCGCGCCTGCGAACTGATGCTCGCCTGCCAGGGGCGCGTCGTGGTGACCGGCATGGGCAAGTCGGGCCATATCGCCGGCAAGATCGCCGCCACACTCGCCAGCACCGGCACCCCGGCTTTCTTTGTCCATCCCGGCGAAGCCAGCCACGGCGATCTAGGGATGATCACGCCAGGCGACGTGGTACTGGCGCTTTCCAACTCCGGCGAAACGGCTGAGGTAACGGCACTCCTGCCGCTTCTCAAGCGCATCGGCACGCCACTGATCAGCATGACCGGCCGCCCCGACTCGACGCTGGCCCGCCACGCCGACGCCCATCTCGACGCAGGCGTGGCACGCGAGGCCTGCCCGTTGGACCTGGCACCAACGGCCTCGACCACGGCTGCTCTGGCCCTGGGTGACGCTCTGGCGGTGGCACTGCTCGAGGCACGCGGCTTTACCGCCGAGGATTTCGCTCTCTCGCACCCCGGCGGCAGCCTGGGCAAGCGTCTGTTGCTGCGGGTCAGCGACCTGATGCATCAAGGCGAGCGACTGCCGCAGGTACCGCTGGGCAGCCCTTTGCGCGACGCCTTGCTCGAGATCACCCGACAAGGGCTCGGTTTCACCTGCGTCGTCGATGAGCAGAATCGGCTGATCGGTGTCTATACCGACGGCGATCTGCGCCGCACGCTCGATCAGCACCAGGATCTCCGCAAGCTGACGGTAGACGACGTCATGACCCGCCCCGGCAAACGCATTGCCCCCGACGTGCTGGCCGCCGAAGCAGTGCGCATGATGGAGGACAACCTGATAACGGCGTTGGCCGTCATCGACGAAGAGGGTCGCCCCATCGGAGCCCTACACATGCACGACCTGCTGCGAAGCGGCGTGATCTGACATCACCCTGACCAAGGAGAGCCCATGGCTCTGGCCACCTCTACTATCGATCCACACCTTCTCGACCGCCTGCGCAGGATTCGCCTTCTAGCGCTGGACGTGGATGGCATCCTCACTGACGGCCGCCTCTACTTCCAGTCCGACGGCGTCGAAATCAAGGCATTTCATACTCAGGACGGCCTGGGCATCAAGCTGCTTCGTCGCGCCGGCCTCCAGGTGGCTTTTCTCACCGGGCGTGAGTCACCCATGGTCAGCCATCGCGCCGCAGCGCTCGGCGTCGATCATGTCTTCCAAAGCTGCGAAGACAAGCTCGCCATCCTGCGCGAGCTATGCCAGCGCAAGGGAATCGAACTCGAGCAAGTCGCCTACTGCGGCGACGACCTGCCCGATCTGGCCCCCATCCAGCGTGCCGGCATCGGCATCACCGTTCCCGGCGCTCCGTCCTATATCCGCGCCCTGGCAGACCATGTCACCGAGCACAGCGGTGGGCATGGCGCGGTGCGCGAGATCTGCGACATGCTGCTCGAAGCCCAGGGGCATCGCGACGCCCTGATCGACACCTACCTCCACGGCAAGCGCTGAGGCCACCTGGATATGCTGCGCCGGTTGCCGCGCCCCACATTTCGTGTCTGGCTATTCTTGCTGCTGGTCGCCCTGGGCGGCTTGATCGCCTGGCTGGACCCTTGGCAAACACCGACACCGGGTCCGGTGCCCACTGACGAAGCCGGCGAGCCTGACTACTACCTGGAGCAGGCGCAGTTGACCCGCTTCGATGCCAGCGGCAGGGCTCATCAGCGCCTGGAGAGCCCGCGACTGGTGCACACGCCTCATGACGACGTCACCCGTGCCGTCACGCCGCTGGCCCACCTGATCGACCGCGAGGGCCGGCTGTGGATCGCCAACGCCATCGAAGGACGGCTCGGCCCCAGCGGCAACCCTCTGACCCTCACCGGCGAGGCGCGACTCCTTGCCCCCGAGGAGCGCTGGCAGCTCGACACTGAGATTCTGCACTTCGACTCCAACGTAGGACACGCCTGGAGCGATACGCCCGCCCTGCTGCAGCAACCGCCGCAACACATGCGTGGTGAGCGCTTCGATGCCTGGATCCATGACAACCGGGCGCGTTTGACCGACAATGTGCGCGGCCACCATCCCCCGGAAGGGGCCCAGCCGGGACAGGCCGCCGAAGCCGTCAACCTAGAGGATTTCACGCCATGAAGCGATGCAAGCTCCCAACCGCCCGAACGCTACTCACCCTGGCGCTGGTTGGCATGGCGTGGGTAGCTAGCTCGGCCATGGCGCAGCAGCGCGATGCCGACCAGCCCATCGAAGTGGAGGCCGACCGGCTCGATCTGGACGACCGCGCCGGCACCGCGGTCTACACCGGCGATGTCGACATCCGTCAGGGCAGCATGCACCTGACTGGCGACCGGGTGGAGTTCCAGCGCAATGCCGCCGGTGAACTCTCGCGCGCCACGGCACGCGGCGAGCGCGCCTACATCGAACAGCAGCCCGACCCTGATCAGCCCGTGATACGCGGCTGGGGGCGCACCATCATCTATCATGTGGCCGAGCGACGGGTGGAACTGATCGACCGCGCCGAGCTGCACCAGGGCGGCGATACCTTCGACGGCGGCTATCTCGAGTATTTCCTCGATCGCCGCGTCGTCCAGGCCCGCGCCGAGAGCGAAGGCGTCGAGGGGCGCCAGCGTATCCGCATGACCCTGCAACCGGAGCGCTGATGCCGATGAAGACCCTGCATGCCCGGCACCTGGCCAAGAGCTACAAGCGCCGCCGTGTGGTACACGACATCAGCCTCTCCATCGAGCAGGGCTGCGTGGTCGGCCTGCTCGGCCCAAATGGAGCCGGCAAGACGACTTCGTTCTATATGATCGTCGGCTTGGTGAAGGCGGATGCTGGCGAAGTCCACATCGATGACCAGGACCTCTCGCACAGCGCAATGCACGAACGCGCCCAGGCCGGTATTGGCTACCTGCCGCAGGAGGCTTCGATCTTCCGCAAGCTGTCGGTAGCCGACAACATCATGGCCATCCTCGAAACGCGCAAGGACCTCGACCGCCATGGGCGGCACGAGCGACTCGAACGACTGCTGGAGGACTTCCACGTCACCCACATTCGCGACAACCTGGGCATGAGCCTGTCCGGTGGCGAACGCCGACGTGTCGAGATCGCCCGCGCCCTGGCCACCGAACCGGCGTTCATTCTGCTCGATGAACCCTTTGCCGGGGTCGACCCGATCTCGGTGGGCGAGATCAAGGGGATCATCCGCCAACTCAAGGCACGCAATATCGGTGTCCTGATCACCGACCACAACGTTCGCGAGACGCTCGATATCTGCGACTCGGCCTATATCGTCGGCGACGGCCAGATCATTGCCGAAGGGGACGCTGCGGCCATTCTCGCCAACAAGCGGGTACGAGAAGTCTACCTGGGAGAGGATTTTCAGCTCTAAACCTCAGTCCCATATCATAACATTTTGATTTAAGATAAAAGTTTTCCAAAAGGCATGAGTATTGCCGATGGCATGCTTATTGCATATGTTTCGCTTGCAAGTCATCGCATGCCGGTCTAGGGTAGAGTTTTCCGGCAAATGAGCCCCGTATTCTCATGGCCATGAAAGCATCTTTGCAACTGCGTGTCGGCACCCAGCTGACCATGACTCCCCAGTTGCAGCAGGCCATCGCCCTGCTGCAACTTTCGACTCTCGACCTGCGCCAGGAGATCCAACAGGCGCTGGAATCCAACCCCATGCTGGAGCTCGACGACGACTTCGGCGAACAGGCCATCAGCGAATCCCAGAGCGAAGACTGGGCCAGCGAAATACCCAACGAGCTGTCGACCGACAGCGACTGGACCGATACCTACCCCGATCATGGCAGCGGCTCGGGCGTCACTGGTGAAGGACCCGACTTCGAGCGCCAGGCCTCGGAGCAGACCCTGGCCGGACACTTGGTCTGGCAACTGGCGATGACCGACCTGAGCGAGCGCCAGCATATTATCGCCGAGAGCTTGATCGATGCCGTCGATGGTGCCGGTTACCTGGCCCAGACACTGGAAGAGATCCGCGACGGTCTGCGCCAGCAGGGCCTCGATGGCCTGACCGTACGGGAAGTCGAGCAGGTATTGCTGCGACTACAGCAGTTCGAGCCTACCGGAGTATTCGCCCGCGACTTGCGCGAGTGTCTGATGCTGCAGCTGGCCACTCTGCCCGACGGCACCCCCCTGCTACCCCAGACTCGCCGCCTGGTGCGCCAGTTTCTCGAAGCCCTGGCCGCCGACGATCGCCGCCTGCTCAAGCGCCGACTGGGGTTGGACGACGAAGCCTTGGACGAGGTCATCGCCCTGGTCCGTTCGCTGGACCCCCGCCCGGGCAGCGCCTATGCCGAGGTCGGCAGCAGCTACGTCACGCCGGATCTGGTTGCCTATCATGACGAGTCCGGCTGGCGTGTCGAGCTGAACGCCGACGCCCTGCCCCGGCTGCGCATCCAACCCGACTACGTTGCCCTGGTGCGCCGCGCCGACAAGAGCCAGGACAACCAGTTTCTCAAGGATCACCTGCAGGAGGCGCGCTGGCTGATGAAGAGCCTGGCGAGCCGCAACGACACCCTGCTACGAGTGGGCCGCGAGATCATGGCGCGCCAGATCGAATTCCTCGAGCAGGGCGAGGAAGCCATGAAGCCCCTGGTGCTGGCCGATATCGCTCAGGCCGTCGAGATGCATGAGTCGACCATCTCTCGCGTGACCACACAAAAGTTCATCCACACGCCACGCGGTGTGTTCGAACTCAAGTACTTCTTCTCCAGCCATGTCGGCGGCAACGGCGATGGCGACGCCCACTCCAGCACGGCGATTCGCGCCCGCATTCGCAAGCTGATCGCCGACGAACCGCCGCGCAAGCCGCTCTCCGACAGCCGCCTGGTGGAATTGCTCGCAGACGACGGGATTCGGGTGGCACGCCGCACGGTTGCCAAGTATCGTGAGGCCTTGGGGATTCCTTCCTCGAGCGAGCGCAAGCGTTTTCGCTGAGGCCTCCGCGTAACGTTGACGCCAGACAACCTCGGCCGCTCGAGGGGGTTTGCAGGGCAGTAAAAAGGGTTACAATCGAGCTACCACCCGAAGGACGAAGGAGCTTGCCATGCAAGTCAACATCACCGGCCATCATGTAGAGCTGACCGATTCACTACGTGACTACGTGAGCGAGAAGCTGAGCCGCGTCCAACGCCACTATGACAACATTACCAACGTGCAGGTCACGCTCTCGATCGAGAAGGAACGTCAACAGGCCGCCTGTACGATACATGCCGCCGGCGCCGACCTGCATGCCGAAGCTTCCGATCCCGACATGTACGCCGCGATCGATGCCTTGACCGACAAGCTTGACCGTCAACTGGTCAAACACAAGGAAAAAGCCCAGGCGCGCGCCCAGGGCGCCGGCATTCGCTGAGTTGACATGACACTGGAAACCATCCTGCCCCCGGAACGCGCTTTGTTCGACGTTCCGGGAGGCAGCAAGAAGAGGGTGCTGGAGTTCTTCAGCACCTTCATTGCGCAGAACACTCCGAGCCTCGACAGCCAGGAAGTCTTCAGCCGGCTGGTCGGTCGCGAGAGGCTGGGCAGCACCGGCATCGGCAATGGCGTCGCCATTCCCCATGCCCGCAGCCCACACTGCCATAGCCCCGTGGCGGCTTTTCTCAAGCTGGCGGAGCCCATCGATTTCGACGCCATCGACGGCGAGCCGGTCGATCTCGTCTTCGTACTGCTGGTACCCGAGGAGGCCGACGACACTCACCTGTCGCTGCTGAGCCAGGTGGCCAGCGTGATGAACGACGCCGACACACGTGCACGACTGCGCAGATGCGAGAGCCAGCGCGAACTCCACGAGCGTCTCATCGACGCGATACGACGACAATCCTCGGCCTGAATTTTTCGCCACACCGTTCGGCCAGCCCCTGATCAGGAGAACTCTCATGCAGCTTGTGATCATCAGCGGCCGTTCCGGCTCTGGCAAATCGATCGCACTGCAAGCGCTCGAAGACATTGGCTACTATGCCATCGACAACCTGCCGGCGATGCTGCTCGGGTCGCTGGTCGATGAGCTACGTAACTCTCCTACGATCCAGACCTCCATCGCCGTCAGCATCGATGCGCGCAACCTGCCTCATGCCCTGGAACGTTTCCCGCGGCTGCTGGAAGAACTGCGCGCCAAGCAGGTCGACTGCCAGATCGTCTACCTGACGACCGATGCCAAGATTCTGCACGAGCGCTACTCCGCCACCCGGCGTCGCCACCCCCTGACCCGTGGCCGCGATATGACCCTGGGTGAAGCCATCGAGTCGGAAGACGCCACGTTGAGCGACATTCGCAACCTGGCAGACCTGATCATCGACACCTCACGACTGTCGGTGCACGACCTTCGCGGCCGTATCACCGAGCAGGTGGCCAGCCATCACGCCGACCAGTTGACCCTGACCGTGGAGTCGTTCGGCTTCAAGGGCGGCGTGCCGCTCGACGCCGACATCGTCTTCGATGCACGCTGCCTGCCCAACCCCTATTGGGACCCCCGTCTACGCTCAGCCACCGGCAGGGAGCCCAGCATCGTGGAATTCCTGGAGCAGTATCCGCTGGTTCAGCAAATGCTCGACGACATCATCGCCTGGGTCGAACGCTGGCTACCGGCTTATCGAGACTCTCACCGCAGCTACCTTACCGTCGCCATCGGTTGCACCGGCGGCCAGCACCGCTCTGTCTATCTCGCCGAGCGTCTCGCGCACCACTTGGCACAGCAGCAGCCGGACGTGCGCCTGCGCCATCGCGAACTCGGTATCCATACGCCGGTCACCGCCACGCAGGAGCCGACCGCCGAGGCGCCTGAGCACAAGGAATCGTAGCGTGCCCTGCCGCAAGCTGATCCTGACCAACAAACGCGGCCTGCATGCTCGCGCTGCCACCAAGCTGGTGCAATGCTGCCAACCCTTCAATGCACGTATCGTCGTCAGCCGGGGTCCCCAGCAGGCCGATGCCAACAACATCATGGCGTTGCTGATGCTGGGCGCGCCCTGCGGCACTGAACTCGAGGTCAGCGCCGCAGGAGAGGATGCCGAAGCGGCTTTGGAGGCCATCGAGGCATTGTTCGAGGCCCGCTTCGATGAGGATACTTAGGAATGGCTGCGCTCGCTCATTCCCGCTAGTTTAGCGGCAAGTCGGTTCAGCTACCGGCTACGGTCATCTCGTCGATCAGCCAACTGCCGGTATGAATACTGCCACGGGTATCGATGTCGCTGCCCACGCCGACCAGCCCCTTGAACATCGCTTCGAGATTGCCGGCAATGGTGAACTCCTCCACCGGATGCTGGATTTCACCGTTCTCAACCCAGAAGCCGGCCGCACCGCGGGAGTAGTCGCCGGTGACACCGTTCACCCCCTGCCCCATCAGCTCGGTGACCAGTACGCCTCGCCTCATCCGCGAGAGCAGCGCATCGCGCGACTCGAGCGGTGCCGTGATACGCAGGTTGCGTGCCCCGCCGGCGTTGCCGGTGGTCCGCATGCCAAGACGCCGCGCGCTGTAGGCCGAGAGCATGTAACTGGCAAGCCGCCCTGCCTCGATGAAAACGTTGTCGCGAGTCTGCACGCCATCGTTGTCGAACGGCGAGCTGGCCATGGCGCCGCGCTCCATGGGTCGTTCGCCCAAGCTGAACCAGTCAGGAAACAGTGGCTCACCCAGCCGGTCGCACAGAAACGACGCCTGGCGATAGAGCGCGCCTCCGGCGATGGCGCTCATCAGGTGTCCAACAAGGCCGATGGCCACGGTGGCATCGAACAGCACCGGCAGGCGCCCGGTGGCCGGTCGCTGCGCGCCCAGGCGGCGCAGGGTGCGCTCGGCGGCATTCTTGCCCACTTCCTCCGCGGCCAGCAGGTCGCGGGGATTGCGCGCGCTGGTGTAATCGTAGTCGCGCTGCATGCCGCCCTCATCTTCGGCGATCAACATGCAGGACAGCGAGTGCCGGCTACCGCGCTGACTGCCGAGGAAGCCATGGCTATTGGCATACACCCGCACCCCCTCGCCACTGGAGAGCGACGCCCCTTCGGACTGGCGGATGCCGGGCTCGGCACGCCCCGCCGCTTCACAGGCCAGTGCCAGCTCGACGGCTTGTTCGGTGGAGAGCGGCCAGGGGTGGTGCACATCGAGGTCCGGCAGGTCGGTAGCCATCAACTCGGCATCGGCCAGCCCCGCCGCAGGATCCTCACCGGTATACAGTGCAATGGCCATGGCTTTCTCCACGACCTCACGGATCGAGGCATCGCTGGCATCGGTTGAGGAGGCGCTGCCCTTGTGGCCACGCAGGTAGACCGTGACGGCAATCCCCTGGTCGCGGGAGAGCTCGACGGACTCCACCTCTCCTTCACGTACGCTGATGCCGACCCCCTGATCGACACTGGCTCCCACTTCGCAGGCATCCGCCCCCAGATGCTTCGCCAGAAGCAGCGCCTGCTCGGCGCGGGACTCCAGCAGGGCCTGCTGGGCAGCGGCATCGAAAGCCTTGGACATGTGTATCTCCCTCATTCACCGGCCAAGCCGGTCCTCGCAAATGTCACTTCCCGCCGCAAGGCGGCGGCCTGATATACTGCTGCCATTCGGGCCTGTTCGCTAATCGATGGCCAACCAAATTCCAATCCCTTACCACTTGGATGCGGCATGACCCAGGATATTCCCTCCCCCTCCGACGAAAGACCCAGCAAGTCGCAGCTCAAGCGTGAAATGCATGCGCTACAGGCACTGGGCGAGCAGATCATCGCCATGACTCCCGCGGAACGTGCCCGCTTCCCGCTTTCCGAGGACATGCTCGCCGCCGTCGAGGAGACCTCCCGCATCCGCTCCCACGAGGGGCGCCGGCGCCACATGCAGTATGTGGGCAAGCTGATGCGGCGCGAGGACCTGAACGCGATCCGGGCAGTGTTCGACGAGATCGAGCAAGAGAACCGTCGCCGCGATCTGGCCTTCCATCGTCTCGAGAAGTGGCGTGACCGGCTGATCGACGAAGGCGACGAGGCCGTAGAGGCCTTCATCGCCGACTATCCCGATGTCGATCGCCAAGCGCTTCGCCAGTTGATCCGCAACGCCAGGAGCGAGCGCGAACGGAGCAAGCCCCCAGCCAACGCCCGCAAGCTGTTCCGGCTGATCCGCGATACGGCCGGTTTGTGAAAGCGCAGGCATAGGACACAGTCTGCGACCGACCGCCTGGCTTCACGGGGCCGCGGCGACAGGCTTCCGAGGAGGCGCTGTAAACCCCTCCCTGGGCGCTACCTACGCCATCCATGGCGTAGGACCTCCTCTTCAACCTGCCCCTCTCTCCCCGCAGAACGTAGCCGAGTGCAGGCACGTTCGTTCACGAAGCGGTGCCGCCGACGGTGAGCTCATCAAGCTTCAGCGTCGGCTGGCCAACGCCCACCGGCACGCCCTGCCCTTCCTTGCCGCATACGCCGATGCCGGTGTCGAGTTCCAGGTCGTGGCCGATCATCGACACCCGCCCCATCGCCTCCGGTCCGTTGCCGATCAGGGTGGCGCCCTTCACCGGCACGGTGATCCTGCCATTCTCAATCAAATAGGCTTCGCTCGCCGAGAACACGAACTTGCCCGAAGTGATGTCCACCTGGCCACCGCCGAAGCTGACCGCATAGATACCACGCTTGACGCTGCCGATGATGTCGGCCGGATCATCCTGGCCAGCCAGCATGTAGGTATTGGTCATGCGCGGCATCGGCATATGGGCGAACGACTCGCGCCGGGCATTGCCGGTGGGCGTCATGCCCATCAGCCGGGCATTGAGCTTGTCCTGCATGTAGCCGGTGAGGATGCCGTCCTCGATCAACGTGGTGTTCTGGCCCGGTGTGCCTTCGTCGTCCACGCTCATGGAGCCGCGCCGATCGGCCAGGGTGGCATCGTCCACCACCGTCACGCCAGGCGCAGCGACACGTTGCCCCATGCGACCGGCAAAGGCGGAACTGCCCTTGCGGTTGAAGTCGCCCTCCAGGCCGTGCCCCACCGCCTCGTGAAGCAGGATCCCCGGCCAGCCGGGGCCAAGCACCACCGGCATCTGCCCGGCCGGAGCGTCCACTGCCTCCAGATTGACCAGCGCCTGACGCACCGCCTCCTTGGCAAAGTGCTCGGCGGCGTTGTCATCGCGCAGCCGCGACATGGCATAGCGCCCGCCGCCACCGGCACTGCCACGCTCACGTCGTCCATTCCGGACCGCAATGACGCTGACATTGAAACGCACCAGCGGCCGAATGTCCGCCGCCAGGGTGCCATCACTGGCACGCACCAGCACGACCTCGTGCACGCCGGTGAGCGATGCGCTGACCTGGGAGACGGCCGGATCGGCGGCACGCGCCACCCGGTCGGCCTGCTTGAGCATGGCGATCTTCTCTTCCGCCGACAGACCGGCGAGAGGATCGATTGCGGCATAGCGCAACGCGCCCTGGCTCACGACTCGGGAACCGAGCGGAAGACGCGCTCCGCTGCGCACGATTCCCGAGGCCGTGCGCCCCGTTTCCGCCAAGGCATCGAGAGTGATCTGGTTGGAATAGGCGAAACCGGTCTTTTCGCCCGCCATGGCACGCACACCGACGCCACCGTCGATGTTGTAGCCGGCTTCCTTGACCTCGCCATCCTCGAGCACCCAGCTCTCGTGCCAGCTTCTCTGGAAATAGAGGTCGGCATAGTCGACCCCCGGAGCCAGCACGTGGCCGAGTCCAGCATCGAGGGCGTCGATATCCAGCCCACCGGGGCGCAATAGGATCTCGACGGCGGTATCGAGCAAGGCAGGTGAAGATGTCGTCATTCGGCGGTTTCCAGTGTGATGTCCGGCGAGGTCCAGGGGCCTCGCACGCGATAATGAATTCGGGTGACCCGGTCGATGGCTCTGCCGAACAGGCGGTCGGCAATGAACAGGGCACCGCCCACCACTGGCGCACCGGCAATGACCGCGGCCAGCGGCAGGCTGCTACTGACTGGCACTGTGATGCCCAGACGCTGATCCAGTTCCCGCCGTGCCAGATCGACGGTGCCGTCCAGAGTGAAGGAGGTAGCCGGGCCATCGATCAGCACCGGACCATTGGTTTCCAGTACGCCTCCATACAGGGTAGCAGCCCCACTCACCTGATCGAAGGCCGTGCCCTGCCCGGTCACGTCGGAAAAGTCCATGCGCAACCTGCGCACCAGATTGTCGACATTGAGCAGCCCCACCACCCGCGCCGTCGGCGATTCCAGATTGACGAAGCGGCCATTGCGCAACTCGGCTTCGATACTGCCTCGCGAACGCACCAGGGCGAACTGCCAGGGCGGCCCCGGCCAGGCCAGTTGGCTGCGCACGCGTGTCTCACCGCTGCGGATCGAGACTGGCTGGCCGAGCCGCTCCAGTGCCGTGCCCAGATCGCGCCCATCGAGATCGAGCCGCGAGCGGGTCAGGCTGTCGCCCGGACCGGCGGACTCCCAGACGACTTCCCCCCGGGCCGAAATCTGACCCAGGGTCAGCCCCAGAGGGGCAATGCCGAGCCGCTGCGGCCCACTTTGCCAATGAGCGGTCAACGGACCGATCTGGCGTCCTTGGTAGAGAATGTCGGCGATACGCAGGCGACCATTGGGAAGCTCGCTGGTCCACTGAGGCAGTGGCGTGGGATCGGGCGGCACGTCGAGTTCCTCGAGCAGGTTGCCGGCCCCTTCCGGCTGTGCGGGGAGCAGTCCATCGAGGGTCAGGCGCTCTAGCGCGATATCCAAGGGATCGGTGAGCGACGGACGGTAGTCGAGGTAACCCTCGAGCAGGTCTCCCCGCAGGCCGACACGCCAACCACCACCGGTGTGGGGCCGTGCATCGGCGGTCATGGTGCCTAGGCAATCCTGCGGACCGACGAGACAGGCGGTCTCCACTCGCAGGCGACGTAGCGCTCCAGGCCCCGCACCGCTATTCGGCGCGCCATTGCCAAGCATCGGTGCCAACGCCGCCCCCCACTCCACCAGGTCAAGACGGGATTGGTAGAGGGTACCCGACCATCCCTCCTGCTCGGGCCAACTGGGCGCTTCGGGCAGTCGCCCAAGCCAGAACTGCCCCTGGCCCAGATCCGACCACGGCAGGCCACGCCAGCGCAGGCGGGCATCACCACCCATTTCGGCTTCCACCCGCTGTTGATCGAGATCGGCTTCGACCCACAGCGGACGACTCTCCCCTGCCGCCTTGCCCAGCGGTGACGGCAGGTCGATGGCGACACCCTGCAGGCTACTGTCGAAGCGGGCCGTATTGCGCGTTTCGCCAAGCTCGAAGCGGCCGCGCCACGGCAGGCGACCCGACAGCCGAGCGTCGAGTGCACCGGCATCGAAGCGCTGCAACACGCTATCCACCTCAGCGGCGCCATCAAGTGCGACGTAGCCTGCCAGAGTATCGATGTCAGCATTGATCGGCCCGCCGAACAAACGCCCTTCCAAGTGACCTTCGAGCCCACCTTCTTCATCGCGCTGACGCCAGGCGAGCGGCCCCTTCACATCGCTGAGAGACACTTCCAGCGGCAGGTAGACAAGACGCTGCATATCGACGTCGGTTTCGAGGTCGAGCCGAAAGCCGTCATCCTCCCCCAGCAGGGTAGTAAACTCAAGGCTACCGCTGGCGCGGCCCTCCCCGCGCCAATCGTCGACCTGCTCCACGCCGTCGACCGGAATCGCCCGTAAGTAGCGCCGGATGCCATCGGCATCGGCAGCCAGATTGCCAGTCACGCGGAGCACGTCATCCTCGATGGCAACCTGACCGTTGGTCCCCTCGACCCCCAAACTCTCGGCGTAGCGCACCTCGGCATCGAGGGTACCGATGCCGGCACGCAGCCGGCCTTCGACCGACTCGATCACCGGCCACTGCGGATCGAACGGCAGCCGGCCGTCGACGATTTCCAGATCGAGCTGAAGACGCGGCTCAAGGCCGCTGCCGCCGCGGCGGAGCGGCAGATGCAGCTTGAGTTCGCCAGTCGGCACGCGGCCGGCCACGCCCGCCACCAACCAAGCGTCTAGCTCCTCGCCCAGCACATTGGCAGGCAGCCAGTCCACCAGCGGCCGCTCCAGTGCATCGACATCGCGGAAGCGCAGGTCAAGGCCCAAGCCACCATGTACGCCGCCACCGATCACCAGGCCGAAGCTTCCCTCGACCTCAGCATCCTGCCAGCCGGCCTTGAGATTGCGTCCACTGACGAAGGTACGTGGCCCCTCGTAGGTCCAGCGCACCTCGCCACTGGCATGGGAAAGCTCCATCGGAGCCTGGTAAAGCTGCGGTATTTTCAGGGCTGGCTCACCGACGCCGACGAACTCGACCCGCCCGGAGAGATCCCGCGCTTCGACCCAAGCATCCAGCGGCCCCCCTCCCGGAACCTCGTCCCAGGGCTCCACCTCGACCTGATGCACGGCGGCCTGTGCCACCCAATGCCCATTGCGACGGCCGACTCCCAAGCCCGAAACCAGGCCGCGAGGTCCCAGGGCATCAATGGTACGCACCAGCCCTTCGGGCAGCAGAATGCGTTCACGCCAAGCGGCAAGCGAGGCCAACTCGAATTGGCTGGTGGTCAACCACCAGCCCTCGCCATCGTGGCGCAGGTGCCAGAAGTGTGGCAGCGCCGGCTCTCGCTCACGCTCGAGTTCATCCGGCTCCGCCCATTCGGCGGCCGAGGCGTCGCCCTGCAGCCAAGCCTCCCAACCCGACTCGCTGCGCAACCACTGCCCACGCGCCCGAAGCGGTTCCAATACGATCGGCGCGTCATCGCGGCGCAGTGCCAGCCGCGGGATGTCGAGATCGATACGCGCGTCGGCCAGGGCACCACGGTGCCAACGCCCCCACAGGGTGACGTCACCGCTGGCATCCTCCAACCTCAGGGGATCGTCGGGAGTGAACACCTCGACCAGATCGATCAGCGTGCCGAGCTTCATCTCGGCCTGAAGCGCCGCGCTGAAATCGCGAAAGCCGGTAGGTCCGGGGAAAATTTCCAGCGCGGCCTGCAACGAGGCTTCCTCTTGCCCTTCCAGGTGCACCTCGCCTTCGAGATGGGCACGCCGCTCGTCACCAGTGAGCAATAACCGCGGCGCCAGCATGTCGACCCGGCGCTCGCGACCATGCAGCACCAAGCGCACCTCCTCCACCCAGGCTCGCTGGCGCAGCAGTAACCCGACCCAGAAATCAAGTCGCTCAAGATCGAACTCGCCTTCGAGTAGCTCCGGTGGAATCCTGGCCGGATCTGGCCAGTGCCAGCCGCCCTGCTCATCTTGATAGAGATGAAGGGTCAACCCACGCATGCGAGCATCGGCGACCACCGGTACGCCGGCACGCAGGCTGGCGGAGGTATCGAGCCACAGCCGGGCGTATTCGACCTCGAGAAGAGGCAGGCCGGCGTCCCCTTCCTGGGTGTTGAGCGACAAGCCACTCCCCTCGATCACGGGATCGAGCCGTGCCAGCCTGGCATCGAACCCGTGCAATTGAACCGCCGCTCCCGTTCGCGCCTCGAGCAGCCGCTCGACGCGTGGTGCCATTTGGTCGACCTGGGACAGCGCCACACGCAGCACCAACAGCACTACCGCCGCCAGCGCCAATAGCGTGGCCAGGAGCGTGAGGGTCCAGCGTCCTATCTGACGAGAGGAGGACATCGGCCGCTCACATCAGCACGATGTCGTACTGCTCCTGGGAGTAATGGCCCTCGACCTGGAAGCGAATGGTCTTGCCGATGAACGCTTCCAGGTCGGCGACCGCCGCGGACTCCTCGTCAAGCAGCCGATCCACCACCGGCTGGGAGGCCAGCACCATATAGGTCTCGGCGCTGTAGGCACGCTCTTCGCGCAGAATTTCGCGGAAGATCTCGTAGCACACCGTCTCGGCGGTCTTCAGGGTTCCGCGACCGCCACAAGTGGGGCACGACTCGCACAACGTCTGCTCCAGACTCTCGCGGGTGCGCTTGCGCGTCAGTTGCACCAGCCCCAATTCGGTGACGCCGGTGCATTTGGTCTTGGCATGGTCGCGCTCCAGCGCTTTCTCCAGTACCCGCAGCACCTGGCGCTGATGCTCCGGATCTTCCATGTCGATGAAGTCGATGATGATGATGCCACCGAGATTGCGCAGGCGCAGTTGGCGGGCAATGGCATTGGCCGCCTCGAGGTTGGTCTTGAAGATGGTTTCCTCGAGGTTGCGATGCCCCACGTAGCCACCGGTATTGACGTCGATGGTGGTCATCGCCTCGGTGGGGTCGATCACCAGGTAGCCGCCGGACTTGAGCTGGACCTTGCGGCCCAGTGCCTTCTGGATTTCGTCCTCGACGCTGTAGAGGTCGAAGATCGGTCGCTCACCAGGATAGTACTCGATGCGCGCCGTGCAGTCGGGCATGAACTCCTCGGCGAACTCGAGCAGCTTGACGTAGTTCTCGCGCGAATCGATGCGTACCTTCTCGATCTCGTCGCGCATCAGATCGCGCAGGGTACGGATGAACAGCGGCAGGTCGTCGTAGATCACGCTGGGCGCCGGTGCGGTCACCTTGCGCTCGCTGACCTTGCGCCATAACCGCAGGAGAAAGTACATGTCGGAGAAAAGCTCGTCCTTGCCCACGTTCTCCGCCGCCGTACGCACGATGAAGCCACCAGTAATCTCGATCTCCTGCTCGGCCTGGCAGAGTTCGAGCAGTTCGCGCAGCCGCTCGCGCTCACGCTCGTCCTCGATACGCTGGGAGACGCCATGATGGGGGGAGTCAGGCATGTAGACCAGGTAGCGCGACGGCACCGACAGGTGGGTAGTCAGACGCGCCCCCTTGGAGCCGATGGGATCCTTGGTGACCTGTACGACCAGAGCCTGGCCCTCGTGGAGCAACTGGCCGATGGAGGCCTGCTCCTCGGGTGGGGTTCCCGGCGGCATCACTTCGTGGGCATGAATGAAAGCCGCACGGTCGAGGCCGATATCGACAAAGGCTGCCTGCATGCCGGGAAGCACCCGCACCACGCGGCCCTTGTAGATATTGCCGACGATGCCGCGTCGCCGCGTACGCTCGATTAGCGCTTCCTGCAACACACCGTTTTCCACCACCGCCACGCGGGTTTCCATCGGCGTCAGGTTGATCAGTACTTCGCCGCTCATGCGGAAATCCTTGTCCAATTCAGTCTTCGCCGCATTATGACATAGTGATGCGGCTAGACAGCACCATTCCAAATCGGCACGCCCTGTCGTACCAGTAGCTGAGCCGTCTCGAACAACGGCAGCCCTACCACTGACGAGTGGCTGCCTTCGATGCGTTCGACGAAGATCGCCGCCAGCCCCTGAATGGCATAGCCGCCCGCCTTGTCGGCCGGCTCGCCGGTATCCCAGTAGGCCGCCACTTCCCTGTCGCTGATATTCCGCATGAAGACTCGCGTCGCCACGCAAGTCTCGAGCAACCCGGCCGGCCCCGTCACTGCCACGGCGGTGAGTACCTCGTGCCCGCGGCCCGACAGCAGGCGCAGCATGGCGGCCGCCTCGGCCCTGTCGGCAGGCTTGCCGAGAATCCGGTCATCGCAGACCACAGCCGTATCCGACCCCAGTGTCGGAAGCGTCGAATGGCGTCCACCCGCGAGCGCCTTCTCCCGGGCCAGACGCACCACATAGGCCTCAGGAAGTTCGCCAGGCAGTACCGTCTCATCGATATCCACCGGCCGGACCTCGACGGTGAGTCCGATACCGGCCAGCAGCTCACGTCGGCGTGGAGAAGCCGAAGCCAGGCAGAGCGCGGGCGAACACGGTGCATCGCTCATACTGTCGCTCCTTAGTCGCTCCTCGCCAGGCGCCGCTCGAAGGCCTGAAACATGGTGGCCAGCCAAGGCCAAAGCACGGCCCCGATCAATGAAGGCAGCAGGAAGGCAAGGTGCATCGAGAAAGGGCCGAACAGGGTTCGCAGCCACTGCTCGACCAACTGCACCAATCCGAGCAGCACCAGGATCAACAGCGACTGCTGAACGAGGGAGTAAGTGCGAAAGCGGGGATAAACCAGCGCCGCGAGGAAGGCCAGCAGTGACAGAGTCAAGGCATTCTGGCCCAGCGGCGCCCCTTCGATGAGGTCAAGCAGTATGCCAAGCACGAAGCCATGGAAGACTCCCACCCGATCGGGAGCTGCCATGCACCAATAGATGAGCATCAGGCCGAGCCAGTCAGGGCGCCAGATCTGCCAGCCCTCGGCCAAGGGCATCACCTGCAGGCACAGCGCCAGCAGCAGGGTGAACCACACCCAGGGCAGTGCCGTTCGCGGTCCGCTTGGCATCAGTCCAGCTCCTCCGTCGCAGATACCAGTTCGGCATCGACCTCAGGTTCGTCGGGGGGCTCGCGGTCCCACATCTCATCATCCGGTACCGGCACGGGATCAGGCGGAAACACCAGCAGGAAGTGACGCGAGCGCTGCAGTCGCGCTACGGGCTCGGCCGTCACCCGGGCGAATGGCTGTCCCGGATCGTGCACCACCTCGGTGACCCGCGCTACGGGATATCCCGGTGGGAACCGCCCCGCCAAACCCGAGGTCACCAGCAAATCGCCCACGCGAATGTCGGCCGTGTCCGGCACATGTATCACACGCAGGGCATCGTATTGGCCGCTGCCCTGCAGCACGAAACGCAGCCCATTGCGGTTGACCTGGATCGGCAGCGCATGACTGGCGTCCGCCACCATCAAGACCCGGCTGGAATAGGCGGAAACGGCCGTCACCTGCCCCACCAGACCCGAGGCGTCCAACACCGGCTGACCCACGAAGACACCGTTGCGGCGACCACGGTCGATTACCATCTGGTGAGTGAACGGATCAGAGTCGAGAGAGAGCAGTTCGGCAGTAATATAAGAAGCGTCGAGGCGTGCCGCGGCGTCCAGCAATTCACGCAGGCGCACGTTTTCCGCGGTCAGGCTCGACATGTGCTGGACCCGGTGCGACAGGTGTAGCACCTGTTCGCGCAAGCGCCGGTTCTCCTCTACCAAGGCACGCTGGTCGGAGAGCGCCAGCGCCCCCCAGGCCAGCACGTCGCTCGGCACGGCCACCAGCCATTGGATCGGCGCTACGACCGTAGTGAGCTGTGCACGCACCTCTTCCATACGGGTAAAGCGGTAATCGACGAACATCAAAGCAGAAGCGGCCACCGCACACAACAGCATGCGGTAGCCGGGCACAGAACCGTGCGAGAACAGCGGTTTAATAGACGTCCCCCCCGCACTGGGCGCAGCACATCGGCTGGCTGCGCCTGTTCATACTTCGATTCGCACTGGTAGACGACCTTGCAGCCGTCAGTCGCTCGAGAGTAGCTCGAAGGTGTGGCGGTCGATCATCTCGAGAGCCTTGCCGCCTCCACGCGCCACGCAGGTCAGCGGATCTTCGGCAACGATGACCGGCAGGCCAGTCTCCTCGGAGATCAGCTTGTCGAGATCGCGCAGCAGGGCCCCACCGCCAGTCAGCACCAGACCACGCTCGGCGATGTCCGAGGCAAGCTCCGGCGGCGACTGCTCCAGCGCGCTCTTGACCGCAGCCACGATCGAAGAGAGCGTTTCCTGCAACGCGTCGAGGATCTCATGGGAGTTCAAGGTGAAGCTGCGCGGGATACCCTCGGCCAAATTGCGACCGCGCACGTCGATCTCGCGCAGCTCGCCGCCGGGGTAGGCACAACCGATCTCTTCCTTGATGCGCTCGGCGGTAGCCTCGCCGATCAGGCTACCGTAGTGGCGGCGCACGTAGGCGGAGATAGCCTCGTCGAAGCGGTCGCCGCCGACGCGGACCGACTCTGAGTAGACCACGCCATTGAGCGAGATGATGGCAATCTCCGTGGTACCGCCACCGATGTCCACCACCATCGACCCCTGGGCGTCATCCACTGGCAGCCCGGCACCAATGGCAGCGGCCATGGGCTCCTCGATCAGGAACACCTCACGGGCACCGGCCCCCTCGGCAGACTCCTTGATCGCCCGACGCTCGACCTGGGTCGACATGCAGGGCACGCAGACCAGCACGCGCGGGCTCGGGGTCAGGAAGGTGCTCTGGTGCACCTTGCGGATGAAGTGCTGCAGCATCTGCTCGGTGACGGTGAAGTCGGCAATCACGCCGTCCTTCATCGGCCGAATGGCGGTAATGTTGCCTGGCGTACGGCCCAGCATGCGCTTGGCATCGGCGCCAACCGCGGCCACGCTGCGCATGTTGCCGGACTGGCGAATGGCCACTACCGACGGCTCATCGAGCACGATACCGCGACCGCGGACATAAATCAGTGTATTGGCCGTACCCAGATCGATGGAAAGATCGCTGGAGAACAGCCCCCTCAAGCGTTTGAACATGGACGTCGTTACCTAGTGCAGACCGGGACCAGTGCGGAGGCAAACGGTATCATCGCGGCCCCCGCGCAGCAAGCGACATGGCACCGCTGCGGGTGCGAGAAGAGTGCCCGCCACGCGTCGGATATGGTACCTTTTCCTGCTGTGCATAACACTCTAATCCGTGCGAGGACACTCAGCTCATGGCGCTTGAACACGCAGACGTGCAGCGGGCCGCCCATTTGGCCCGCCTCGGCCTGACCGACGACGAAGCCGCCCGCTACGTGGACGACCTAGGCCGCATTCTCGAGATGGTCGACATGCTCCAGGGTCTCGACACCGAAGGCGTCGCGCCGCTGGCTCACCCGCTGGACGTCACTCAGCGTCTGCGCGCCGACGAAGTCACCGAGAGCGACCAGCGCAGCTGTTTCCAGCGCTGCGCACCGGCCGTGGAGAACGGGCTCTACCTCGTCCCTCGAGTCGTCGAATGAGCCCCGGCCGGCCGCCACAGCGGCCGTCGGTCAACGCAGGATCCGCTTTCTCTCTCACGGCACGCCTTCATGGAGCCATGCCGCATGCATGACAAGACCCTTGCCGAACTGGCCCGTTCGCTCGAAGCCGGCGAGTTTTCCAGCCGCGAACTGACCCAGCACCTGCTGGGCCGCATCGACCGCCTCGACGGCAAGCTGAACAGCTTCATCACCGTCACCTACGACCAGGCCCTGGCTGCCGCCGACGCTGCCGACAAGGCACGCGCGGCTGGCGAGGCAGACCTGTTGACCGGCCTGCCCCTGGCGCTGAAGGACATCTTCTGCACCCAGGACATCAAGACCACCGCCGGCTCACGAATGCTCGACAACTTCATCTCGCCCTACGACGCTACCGTGGTCGAGAAGCTCAAGGCCGCCGGTACCGTCAGCCTGGGCAAGACCAACATGGACGAGTTCGCCATGGGCTCCTCCAACGAGAACAGCCATTACGGTGCAGTGAAGAATCCTTGGGACCTCACCGCGGTACCCGGCGGCTCCTCGGGCGGCAGCGCGGCAGCAGTGGCTGCCGGCCTGGTCCCGGCCGCCATCGGCACCGACACCGGCGGCTCGATCCGCCAGCCCGCCGCCTTCTGCGGCATCACCGGACTCAAGCCCACCTATGGGCGGGTGTCGCGCTACGGCATGATCGCCTACGCCTCGAGCCTCGACCAGGCTGGCCCCATGGCTCGCTCCGCTGAAGACTGTGCGCTGCTGCTGGGGGCCATGGCGGGTCACGACCTGCGTGACTCCACCTGCGTGGCACGCGGCGTGCCCGACTACACCGAGGAGCTCGACACCCCCCTCGCCGGCCTCAAGATCGGCCTGCCCCGCGAGTACTTCGGCGACGGCCTCGACCCGCAGGTGGAGGCGGCGGTACGCGATGCCATCAAAGTGTATGAATCGCTCGGTGCCAGCGTGCGCGAGGTGAGCCTGCCGCACACCCACTACGCGATCCCGGCCTACTACGTCATCGCTCCCGCCGAGGCCTCGTCGAACCTGTCGCGCTACGACGGCGTGCGCTTCGGCCACCGCTGCGCCAACCCAGCCGACCTGATCGACCTGTACAAGCGCAGCCGCGCAGAGGGCTTCGGCGACGAGGTCAAGCGTCGCATCCTGATCGGCACTCACACCCTTTCCGAAGGCTTCTTCGACGCCTACTACAAGAAGGCCCAGCAGGTACGTCGCCTGATTCGCCAGGACTTCCTCGACGCCTTCGAGGAAGTCGACGTGCTGATGGGCCCGGCCTCGCCCACGCCGGCCTTCGACCTTGGCGCCAAGAAGGATCCGGTCTCGATGTACCTGCAGGACATCTACACCATTGCCATCAACCTGGCGGGCATTCCCGGCATGAGCGTACCGGCCGGTTTTGCCGGCAGCCGCCCCATCGGGCTGCAGATCCTGGGCAGCCACTTCACCGAGGCGCGCCTGCTCAACGTCGCCCATCAGTTCCAGCAGGCCACCGACTGGCACCGTCAACGCCCCGCCTTCGCCGAGGAGAACGCCTGATGCAATGGGAAACCGTGATCGGGCTGGAGGTCCACGTCCAGCTCGCCACCCGCTCGAAGATCTTCTCCGGCGCCTCCACCGCCTTCGGCGCCGAGCCCAACACCCAGGCCTGTGCCGTCGACCTGGGCCTACCCGGGGTACTGCCGGTTCTCAACGAGGCCGCCGTGGCCATGGCGGTCGAGTTCGGCCTGGCGATTCATGCCGAGATCCCCGAGGTTTCGGTCTTCGATCGCAAGAACTACTTCTACCCCGACCTGCCCAAGGGCTACCAGACCAGCCAGATGTACCAGCCCATCGTCGGTGCCGGTGTGGTCGAGATCACCCTGGAGGACGGCACGACCAAGCCGATCCGCGTCCACCACGCGCACCTCGAGGAAGACGCCGGCAAGTCGCTGCACGAAGACTTCCATGGCATGACAGGCGTCGACCTCAACCGCGCCGGCACGCCGCTGCTCGAGATCGTCTCCGAGCCCGACATGCGTTCGGCGAAAGAGGCCGCCGCCTACCTCAAGGCAATTCACTCCATCGTCACCTATCTCGGCATCTCCGACGGCAACATGGCCGAGGGCTCGATGCGCTGCGACGTCAACGTCTCGGTACGCCCCAAGGGACAGGAAACCTTCGGTACCCGTGCCGAGATCAAGAACGTCAACTCCTTCCGCTTCGTCGAACGTGCCATCGCCTTCGAGGTAGAACGCCAGATCGAGCTGCTCGAAGAAGGCGGCAAGGTGGTGCAGGAAACCCGCCTGTTCGATCCCGAGCGCGACGAGACCCGCAGCATGCGTACCAAGGAGGAAGCCAACGACTATCGCTACTTCCCCTGCCCCGACCTGCTGCCAGTGGTGCTCGACAAGGCCTATATCGATCACCTGCGCGACAACCTGCCGGAGCTGCCTGCCGAGAAGCGTGCCCGCTTCGAGAACGAGCTGGGACTTTCCGCCTACGACGCCAGCGTGCTCTCCGCCACCCGCGAGATGGCCGACTATTTCGACGAGGTGAAGGACGTCTGCGGCGATGCCAAGCAGGCCGCCAACTGGGTCCAGGGCGAACTCTCGGGCGCCCTCAACCGCGAGGGGCTGGCGATCAAGGACAGCCCCGTATCGGCCCGCCAGCTCGGTGAGCTGGTCGCCCGGATCATCGACGGCACCATCAACGGCAAGGCTGCCAAGCAGGTGTTCCAGGCGCTGTGGAACGGCCAAGGCAGCCGTGCCGACGACGTCATCGAGGCCCAGGGGCTCAAGCAGGTCACCGATACCGGGGCCATCGAGACGATGATCGATCAGGTCATTGCCGACAGCCCGGCTCAGGTGGCCCAGTATCGCGACGCCGAGCCGGACAAGCGCGGCAAGATGATCGGTTACTTTGTCGGTCAGGTGATGAAGGCTTCGCGCGGCACCGCCAATCCGCAACAGGTCAACCAGCTGCTCAAGCAGAAGCTGGATGCCCTCTGCTGAGCCTGTCGGGGCGCCGTCGTAGACGGCGCCCGCCGTGGACGAGGAGACCGGCATGTCGGACGATGTAGGCACGCGCCTGCGCGCCCTGCGCACCCTGCGCGGCATTTCCCAGCGCGAGCTGGCCAAGCGCTGCGGAGTCACCCACTCCAGCCTGTCGCTGATCGAACAAGGCAAGGTCAGCCCTTCGGTCAGCTCGCTGAAGAAGATCCTCGACGCCATTCCCATCAGCGTCGGGGATTTCTTCACCATGGACATGGAGAGCCGTAACCAGGTCTTCTACTCCGCCGAGGAACTGGCCGACGTCGGCAGCGGCGAAGTCATCTACAAGCTGGTCGGCGCCAACCGGGCCAGTCGCGCCCTGGCCTTCATGATCGAGACCTACCCGCCCGGTGCCGACACCGGTCGCGAGATGATCGCCCACCAGGGCGAGGAGGCCGGCGTGGTGCTCGAGGGCGAGATCGAGATTACCATCGGCCCCGAAACCCGCCTGCTCGGCCCCGGTGAAGCTTATTACTTCGATACCAACGTGCCGCACCGCTTCCGCAATCCCGGCAAGGTCCCCTGCCGGCTGGTAAGCTGCTGCACCCCAGCCCGCACCTTCTAGGTACATGAGCCAGCATCAAGACCCGGACCGGCGGCCGGCATCAGGTCATGCGATCTCGTCAGCCCCCGCCTGTCCCCTGGTCGATGCCGTCGTTTCGAGTTCAAGGCCAGCCCGCTCGACCAGCTCGGCGGGCAGCTCTTTCTTCACCGCCACCCCCAGTTCCTGGAATTCGGCGGCCTGCTTGATCAGGTTGCCTCGCCCGTTGACCAGTTGCCCCATGGCGCGGTCGTAGCTGTCGCGGGCGCCGTCGAGCTTCGCCTGTACCTCCTGCATGCTCTCGAGGAACAGGCGCAGCTTGTTGTAGAACCTCTCGGCACGGCTGGCGAGTTCGGCGCTGTGGCGGCTCTGATCCTCGAAGCGCCACAGCTGACGCACCACGTTGAGGCTGGTCAGCAGCGTGGTGGGGGTTGCCACCAGCACGTTGTGCTCGATGGCACGCTGATAAAGAGTCTCGTCGTGCTTGAGCGCCTCGACGTAGGCCGACTCCACCGGAATGAACATGATCACCACGTCGGGAGAATTGAGGCCCGGCAGGTCGTAGTAGTGCTTGTCGGCCAACTCGGCGATACGCTCTCCCACCGCCGTGGCATGGGCGGCCAGGGCCTGCCCTCTCTCCACCTCGTCCTCGGCGTTGACGTAACGCACATAGGCGGCCAACGACGTCTTGGCATCGATCACCAGATGGCGCCCCTGGGGCAGGTAGACCACCGCGTCGGGGCGCCGGCGACCTTCGGCCGTGGCGAAACTCACCTCGCGCTGATAATCCTTGCCGGGGCGCAAACCGGAGCCCTCGAGCACGTTCTCGAGCATCAGCTCGCCCCAGTTGCCCTGAACCTTCTTCTGCCCCTGCAACGCCTGGGTGAGGCGCTCGGCCTGATCGGTGATCTCACGATTGAGCACCTGCAGATGGCGCAGTTCGGCGCGCAGGCCGGCGCGCTGCTCGGTATCGTGGCGGTGGATCGTCTCGACCTTCTCGCGAAAGCCCTTCATCTCGGCCTGGATCGGCTGCAACAGACCACTGATGCGCTGCTGGGAGAGTTCGGAGAAGGCACGCCCCTTGCGTTCGAGAATCTCATTGGCCAGGTTCTCGAACTCCTGGTGCAGTTGGTCGCGGCTATCGCGTAGCAGGGCCAACTGCGCCTCGAAGTGCTGCTGTTTCTGCTCCAGGGTGGTGGCCAGGCGCGCCTCGCGTACCTGCACCTCGCCCAGTTCGCGCTGGAGCTGCTCAAGGCGCTGCTCACGCTCGGCGAGGCGGTTACGTAGCTCCCCTTGTACGGCGGCATGCTGCTCACGCTCGGCCTTGCGCTGGCGTGAGCCGAGCAGGCCAACCAGGCCGAAGGCAAGCATGAACCCCAGTAGCGCCGCTAGCATCATGGCATAGCCGATGGGCAAGGAATCCAGCAGCGTTGAAATGTCAGTCAAGGGACATACTCCTACAAGCGATGCGCCGGCCAGTATACCTGCCGTGAGCAGCCGCTCCCTCCCCTCGCATCAATTCGCCTGCAGCGACATCCATACGCTCTTGAGTTCGGAGTACTCCTCCAGGCTGTGGTGCGATTTGTCGCGCCCGTTGCCCGATTGCTTGACCCCGCCGAAGGGCATGGTCTGGTCGCCCCCGGCCCAGTTGTTGACGAACACCTGGCCCGACTGCAGCCGTCGCGTCACGCGCATGATGCGGTCGATGTCCTGGCTCCACAGCCCCGCCGCCAGGCCGTAGGGCGTGTCGTTGGCCATGGCGATGGCCTCCTCTTCCGTGTCGAAGCCGAACACCGCCAGCACCGGGCCGAAGATCTCCTCGCGGCCGATGGTCATGCTCGGCGTGACGCCGTCGAACACCGTGGGCGGGATGAACAGCCCCGGCCCTTCCAGTGCCTGGCCTCCGCTGCGCAGCCGGGCGCCCTCCTCCACGCCCTGGCGGATATAGTCGAGGATACGGCGGTGCTGGGCCTCGTCGACGATGGCACCCATGAAGCTCTGCGGGTCCAGCGGATCGCCCGGCTGCATATTCTCCGCCGCGGCGAGCACTTTCTCGACGAACTGCTCACGGATCGCGTTCTCCACCAGCAGCCTGGAGCCTGCGATGCATACTTCGCCCTGGTTGTGGAAGATCGCCGCGGCAGCGTGGCTCGCCACCCGGTCGAGATCCTTGCAGTCGGCAAAGACGAGGTTCGGCGACTTGCCGCCGCATTCCAGATAGACCCGCTTGAGGTTGGACTGCCCGGCATACTGCATCAGTTGCTTGCCCACCGCGGTGGAACCGGTGAAGGCCAGGCAGTCGACCTCCATGGAGAGCGCCAAGGCCTTGCCCACGGTGTGACCGAAGCCCGGCAGTACCTGGAACACGCCCTTGGGCAGGCCGGCTTCCTTGGCCAGTTGCGCCAGGCGCAGCGCCGACAGCGGCGATTTCTCCGAGGGTTTCAAGATCACGCTGTTGCCGGCGGCCAGCGCCGGGGCGATCTTCCACGCGGTCATCATCAGCGGGAAGTTCCACGGCACGATGGCCGCCACCACCCCGATGGGCTCGCGCAGCACCAGAGCCAGGGCGTCCTCGCCGGTGGGCGCCACCTCGCCGTAGAGTTTGTCGATGCACTCGGCCTGGTAGCGAATGCAGCCGATGGCGCCGGCCATGTCGCCCAGCGAGCTCGAGATGGGCTTGCCCATGTCGAGGGTGTCGATCAGCGCCAGTTCGTGTTTGTTGGCCTCCATCAGGTCGGCCAGGCGCAGCAGAGTCTTCTTGCGCTTGCCCGGTGCCAGGCGCGACCACTCACCACCGGCAAAGGCCTCGCGCGCCACTGCCACGGCACGCGTGGCATCGGGTTCGTCGCAGCTCGCCACCTGGGCCAGGATCTCGCCGGTGGCCGGGTTGCGCGACTCGAAGGTGTCGCCGCTTTCGGCATCGACGAAGGTGTCGTCGATGAAGGCGTGCGATTCGAAAGAAAGCTCGGCGGCCCGGGCCTGCCAGTCAGCCAGGGTGCGGGGGGATGGCGTACGGCTCATGATCGGGACTCCTCTATGATGGCTGGATCATCCGCCTGTTCGCGTGCGGCCAGCCGCCGCGCGGTCTCGTCCAGCGCCTCCCCGGCCAGGCTTACCAGTTCGTCGATCTCGGCGCGGGTAATGATCAGCGGCGGCGAAATGATCATCGTATCACCCACTGAGCGCATCACCAGACCGAGGTCGAGGCAGATGTCGCGACACAGGGTGCCGGCACCGAGCGGCTTGGGAAAACGCTCGCCGGTGGCCGGGTCGACCAGCTCCAGCGCACCGATCAGCCCCAGCGAGCGCGCCTCGCCCACCATGGGATGATCGGCCAGGGTGGCCCAGCGCTCGGCGAGATAGGGGCCAACGTCGTCGCGTACCCGCTCGACGATACCCTCGGCCTGCATCAGCTCTAGGTTCTGCAGCGCCACGGCGGCGCACACCGGATGCCCTGAATAGGTGAAACCGTGAAAGAATTCGCCGCCGCGCTCGATCAGCGTCTCGGCGACGCGGTCGCCTACCAGCACGCCACCGATCGGCAGGTAGCCGGACGAGAGCCCCTTGGCAATCGGCATCAGGTCGGGCTCGAGATCATAATGCACACTGCCGAACCACTCTCCAAGGCGACCGAAACCGCAGATCACCTCGTCTACCACCAGCAGGATGTCGTACCTGGCCAGTACCTCCTTGACCGCCGGCCAGTAGCTCTCCGGCGGGATGATGGCACCGCCGGCGCCTTGTACCGGCTCGGCGATGAAGGCGGCGACGTTCTCCTCGCCAAGCTCCTGAATCTTCGCTTCGAGCGCCGCGGCGCAGTCGCGACCGAAGGTTTCAGGATCCTGGCCCGCCGGCCGCCCTTCCCCAAACCAATAGGGCTGGCGCACATGGGTAATCCTGGGCACCGTCGGGCCGCCCTGGGCATGCATCGGCGCCATGCCGCCAAGGCTCATGCCAGCCACGGTGGAGCCGTGATAGGCATTCTCGCGCGCGATCACCCACTGCTTGTCGGGCTTGCCTTCCAGGGCCCAGTAGCGGCGCACCATGCGCAGCATGGTGTCGTTGGCCTCGGAGCCCGAGCCGGTGAAGAACACGCGGTTCATGTGCGCCGGCGCCAGCCGGCACAGCGCCTCGGCCAGCTTCACCGCCGGCGGATGGGTGCTCTTGAAGAAGTTATTGTAATAGGGCAGTTCATGCAGCTGTGCAGTGGCTGCCTCGACCAGCTCCTGGCGGCCATACCCCAGGTTGACGCACCACAGTCCGGCCATGGCATCGAGGATGCGGTTGCCCTCGCTGTCATGGATGTAGATCCCCTCGGCGTGGGTGACGATGCGGCTACCCTCCTCACCCAGTGCCTTGAAGTCGGTGAAGGGGTGCAGGTGGTGGTCACGATCCAACTGGCGGTAGGTCTCGGTCTGCATGGGTATTCTCCTGCTCAGATGGGTAGCGGCTCGGCAACGGCGCGGTCGGCAAGATGGGCACGACAGGCAGCAGCGAAGCCCTCGAACAGGGCGTGATAAAGCGGGTGCTCCTGCGTACGCCATTCGGGGTGCCACTGAACCGCCAGGGCGAAGGCCGAGGCATCGCTCACGGAGATCGCTTCGATCAGCCCATCCGGCGCCACCGCCTCCACCTTCAGCCCCTCGCCCAAGCGATCGATACCCTGCTGGTGCAGCGAATTGACCGTCGAATGCGGCTCGGCATACAGCGCCGCCAGGCGGCCACCGGCGCGAATCTCGACATCATGCGCGGGTGCATAGCGGGTCGCGTAGTCGGCCTCGGGCTCGCGATGGTCGGAGAGTCCAGGCACGTTCTGCACCGCCTGGTGCAGCGTGCCGCCATAAGCCACATTGAGCTCTTGAAAGCCGCGACAGATCCCCAGCAGCGGCAGACCGCGCCGAATGGCGGCGGGTATCCAGGCCAGTGCGGCAGCATCGCGATGCAGGTCGTCGAGGGTATTTTCCGGCGCCCTCACGGCGCCATAGCGCGCGGGCTCGACATTGGAGTAGCTGCCGGTGAGCAGCAGGCCATCCAGGTGGCCAAGCAGATCACCGTCGACGGCATCCTGCCACACCGGCAGCATCACCGGAGCCAGACCGTATGCGCGCAGCGCACTCAGGTACTTGTCGGTTACCACGTGGGCGGGGTGCCCCTCCACCTCACGGCGGCAGGCGATGACGCCCACCAGGGGTCGGCTCGGCATGGCGGCCTCCTTGAAAGTTAGATTGGCACGAATAGTGTTAATTAAACTTTCCACCATCTAGACGAAGAAATCCAGCCCGGCCCTGCCCAACACTCAGAGAAGCAATTGAATACAGGATTCTCCTCGAATCAAGCAAGCGATCCCCCTAGTCCATGCGTAAAGGATTTGACAACATCGGATCATCATCGAAAGATAGACGTCAATAATGACCCAGCGACACTCACAGGTGCCCCATGCCGCCGCTCAGCGCCGATCAGGCCCGGGAATTTCTCGCGCGCCATCCTGACATCGATAGCATCGACCTACTGATCAGCGATCTCAATGGTGTCATGCGTGGCAAGCGCATCCCACGAGACAACCTGGACAAGGTCTGCCGGCAGGGCGTCAACCTGCCGGCATCGGTCTTCGCCCTGGATATCAATGGCCACACCATCGAAGCCACCGGCCTGGGACTCGCCACCGGCGACAGCGACCGGGTCTGCCGGCCCGTGGCGGGCTCCCTGATGTCGACGCCGTGGCTGCGTAATGGCCGCCAGGGGCAACTGCTGATGACCATGGTCGAGCCCGACGAGACCCCCTTCTTCGCCGACCCGCGCCAAGTGCTGTCACGCCAGTTGGAACGACTGCACAAGCGCGGCCTGACGCCCGTTACCGCCGTGGAGATGGAATTCTATCTGCTGGATCGCGAGCGCACCGGGGATGGACTGATACAACCGCCGCGCTCGCCCCGCAGCGGCGAGCGCGCCAGTCAGAGCCAGCTCTATTCCATCGACGAACTCGACGAATATGCTGACTTTCTCGAAGACGTGCAGCGGGCGGCTGAATGCCAGGGCCTGCCGCTCGATACGGCGCTCAAGGAGTGCGCACCGGGTCAGTTCGAGATCACCCTTGGCCACTGCGACGATGCGCTCAGGGCGTGCGACAGCGCCATCCTGCTGAAGCGCCTGATTAAAGGTATAGCGCTCAATCACGGCTTCGAGGCCACGTTCATGGCCAAGCCCTATGGTCTCGAGGCCGGCAACGGTACTCACGTGCACCTCAGCATGCTCGATGCCAGCGGCCGCAACGTGTTCGCCGCTTCCAACGGCGATCCGCTCGGCAGCGCCACCCTGCGTCAAGCCGTTGCCGGGATGTTGGCGCTAATGCCGGCCTCAATGGCGATCTGTGCGCCCAACCTCAACTCCTTCCGACGCTTCCAGCCAGGTCTCTACGTGCCCATGACACCCACCTGGGGCTTCGACAACCGCTCGGTGGCGCTGCGTATTCCTTCGGGCAGCAACGACGCACGCCGTATCGAGCATCGCGTCGCCGGTGCCGACGTCAACCCCTACCTGCTGCTCGCCGTGCTGCTGGCCAGCATCGAGCACGGCATTGCGGAACGGCTGACGCCGCCCGCCCCTGTCACCGGCAATGCCTACGAGCAGTTCGACCCCTCCTTGACCAACAGCTGGCATCGAGCCCTCGATCTGCTGGAAGCCAGCGAACCGTTGCAGAATGTCCTGGGCCGCGATTTCGTCCACGTTTTCGTTGCCAATCGGCGCGCCGAGCGCGACCTGGCCATGCAGACAGTGAGTCAGCTGGAGTATGCCTGGTATCTCAGGCACGTGTAGCGCTCCCGTACAGGGAAACGACATCATGGGGAAATGGCACCGCCCTGGCCTGAGCCAGGGCGGTGCATGAAGGAGAAGTCAGTTGAAGGAGAAAATCAGCCGTCCGCGCTAGCCAGCGGCAGATCCCAGCGCGGCTGCCCTTCATCGAGCAGCACGCGGTTGCCCTGGGGCTGATGTTCCAGACGCGACACCTCGGTGAGTTCGCCGTGGCGCCAGGTCACGTCATAGCCGACGGTTTCCTCTCGGGTATCCATCACGGTATGACACTGGCGCTGCGTGGTGGTGTAAGTCTGGGTCTGGTTGGCCTCGATGCGCCCCTGAATCTCGCGTCCGGCGAAGCCACCTCCGACCGCCCCCGCCACGGTGGCCAGCGTCTTGCCGCTACCGCCACCGACCTGATTGCCGAGCAGACCTCCCACCACGGCCCCCGCCGCCGTGCCGGCGATGCGATGCGGGTCGCGGCTGGGGGCCTGGGCCTGCTGTTGCACCACCACGTCTTCACACACTTCGCGTGGCGTTTCGACGCTGCGCGTCACCGGTTGTACCGCCACGACCTCGGCAAACTGGGGACCGCTCTCCTGCGGCTCCTGTTGCACTTGCCACGCCCCCAGGGCCAAACCACCCAAGCCGAGCACGCTCAACGTCGTTCCGATCACGATCGATTTGTTCATGACACTCCTCCTGCAGGGCGTTAGGCACCCCGGGCTGACAAAGCTAGGCTCGATGCGATGTGAAGGAGAGACACGGGGCGGCGATTCCGTGCCACCCGCCTTATCGCTTTATTATACGGCGTCGAAGGAAGGCAATAAGCGCGACGCAGCGGCTTTCATGTTTTTTGTCCCGGTGTCAGTTTCCGGCGACACCTCACCAGCCGAGCCGATCCCGCGTCGCGTAATACCAGGCGCCCAGCGCCGAGAGCGGCACGCGCAGCAACCGCCCACCGGGAAACGGCAGGTGCGGCAACCCAGCGAAGGCGCCGAAGCGCTCGCTCTCGCCACGCATCACCTCGGCGATAAGCTTGCCGGCCAGGTGCGAGCAGGTCACCCCGTGGCCCGAGTAGCCCTGGACGTAGTAGACGTTGTCGTTGAGCCGGCCGAACTGGGGCAGGCGATTCAGCGTCATCAAGAAGTTGCCGCTCCAGGCGAAGTCGATACGCACCTCGGCAAGCTGGGGAAAGGTCTTGAGCATCTTGGGTCGAATCACCGCGGCGATGTCCGAGGGATCCTGACCACCGTAGTTGACGCCACCGCCGTAGAGCAGACGGCCATCGGCGGTGAAGCGGTAATAGTCGAGCAGATAGTTGCAATCCTCCACCGCCATGTCGTTGGGGATCAACTCGCGACGCAAGGCGTCCGGCAGCGGCTCGGTGGTGATGATCTGGGTGCCGCAAGGCATCGACTTGCTCTCCAGCTCCGGCAATACCCCCTGCAGGTAGGCGTTGCCGGCCATGACTACCCGCTGGGCACGCACGCTCCCCTGCGGCGTACGCAGCGTCACGCTCGCGCCGTGTTGCACCTCGAGCACGGGTGTTTGCTCATGGATCGTGCCGCCCAGCGACTCGAACGCAGCGGCTTCGCCCAGTACCAGATTGAGCGGGTGCAGGTGGCCACCGGAGTGGTCCACCAATGCTCCGACATAGCGCTCGCTGCCGATCTCACGCTTGTAGGCCTCGCCCTCCAGCAGCTCCAACTGTTGGTTGCCGTAACGCTCCCATAGCACCTTGTGCTCGCGCAGTCCGGCGAGTTGCTTGTGGTTGCAGGCGGCGAACAGGTTGCCCTCCTTCAGGTCGCAAGCAATAGCGTAGCCGGCGATGCGGTCGCGAATGATGCGATTGCCCTCGAAGGCCATGTCGCCCAAGGCCCGTGCGGTGTCGGCGCCGTACCTGGCCTCGATCACGTCCATGTCTCGGCTGTAGCTATTGACGATCTGGCCGCCGTTGCGCCCAGAGGCGCCGAACCCCACGCGTGCGGTCTCCAGCACCACCACTCGATGCCCCTGTTCGGCGAGATGCAGCGCTGACGAGATGCCGGTGAAGCCGGCCCCCACTACGCACACCTCACACTCGATGTCGCCGACCAGGGCAGGACGCCCGGGCGACGAATTGGCCGTCGCCGCATAGTAGGACGCCACATGCCCGGTGTTGGCTTGGGTCGACATAACCACCTCATATTCAAAGAAAAGAGCTACCTTCCAGCCGTCATATCCTGCAGCATCGCCTGCCGCCGCCTCGCCTCGCTGCGTCGCATCAGGTACCAGGCGAGGAAAGTGGCCAGCGACACCGCCAGGATGATCAGCGTGGCCAGGGCGTTGATCTTGGGCGAGACGCCAAGGCGCACAGAAGAGAACACCACCATCGGCAACGTGGTCGCACCGGGACCGGAGACGAAGCTGGCGATCACCAGGTCGTCGAGCGACAGGGTGAAGGCCAGCAGCCAGCCCGCCGCCAGCGCCGGTGCGATCACCGGCAAGGTAATCTGGAAAAAGGTACGCACGGGCCTGGCTCCCAGGTCCATGGCCGCCTCCTCGATCGAAAGATCCACCTCGCGCAGACGCGAGGCCACCACCACCGCGACGTAGGCACTGCAGAAAGTGGTATGGGCGATCCAGATGGTGACCATGCCGCGATCCGCCGGCCAGCCGATCAGCTGCGCCATATGCACGAATAGCAACAGCAGCGACAGGCCGGTAATCACCTCGGGCATCACCAGCGGCGCAGTGACCATGCTGGAGAGTGCCGTCTTGCCCCGAAAGCGGGCGAAGCGAACCATCACGAAGGCGGCAAGCGTGCCCAGGCACACCGCCATGGAGGCGGAAAAGAAGGCGATTCGCAGGCTGGTCCATACTGCCGAGAGAATCTGCTGGTCGCGGAAGAGTTCCACATACCAGCGCGCCGAGAAGCCTGCCCATACGGTGACCAGGCGCGATGAGTTGAAGGAGTAGATCACCAGGATGATCATCGGCAGGTAAAGAAACACCAGCCCGGCGATCAGCATCACGGTGGTGAAGGATGGCTTGCGCATGATCACTCCTCCAGCTCGCGGGACTGGTAACGATGAAACAGGGCGATGGGCACGATCAGGATCGCCAGCATCACCATTGCCAGTGCCGAGGCGACCGGCCAGTCACGGTTGTGGAAGAACTCTTCCCACAGCACCTTGCCGATCATTACCGTGTTGGGTCCGCCCAGCAGCTCCGGGATCACGTACTCTCCCACCGCCGGGATGAACACCAGCATCGAGCCGGCGATGATGCCACCCTTCGACAGCGGCAGGGTCACCCTGAGAAAGGTATTGAACTTGCGCGAACCGAGATCCGAGGCAGCCTCCAGCAGCGAGGTATCGAGCCGGGTCAGGTTGGCGTAGAGCGGCAGCACCATGAACGGCAGGTAGGCATAGACGATGCCGAGGATCACGGCGAAGTTGGTGTTGAGCATGCGAATCGGCGAGTCGATCAGCCCCGCCCAGATCAGCACGTTATTGACCAGGCCGTTGTTACTGAGGATGCCCATCCAGGCGTAGACGCGAATCAGAAACGAGGTCCATGATGGCAGCATCACCAGCAACAGCAGCACCAACTGCCAATGGGCCGGAGCACGAGCCATGGCATAGGCCATGGGATAACCGATCGCCAGGCACAGCACGGTGGCCAGCAGGGCGATCTTCACCGACCCCCAGTAGGCCGAGACATAGAGCGTATCGGTGGTTAGGAACAGGTAGTTGCTGAAGGTGACGATGACGTTCAGCGTCTCGTTGGCGTAGTCGAAGATGGGACCATAGGGCGGTATCGAGATGGCCGCCTCGGAGAGGCTGATCTTCAGCACGATGCCGAACGGCAGCAGGAAGAACAGGGTCAACCACAACAGCGGTACGGCGATGACCCAACCGCGACCGGGCTTGAACAGTCGCTGCAGGCGAGCGGTGAGGTTAGTCATGCGGATCTCCCGGCGTCTCGCTCAATCGTGCAGGATGACGGCGCTCTGGTCGTCCCAGTGAACGAACACCGGCTCGTCCCAGCGTGGCCGGTCGCCGCGGCGCTCGGTATTGGCCATGCTGGCCTTGACCAGTTGCCCGCTCTCGAGCCTCACGTAGTAGACCGAGAAGCCGCCGAGGTAGGCGATGTCCTCGACGATACCGGCCGCCCAATTGAATTCGCCCGATGGGCGCTCACGGGTCAGCCAGGTCTTTTCCGGGCGCACCGCCACCCACACCCGACGCTCGTCGGCCTGGGTGCTGACGCCATGCCCGATGCGAATCGAGCGCCCCAGCACCGGGCTATCGACCACGCAGTGATCGGTCTCGTCGACTACGATCTCACCCTCGAACAGATTCACCGTGCCGACGAACTCCGCCACCATGCGATTGGCCGGGCTCTCGTAGACATCCATCGGCGTGCCGACCTGGGCGATCCAGCCGTCGGCCATGATGGCCACCCGATCGGCCATGGTCATGGCCTCCTCCTGATCGTGGGTGACCATGATGCAGGTCACGCCGACCCGCTCCAGGATCTGTACCACTTCGAGCTGCATCTCGGTGCGCAGTTTCTTGTCCAGTGCCCCCATCGGCTCATCGAGCAGCAGCAGCTTGGGCCTCTTGGCCAGCGATCTGGCCAGCGCCACGCGCTGACGCTGGCCACCGGAAAGCTGGTGCGGCTTGCGCCGGGCATAGGCCCCCATGTGCACCAGCTTGAGCATCTCGTCCACACGCTCCTCGATCTCGCGGCGCGGCAGCTTGTCCTGCTTGAGGCCGAAGGCGATGTTCTGTGCCACCGTCATGTGCGGAAACAGCGCGTAGGACTGGAACATCATGTTGATCGGCCGTTCATAGGGCGGCATGGCGGTGATGTCCTCGCCATCGAGCACGATCTGCCCTTCGCTGGGCTTCTCGAAGCCGGCCAGCATGCGTAGCAGCGTCGACTTGCCCGAACCGGAGCCGCCCAACAGTGCGAAGATCTCGCCACGGCGGATCGACAGGCTGACATCGTCCACCGCCAGCACCCCGTCGAAGCGCTTGCTGACGCGGCGGATCTCCATCAAGGCCTCGTTATGGGCAGGGCGCGGCTTGCCCACCATGGCGTCGGCATCGGTCGAATGCTCGACGGTTCGTCGCGGCGACTCCGCGGCTTGAGTCTGGGACTGCGGCATCACAGCATCTCCTGTAGCAAACGGGATCGGTGAGGATGCTGAAGACGCCGCAGGAATGGCCAGCGCGGCATCGATCAACATGCTCTGCCGGCCCCACGGGGCCGGCACGGAGCGATCAGATGCCGGACTTCACCCGGTTCCAGACACGAGTGCGCACGCGCTGCACGGCCAAGGGCTTCTCTTCCTGCACGAACAGGTTATCCATCACCTCCTGGTCGGGGTAGATGGCCGGATCGTTGAGGATGTCGGGGTCGAGGAACTCGTTGGCGGCGATGTTGGGGTTGGCGTAGACCACGTACTCGGTAATTCCGGCGGCGATCTCGGGCTCGAGGATGAAGTTGATGAAGGCATGGGCGTTATCAGGGTTCGGCGCATCCGCCGGAATCGCCATCATGTCGAACCACAGCGCCGCCCCTTCCTTTGGGATGATGTAGTCGATAGTGAAATCGCGCCCCGCCTCCTCGGCGCGGTCGGCGGCCTGGAAGATGTCGCCGGAGTAGCCCGCCGCCACGCAGATGTCGCCGTTGGCGAGATCCGAGATATAGCGCGAGGAGTGGAAATAGGTGACGTTGTCGCGCACCGCAGCGATCAGGTCGCCTGCCGCCTCGATATCTGCGGATTCCTCGGAGAGCGGCGACAGCCCCAGGTAGGCCATGCCGGAGGAAAGCATGTCATCGCCAGTGTCGAGCATCGCGATACCACAGCCGCCCTCGCGCAGTGCGGTGGTGGTCTCGGGATCGAAGATCAGTGCCCAGGAATCCAGCGGTGCATCCTCACCGAGGATCTCGGTGACCCGCTCGACGTTGTAGCCGATGCCGTTGGTGCCCCACATGTAAGGAATGGAGTAGCGGCTGCCGGGGTCGATCGATTCCAGATCGTCCATCAGCTCGGGGTTGAGGTTCTCCATGTTGGGGATCTTGTCGTGATCCAGCTCCATGTAGACCCCGGCGCTGACCTGACGGGTCAGGTAGTGGTTGGAGGGCACCACCACGTCGTAGCCGGAGCGGCCCGAGAGCATCGCGGCATCGAGCACTTCGTTGCTATCGTAGACATCGTAGATGACGCGGATGCCGGTGGCTTCGGTGAACTTTTCCAGGGTATCCGGCGCGATGTAGTCCGACCAGTTGTAGACTCGCACCTCGTTGGCCTGGGCAGCGGTTGCGGCCATGGCCAGCGATCCCAGAGCGACGGCCAGCGACAGCTTGCGTTGACAGGTCATGATGGCACCTCTTCTGTTGTTTGCGTTGTAGGCATCGACATCGATCCAGCCTGGTTCTTCGGATCGACTCTCGGCGGCGGCCGATCCCATGGCCCGTCACAACGGACGGCAGGCCACGCGGCGCCATGCGCCGCAGCGAGCGTCGCAGGCTGCCAGGCCCACACCTAGACCCGGCAGCCGAGCCCTGTGCGAAAAGTCGACGGCAAGCGCGGTCACTTTTCGCACGAGGCTCAAACGCTCAACAGCAGGAACTCCCTCTCCCACGAACTGATGACCTTCTTGAAGTTCTCGTTCTCCACCCGCTTGACCGCGACGTAGCCGGTCACGAAGCGATGCCCCATGTAGCGCTCCAGCTCGCTGCAGTTCTCCATTCGCTCCAGGGCCTGTTCGAGAGTGAACGGCAGGCGCAGGTTGCGCCGCTCGAAGGCGCGCCCCTGCACCGGTGCGGAGGGGTTGAGCTGCTGTACCATGCCCAGGTAGCCGCACAGCAGGCTCGCCGCGATGGCCAGGTAGGCGTTGGCATCGGCACCGGGCAGGCGGTTCTCGATGCGCCGGCTCTGCGGCGATGAGTCGGGTACCCGTAGACCGCAGGTGCGGTTCTCCTCGCCCCACTCGACGTTGACCGGCGCCGAGGTATCGGGCAGGAAGCGGCGAAAGGAGTTGACGTTTGGCGCCATCAGCGGCAGCGCTTCGGGAATGAAGCGCTGCATGCCGCCGATATGGTGGAGGAACAGCTGGCTCATGGAGCCATCCTCGTTCGCGAACACACTCTTCCCGGTGGCGACGTCCAGCACGCTCTGGTGAATGTGCATGGCGCTGCCGGGCTCATTGGTGATCGGCTTGGCCATGAAGGTCGCCACCACATCATGCTTCAGCGCCGCCTCGCGCAGGGTGCGCTTGAACAGGAAGACCTGGTCGGCCAGTACCAGGGGGTCGCCGTGACGGAAGTTGATCTCCATCTGGGCGGTGCCCTCTTCATGAATCAGGGTGTCGATATCCAGGCCCTGGATCTCACACCAGTCGTACATGTCCTCGAACAGCGGGTCGAACTCGTTGGCCGCATCGATGGAGAACGACTGCCGGCCGGTCTCCTGGCGCCCGCTGCGGCCGATGGGCGGCAGCAGCGGTAGGTCGGGGTCCTCGCAGCGCTTGGTCAGGTAGAACTCCATTTCCGGTGCCACCACCGGCTTCCAGCCCTGCTCGGCATAGAGTGCCAGCACGCGCTTGAGCTGGTTGCGGCAGGAGAGCTCGATGGGGTTGCCCATCTTGTCGTAGCAATCATGGATGACCTGTGCGGTGGGCTCGATGGCCCAGGGCACCGGGTACACCGCCGAGATGTCGGGCCGACACAGCATGTCGATGTCGGCGGGGTCGAGCAGCGAGTAGTAAAGCTCATCCTCGACATAGTCGCCGGTCACGGTCTGCAGCAGTACGCTTTCGGGGAGACGCATGCCCTTCTCGGCCATGAACTTCGACACCGGGGTGATCTTGCCGCGGGCAATGCCGGTGATATCGCTGACCAGGCACTCCACCTCGGTGATGCGTCGCTCCTTCAGCCAGCTTTCCAGGTCTTTCATGGGAACCTCATTGCGGCCCGTCCCGGGCGTCACGTTCGTTATAGCCGGTCGCGCAGCTTGTAGAAAGCGGTCGCCAGTACCAGCAATGGCGTACGCAGGCGCTCGCCCCCCGGAAAATGGCGATGGGGTATGGCGGCAAAGGCATCGAAACGCTCGCTCTGCCCACCGATAGCCTCGGCCATCAGCTTTCCGGCCAGACCGGCGAGCGCCATGCCGTGACCTGAATAGCCCTGGGCATAGTAGACGTTGTTGCCGAGGCGGCCGAAATCCGGCGCACGGTTAAGCGTGATGGCCACGTCGCCGCCCCAGCGGTAATCGATTCGCACGCCTTCGAGCACCGGGAACAGCCGCGCAATCTTGGCATCCATGCGCTGCTGAAGCCCGCGCGGCTCCCGGCCATCGTAGCTGACTTCACCGCCATAAATCAGCCGTTTGTCAGCCGAGAGGCGATAGTAGTCGAGGACGAAATTGGCATCGGACAGGGCATCGTTGCACGGTAGCACCTGGGCCGCACGCGCCTCGCCCAGCGGCTCGGTGGCCACGATATAGTTGGCCGCGCGCATGATGCGCCCCTCCAGTTCCGGCAGCAGACGCCCCAGGTAGGCATTGGCCCCTACCACTACGAAGTCGGCGGCGATCGCCCCTTGCGCCGTCTGCACGATGGCTGGCTGACCGCGGCGAATGGCCAGGGCCGGGCTGTGCTCGTGAATCGACACCCCCGCCTGCTGGGCCGCTCGCGCCAGCCCCAGGGTGTAGTTCAGCGGATGGAGATGCCCACCCTCACGCTCAAAGAGGGCGCCGGGATAGGCGTCGGTGACCACCCGCTCGCGCAGTGCCTCACCTTCGAGCCAATCGAGCGCGTCGTAGTCGTAATCGCGGGCCATGCGCTCTTGGAACTGGCGCATTTCGCGCACATGCCGCGGCTTCACCGCGGCGTGCAGATAGCCCCGGGCAAAATCGCAGGGAATCGTATGGCGTTCGATGAGCTCCACCGTCAGGCGCACCGCCTCGCGGCTCATCTCCCAAACCTCGCGGGCACGCTCGCGGCCCAGCGCCTGCTCCACCGTGGCGATATCGGTTCCCAGGCCGGGGAGTATCTGACCCCCACTGCGCCCGGAAGCGCCAAACCCCACCTCGTGCGCCTCGAGCAGCGCTACCGAATAACCGCGCTCTGCCAGGTGCAGAGCCGTGGAGCAGCCAGTGATCCCACCGCCAACCACGCAGACATCGACACGCTGCTGCCCGCGCAACGGCGAACAACCTTGCTCGAGAGTCAGCGCGACCGTATCGCGATAGTAGGTAGCGGGGAAGTCGGTCTGGACATCAGTCGCCATGCAACGGTTTCCCGAAAATTGAACCGATCCGGCTTGAGCCAACGAAAGCCATGTCCGCATCGGCGGCCGGCACGACCAGGCACTGGATGCGACTAGTCTGGCACCAAACCGCCATAGGCTGTCAAGTATTCAATAACGATTAGACTCGTTTCGCCCTGCCTGAGAGATTTTCAAAACAGTCAAAACAGTACAACATGGCTCGACCAGGTCCGTAATTGACAGAAAAATCGCCTCCCTGCGCTGATAACGACCGTGCCCACCAAGCCCAGCCTGTCAAATAATAACAATCAAGAGTCGATATTTCTCAAGGCAAGTCGGTGGCGAGTCTACCCGGCGCAGACAGGACAGCCAGGATCGCGCGGCACCTGGTAGTGCCGCCACTGACCGGACAGCCCGTCGAAGGTGGATAGACCACGATGAGGCGTGCCGGCCCCGCTGAGCAGCTTGACCGCCTCCAACGCCTGGAAACAGCCGATCAGTCCGACCAGGGGCGCCACCACACCGTTCTCGGCGCAACGCAGCTCTTCGTCACCGCCCTCCCCCGGGGGGTAGAGGCAGGCATAGCAGGGCGAGGCGATATCGCGGGGATCGAATACCGCCAGCTGTCCTGAAAAACGAATCGCCGCCCCTGAAACCAGAGGCACGCCGGTACGGTGACAGGCGGCATTGATGGCATAGCGGCTGGAGAAGCGATCGGTGCAGTCGAGCACCAAATCGACCTCCCTCACGGCCACATCGAGCGCGGCCTCATCGAGATGCGCCTCGATCACGCGAATCTCGCAGCCTGGGTTGAGCGCCATGGCCGAATCGCGTGCCGATTGCGCCTTGTTGCGCCCCAGGTCGGCCATGCCATGCGCGATCTGGCGCTGCAGGTTGGAAAGCTCCACCGCGTCGGCATCGGCCAAGGTCAGGCGGCCCACCCCGGCGGCGGCCAGATAGAGCACCACCGGCGAGCCCAGCCCTCCGGCGCCCACCACCAGCACCCGCGAGGCCAGCAGGCGCTCCTGCCCCTCGATATCGATCGCCTCCAGCATGATCTGCCGGCTGTAGCGCAGCAGCGCCTCGTCGTTCATCGTCATTTACTTGCCTTCGAGTTCCTCGATGTCGGGTACATAGAGCGAGAACTCCTCCTTGACCTCCTCCATCACCACGTAGCTCTTCGACTCCTTGACACCGGGAAGGGTCAATACCACGTCGCCGAGCAATTGACGATAAGCGGACATCTCGGGAATCCGGCACTTGAGAATGTAGTCGAACTGTCCCGAAACCAGATGGCACTCCTGAATCTGCGGCAGACGGGAGACCGCGCGGCGGAACTCATCGAAGACCGCTGGCGACTGCGTTTCGAGACTGATCTCGACGAACACCAGCAGGTTGGCCTTGAGCGAGCGCGGATTGAGTATCGCCTTGTAGCCGCGGATCACGCCGGACTTCTCGAGACGCTTGACGCGCTCCAGGCAAGGGGTGGTGGAGAGCCCGACCTGGGCAGCCAGGTCGACATAGGAGATACGCGCATTTTCCTGCAGGCAGCGCAGGATCTTGAGATCGATACGGTCGAGCGAGCGGGTCTTGGTTTTCATTGTCGTGTCGGGGGAGCCGGGTCAGAGTGGATGACGTGTCGCCATGACAGCAGATCGACCTGAAAAATCGCGGCAATCAGGCGAGGTGCTGGTGTTCGGTCGCACAAACATGCCGACATTTGGAATTATTTCCTGAACAGATGTACCACAGCCATTGCTTCCCCTCCAATGCGCCTCCCTCAACGCTGATCCGGTCGTCGGCCGAAAGTGACCCGCTCCTGGCCACCCAGGTCCCGCCGACTCGCGACGTCTCCATACCCCCTCGCCTCGAGCAACTCGCGCACGGCCGCCGCCTGGTCATGGCCATGCTCCAGGGCAAGCCAGCCACCGGGAACGAGATGACCAACGGCGCATTCAGCGATATGCCGCAGGTCGGCCAGCCCCGATTCGAGAGCCACCAGGGCGCTTCTCGGCTCGAAGCGCACGTCGCCCTGAGCCAGGTGCGGATCGTCCGCATCGATATAGGGCGGATTGGCCGCGATCAATGCGAAACGCTGCTGCGCCACTGCCGAGAACCAGTCGCTGACCAGAAAACGTACATTGGCGATACCCAGCCGCCGGGCATTCGATTCGGCCAGGGCCACCGCCTCGGATACCCGGTCGATGCCGAGAGCCTGCCAGCCAGGACGCTCGCTGGCAAAGGCCAGCGCAATGGCCCCGGTACCGGTCCCCAGATCGAGCAGGCGGCCCGAAGTCTCGTCCGCCAGACCGAGCAGCACCTCCACCAGGGTTTCGGTATCGGGCCGGGGGATAAGGGTATGCGGCGAAGTGGCCAGGACAAGTCCCCAGAATTCCCGCTCGCCGGTGAGGTAGGCCACCGGGTGCCCCGCCACCCGCGCGGCGACGAGGGCCTCGAAGCGGGCGCGCTGGAAGGTAGGCGCCATCCGGTCGCCCCAGGTATAGAGCCAGGTGCGCTCGACACCCAGCACGTGACACAGCAGCACCTCGGCATCCAGCCGTGGGCTGGGCGAGCCGGCTCGCGCCAGGCGCTCGGCAGCCCGCACCAGCAGCATATCGAGCTGCATCAGGCTTCCTGCTGCAGCGCCGCGAGCTGCTCGGCCTGGTGCTCGTGAACCAAGGGATCGAGCACTTCGTCGAGTTCGCCGGCCATGACCTCGCCAAGCTTATAGAGCGTCAGGTTGATGCGATGGTCGGTCAGCCGGCCCTGGGGAAAGTTGTAGGTGCGAATGCGCTCGCTGCGATCTCCCGAGCCGACCAGGCTGCGGCGCGTGTCGGCCCGCTCGCGCTGATGGCTCTCCACGGCGCTCTGCTTGAGGCGCGCGGCCAACAGCGACATGGCCTTGGCGCGGTTCTTGTGCTGGCTGCGCTCCTCCTGGCACTCGACCACCACCCCGCTCGGCAGGTGGGTGATCCGGATCGCCGAATCGGTGGTGTTGACGTGCTGGCCGCCGGCGCCGCTGGAGCGGAAGGTGTCCACTCTCAGATCGGCCGGATTGATATCGACATCGCCCACCTCGTCGGCTTCGGGCATCACGGCCACGGTACAGGCGGAGGTGTGAATGCGCCCCTGGGATTCCGTCGCCGGCACGCGCTGCACACGGTGTGCGCCCGACTCGAACTTGAGCCGGGCATAGACGCCCTCGCCCTTCACTCGCGTGATGATCTCCTTATAGCCGCCCTGCTCGCCATGGCTGGCGCTGATCACCTCGACCATCCAGCCCTGCTTCTCGGCATAGCGGGAATACATGCGGAACAGGTCGCCGGCAAACAGCGCGGCCTCGTCACCGCCGGTGCCGGCACGGATCTCGAGAAAGACGTTGCGGCCATCGTCCGGATCGCGCGGCACCAGCAAGCGCTTGAGCCGATCCTCCAACTCATCCAGGCGTTCACGGCCTTCGCTCAGCTCCAGTTGCGCCAGTTCGCGCATCTCGGCATCGCTGTCGTTGGCCAGCAGATCGGCGTCCTCCAGGTCACTCTCGGTCGCCCGGTAGTCGCGCCAGGCCTCGACCAGGGATTCGAGTTCGGCGTATTCGCGGGAGTAGTCGCGGAAGCGAGGCTGGTCGCTGATCACCTCGGGCTCCGCCAGCAGGGCGGCGAGCTCCTCGAAGCGTTCGACGAAGCCATCGAGACGCTGGCGCAGGGTCGCTTTCATGGCGTGTCCTGTCAGGGTTTCGTTGATGTGGGATTAAGCAGCAGCGCCTCGGCGGCGTTGAGCAGGTCACGTCGCTCGCCACCAGACGCCTCGCGCAACGCCACCGTGGGCCGATGCAGCAGGCGGTTGGTCAGTTGGTGCGCCATCAGCCGAATCACTTCCTCGGGATCCTCCCCGCGTGACAGCCTGGCCAGTGCCTGGCGCTCCGATAGCTCGCGCAGTTCGGCCGCCTGGTCGCGATAACGGCGAATCAATTCCCCGCTGCTGCGAATACGCCGCTCGTGTAGCCAGACATGAACGCCATGCTCGATCAGGGCCTCCGCCTGATCGGCGGCCGCCTGGCGATGGCGGCGGTTCTCCTGGATCACCTCGTTGAGGTCGTCGACGGTGTACAGAAAGATGTCGTCCAGATCGCCGACTTCGGGCTCGATGTCCCGTGGCACGGCAATATCGACCATAAAAATCGGTCGGTGACGGCGCTTCTTCAACGCCCGCTCCGCCATGCCCTTGCCCAGGATCGGCAGCGGCGCGGCGGTCGAGGAGATGACGATGTCCGCGCGGGACAGGGCATCGGGAATCTCGTCGAGCGAGATCGCCTCGGCATTGAACTCGCCGGCCAGCAGCTCGGCGCGCTCCCGTGTCCGATTGGCCACGATCATGTCGCGCACGCCCGCCTCGCGCAGGTGGCGGGCAACCAGTTCGATGGTCTCCCCGGCACCGATCAACAGCGCCCGTGAGCGGCTGAAATCATCGAAGATACGGCTGGCCAGGCTGACCGCCGCATAAGCCACCGAGACCGGGTTCTGGCCAATGCCGGTGCGCGTCCGCACCTGCTTGGCCACCGCAAAGGTATGCTGGAAGAGCAACTCCAGCTCGCCGCCCAGTCCACTCGCCTGGCGCGCCGACTGGTAAGCCTCCTTGAGCTGGCCGAGTATCTGCGGTTCGCCCAACACCATGGAATCCAGCCCCACGGCGACGCGCATCAGGTGCCGGGCGGCATCGTTGTCCAGGTAATGATAGGCGCAGGGGGTAAGCTCCTCGAGCTGCAACCCATGGAAATGGCTCAACCAGTCGAGGATGAGACGCTCGCCGCTCGGCTCGGTGACGCAATAGAGCTCAGTGCGGTTACAGGTCGAGAGCACCGCCGCTTCATGCACTTGGGGGATATGGCGCAGCTCGGTCAGCGCCGACTCCAACTGAGCGGGGGTGAAGGCGACCCGCTCGCGCACCGCGACGGTGGCCGTCCTGTGGTTGATTCCAAGGGCAAGAAGCGTCATGCGTTAGCGTCTTCGGAAAAGTCGGCCGGCGGCACCGTAAATGAAAAAACGTCTCTGCGGCGCCGCATTCTATCACAGCCTTTCGAACTCGGCGCCAGGCGCAGCGACCCGGCAATTGACGCACGACAAGACACGGTACATTCGCCGACCGCGCATTGCGATGCAGCGATCCCTTTGCCCATGGGCCGCTAGCCGGTATGCTGGCACCTCGGGATACCGGATGAGATACGCATGCCCTCGACGCTGATACGCTCTTCTCGCCAGGGACTGGCAGTGCTTGGTTTAACCGTCTTGCTGAGCGGTTGCCAAGGCTTGGCCTCCTCCCCCTTCGGCACGATTCAAGAAGACCCTCTGGTCTCGGCGCCCCCCATCGAGCGTGGGCTGGATGCAGAGGGCCTCTCTACGCTGTTGAGCGCCGAGATGGCAGGGCAGCGCGGCGACTATCGCCGCGCCACGCTGGGCTATCTGGCCATGGCCGAGCGCTACCGCGCCCCACAGCTGGCGGAGCGCGGCACGCTGGCGGCACGCTTCGGCAACGACGTGCTGCTGCTCGAACAGGCGGTCAGCACTTGGCATGAGCTCGACCCCGCCGCCGAGGCACCGCTGCGCCTGCTCTCGGGCCTGGCCCTGCAGCGTGGCGACTGGTCGACGGCACTCGATCGACGCCTGATACTGGTCGAGCAGGGGCTGCACGGCGAGCTGGCGCTGTTCGCCGAACTCGCCCTGGAATCCGGCACCGACCCACTTCCCCTGCGTGAGCGTCTGCGCGAGCACCTCGAGCGCGCCGACGCCGACGCGCACCCTCATCGCTACGATGCCGTGCTGGCCATGGCGATTCTCGAGGCTGCCACCGGCCAGCGCCAGCAGGCCGAACAACGCCTGGGCCTGCTCGCCCGCGACCACTCGGAACTGCCCGCCCTGTGGCTGACCCGCGCCCAACTGGCGCTGGAAGCCAACAGTCCGCGCCAGGCCCGCGAGGCCGCGCGCCGCGGCCTCGAGATATCTCCCGGCGATCCCCGTTTCCTGCTACTGATGGCGCAAGCCGAGCTGATGTTGGGCAACGTCGCTGCAGCGGAGGAGCACACCTCGACCCTGCTGGACGAGCACGTTGGCAACCAGGAGCTACGCATTTCACTGGCCCGCCTTTACCTCGAGGACAATCACCTTGATGCGGCCCGCCGCCTGCTACTGCCACTGGTCAGCAGCGACGAGCCACCTCCCGCGGCTTTCTACCTGATGGGCCTCATCGCCGAGGAAGAGGGCGAGATCGACAACGCCCTCCTTTATTACCGCCAGGTATCCCCCGGCAACGACTTCCTGCGTGCGCGGCTGCGGGCAGCACAGATGCTGATCGAGGATGACCGTCTGCTCGATGCCCGCGCCTTCCTGCGCATCGAGCGCCTGCGCCACGAATCGCGCTTCAGCGAGCTGGTCGCCCTCGAGGTGGAACTGCTCGACGAGGCCGGGCTGCACGCCGAAGCCAATGCCCTGCTCAACCGCGAACTCTCGCGCACGCCCAACGACGAGCCGCTGCTTTACCTGCGCGCCATGCGTGCCTGGGGGCAAGGCGACATCGATGCCATGGAGCGGGATCTCGGCCGTATCATCGAGACCAACCCGGACAACGCCTCGGCCCTGAATGCACTGGGCTACACCCTGGCGGACCTCAACCAGGAAGAACGACTGGATGAAGCCCGCGAGCTGATCGAGCGCGCCCACGCCCTCGAACCGGGCAGCCCCGCGATCATGGACAGCCTGGGCTGGGTCTATTACCGCCAGGGCGATCCAGAGCGCGCCCTGCCATGGCTCGAACGGGCCTATGCCAGCATGCCCGACCAGGAGATCGCCGCCCATCTCGCCGAGGTTCTCTGGGCACTCGGACAGCATGAGGATGCTCGCCGCGTGGTAGAGCAAGCTCTGCTCCGCTACGATGAACGCCCCCTGATCGATGAACTTCTCGAGCGCATCCCCGAACTGGCACCCACATCATCCACAGTCAACGAGACGACGCCATGAGACGCCCCACTCTCGCGATACGCTGGTTTGCCATGAGCCTCGCCCTTGCCCTGCTGGCTGGCTGCGCCACACCGGGCACGACACCGGACGACGGACGCTCGGCCGACCAATGGCAAGCCCAGCAGGAACGCCTGGAGGCGCTTGATACCTGGATCCTGATCGGCAAGGCCGGGTTGCGCACCTCCCGGGAGACGACCAGCGCCAACCTCGACTGGAGTCAGCATCCACATTATTACCGCATGCTGATCAGCGGCCCCTTCGGCAGCGGCCGCAACCTGCTCGAAGGGCGCGAGGGACGCTTCACCCTGACCAACGCCGAGGGCCGCTTCGAAGCCTCCTCCCCAGAATCCCTGATGCAGCAGCAGTTGGGTTGGTCGCTGCCGGTCAGCTCGCTGTCCGACTGGATTCGCGGCCTGCCTGCCGACCACAGCGACTACCGTCTCGAACGCGACGAGCGCGGCTTTCCCCAGCAACTCGAGCAGGATGGCTGGCAGATCGTCTATCGCGACTGGGCCCAGGTCGAATCGCTGTGGCTGCCGCGACGCCTGAGCATGGAATACGACGACCTCAGCGTCACCCTGGTAGTCACCGAGTGGCGCCCCGCCATTGATGACTGAGCAGCCGCAAAGAAGCGCACCGAGCCAGCCGATGAACGCACTCACCCTGCCGGCACCGGCCAAGCTCAATCGCCTACTGCATATCATCGGCCGCCGAGCGGACGGCTATCACAAGCTGCAGACGCTGTTCCAGTTTCTCGACCATGGCGACGAGCTGCGCTTTCAGTTGCGTCAGGATGGCGAGGTCCGCCTGACGCCCGGCCTGCCGGGCGTGCCCGACAGCGACAATTTGATCGTGCGGGCAGCCCGGCTGTTGCAAGCGGAGAGTGGCTGCTCCCTGGGCACCGACATTCAATTGACCAAGCGCCTGCCCATGGGCGGCGGCCTTGGCGGCGGCAGCAGCAACGCCGCCACTACGCTGCTCGGGCTCGACCGCCTCTGGCAACTGGAGCTTCCCCTCGGCCGCTTGGCCGAACTCGGCCTGCAGCTCGGCGCCGACGTGCCGGTGTTCGTACACGGCCAGGCCGCCTGGGCCGAAGGTATCGGCGAGAAGCTCACGCCGGTGGCGCTCGACACCCCCTGGTTCGTGGTCGTGCACCCTCGCATTGAGGTCGCCACCGCCGCCGTGTTCGGAGCACCGCAATTGACACGTGACACTGCCCCGATTACCATGGCGCGCGCACTGCAGGGGGGAGCGCCCAGCTGGCACAACGACTGCGAGCCGACGGTCAGGTCACTCTATCCGCCTGTCGCCGAAGCACTCGACTGGCTTGGTAGCCGGGCACCCGCCATGCTGACGGGAACCGGTGCCTGTGTCTTCGCCTGGCTCGATTCGAGAGCCGATGCGAAGCGTCTACTGGCCGACCTGCCGGACCGCTATACTGCTTTCACGGCCCGTGGCCTGAACCTCTCCCCGCTACATGCTGCTCTAGGTAGATGAACATGCCGCCAGCCAGCGCCCGGTCCGACCACCGCGCTGACGGTAAAGCCTCATCGCCTGCGGAGCTCCCCAACACTGCATAGGTGGACGCGCGTGTCAAAATTGATGGTTTTTGCCGGGAATGCCAACCCCGAGCTCGCCCAGAAGATCGCCGAGAGTCTCGATACTCGTATGGGTAATGCCACGGTCGGGCAGTTCAGCGATGGCGAAATCGCGGTCGAGATCAACGAGAACGTTCGCGGCAAGGACGTCTTCATTCTGCAGTCCACCTGCGCGCCGACCAACGACAACCTGATGGAACTGATCCTGATGGTGGATGCCCTGCGGCGCGCCTCGGCCACCCGGATCACCGCCGTGGTGCCCTACTTCGGCTACGCGCGTCAGGACCGGCGGGTACGCTCTGCCCGAGTCCCGATCTCAGCCAAGGTAGTGGCCGACATGATGGTCAAGGCCGGCGTCGATCGTGTCATGACCATGGACCTGCACGCCGACCAGATCCAGGGCTTCTTCGACGTGCCGGTGGATAACGTCTACGGCTCGCCGATCCTGCTCGATGACATCGAGCGCCAGAACTACGACGACCTGGTGGTAGTATCGCCCGACGTAGGCGGCGTGGTGCGCGCTCGCGCCATCGCCAAACAGCTCAACGCCGACCTCGCCATCATCGACAAGCGGCGTCCCCAGGCCAACCAGGCCCAGGTGATGCACATCATCGGCGAGATCGAGAACCGCACCTGCGTGGTGGTGGACGACATGATCGATACCGCCGGCACCCTGTGCAAGGCCGGCGATGCCCTGAAGGACCACGGCGCGCGGCGCGTGGTAGCCTATGCTACCCACCCGATCCTGTCCGGCCCGGCGGTGGAGAACATCACCGGCTCGGTACTCGATGAGGTGGTGGTGACCGATACCATACCGCTGTCCGACGTTGCCCGTCGCAGCGGCAAGATTCGTCAGCTCAGCGTGGCGGGCCTGATCGCCGAGGCGATCCGCCGCGTCAGCAACGAGGAATCCGTCAGCGCCATGTTCCACTGAGACTCTCAGCAGGAACATGGCGCCGGAGTAGCGCCCCCACGGGGCTTTCGGGAAGCGTAGCGATCAGGTCGCGGGTTGCACGCCTCCCTTACATTCAGCAAGAGGCAATATCATGTCCGATTTCACACTCAATGCCAGCGTTCGTAACGACCTGGGGAAAGGTGCGAGCCGCCGCCTGCGTCGTTCGAACCTCCAGGTGCCGGCCATCGTTTACGGTGGCGAGAAGGCTCCGCAGCCGATTTCCGTCGAGAAGGCCGCGTTCTACAAGGCCATCGAGGACGAGTCCTTCTTCTCCTCCGTGCTCAATCTGGTCATCGACGGCAAGAGCGAGCAGGTGGTGGTGCGTGACCTGCAGCGTCATCCGTACAAGCCGCTGATCACCCACGCCGACTTCATGCGCGTGGACGCCACCCACGAGATCACCATCAACGTGCCGCTGCACGTGGTGGGCGAGGAGAAGTCCAAGGGCATCAAGGACCAGGGTGGCGAACTGCACGTGCTCTCCAACGAGGTCCAGATCAGCTGCCTGCCGAAGGATCTGCCCGACTTCCTCGAAGTCGACATCAGCAACGTCGAGATGGGCACCACCCTGCACCTCTCCGACCTCAAGCTGCCGGCCGGCGTCACCCTGGTCGAGCTGACTCACGGTGCGGATCACGACAACGCCGTACTGAGCATCACCAAGCCCAAGGGTCGCAGCGAGGCTGACGAAGGCGAAGGTGAAGGCGAGGAAGGTGAAGGTAGCGCCGAGTAAGCTGCCCCGCAGGGGTCGCCCAAGCGGGCGGCCCCTTCCCGGTCCCATCAAGCGCTGCGGCGCTTGTTTTCGTTTGGAGACCCCGCATGCCCCAGATCAAGGCGATCATCGGGCTGGGCAATCCCGGTGACGGGTACGCCGCCACACGCCACAACGCCGGCGCCTGGCTGGTGGAAATCCTGGCCCGCCAGGCCGGCACCGAGCTGCGCCCCGAGAAGAAGTTCCTCGGCCTGTATGCCAAGGTGCGGCTCGACGGCCAGGAACTGCATCTACTCGAACCCACTACCTTCATGAATCGCAGCGGTGCCGCGGTGGCGGCCCTGTGCCAGTTCTACAAGATCGCCCCGGATGAGCTGCTGGTGGCTCACGACGAGCTGGACATTCCCCCTGGTTCGGCCCGCTACAAGCAGGGCGGTGGCCACGGCGGCCACAACGGCCTGCGCGACATCATTAGCGCGCTGGGCGAGAAGGGCTTCAATCGCCTGCGCATCGGCATCGGCCACCCCGGTAACTCGCATCAGGTCACGAATTACGTGCTCGGTCGCCCCGGCAAGGCGGAACTCGAAGCCATCGGCGCCGCACTCAACGAGTGCCTGGCCACGCTTCCGCTTGCCGTATCGGGCGAATGGGCGCGAGCCATGAGCCGACTGCACAGCTTCTCGGGCTGATCCGGCTCCCCGGCTGATCTAGAATAGAGCCCGCTGCGAACGCCATCCGCCATCTCACTCAGGACAACATCATGGGTTTCAACTGCGGTATCGTCGGCCTGCCCAACGTGGGCAAATCGACCCTCTTCAACGCCCTGACCAAGTCCGGCATCGATGCCGAGAATTTCCCTTTCTGCACCATTGAGCCCAACGTCGGTATCGTGCCGATGCCCGACCCGCGCCTCGACAAGCTGGCCGGGATCGTGAAGCCGCAGAAGGTGCTTCCCACCACCATGGAGTTCGTCGACATTGCCGGCCTGGTGGCGGGCGCCTCCAAGGGCGAAGGGCTCGGCAACCAGTTCCTGGCCAACATCCGCGAGACCCAGGCCATCGCCCACGTGGTGCGCTGTTTCGACAACGACAACGTCATCCACGTGGCCAACCAGGTCGACCCCCGCGCCGATATCGAAACCATCAATCTGGAACTGGCGCTGGCCGACCTCGACACCGTCGAGCGAGCCATCCAGCGCCTGGTGCGCGTAGCCAAGGGCGGTGACAAGGACGCCATCGCCACCAAGGCGATCCTGGAACGCGTCCAGCCGCACCTGGCCGAGGGCCAGCCGCTGCGGAGCTTCGGCCTCGACGACGACGAGAAGCGCCAGGTCAAGAGCTTCGGTTTCCTCACGCTCAAGCCGACCATGTACATCGCCAACGTCAACGAGGACGGCTTCGAGAACAACCCCTACCTCGATATCGTCAACGAGATTGCCGCCGAGGAAGGCGCCGTGGTGGTGCCGGTGTGCAACCAGCTCGAAGCCGAGATCGCCGAACTCGACGACGACGAGCGCGCCATGTTCCTCGGCGAGATGGGCATGGAAGAGCCCGGGCTCGACCGGGTGATCCGCGCCGGTTACAAGCTGCTGGGCCTGCAGACCTACTTCACCGCCGGGGTGAAGGAAGTGCGCGCCTGGACGGTCAAGGTGGGTGCCACCGCTCCCGAGGCCGCCGGGGTGATCCACACCGACTTCCAGAAGGGCTTCATCCGCGCCGAGGTCATCGCCTACGACGACTACGTCTCCCTGGGCGGGGAACAGGGCGCCAAGGATGCCGGCAAGTGGCGCCTCGAGGGCAAGGAGTACGTGGTCAAGGATGGGGACGTGATCCACTTCCGCTTCAATGTGTAGCCTTCAAGCTTGACCTGATGGGGGCGAATCCGTAAACTTCGCCTCCGTCGATTGGCTACGTAGCTCAGTTGGTTAGAGCACATCACTCATAATGATGGGGTCCCCTGTTCGAGTCAGGGCGTAGCCACCAGAATCGAAAAAAACCCGGCGCCTCATGGGCGCCGGGTTTTTCGTGGTGACGACTCAAACCAACTGGGAGCGGTTGGCAAAGGCGATCAGCGCCCGGGTCAGATGCTCGACATCATGGCTGCCCGCCGTCTCGCGAATCGAGTGCATGGCCCACTGCGGCACCCCCACATCCAGCGTCGGCACACCGAGCTCGGTGGCGGTAATCGGACCAATGGTGCTGCCGCAGCCCATGTCGGCACGGGTGACGAAAGTCTGCACCGGCACGCCGGCTTCGCGACAGAGATCGCGAAACAGCGCCGACGTAGCGCTGTTGGTGGCATAGCGCTGGTTGGCGTTGACCTTGATCACCGGACCACCATTGAGCGCTGGCCCATGGGCGGCGTCATGCTTGTCGGTGAAATTGGGGTGAAGGGCGTGAGCGTTATCGCAGGAAATCATTCGCGAGGCCTGGATCAGGCGAATGAAGCCCTCCTCGCCCGGTTCGCCGAGCTGCGCATTCACACGACGCAAGACGTCGCCGAGGAACGGCCCCTGGGCACCGCAAGCGCTGGCACTGCCGACTTCTTCATGATCGTTGGCCACCAGCACCACGCCCTGACTGCCGTCGCTCTCCAGCAACGCTTCCAGGCCGATGAAGCAGGAAAGCAGGTTGTCCAGGCGGGCGCTCGCTATCAGCTCGCGCTCGACGCCCACCAGTGCCGGCGGCTGCACATCGTAGAGTGCCAGCTCGAAATCGAGGATCTCGGCTCCGGTGATGCCATGCTGCGCCTCCAGCCACTCGAGCAGCAGGCGTTGCAGGTCGGCTTTTTCTCCGCCCTGCAGGAAAACCGGCGGCATCTGGGTCTGGGCGTTGATCGCCCGGCCGGCGTTGACCTCACGATCGAGGTGGATGGCCAGACTGGGGATGATGGCGACCGGCCGGTCCACGCACAACAGCACGCCTTCGATACGACCGTCGGCATGTCGCACGTGGACTCGCCCGGCCAGCCCCAGGTCGCGATCGTACCAGGGGGCCAGCAGCACGCCGCCATAGAGTTCGACGCCGAGCTGCAGCCAGCCCGCCGAACTCTGGGCCGCATTGGGCTTCAACCTCAAGCCAGGGCTATCGGTATGGGCACCAATCATGCGCAGCGACTCAAGTCCCTGCCGAGGCAGCTGCAGCGCCACGATGGATGAGTCGTTACGCGTGGCAAAGACCCGCTCGCCGGGAGAAAGCTGCCAAGGCTGGCGCTCGTCGAGGCGACGAAAGCCGGCAGCCTCGAGCCGGTCGGCCATTACCGCCACGGCATGCCAGGGCGTAGGGGAACGATGCAGAAAATCGAGCAGTCGCTCGAGACGGGCTTCCCGAGACATGTGGATCCTCATCAGGGGTCGTGGTTAGCGCGAGAGCTGCTACAATGCGGTTTCTGCTTGGCAACTCACACGCCATACGCTTGTCTAGGGAAGGAAGTGTACACGAAACCAGGGGTGCTTCATTGATGAGCCAGTTAGTCGTTATTCGGCACACAGCGATCATGACGCTGGTGCTGCTGTTGTCGTGCGCTCAACTGGCGCTTGCCCAGATCCAGCCCGGCGATGCCCAACGGCAGGCCGCGGTAGAGGTGGCCGAATCGTTACGCTACGGCCACTACGCCGACACCGCTCTCGATGACGCCTGGTCGCGACTGGCCTTCGAGCGCTACCTCGACATCCTCGACGGCCAGCGCGCCTTCCTGCTGGAGAGCGACATCGAGGAATTTCGCCATCTCGAGGGGCGCATCGACGACATACTGTTCGAGGGTGACCTGACTTCCGTCTACCAGCTCTACCAGCGCTATCACGAGCGTGCCGAAAGCCGCTTCGAATGGCTGCTCTCCGCCCTCGATCAAGGGCTGAACTTCACCTACGAAACCGATATGAGGCTCGATCTCGACCGCCGCGACGCCGACTGGGCCACCAGCGAGGCGGAACTCGACGACCTGTGGCGCAAGCGTCTGAAGAACGCAGCCCTGACCCTGGACATCAGCGGCCAGGACGAGGAGCAGGTAGCGAACAATCTGCGCCAGCGCTACGAAGGCCAACTCTCGCGGCTCCGCCAGACCAATGGAGAAGACGTGTTCGGTCTGTTCATGGCGGCCGTGACCAGCAGTATCGACCCGCATACCGAATACCTCTCCCCGCGCCAGGGCGAATCCTTCGATATCCAGATGCGGCTGTCACTGGAAGGCATCGGTGCCATGCTGCAATCCGACGGCGAATACGTGAAGGTGACCAGCCTGGTGCCCGGCGGTCCGGCGGATCGCGCCGGTGTGCTCGAGCCCGCCGATCGCATCGTCGGCGTCGGGCAGGAAGATGAAGGGGAAGTCGTCAACGTCGTCGGCATGCGCCTGGACGAAGTGGTCGACCTGATCCGCGGTCCCAAGGGCACCGTGGTACGCCTCGAGGTAGTGCCTGCGGAAGCCGTGGACATGACACGCTCGCACACCATTGAGATCACCCGTGACACCGTGGACCTCGAAGAACAAGCGGCCAAGAGTGAGATCGTCGAAGTAGAGCGTGACGACGACATCAAGCGCATTGGCGTGATCACCATCCCCACCTTCTACGTCGACTTCGATGCCTGGCAGTCCGGCGCCGAGGAGTTTCGCAGCACCACCCGCGATGTTGCACGCGAAGTCGAGCGACTCAAGGCAGAGGGTATCGACGGCATCATGCTCGACCTGCGCAACAACGGCGGTGGCGCTCTGCAAGAGGCCAACTCTCTGCTCGGCCTGTTCATCGACCGTGGCCCCACCGTGCAGGTACGCGACGCCCGCGGCCGCATCAGCCTCTACGGCGACACCGAGACCGGTACCCTCTACGACGGTCCGCTGGCCGTGCTGGTCAATCGCCTGTCGGCCTCGGCCTCGGAGATCTTCGCCGGTGCGATCCAGGATTACGGTCGCGGTCTGGTGCTGGGCAGCGCCACCTTCGGCAAGGGCACCGTACAGACTCTGAACGATCTCAGCCACGGCCAGATCAAGCTGACCCGAGCCAAGTTCTACCGCATCTCGGGTGAAAGTACCCAGCATCGCGGCGTCGAACCCGACATCCTGTTCCCCGACATGATCGACCCGGACCGGATCGGCGAGAGCAGCCTGGACAACGCACTGGAGTGGGATACCGTCCAGGCGGTCCAGTATCGCCACTACGGCGAGCCGTGGGAGTATCTCGAGACGCTGCGCTCACGACATCGCGAGCGGGCCGACTCCCACCCCAACTTCGTCTATCTCAAGGAGCGCGTGGAACTCGCACGCCGCATGCGCGAGGAGCACACCAGCGTCAGTCTCGACCGTGAGCAGCGCCAGCGCGAAGTGGAAGCCCGCGATGCGGAACAGTTGGCTCTCGAAAACCGCCGCCGCGAGGCCCTGGACCTGGAGCCGCTGGACGAGTTGATCGATGCCCGCGGTGAAGAAGAAGGTGAAGAGGACGAACCCGTGGACCGCGTCCAAGTCGTCGAGGCTGCATCGATCCTTGCCGATTATGCCGAGCTGACCCAGCGGCGCCTGGCCGGCCGATCCTGATCGCGACGCACCTCGATCCCCTGCCCTTCCGCCAAGGGCGCCCGACTGCGATGACCGGGCGCCCTTGGCGCATCGCCCCATGCGGGCCCGTATCCGGCTTACCCGCTAGCGTTTGTGCCGAGTCGAGCCTCTGATAAAGGCTTCACTTATACTCAACGCAAGTGATGCAGGGTGAGACGACAGCACTCGATACCAGGCAAGAATCAAAATGGGGAGGGAAACGAAAGCTGGCTCCCGGAGCAGGACTCGAACCTGCGACCCAGTGATTAACAGTCACTTGCTCTACCGACTGAGCTATCCGGGAATGGTGCAATGCTTCTGCAAAGAGCCGATGGCTTTCTTTGAAGCCGAGCTGATGGCTCTTTTCGAGCTTGAGCTGATGGCTCCTCGAGCAGGACTCGAACCTGCGACCCAGTGATTAACAGTCACTTGCTCTACCAACTGAGCTATCGAGGAATGACGAGCGTCAGGATCAGCGTGTGTTCTTGGCTCCCGGAGCAGGACTCGAACCTGCGACCCAGTGATTAACAGTCACTTGCTCTACCGACTGAGCTATCCGGGAATGGCCCTGAACACGGTGCGTAGTATACGGATCGCTCACATAAGGTCAAGGGCGGATTCTACTAGCCTGGCACCGCCCTCAAAACCCATGACGCCCGCGCAACGGTAGCTGCGCGGGCGTCATGGGAGAACCTGGTGGCTACGCCCTGATTCGAACAGGGGACCCCATCATTATGAGTGATGTGCTCTAACCAGCTGAGCTACGTAGCCTTTTCGAGGGCACAAGGACCCTTCAACGCGGCAGGATTATGCACGATACCTGACATGCAAGCAAGCCGGCAGTCGCCCTTCTTTTATTGATTGAACGTTCAATAAAAAATTAGCATACTGATGAGCCATCGTGGGGGTCATTGCATTCACAGGAGTCAGCGGTGCCAAAGACAGGTATGGAGCCGATCAGGCGTAGCCAGCTCATCAAAGCCACCATGGCTGCCATCGACGAGGTCGGTCTGGCGGATGCTACCGTACTGAGAATCGCCCGGCATGCCGGCGTATCGGCGGGCATCATCAGTCACTACTTCGGTGGCAAGGACGGCCTGCTCGAGGCCACCATGCGCCAGATCCTCACCGACCTGGGCCAGGCCGTAGCGGCCCGGCGCAGCCGGTTGAAAGATGGCTCTCCTCGCGACCATCTAGGCGCCATTATCGATGGCAACTTCGACCGTAGCCAGATCTCCAGCCCAGCAGCCAAGACCTGGCTCGCCTTCTGGGCCAGCAGCATGCACAAGCCGCGGCTCCAGCGACTCCAGCATGTCAACGACCAGCGGCTCTATTCCAATCTGTGCTGCCAGTTTCGCCGCCTGATGCCGCACGCAGCGGCACGCGATGCCGCTCGCGGCCTTGCCGCCATGATCGACGGCCTGTGGCTGCGTGGCACCCTGAGTCCCGAGGGGCTGGATACTGAACGCGCCCGACGCTTGGCGCACGCCTATCTCGATCAGTTACTGACCGGTTACGACACCTCCCTTGCGTCCACAAAGGAGACAGCATGACAGCGTACAACACCGAGCCCCTCTTCATCGCGGGCCGTCGGGAGCCGGCGACCTCCGGCGAAACTTTCGACGTCATCAACCCTTACGATGGCAGCCTGCTGTCCAAGGTCGAGCAGGCCAGCCAGGCTGATATCGATCGTGCCATCGCTGCGGCACGGAGGGGCCAACACCGCTGGGCCGCCCTGACCGGCATGCAGCGCGCCCGCATCCTCAACCGTGCCGTCGCGCTCTTGAGAGAGAGAAATGACGAACTCGCCGAGCTCGAAACGCGCAATACCGGCAAGCCGATCAGCGAAACCGCTGCGGTAGACATCGTCACCGGCGCCGACGTGCTCGAGTACTACGCTGGCTTGGCTCCAGCCATCGAGGGCGCCCAGATTCCGCTGCGCGAGTCGTCGTTCGTCTACACCCGCCGCGAGCCGCTCGGCGTGATCGCCGCCATCGGAGCCTGGAACTATCCGATCCAGATCGCCTGCTGGAAGGCGGCCCCGGCGCTGGCCGCGGGCAACGCCGTGGTGTTCAAGCCCAGCGAAGTCACTCCGCTGACCGCCATGAAACTGGCCGAGATATTCACCGAAGCCGGACTGCCCGACGGCGTGTTCAACGTCGTGCATGGCGACGGCCGCGTCGGCCAGATGCTGACCGAACATGAAGACATCGCCAAGGTGTCGTTCACCGGCGAGGTAGGCACCGGCAAGAAGGTAATGGCAGCAGCCGGCGGCTCGACGCTCAAGGACGTGACCATGGAACTGGGCGGCAAGTCGCCGCTGATCGTGTTCGCCGATGCCGACCTCGAGCGCGCCGCCGACGCGGCGATGATGGCCAATTTCTATTCCAGCGGTCAGATCTGCACCAATGGCACACGGGTCTTCGTCGAACGCTCGGTGAAGCAGGCCTTCGAGGAGAAGATCGCGGAGCGCGTGGCGCGCATCCGTGCTGGCGACCCGCTCGACCCCAGCGTCAACTTCGGCCCGCTGGTCAGCTTCGAACATCAGGCCAAGGTGCTTGGCTACATCGAGTACGGCAAGCAGGACGGTGCCCGCGTGCTGATCGGCGGCGAGCCCTTGGCCGAAGGCGACTTCGCCCGCGGCGCCTGGGCCCCGGCCACAGTGTTCACCGATTGCACCGACGACATGCGCATCGTACGTGAGGAGATCTTCGGTCCGGTGATGTCGATCCTCGCCTTCGATGAGGAGGAGGAGCTGATCCGCCGCGCCAACGACACCCATTACGGCCTTGCCGCTGGGGTATTCACCGAGAGCCTCGCCCGGGCACATCGCACCATCCATCGCCTGGAAGCCGGCATCTGCTGGATCAACACCTGGGGCGAGTCGCCGGCGGAGATGCCGGTGGGGGGCTACAAGCAGTCCGGTGTCGGCCGTGAGAACGGCATCGAGACCTTGGCCCACTACACCCAGACCAAGTCGGTGCAGGTGGAGATGGGACCCTTCGAGTCTGTGTTCTAGGAGGCAGGAGAACATAGGGGATCGCTCGGGGCTGATCCGTCGACAAGCCCCGGGGCGCCGGACCGTCGATGAGGCGCTGTGAACCCATCCCTGGGCGCTACCTACGCCATCCATGGCGTAGGACCTCCTCTTCGGCTTGTCCCCGGCGCCCCTCGCTACCGCCAGCCGCTCCTGCCTTGGGCCGATACTCCTTGCGCACAGGAGCGGGCCCGCTTCCGTCGCGTTATCAGTGAGAGATGTTATGTCCCAGATTCGTGAATTCGACTACGTCATTATCGGTGCCGGTTCCGCCGGCAACGTGCTGGCCACCCGCCTCACCGAGGACGCGGACGTCAGCGTGCTTTTGCTCGAGGCGGGCGGCCCCGACTACCGCTTCGATTTTCGCACCCAGATGCCTGCCGCCTTAGCCTATCCACTGCAAGGCAAGCGCTACAATTGGGCCTTCGAGACCGACCCGGAGCCGTACATGAACGGCCGCCGCATGGAGTGCGGCCGCGGCAAGGGACTTGGCGGCTCCTCGCTGATCAACGGCATGTGCTATATCCGCGGCAACGCGCTTGACTACGACAACTGGGCCAGCATGGCCGGCCTTGAGGACTGGCGCTACGTCGATTGCCTGCCCTACTTCAGGAAAGCCGAGTGCCGTGACATCGGGCCCAACGCCTACCACGGAGGCGACGGCCCGGTCAGCGTGACCACGCCCAAGGAGGGCAACAACGAACTCTACCGCGCCTTCGTCGATGCCGGCGTGCAGGCAGGCTATCCCGAGACCGAGGACGTCAACGGTTACCAGCAGGAAGGCTTCGGCCCCATGGACCGTTTCGTCACCCCCAAGGGCCGCCGCTCCTCCACCGCGCGCGGTTATCTCGATCAGGCCAAGGGGCGCGACAACCTCACCATCGAGACCCACGCCACAACGGACGTGATCGAGTTCGAGGGCAAGCGCGCCGTAGGCGTGCGCTACCTGCGCCGCGGCCAGACGCAGCAGGTTCGCGCCCGCCGTGAGGTGCTGCTGTGCGCCGGGGCCATCGCCTCGCCGCAGATCCTGCTGCGCTCGGGGGTCGGCAATCCGGAGCACCTGCGCGAGTTCGACGTTCCCGTCGTTCACGACCTGCCCGGTGTCGGTGAGAACCTGCAGGACCACCTGGAGATGTACATCCAGTACGAATGCAAGCAGCCGATCACGCTCTATCCTGCACTCAAGTGGTTCAACCAGCCGAAGATCGGCGCCGAGTGGCTGTTCCTTGGCAGCGGTATCGGCGCCAGCAACCAGTTCGAGTCGTGCGCCTTCATTCGTACCCACGACGAGGAGCCCTGGCCCAACCTGCAGTATCACTTCCTGCCCATCGCCATCAGCTACAACGGCAAGAGCGCGGTACAGGCGCACGGCTTCCAGGCCCACGTGGGCTCGATGCGCTCCGAGAGCCGCGGGCGCATTCGCCTCACCTCGCGCGACCCCAAGGCCGCTCCCAGCATCCTGTTCAACTACATGGCCAAGGAGAAGGATTGGCAGGAGTTCCGCGATGCCATTCGCCTGACCCGTGAGATCATCGCCCAACCCGCCATGGATCCGTATCGCGGCCGTGAGATATCGCCAGGGCCGGACGTGCAGAGCGACGAGGAACTGGATACCTTCGTGCGCGAGCACGCGGAGACCGCCTACCACCCCTGCGGCAGCTGCCGTATGGGGGAAGGCGACGACGCCGTGGTCGACGGCCAGGGCCGCGTGCACGGCCTGGAGGGGCTGCGTGTGGTGGATGCCTCCTTGTTCCCGGTGATCCCTACCGGCAACCTCAACGCACCGACCATCATGCTGGCCGAGAAGATCGCCGACCGCATCCGTGGCCGCGAGCCGTTGCCACCCTCGGATGCGCCCTACTACGTGGCCGGTGACAGTCCGGCGAGGCGCGAGCCACAGCGCCGCCTAACCTAGGAAATACGGTACAACTACCTGCGCGAGCGAATCACTTTTCCTCCCACCCAGCGCCCTGCCACCGAGCAGGGCGTTGTCATTTCGTCTGCGCCTCAGGGCTGGCCAGCGTCGAGGAGATCGGCTAGGCTGACACATTCAAACAACCGTTCTAAACATGAACCAAGGGAGCGCCGAACACATGCTCACCCTGATACTCCTCATCCTCACTGTCGCTGGCCTGCTGGTGTTAATGCGGCGCGAGGCCGGCGCCATGCCGATCCTGGTCATGCTCGGAGGCCTTGGCCTGGTGAGTCTGCTGGTCTCCCCCGTACTTGGCGTACTGCTGCTGCTCGGCGCGGCAGCGGTCGCCGTGGCCGGCCTGCCGGCGCTGCGTATCCAGTGGCTCACGCCGCGCCTGTTCGCCATGTTCAAGCGTGTCTCGCCCAAGGTCTCGGATACGGAGCGTATTGCGCTGGAAGCCGGAACCGTAGCCTGGGATGGCGAGCTGTTTTCGGGTCGTCCACAGTGGGACAAGCTGATGAGCTACCGCGACGACGGCCTGACCGAGGAGGAGCGCAGCTTTCTCGAGCGCCAGTGCTCGGTGGCCGCCGGCATGTGCAACGCCTGGGAGATCGCCAAGGAGCGTGCCGACCTGCCGGAGGAGCTGTGGCAATACCTGAAGAAGGAAGGCTTCTTCGGCATGATCATCCCCAAGGAGTACGGCGGCCTCGGGTTCTCGGCCAAGGCGCAGTCGCTGGTGCTGCAGAAGCTCTCGATCAGCGAGACGTTGATGGTCACGGTGGGAGTGCCCAACTCCCTCGGCCCGGGCGAACTGCTGCTCAAGTACGGTACCCAGGCGCAAAAGGATCACTATCTGCCGCGCTTGGCTGACGGCCGCGAGATTCCCTGCTTCGGCCTGACCGGCCCCCGCGCCGGCAGCGATGCCACCTCGCTTCCCGATACAGGCATCATGTGCAAGCAAGTGATCGACGGTGAAGAGGTGTTGGGCCTGCGACTCAACTTCGAGAAGCGCTGGATCACCCTGGCGCCTATCGCTACCGTGGTGGGCTTGGCTTTTCGCCTGTTCGACCCCGACCACCTGCTGGGCGAGGAGGAGGATCGTGGCATCACCCTCGCACTGGTGCCGCGCAATACCGCTGGCATGGAAATCGGCCGCCGCCACCACCCCATCGGCAGCCCGTTCCTCAACGGTCCGATCAAGGGCAAGGATGTCTTCGTCCCGCTGGACACCATCATCGGCGGCACCGAGATGATCGGTCAGGGCTGGCGCATGCTGGTGGAGTGTCTTTCCATCGGCCGCTGCATCACCCTGCCCTCCGGTGCCAGCGGCACCATGCGCTACGCCCTGGGCTGGACCGGCGGCTTCGCCCGCATTCGCCGCCAGTTCAACGTACCCGTCGCTGAGATGGAGGGCGTACAGGAGCCACTGGCACGCCTGGCCTCGTTGGGCTACATCGCCCAGGCGGCAGTCTACCAGACCGCCAACACCATCGACCGCGGTGAGAAGCCTTCCGTCCCCTCGGCGATCCTCAAGAGCCAGCTCACCGAGTTCCAGCGCCTCGGGCTCTCCGATGCCATGGACATCCACGGCGGCAAGGCGGTCACCCTGGGCCCACGCAACTATCTGGGCATCGGCTACAGCGCCAACCCGGTATCGATCACGGTCGAGGGTGCCAACATCATGACCCGCAACCTGATGATCTTCGGCCAGGGCGCCATCCGCTGCCATCCGTTCGTGCTCGAGGAGCTGGCCGCCTCGGACAGCAACGATCTCAAGGCCTTCGACCGTGCCTTCTTCGGCCACGCAGCCCTGGTCTTCGGCAACGCTGCCCGCTCCTTCACCATGGGGCTCGGCATCGGCAAACCGAGCGTGCCCTTCGATGAAGTCGCCGCGCCCTACGCCCGCGACATGGCCCGCCTCTCGGCCGGCTTCAGCCTGTGTGCCGATGCCGCCATGGCCAGCCTCGGGGCCACGCTCAAGCAGCGCGAGATGATCTCGGCACGCCTGGGCGACGTGCTCTCCAATCTCTATCTCGCCTCGATGGTGCTCAAGCACTGGCAGGAGGGTGACAAGGTGGAAGGCGAGGCCGCCCTGCTCCACTACAGCTGCATCCACCTGCTGCAGCGCGCCGAGCAGGCCTTCGACGAGCTGTTCGACAACCTGCCCAACCGCGCGCTGGCCGGCGTGCTGCGCGCGGTGACGATGCCGTTGGGACGGCGCTGGAAACGCCCCGCCGACCACCTGACCCGGGAGATCGCTCAGTCCGTGTCGCGCGACACCGCGCTGCGCGCCAAGCTCCTCGCGGCGGCCTGGCAGCAGAACGACGGCGCCAAGGACAATCCGCTGGCCCACTACAATGCCCTGCTGGCCGACTACGACCGCGCCGAAGCGCTCTACCGCACGGTCAACAAGGCCTACGCCAAGGACGAACTGCCGCGGCAGGCGCTGCATCCCGAGGCTCGCCTGGAGGCGGCGCGGGAGAAGGGCCTGGTAAGCGAGGAGGACGCCGAGTTCATGCGCCGCTTCGAAGCCGAGGTGCTCGAGCTACTCACGGTGGACGACTTCGAGTATGACGAGTTCGCCACCGACAAGGCCAACATCCTGCGCCACAACGCGGCATAAGATCAGTTCCCTACCCAACCCTGGCCCCAGCGCCGGGGTTTTTCGTTTCCTCTCCTACAAGGGCCATACCAGTAGGATCATCGGTATCGCCACCACCATGACTATCAGCTCCAAGGGCAACCCCATGCGCCAGTAGTCACCGAAGCGATACCCTCCCGGCCCCATGACCAGGGTGTTGGATTGGTGTCCGATAGGCGTGAGGAAAGCACAGGAGGCACTGATGGCCACGGTCATCAGGAAGGGATCGATGGAAGCCTCGAAACCGCTGGCCAGGCTGACGGCTATCGGCGCCATCAGTACTGCCGCCGCCGCATTGTTGATCACGTCAGAGAGCATCATGGTGGTAACGAACAGCAGTACCAGGATCAACACGGTGGGCCAGGTGCCCCCCAAATCCAACAGACTCTCTGCTATGAGCGCCGCACCACCGCTGGTCTCGAGCGCCGTGCCCACGGGAATCATCGCCGCCAGCAGCACGATCACCGGACCGTCGATGGCCTGATAACCGTCTCGCAGCGGCAATACGCCGACCAGCAGCGTGACCAGGGCCGCCAAGGCAAGCGCGACGGCATTGGGCAGAATGTCCAGCAGCATGGCGACGATGGCCAGTGCAAAGATACCGATCGATACCAGCAGCATGCGCGGCTGCCCCAGGGTGAAGTTACGCCTGGCCAGGGGCAAGCAGCCCAGCGTTGCCAGACTATCGCTCAGATTGCTTTCGCCGCCCTGCAGCAACACTACGTCGCCGGGCCGAAAACGGATATCGCGCAGGCGCTGGCGCAGACGGCTGCCGTCCCGAGCCACTGCGACCAGATGCATGCCGTACTGGTTGTGCAGCCGTAGTTGCGTCACGGTACGGTTGACCATGACCGAGTCGTTGCGCACCACCGCCTCGACCAGCTCCAGCCCCTCGGTATCCAGGCCGTCGGATGCTCCGTGCTTCTTTTCCTTCTTTTCCTTCTTTTCCTCCTGGCCACTCTCGGCATCCGGCAGGCTACCGTCTCGCTGCATCTGCCCGCCCTCCTCCGCCTCGACACGCTCTTCCTCGATAGTCTCCTCCTGCGGATCGATCCCCACCCGCAGGCCGGCCTTGTCCTCGAGCAGTTTCATCTCTTCCGGCCCCGCCTCTACCAGCAGGACATCCCCCTCTTTTAGCGCGCCGAGGAAGGCATGCCCGGCATAGCGCTGCTCACCGCGCAAGACCGCAAGAACCGGAAGCGTCTCCTCGAGTTCACGCTGGAGTTCGCGCAGGGTCCAACCGAGCGCCTTGGCCTCCTCATCTACCCGGACTTCGACCAGGTAGTGACTGATATCGAACATGCCCTCGGTGGACGCATTGCTGGCCCGCTGCGGGACCAGCCGCCAACCCAGCAACACGATGAACGCGAGCCCCGCCAGGGCCACGCTGGCCCCCACGGGGAAGAACGAGAACATGCCGAAGGTCTCGCCGGTCACGCTGCCGCGATAGCTAGCAATGATGATGTTGGGCGGAGTACCGATCAGCGTCATGAGACCGCCGAGCAGCGAGCCGAAGGCAAGCGGCATCAGCAATAGAGAAGGCGAGGTATTGTGCTCACGCGCCAGGCGCATGGCCACCGGCAAGAGCAGCGCCAGGGCACCGACGTTGTTCATGAAACCGGACAGCACAACCACCGTGGCAGTGAGCGCCACCAGTTGCAGGAACAGGCGGTCGCCCACCTTGAGCACCTGCTCGGCGATGACATCCACCACGCCGGAGCGTTCGAAGCCGCGGCTGAGCACCAGCACGGCGGCCACGGTGATCACCGCCGGATGACCGAACCCGTAAAAGGCCTCCTGGCCCGGCACCAGCCCCAGGATCACGCAAGCCAGCAGCGCGGAGAGCGCCACCAGATCGTAACGAAAGCGCCCCCAGACGAAGGCGGCCAGCGTCAGGCCCAACACGATGAAAACCAGCGTATGGTCGGCCATTTCCCACTCCCTCTGTCGGCGAGCTTTCAGCACAACAGCCATACGCGAAAAAATCCAGCTTTTCTTAGGGTCCCTCATACCGGTGCAAAAAACCCGGCCGAAGCCGGGTCGCTACAGAGCGGGGCAAGAGCTATTCGACTTTCTTCCTCGGTTGCTTGTCGCCGACCTTACGGCTCGCTGAACGGCAGGGGAGCATCCGTATCGCGGCGCACCGCGAAAACGTTCAGGGTCATGGCCACCAAGGCGTAATAGCCAAATACCCCTACCAGTTCGACCACGGCGGGCTCGCCGAAGGCTTCAACGGCCTCGGCATAGAGCGCCTCGTCGACTCGTCGGGTGGCATAGAGCGTGCTGCCCAGGCGATAGATCAGATGCTCATCCTCCCGTTCGAAGACCGGTTCCTCGCCCATGCGCAGCGCCTCGATCACCTCATCGGCGATCCCCGCCTCGCGGGCGATGGGCTCGTGGATCTGCCACTCGGCCTGGGAGCGCCACCAGGCGGCAGTGACCAGGATTGCCAATTCGGTCAGGCGCAGCTCCAGCCGCGTGCCGTAGCGGCAGAAGGCGCCCAGCCGCTGGGCGTGATCGGCCAGGCCCGGGCTATGAATCCAGGCCAGGAAGGGGCCGTCCAGGTTGCCACGTGGGCCGCTGAGGATCTCCTCCAGCACGCGGCGCTGCTCGGCGTCCAGGCGTGTCTCGTCAAGTGGGGTCAGGCGGGATTCGATGGCCATGTGCGTCTCCTTATCGGCTACCCAGCGCACTGCGCAGGGCAATATCGAGCTTGTCGACGATCTCGTCCAGATGGCTCTCTTCAAGGATGAAGGGCGGCGCCAGCAGGATGTGATCGCCCAGGCGACCGTCGATGGTACCCCCCATCGGGTAGCACATCAGCCCCGCCTGCATGGCAGCCTGCTTGACCCGTGCGTTCACCTTGCGTTCGGGATCGAATGCCGTCTTGGTGGCCCGATCCGCCACCAGCTCCAAACCCTGGAAGAGCCCCCGGCCACGAATGTCTCCGATATGGGGATGTTCGCCGAAGCGCTCGGTGAGGCGCCGCTGCAGCCCCTCGCCCAGCTCACACACCCGGGGCAGCAGGTCGCGCTGCTGGATGGTGGTCTGCACCGCCAAGGCCGCGGCACAGGCCGTCGCATGGCCGATATAGGTATGGCCGTGCTGGAAGAAGCCCGAGCCACTGGCGATGGCATCGCGGATACGCCTGCTGACCAGGGTGGCGCCAATCGGCTGATAGCCGGCCCCGAGCCCCTTGGCGATGGTGATCAGGTCGGCGGTGATGCCCTCCTGCTCGGCAGCGAACAGGGTGCCGGTGCGCCCCATGCCGCACATCACCTCGTCGAGGATCAGCAGGATGCCATGGCGGTCGCATACCTCGCGCACCCGCTTGAAGTACCCCGGCACCGCGGGCACCGCACCCATGGTGGCCCCCACCACCGGCTCGGCCACGAAGGCCATCACGTTCTCCGCTCCGAGGTGCAGGATCTCGGCCTCTAACTCGTCGGCCAGGCGTACCGCATAGGCCTCGGGAGTCTCGCCCTCCTGCAAGCCACGGTAGGCATAGCAGGGGCTGACATGGCTCACGTCGATCAGCAGCGGCTCGAACTGCTGGCGGCGCCATGCGTTGCCGCCGGTGGCGAGCGCGCCCAGGGTGTTGCCGTGGTAGCTCTGGCGACGCGCGATCAAGTGCCTGCGCCGCGGCTGACCAATCTCGATAAAGTACTGACGTGCCAGCTTCAGAGCCGCCTCCATCGCCTCGGAGCCGCCCGAGACGAAGTAGACCGACTCGAGCCCTGCAGGTGCGCGCTCGACCAGGAAGTCGGCCAGGGCTTCCATCGGCTCGGTGGTGAAGAACGCGGTGTGGGCGTAGGCCACCTTGCCCACCTGCTCGCGGATGGCCTCGGTGACAGCGGTATCGCTATGCCCCAGGCAGGAGACCGCGGCTCCGCCGCAGGCATCCAGGTAACGCCGCCCTTGATCGTCGATCAGGTAAGGGCCTTCGCCCTTGATGGCCGTCGGGTAATCCTGCGTCAGGCTGCGATGGAAGACGTGGCTCATGGGATCCTCCGGATTGACAATACGCAAAACATACCTGCTTTATTCTATTTTGCAATAAAATTTGCAAACAATCCCCACCCGGCGTCTTCAGCAAGGCAAGGAAGCTACAATGCTGTCCCGACGCCCCGAGAGAAGTGAAGCAACGCAATGAAGGACACCCTCACGACACCCCCGAAGACGCTGAGCGGCCTCAGGCAACGGCTCAAGGCCATCGAGGCCGGCGAGGCCGGCATTCGGCTGGGCAAACGCTCCCGGCACGTACTCGCCCTACTCGTGGAGGCACCGCAGCAGGCCGCCGTCTCCTCCATCAGCGAGCTGGCGGACCGGCTGGGCGTCAATGCCTCGACGCTCTCGCGCCTGGCCCAGCGCCTGGGCTATGGGGGATTCAGCCAGTTGCAGGATGTCTTCCGCCGAGAAGTCACCGAAGGCCAGAGCTTCTACAGTGACCAGGCCTCCCGCCTCCTCGAGGCGAGCGGCGACACGCAGGAGCTGGCCCGGCTGAGCCGGTTGGGTCGACAGGAGAGTGCCAACATGGCCAGTCTGCTGGAGCGGATCGACCCCGCGGCCTTCGAGCAAACAGTGACGCTGCTGGCGACGGCCCATCGGGTGCGCGTCCACGGCATGCGCCAGTTCCATTCCCTGGCGCTGTTCATGGCCTATGGCCTGGGAATGCTGCGCCCCGACGTCGCCCCTCTCGATGCGGGCCGGCAAGGCGTCGCCGATGCCCTGGCCCAGCTCGACCCCGGCGACGTGCTAGTGGTGGCAAGTTGCTTCCCCTACACCCCAAGCGTGCTGGCCACGGCCGAGGTCGCGGCCCGCCACGGGGTCGAGGTCATCGCCCTGACCGACTCGGAGAGCTCTCCCCTGGCCCGGGTCGCGCGGCACAGCTTCCCGGTGCCCAATCATAGCCTGTTCTACAGCAACAGCATGTGTGCCTTCATGCTGCTCGCCCAAGGGCTGCTGAGTGAAGTGGCCAGCGCCTTGGGTAGCGCTGGGCTGGCGGCGCTCAAGCACCGCGAGACGATGATCGCCGAGCTCGGCGCCTCCCTGTGACCTCGGACGGTCGCCCATGAGAAGTGCCACAAAAGATTCAACAAAACTTCAGACAACCTGCCTTCGCTCCTCCCTATGGTGATACCTTCACGGAGGAAGGAGTGGAGCATGTCATACCGGATCGATATCGACTCACTGCGCCGCTATCAGGCTGGCGGCGTGGTATCCAAGGCCATGACTGAAGGTGAGCGCCAGCGCTTCGAACAAGCCGTCGAAGAAGCCCTCAACGCCCGCGCGTCAGCAGGCGGCACGGGCGAACTCGACAGCGCAACGGAGCGGGTTTTCGTCGTCGAGGAAGGCGACAGCCTGTGGGAGATCGCCGAAAAGCTCCACGTCGATTACGACGATTTTCTCGCCCTGAACGAACGTGACGACATGCCCGCCCCGGGAGAAATCGATCCGGGCGACGTCGTGTTCGTTCCGCATACCTCCCCCGAGGAGGCGGCCCAGTCGCCACGCAACGCCGAAGGCGTTCCCACAGGCGAAGACGATTTCATCGACGGCCTGCGCGAGCGAGGCAACGATCTCGAATATGCCGATGACCCGGCCGCGGTCAATTACGACACCGAGATCGATGTCATCTCCCAGGACATCGAGCGCTACCTCGCGGCACTGCCGGCTGATGAACGACTGGCTGCCCTGCAGCGTCTCTACGATCACAACTGGGTGGATGCCGGCCCCGCTCAGATGGCCATCGAACAGGCCGCGGAGAACAGCGGATTGGCGCTTCAGCCGAGCAGTCACACCGGCCCGGAAGCAGAAGCGGCGGCACGCGAGATCATTGACGAGGCCCGTGAGCAGAGTGACCCTCAGGCGGCACTGGAGACCCTTGAAGAGAGGTACGAGGAGGCATCGCCGGCGGTCCAGGCCGCCCTGGGCCGTTCCAGCGATACCAGGGAGATCGCCGCCGAAGCAGGAGCTGGGATCGTCGACGCTGCCCGCGCCGAGGATGATCCGGCCAGCGCACTGCGTACCTTTGAGGCAGGACGGGCCGAGGCTCCCGGGCGGGTACAGAACGCTCTAGACCGATCCAGCGACGCCCAGGCGATCATCGATGAGGCCGCCGCTTGGGCCGCCGAACCTCTCACTGGTGAATTGCAGGGAACGGACACCCCCGAGCGGCGCACACTCGAGATGATCGAACGCCTCGACACCCTGACCGAAGGACTGGAGCCTGAGCTCGCCAGCGAGGTAGTGGAAGCCCTGATCGACGAGATCGAGGCGGCCAACCAGGGTGATCTACAAGCTTATGGCGGAGCCATGGCGGGCCCGAACGGCACAGCCCTGCTGATGGAGATCCTCGATCGTATCGCCGGAACGGAAGCCGGGGACCAGGCGGCGCAGCATATTGCCGAACACCTCCCGGTGGACATGAATACGGTGCGCAACGAGATGCACGAAGCGATCTCCTCCGGCGAAGCGATTCCCAGCCTGGCCCTGGCGATCGCCTCGTTGGAAGGCGCGGAGAGTTTCCGTGACGAACTGTTCACCGCCGTGGAACAGTTCCGCGACCATACCATCGGTGGACAGGCCGACGAGTACCACGAGCATCTCGACGAATTGAGCTTCCTGATCCTCAACGGCGGAGCGGCAATGACCGAGGAGCAGCTCGCAGCGGCGATCGACGAGTACATCGCTTCCAATCCCGACTGGGAAACGGAGTTCGAGGCACTGCAGGAGCAGTTGGCCGACAGCGGTGCCGGGCTGCTGGAACAGATAGAACAGCTGCGGGGGCTACCGGACGAGGCGGACGGCGATCAGCAATCGCGTATCGAGGCCCTGCTCGAAGATGCCAATGCCCAGTTGGCCGTATCGACTGCCCTCCAGGAGAAACCCGAGCGGGTGTCGGGGGAAGCAGGCGGCGCCCTGATCGAGACCTTCAACGAACTGGGTATCACCGAAGACCACCCCTTGGCGGTGAGTCTGGCCGGCGCCTACCTGCGCGAGAACGTGATCCTGCCTGCGGTCGACATCGATCCCAGCGACCCTCAGTCGCTGGAGGAGGCCCAGGCGCGGCTGGACGAGACGCTGCGCGACAATCCCCAGCTCGCCGAGCTGCTGGGCACCACGACCGGCGAACTCGATGAGCTCGCCGACACCTTCACAGCACTGGTACCTGAATTCACCGATGACTTCGACCCGCAGCGCTACCAGATCGACGTGGCGCGCAACCTCAACAATACCCTGGACAAGACCAACGAGATCTTCCGCAACTCGCCCTACAATCGCGCCTTCCGTGCTTCCGCGCTCTCCATCGTCGGCTCAGGGCTGGCCAATGCCATCGAGACCTACGGCGACGACCCTTCGCTGCGCAATGCCCTGCAAGTATCGATCGAAACAGCACGGGTCGGCGTCGATGGCGCCCAATTGGTCGACGCTCTGTTCACCGGCGGCGAAGGTTCCCGAGCCACGCCTGGCCTCAAGCTGGGCGGCAAATTCGTGCATTTGCTCGGTGCCTCGTTAGCCGGGGCCGATGCCCTGGCTCGCCTGAACGAGGGCGACGTGGTCGGTGCCGGTCTCAACGCGGCGGTGGCGGGCGGGGTCGGCTATGCGGTGTTCGGTAGCTCGACACTGGCAGGCCCAATCGGCTTCGGCATTGCCACCCTGGCCACCCTGGTGCAGTTCGGTCGTGACGCTTACCTGACCGCGCAGCACAACAGTCGCTTCGAAACCCAGACCACGGCGGACTTCCTCGCCCACGCCGGTTTCAGCGAAGAGGCCGCCCAACTGCTGATCGACCAGAGCGGCGATGGGCATAGTGTAGTGCCTCTGCTGATGCGCTATGGCGAACTTCACGGACTCTCGCCCGAGCAGACCGTGGAGTGGATCAACACGATTCCCGAGAGTGAGAACGGAGCCGTCATGCTCGCCGCTCTGCGCGACAATCTGCACAACACGCTCGACAAGTTCGATGGCGATATCAGCCAGTTCGACACCCATGCCGATGGCTTCGAACTGGCCTCGCCCTCACTCGGGGAGTCTCGCAGCGGTTCCCTGACGCCTCGCTCGCAGTTTGAACTCGACGCCATCCTGCCGCAGCTCGGCATCGAGTCTCCGCGGGAGTACGCCTAGTCGTACCGCCAAGAGGCTCAAGCGAAAACGACAACGCCCGCCTCGAGGAGAGACGGGCGTCGCATGAGTCGAGCTTCGTTCGGGCCTATGGCAGCAGTATGGTCGAGCCGGTGGTCTGGCGGCCGGCCAGCGCATCCTGGGCCTTGCCGGCATCGGCCAGGGCGAAGCGCTGGCCGATGTCGACCTTGACCTTGCCGCTGCCCAGCATGTCGAACAGGTCGCGACACATCATCTCGAGCCGCTCGCGGCTATCGGCATAACCGTTGAGGCTGGGGCGGGTCACGAACAGCGAGCCCTTCTGGTTGAGAATGCCAAGATTGACCCCTTCGACCGGCCCCGAAGCGTTGCCGAAGCTGACCATCAGCGAGCGCGGCTTGAGACAATCCAGCGAAGTGATCCAGGTGTCCTTGCCCACCGAGTCGTAGACCACGTCGCACATCTCACCATTGGTGAGTTCGCGCACCCGCTCGACCACGTTCTCACGGGTGTAGTCGATGGTTTCCCAGGCGCCGTTGGCCTTGGCCAGTTTCGCCTTCTCCTCCGAACTGACGGTGCCGATCAGCTTCACGCCCAGCGCTCGGGCCCACTGGCAGGCGATGGAGCCCACTCCACCGGCCGCGGCATGCCACAGGATCGTCTCGCCACCCTCGAGCGGGGCGGTCTGGCGTAGCAGGTACTGCACCGTCAGGCCCTTGAGCATGCTGGCGGCGGCGGTTTCCGCGTCGACGCTGTCGGGCAGTACCACCACCTTCTCAGCCGGCAGCACATGATACTCGGCATAGGCACCGAGCGGGCCCTGGGCATAGGCGACCCGATCGCCCTCCTTGAGGTGGCTAACGCCCTCGCCCACGGCGTCGACTACCCCGGCGCCCTCGGTGCCGAGCCCGGACGGAAGCCCTGGGGCTGGATAAAGCCCGGTACGGAAATAGATGTCGATGAAATTGAGGCCAATCGCCTCGTTGCGGACACGAACCTCGCCAGAGGCAGGATCGGCAGGCGTCACGTCGACAAGTTCAAGTACCTCGGAACCGCCGGTACGAGCAAACTGGATTCGCTTGGCCATGTCATTTTCCTTCGTTCGCTAACTGAGTGTGCTTCATCCAACCCTTCCCGCTCCACCCGGTCAAGCCCTACTCCCATTGCACGGACGGCGCTTAGCCGGGAAACGCCGCCAAACGTTCGACGAAGCGCCCCTTCTCCTGCTCGAAAAAGTGCGGATCGTGCTTGAAACGACGCAGCACGGCATCGTCATCGAAGCTCAGTGCCGGCTCCAGTTCACTCACGCCACGAGCCGGATGGTGAGAAGAGAGCCCAACGCGCCGACCGCCGGGGATCGCAAACCAGCGCTCGATACCGCAACGGCGAAAGAATGCCTCTTCGTCCTGATCCGCTGCGTCGACCCGAAGCGGGGCTTTCTGGGCCAGCTCGCGAATCAACCGCCGCAGGCTCTCGCGGTCACCGCCAGGCGAAGCATGCAACCACAAGGTCATGCCTGCACCCGACGCATCGAGCGTCAATAGGGCCAGCGCCCCGGGCCTGCCCCGGTCGTCCACCAGCGCCCACAGACGTGCGGCCTCATGAGCGAAGAGCAACTGTCGCGTACCGGTGAACGTGACCAACGGCGATAGCCCCGCTTTCCTTCCATAAATATCGGCGCACAGGCGTGCGAGCCAGGCATCGCGTTGCTCGTCACACTCAGGGGTCATCACCTTCATGCCTTGCCTCGTTGCATCGTCAAAGGCTGCAAGCCTAGCATAGTCGCGGTCGATTCCATGCGCGTCATCCCCGCTCGAGTCGCCATTCCGTCATCCTCATCGTTTAGCCTGCCACGACCTTCATGCGGAGCCCTGACATGCCAACGCACCCCGATATCGCCTTGCCCCGTTTGATCGCTCATCGCGGTCTCTCCGCCCACGCCCCGGAAAACACCCTCGTTGCGGTGAGAGCCGCCCATGAGGCCGGCTTTCAGTGGGTAGAGCTCGACGTTCAACTACTCGGCGACGGCACCCCGGTGATCTGGCATGACGCCACGCTCATGCGCTGTTCCGACGGTCACGGCCGGCTGGCCACGCTGGATCTCGCCGCGGTGCGCAAGCTCGATGTCGGCGGCTGGTTCGGCGACGGTTTCCGCGGTGAGTGCATGGCCACCCTGAGCGACATGCTCGAGCTGCTGGTGGAGCTGGACATGAGCGTCAACATGGAACTCAAGGTCACCAGCCGGCGCAGTGGCACCGAGCTGGCCGAGGTGGTCGTGCCTCGCTTGCTCAGGGCCTTGCCGCCGGAACGGCTGATTCTCTCCTCTTTCGACCAGCCCGCCCTGAATCATGCGCGCACCCTGGCCGACGCCTCGCTGCTACCCATTGGGGTGTTGACCGAAAGCGTGCCCGAAAAATGGTGCTCACGCTGCGAGGCGCTCAATGCCTACAGCATTCATACTGACTGGACCCGACTCACCGCCCGCCGCGCTCGTGAGATCAAGGCGGCCGGCTACCACTTGCTGTGCTACACGCCCAACGACCCAATGGCCTTCGCCAACCGCTGGACGTGGGGCGTCGACAGCGCCATCAGCGACGACCCGGCACTGTTCGCCGGTATTGCTCCGCCCCCTGACCAAGCTCAAGCGTAAGCGATAGCCAGACATCCCTCAGTTGAACATGCCGAGACGCCAACGTTGCGAAAACTGCTTCAGCATACGTAGCCCGGCAACGCTATTGCCATGGTCGTTCAGCGCCGGGCCAATCACGCCAATGCCCATGCGCTCGGGAACCACGGCCAGGATGGCACCGGACACACCACTCTTCGACGGTACGCCCACCTCCACGGCGTACCTGCCCGACTGGTCATACATGCCGGTGGTCAGCATCAGGGTGAGCACGATACGCACCGTTTCTTCGCTGATCCGCCTCTCACCACTCTCGGGGTCCTTACCACCATTGGCAAGTACCGCAGCGATCCGGGCCAACTCCCGGCAATTCATCTCGATAGAGGTCTGCTTGAGATAGGGCACCAGCAGGTCCTCTTCACCGCCTTGCACCACGTCGTGATTGCGCATGTAGTAGAACAGCGCTCGGTTGAGATCCTTATCCTCGGCTTCGAACATCTCGCGGTTGTAGTCCAGTTCGGGGTTGCCGCAGAGTAGGCGAAAGAAATCCAGCAAACGGCCGAACCGCTCCTCTCCATCGCGAGCGCGGATCATGGCGGTCGCCACGATGGCACCGGCATTGATCATGGGGTTTGAAGGAACGCCTACTTCACCTTCTTCCAGGGTGGCAATGGAGTGGTAGGGATCCCCCGAAGGCTCCATGCCTACGCGCTCGAACAACACCCCGGGGCCTACATCCTCCAGCGCCAGAGCGAGCGTGAGTGCCTTGGAAACGCTCTCCAGCGGAAACCGCCGCTCGGCACTACCAGCCTGGGCAATGCTGCCCTCGGCTCCCACCACGGAGATGCCGACCTGCTCCTGATCCTCTTCATTTGCCTCGGTGAACGAGGTCATTTCACCCTCATGACGATACGCCCGCTCGCCCGCCACGATCTCTTCCAACGTTTCACTCATCGATTCGTCGATGCGATCCATATCCGCCTCCTTGCGCATTGCGCGCTTCGACAGCGCCTTACCATTCGAGCCATTGCGCAACGAGCGCTAAACTGGCCTAGGTTGAAAATGCCGATTTACTACCGGTCGGCTTTGAGGCTAGTCGGCTATCAGGAGGAGAGGCAATGGAACTGCTGGATCGCATCACGGACTATCTGGTCGACAACGAATTGAAGCTTGCCACCGCCGAGTCGTGCACCGCTGGACTGATCGTGTCCGAGCTGGCCCGGGTGCCTGGCAGCGGCCAAAGCATCGACTGCGGCCTTGGCGTCTATTCGCCACAATCGAAGCATCGTTACCTCGGGGTCAGCTTCGACACCATCGATCGATATGGACTGACCAGCGAGGCCGTGGCCTGCGAAATGGCCAGCGGCGCGCTGAATAACAACGATGCCGATGTAGCCCTGGCCAACACCGGTATCGCCGGTCCCAACCCCGGCGACGACGATACCCCCATTGGCACGGTCTGCTTCGCCTGGGCCTTCCGCGAGAATGGCCGGCATCATCATTTCAGCGAAACCCGCCGCTTCGACGGTACGCGTAACGAAGTGCGCCTGGCTGCGGCCCACTATGCGCTGGAGCGACTGCCCCACTATCACCGGCTGAGCATCGACGCCTTCCTGTAAAACCGGGACGGCTCCCGACTCGCCTTCGATACCATCGTGACCACCTACCAGCGCATCGAGCACAAGCGCCAGCTGCCGCTCACGCCGGACACCGCAAGCTGACGAGGTGCGGGCCGACACCGACGTATCGGCCCGCACGGCAACCAACCGCTCCGCTCACATTCACAGCCCTAGCAGGCGCTCGATGGCGGCCATGTCCAGGTGCGCTTCCAGGCAGTCGGCCAGCCGGTCGAGTTCCTGCTGGCGATGGGCTCGGTAGTCCACCGCGTCACCCTGTGCTTCGAGCCCGAAGCGAGCCAGTAGCGCCGCACACGCCTCGGACCGATCGAATAGACCATGCAGGTAGGTGCCCATGACCCGGCCATCGTCGCTGACGGCACCGTCCGGCTGGCCTTGCAACTCAACGAGAGGCTTTGCCAGGGAAGGCCCCTCGCTCACTCCATTGTGGATCTCGTAGCCGCCAATCGGCACGCCTTCGGGTAGCAAGCGCCCACTTACGTTGCGCAGCTGCTTGCCTGCTACCATGCGCGTCTCGAACTCGAGCAGCCCGAGTCCCTCGCTGGAGCCCGCCGGCCCCTCCAGCCCATCGAGGTCGTGCACTGCCCGGCCCAGCATCTGGAAGCCGCCGCAGATACCCAGTACCCGACCGCCGTAGCGCAGATGGCGTTGTATCGCTTCTTCCCAGCCTTGGGCGCGCAGCCAGGCAAGATCGCTACGGGTACTCTTGCTGCCGGGCAGGACGATCAGGTCCGCCGGCGGGATCGCTCGGCCCGGCCCGATGAAGCTGAGTTCCACGCTGGGGTGAAGGCGCAGCGGGTCGAAGTCGTTGTGGTTGCTGATGCGCGGCAGCGCCGGCACCACGACCTTGAGCGTGCTCCCCGGCCCCACCCGCCCGCTGCGACCGATGCTGTCCTCGGCATCGAGCAACAGCCCTTGCAGATAGGGCAGCGTGCCGAACACTGGCTTGCCGGTGCGCTCGGTGAGCCAGTCGAGTCCCGGCTCGAGCAGGGCGATATCACCGCGGAAGCGGTTGACGATGAAGCCATGGGTACGTGAGCGCTCGCTCTCGCTGAACAGCTCCAAGGTGCCGACCAATTGGGCGAAGACCCCTCCGCGATCGATGTCGCCGACCAGCACCACCGGGCAGTCGACCATCTCGGCGAAGCCCATGTTGGCGATGTCGTTGGCGCGCAGGTTGATCTCCGCCGGGCTGCCCGCCCCCTCGGCGACGATCACGTCATAGCGTGCCGACAGCGCCTGCCACGCCGCCAGCACGCTCTCCCGCGCGGTGCGCTTGTAGGCATGGTAGTCCAGCGCGTCCATGTGGCCATGGACCCGTCCGCGCAGAATCACCTGGGCACCGCGGTCGCTCTCGGGCTTGAGTAGCATCGGGTTCATGTCGCTGTGAGGCTCGACTCCCGCCGCTAGTGCCTGTAGAGCGGTGGAGCGCCCGATCTCGCCGCCGTCCACCGTCACCGCGCTGTTGAGCGCCATGTTCTGCGGCTTGAACGGCGCCACCGACACCCCGCGCCGCGCCAGCACCCGGCACAGCCCGGCCACCACCGTGCTCTTGCCGGCGTCCGAGGTGGTGCCCTGGACCATCAGGGTTGGCATGGTCTGGCCACCTCTTGCAGCGCCTCGTGAAGGGCCTCGTGAAGGGCCCCGTCCGCCAGCGCCTGCCCCCAGCCGTTGCCATGCACCAGCTCGGTGAGGGGCAGGCGCTGGCGCCACCCGGAGCGGGCCAACTCGGGCTGCTCCAGAAACTCGCTGACGTAGCCCAGGCACAGATAGGCGAGCGGATAGACCGAGGCCGGAAGTCCCAGCACCTCGGCCAGCTCGTCGGAATCGAGAATGCTGACCCAGCCCACGCCGATGCCCTCGGCGCGGGCCGCCAGCCACAGGTTCTGCACCGCCAGGCAGGTGCTGAACAGGTCCGTGTCGACGATGCTGGTGCGTCCCAGCACCGGGCCATCGCCGCGGCTCCGGTCGCAGGTGATGCAGAGGTTGAGCGGGCTCTCCAGAATGCCTTCGAGCTTGAGGCGGCGGTACGCCTGCTGCCGCTCAGCGGAAAACTGCTGCGTTCCCCGCTCGTTCTCCCGCTCGAAGATGCCATGCACCTGGCGCCGCACCTCCAGGCTGTCGATCACCAGGAAGTCCCAGGGCTGCATGAAGCCCACCGAAGGCGCATGGTGCGCGGCGTTCAGCAGCCGAGCCAGCACCTCGGGCGGCACGGGGTCCGGCAGGAACTGGGCGCGCACGTCGCGGCGCTCGTGAATCGCGCGGTAGAGTCCCTCCCGCTGTGGCGGGGGAAAAGCGTGATCGGCTCGCCCGCTGTGTTCTGCCATGCGGCTCTCCAAAAACGTCATGAGGGAACGAGTCGGCAGGATGACTGCCAGCGAAAAGCTGATAATGCGTGAGCTCGGCAGGATGAGCGCCGAGAACAAGTCGAAGCGAGGGTCTTTTGCCATGGATGGCAAAAGTAGCGCCCAGGGATGGGTTCACAGCGCCCTCGCGATGGCTTGTCGCCGGAGAAGCTCATCATCCCCTCCAGCCGAATCATCAGCTAGAGTTCAATGCCCTTCTGCGCCTTGATCCCCTGCTCCTTGAAGGCGTGCTTGACCACCTTCATTTCGGTGACGGTGTCGGCCAGCTCGATCAGCGCCTCGGGGGCATGCCGGCCGGTGACGACCACGTGCTGCATGGGCGGACGGGCCTGCAGGTCGTCGAGTACGCGATCGAGCTCCAGGTAGCCGTGGCGCAGCGCAATGTTGAGTTCGTCGAGCAGCACCAGATCGACCGCGGGGTCCTCGAGCATGCCGCGAGCCACCTCCCAGGCCGCCTCGGCGGCTTGCACGTCCTTGTCGCGATCCTGGGTATCCCAGGTGTAGCCCTCGCCCATCACGTGGTAGTCGACGTTCGACTGCTGGCGAAAGAAGGCTTCCTCGCCGGTCTGGAGCTTGCCCTTGATGAACTGCACCACGCCCACCTTCATGCCATGACCCAGCGCACGGGCCAGCATACCGAAGCCGGAGCTGCTCTTGCCCTTGCCGGGGCCGGTGAGTACCAGCAGCACGCCCTGCTCCTTGTCGGCGCGGGCGATGCGCTCGTTCATGATCTTCTGCTTGTGGGCCATGCGCTCGGCATGGCGCTGGGGGTCCGCGGCATTTGCTCGCATGGGTGTTCTCCTCAATTCTGGGTGAAGCGCAGCGGTTCGCCGCGGAAGATAGCGGCAACAAGCGCCGGCGCCGAGGGAAAGTAGCCATGGAAATAGCTGGCCATGAGTGCACCTTCGACGTAGACCGGTTCGGCCGGGCTGCCGGCCAGGCGCCGGGCATGGGCGGCTGGCTCAAGCGGCGTTTCCAGCAGGGAGTGGTGGTAGGTGTGACCGCGCAGCTCGCCGACCTCGGTCGTCATGTGCTGTAGGCCCAGGGCGGTGAGCTTGCCAGCCATGCGCGCGGTGCCGGGCATCAGTCCCAGCATGGCATGCGCGTTTTCTTCACTGTCTACCAAGGTTTCCATGCACGCCATCAACCCGCCACACTCGGCCAGAATCGGCCGGCCGACGCCGTGATGCGCGCGAATCGCGGCGAGCATCGGCGCATTGGCGGCAAGTCTGGCCGCATGCAGCTCCGGGTAGCCGCCAGGCAGCCACAGGGCATCGCACCGGGGCAGCTCGCTGTCGGTCAGCGGCGAGAAAAAGCACCACTTGGCCCCCATCCGTTCGAGTAGGTCGAGATTGGCGCGATAGAGGAAGGCGAAGGCGTCGTCCCGAGCCACGGCAACGCGCACGCCCTCGAGCAGCCGCGACGGCGGCTCGGGGGCTTCGGCCTCGAGCGCCACCCGACCCGGTAGCTGATCGAGGCCGGCCGCCTTGAGCACCTCGGCGGCAGCGTCGAGCTGGGCGTCGAGGCCGGCAAGCTCACCCGCCTGCACCAGCCCCAGGTGGCGGTCGGGAATCTGCATCGCTGCGTGCCGTGGAATGGCGCCGAGCAACGAGAGCCCCGTCGGCATGCTCCCGGCCAGCAGTTTGCCGTGGCCGGGGCTGCCCACACGGTTGGCGATCACCTCGTGGATGGCAAGTTCGGGATGGAAGTTCGCCAGCCCCTGAGCCACGGCGCCAAAGGTCTGGGCCATGCCCCAGGCATCGATCACCGGCAGCGCCGGCAGCCCGGCCAATATCGCCAGGTCGGCACTGGACGGGTCGCCGTCGAACAGCCCCATGGAGCCCTCGACCAGGATCAGGTCCGCCTCGGCGGCGGCTTCGGCCAAGCGCCAGCGGCACTCGTCTTCGCCGGTCATCCAAGGGTGCAACTGATAGACCGGCTGGCCCGAAGCCACCTCCAGCACCATGGGGTCGAGGTAATCAGGGCCATGCTTGAATACCCTGACCTTGCGTCCGGAGTTGCGGTGTAGCCGCGCCAACGCCGCGGTGACCATGGATTTACCCTGGCCGGAGCCGGGGGCAGTGATCAGGGCGGCATGGGCCTCGCCGCGAATCGTCGCAGTCGTCATATCACCTCACGGGTACGAAAACGGGGGCACCGTCAATCTCGGCGGTGGCCAGACGCTGGCCGTAGAGCCGCTCCAAGGCGGCGGGCACCAGCATGCTTTCCGCCGGCCCCCAGCACGCCTCGCCGTCGGGATAGAGCAGCAGCAGGTGGTCGCACCAGCGCGCCGCCAGATTGAGATCGTGCAGGCACATCATCACCGCGCGGCCCTCGGCAGCCTGCTCGGCGAGCAGCGCCATCACCGCGCTCTGGTGGTGTAGGTCGAGATGGTTGGTCGGCTCGTCGGCGAGCCAGATCTGCGGCGCCTGGGTCAGCACCGTGGCAATGGCCAGGCGCTGGCGCTCACCGCCCGAAAGCGTGCTGACCAGGCGTTCGGCCAGATGCGCGATGTCGAGGCGTTCGAGCGCCGCCTCGGCCAGGCGCAGATCCTCGCCGCCCTCCATCTGCCACACCGAGAGCCACGGATGCCGACCGATCAGCGCCGTCTCGCGCACCGTGGCGGGAAAGCCATCGTGACGCTCCTGGAACACCAACCCCAGGCTGCGTGCCACCTGGCGCCGGCCCAGCGACGCCAGCGGGCGACCGTCGACCAGCACCTGTCCCGCCCGCGGGCCACGCAGCCCGGCCAGGGTATGCAGCAGCGTGGTCTTGCCGGCGCCGTTGGGGCCGAGTACGCCCCATACCTGCCCCGGCTCGACACTGAGCGTGAGCGCTTGACCGTTGCGCCGCCCCGGCACGTCGACCACCAACTCGCGGATCTCGAGGCGGTTCATCAGCGGCTCCGATACAGCAGGAAGAGGAAGGAGGGCACGCCGAGCAATGCGGTGATCACCCCCACCGGCAGTTGCTCCGGGGCGATCATGGTACGCGCCAGGGTATCGGCCAGCACCAGCAGCGTGCCGCCGGCCAGGGCGCAGGCGGGCAGGATCAGGCGTTGATCGTTGCCCAGCACCAGACGCAGCATATGCGGCACCACCAGGCCGACGAAGCCGATGCTGCCGGCGGTCGTCACCGCGGTGGCGGTGAGCGCACTGGCCACGAGATAGATCGTCCACTCCAGGGGGCGCACGTTGACCCCCAGGGCAGCTGCCTGCAGCGGCCCCCGGGCCATGACGTTGAGGCTGCGACCCAGCGGCAACAGCAGCAGACAGATCGTCAACAGCAGTGCCAGAGGTGGCCAGGGGGAGCGTGAGTAGGAGAGGTCGCCCATCAGCCAGTAGAGCATACCGGGCAGTCGCTCGGCGGGGCTTATCGCCAGCATCAGCGTGATCACCGCGCCCCAGCCGGCGGCCACCACCACGCCGGTGAGCAGCAGCCGCGAGGGAGTCCAACTGCCGGTACCGTGGGCCAGACCGAACACCAGCAGCGTGGAGAGAAAAGCCCCGGCGAAGGCGGAGCCGGTGATCACCGCCCCACCCAGCCCCGCCAGCATCGCCGCCAGCGCCCCCACCGAGGCGCCGCCGGAGAGACCCAGCACGTAGGGGTCGGCCAGGGGATTGCGCAGCAGCACCTGCATCAGCGCCCCCGCCACGGCGAGCAGGCCGCCCACGGCAAAGGCCGAGAGAGAACGCGGGATACGCAGGTCGAGGATCAGCGTGCGCGCCAGGGAGCTACCCTCCCCGCGCACCACCGCCCATACGTCGCCCAGCGACAGCGCGGCGCTGCCCAGGGTGACCGATAGCAGCAGCGCCGCCAGCCCCAGCAGCGCGAGCACCGCCAGCGGCGGCCACAGTGAGCGCTGGGGCGTGGTCATGCCGGCTTCAACGCTTGGCACGGGCACGGTCGAGCTGCTCGCAGAACAGGCGGCTGCCCTCGAGCAGGCGCGGCGTGGGGCGCTGGATCAACGACGGAGGCACGAAGTAGAGATTGTCGCGTTCGACGGCGGTCAGGCTTGGATATTGCTGCCAATGGGTCAGCCAGCCGCGGTTCTCCTCGCCCATGCCTCCGGCCAGGATCGCCTCGGGGTCGGCGGCCAGCACCGATTCGTCGTCGATGCGCGGCACCAGCCGCGACAGTTCGCCGAAGACGTTGACCCCGCCGCACAGGGTCAACACCTCGCCGATCAGGTGCTCGTCGTTGATGGTCATCAACGGTTCGTCCCACACCTGGTAGAACACCGATACCGGCTCCGCATCGGCGTAGCGCTCGGCCAGCGTCGCCATGCCGTCGCGGAACTCGGCGGCAACCCGCTCGCCCTCGTCGCGGGTATCGGCCAGCAGCGCCAAGCGCTCGACGGCGCTGGAAACGCCCTCGAAGTCCCTCGGCTCGATGTAGAACACCGGTATGCCCAGCGCCTCGATGGTCTCGAGCTGCTCGGGCGGGTTGCCGGTCACCCAGCCAATTACCAGGTCGGGGTTCAGCGCCACCAGGGTTTCCAGATCCATACGGGTGTGGCTGCCCACCGACTGAACTTCCCTGGCCTCGGGCGGGTAGTCGCTGAAGGCCACTACCGCCACCACCTTCTCCCCCGCCCCGGCGGCATAGGTCAGCTCCGTCGCGCCTGGTGACAGCGTGGCGATGCGCTCGGTAGGCTGGTCGAGACACACCTCGCGGTCGCGATCATCGACCACGCAGACGGGATCCGCCTGGGCTGAGGCTCCCCCCCAAAAAAGGAGCGCCAGCGCGAGTCCGGCTAGCCAGCCGAACAACCGTCTACTGCCCAAAGTGGACGCTAACGAAAGCAGCACGGCCGGCACTGAGATAATCATCGCCATCGAAGAAACGAGTCGTGACGTAGTCCTTATCAAGTGCATTCTCCACGCTCAGGCGCGCCGACCACAGCGGGGCAAACTGCCAGCCGGCGCGTAGATTGACCAACCCGTAGCCGCCAATTCGCTCTTCGTTGTCGGCATCGTTGTAGCGATGATTCTGCACGATCCAAGAGCCACCCAGCGACCAGTCGCCCAACTCACGGTCGGCGTCGAGGCGTAGGCTCTGCGAGGCGCGCCGCTGGATACGCTTGCCCGTGGCACGATTTTCCGGATCGCTATAGGTCAGCGCTGCCGCCAGCGTCCAGGCATCAATCTTGGCACCGCCGGAAAGCTCAATGCCGCGAATGCGCGTGGTGGGGATATTGGTCGTTACATCGCCGCGCTGGCCAGCGATCAGGTTGTCGATATCGGTTTGGTAAAGCGCCGCATCCCAAAACCAGCTTGCATACTGCCCGCGAATCCCAAGCTCGATCGTTTCGGACGTTTCTGCCTCCAGGTCGGGATTGCCAAAGCCCGGGAAGTAGAGATCATTGAAACTTGGTGCCTTGAACGCTGTGCCGTAGCTTGCGCGCAGCGTATGTCGGTCATCGAGATCATAGCCCAGCGCCAGACTGCCGGTGACTTCCTCTCCGTATGCCTCGTTATCGTCGTAACGCAGGCTGGTCTGTACAGCAAAGGGCGCGAAGTCAAGCAGGCCTTGGGCAAATACCGCAATATTGTCGCGGCTATCGACGGCGTAGTCGTTGCTACCTGAGACCTCGTCCTCACTGTACTCGGCACCGGTGATCAGTTCATGCATGCCGAAGCGGAGGGTATTCTGCCAGCGCAGCGTCTGGGTGCGTGTATCGATAGTGGAATCGCCGAAGTCATCGAAGGAATCCAGCTCGTCGCGCGCTTCGCTGAGCGTCAGCCGGTTGGTCCACTGCTGGGTGATGGGAAGCTCAGCGTAGATCCCAGCCACCTGCTGGACGAAGTCGCTCTCGCCGCCGTCGAACTCGTTGCTGCCGCGGGCGCGTAGCGCCAGGACACCAACCTCGGCACCACTATCGAAGGTATGCGACATCCGCGCCAGCGCCGAGGTATTGTCGTAGCCCTTGTCCTCACCGCCACGACGCACTGGTGTGCCGTCGGTAGCGAAGTGGCTGCCGGCGAAGCTGTAGCGGGTGCCACCCTCACTGCCCGAGAAGCCGGCGCTGTAACGCTGGGTATTGAAGGAGCCGCCGCCCGCCGAAATACGCGGATGAGGGCCATCCTCCTCGGCGTCGTGGGTAAACAGCTGCACCACGCCACCCACGGCATCGGCACCATACAGGCTACCACGGGGGCCGCGCACGATCTCGGCACGCTGGAACATGCGCGGGTCGAGGTAGTGCCAGGCGGCACCGCCGGTGGTCGCCGAGCGCAGGCGAATGCCGTCGATCAGCAGCACGTTTTGATCGTTACCGGTGCCACGCAGATAGACGCTGCTGTTCTTGCCGAAGCTACCGTTGGAGGTCACGTCCACTCCCGGCTGGCCGCGCAGCATATCGGTCACGCTGGTGGGATCCTGCCGGCGCAGGGTGACCTCATCGAGCACGGTCACGGAGGAGAGCGTCTCATCGGCGGTACGTGGCGCCAGGGTGGCGGTGACCACCTGGGGGTTGAGGGCGACGGTGTCGGCTTCGGCGGCGGTGGTGGCCTGAGCCTGAACGGCCAGAGGAAGCACAGCCAAGCCGAAGGCGGCCAAGCCCTGCGCGGCCAGATGTCGTTTGGTTTTCATTTCGATTCCCTTGCTCGCCGTGCCTACCCGCACGGTCTTCTAGGCGAAGCCGGGGCGGCGTGAAGGGGATCGAGAAAGGGAGAGAGGCGCGGCCCTGCCTCGAAGTTGCCCGCCGCAACCCGACAGATTACCTCAGGCCGGTCTCCGGGCTGACGAGTGAAGCGCCAACTGCACGCTTCGGGTCCATCGCCTTCCCATGCAAAGCACAGTGGCATGATGATGGACCTACACTCGATCACCGTTGCGGGGGCAGCGTCGGAATGCGCCTCTTCGACTTGCGAAGCGGGTCACCGACTTCCCGTTTAACCTCGATAGGACAATGAGGCGCCTGAGAGTGGGCGTAAGCTAACAACAGCACCGGTGGACGTCAACGCATCGTTGCGCTCAGGCTGATATAGATCATCGACTTAGCTCTTTCACCAGCCCGTTCCATACGTACCACACCCGCTCGCAGCGGGCCGCGGCGTCCTGGGCCAACCAGCCGTTGAGGTCGCGCAGGCGCCTGTTATCCAAGCCGAGCGGCACGATACCGCGGCCCATTTCGAGCAGGATCAGCACGGCCTCACCGCCGCGTTCGGCCTCCCAGCCCCACAACGCATCGAGCTCCCGTGCCATGGCCTGGCGCAGCCGGTCGTCGTCGGGCTCGGCGGCGAGCCGCTCGCCGATCCAACGCTCCCAGCCCTCCAGCACCAGGCAGCGAGTTTCCGCCAGTGAGCGCCAGGCCTCGAGCCGGCCCCCGGCATGGGCAGAGTGCCAATGCGGGGCCTCGAAGCGCTGCCTTACGACGTCGCGCTTGCCGGCGTAGGCACCGCCGATGAAGAGCTGCATTGCCAGCGTCCCTCTTCGTTCATGGCAAACGTGAAGCGGCGTCCCTCCGCCTGGACGACGTCACCCTGCCAGAAGCCGATGCCCTCGAAGCGACGGCGCAGCTCGCGAATTACCCCGCCATGAGCGACCACCAGCACGCGACGTTGGCCAAGCGCCTTGCAAGCGCTTAGCACGTCGTCGAACCATGCGTCGAGCCGCCGGCCCAGGTCGGCGGTGGACTCGCCGCCAGGCGGTGGCTGCCGGCCTTCGCTGTCGATCCAGGCGCGATAGAAGGGCTGCGACTTCAGCTCATCGTAGGTGCGCCCCTCGTAGTCGCCGAAGTCGAGCTCACGCAGGCGCGCATCGAAGTTCGTCGGCCAGGCCCTCTCGCGCCCTTCGACCACATGCGCCAGGGTCTGCCGACAGCGGGTCAGGTCGCTACAGTGCACGGCATCGAAGCTCTGTTCTTCCAGCGCCTCGCGCAGCCGGTCGAGGCCCGGCAGGGCGTCGGGCAACAGCAGCGGGATGTCGCGCTGCCCCTGGTAGCGACGCTCACGGTTCCACTGCGTCAGCCCGTGACGAACGACCACCAGCTCCAGGCAACCAGCAGCAGCCATAGCTCTCCTCCCTCGATTGCGGTTCCGACGATATCGCCGTTGATGCCCTTGAAGGCACGCAGCATGGCCCAGGCATAGAGCATCAGGAACGGCGCCAGTGCAAGGCACAGCCACATTCCTCCCGGCACCAGCACAGCCAGCGGCAGCAACGGCAGCGCCGCGAGCCAGAGATCACGCGGTGAAAGATCGCGCTTCCAACTGACGGCCATGCCCTCGGACCGTGCCGCCGGAGCCAGCACCAGCAGCGTCACGGCTGCCAGGCGGCCCAGCCCCGGGACCATCACCAGCAACAGCAGGCTTGTGCCGGCCTCGAGCAGCATGAACAGCAGCGCGGCCTTCCACAGCAACAGGAACACCAGCGCCAGGATACCGAAGCTGCCGACATGGGGATCCTTCATGATCTCCCACTTGCGCTCCAGCGGCGCGTTGCTGCCCAGGGCGTCGGCCACGTCCATCAGGCCGTCCAGGTGCAACCCGCCGGAGAGCGCCACCCACAGCGTGAGCAGGGCCAGCACCAGCAGCAGCGCAGGTAACAGGTTCCCGAGCAGCGCGGCGGCCGCCACCAGCAAGCCGCCGAGCAGCATGCCCACCAATGGATAGCAGCGCACCGCCCAGCGCCGTGCGGCCGGCGTCCAGGGGCAGGCGAACGGCAGCGGCAGGCGGGTGAGGAACTGCAATGCCAGTACCAAACCATAGGCGGCGTCTTTCATGAGCGCTCCTCACCACGGCGTTTCCACACCTGCGGCAGCCCGGCCATTACCTGGATCACCTCGTCCGCCTCCTGCGCCACGAGGCGGTGAACCCGCTGCAGAAAGGCCAGGTAGCGCCATACCTCGGCATTCTCGGGGGGCATGCCCTCGTTGACGTCGTTGGAGACGATCACCAGCGCCACGTTGCGTCGCCGGGCCTCGGCCAGCAGGCGCTCGATCATGGCAATGCCCTGTGCCTCGTCGAGTTCGCTGGCATGCTCGCTGGAATAGAGCAGTTGGCTGGCCCACAGGGTCAGGCAGTCGAGCAGCAGCGTGCTGCCGGGCTCCACCCGCTCGAGGGCGGCGATAAGATCCACCGGCTCTTCCAGGGTGATCCAGCCCTCGCCCCGGGCTTGCCGATGGCGGCCGATACGGGCCTGCCACTCGCCGTCGCCGCCGCTGGCAGTCGCCAGGTAATAGCGGGCTCCGCCCCGTTCGGCCTGCCAGCGCCGCACCAGGGCTTCGGCATGGGTGCTCTTGCCGGAGCGCGCCCCGCCGCTGATGAAGGCGATCATGGCGCGCTCCAACGGGCGATCGCCTCGACCAACGCCTGGTTCTCCGGCCGTGAGCGCACCGCCACTCGCAGCCAGGCACCCTCGAGGCCGATGAAATTGTGGGTATGGCGGGCGAGGATGCCGCAACGCGCCAGGTGTTCCAGCAGCGCCGGCATCGGCCCGCCGCGATCATCCCGGAGCCGAGCATTCCGGAACAGCAGGAAATTAGCGTGTGAAGGCACAACGTTCAGCCCCAGCGCCTCGAGTTCGCCCTGCAGCCAGGGCCGCTCGGCGTCGAGCCAGGCGCGAGTCCGGGCCAGATAGTCACGATCCGCCAACAGCGGTGCGACCAGCCCCGCCGCCAGGGCGTTGACACTCCATGGCGGCTGCAGCTCGCCGATATGCCCTACCGCTGCGGCCGAGCCTAGCAGGTGGCCCAGCCGTAGGCCGGGAATGGCGTAGAGCTTGGTCATGGAGCGCAGCAGCAGCAGGTTATCGAAGCGCGCCAGCAGCGGAGTGAGCCGCTCGTCCGGCGTGACGAAATCGACGAAGGCTTCGTCCACCACCAGCGTGGCGCCGTGGCGCTGGCCTGCCACCAGCAGGCGCTCGATTCGCTCACGCTCGATCAGCGTTCCGGTGGGGTTGTTGGGGCGGCACAGGAACAGCGCGCCGGTATCGCACATGGCCTCAGCGGCACGCGCCTCGTCCAGCATGAAGCGCTCCCCCGTCAGGGCGAGAGGCTCCACGGCGATGCCGTAGTGACGGCAGGCTCGCCCATATTCGCCGAAGGTAGGCTGCACGATCGTGGCCTGAGTCACTCCCTGCCTGGCCAGCAGCGCCGCGGCGAGGAAGATCGCCTCGGCGCCGCCGTTGGTAAGCCGCACCTGCTCGGCGGGCAGCCCTTCGTTGCAAGCGATGGCCTCGCGCGCCTCGCGATAGTCGGGGTCGGGATAGGTAGCTAGCTCCGTCACGCTAGCGGCAAGCCGCTGCGCCAGCCAGGGCGGCGGCCCCAGCGGGTTGAGGTTGGCACTGAAGTCGATGATTTCACTGCCGCCAGCGAGGCCGAAGCGCGGCAATAGCTGCTCCGGACGCCCGCCATGGCTTGGCCAGTCGCTCATGCGTTTCTCCTCTCGCTCATGCTCATGCCCATGCGCTCCACATCCCGACCACACCGGCCATCAGCAGGAAGAACACGGCCCAGGCGCCGTGCATGTGAACCACGGCACGCTGGATGTGGACGACTCGCAGCGGCTCGTGCGGTTCGCCCAGCCTTATCCGCTCGGAGACCAGCCCGCCGTAGGTATTGGTGCCGCCGAGCTGCACACCGAGCAGATGCGCCATCATCGCTTCGGGCCAGCCAGCGTTGGGGCTGGGGTGACCCGGCGCGTCACGCCAGGTGCCAGCCAGCGCTCCCTGTCTACGCACCCCCTGCCAGCGGGCCTCCGGCAGCGCCAGGGCGGCCAGCCACATGCTCAGGGCGGTGAGCCGGGCCGGCACCCAGTTGACCAGATCGTCGAATTTGGCCGAAACGTAGCCGAAGTCTGCGTAGCGTTCGCTGCGGTGGCCCACCATGGAGTCCAGCGTGTTCACCGCCTTGTAAGCCAGCGCCAGCGGCGCCCCGCCGAGCAGCGCCCAGAATAGCGGCGCGGTGATGCCATCGACCGTGTTCTCGGCCACGGTCTCCACCGTGGCGCGGGTGATCTCGGCCTCGTCGAGGGCCTCGGTATCGCGCCCCACAATCATCGCAACGGCCCGGCGCGCGGCATCGAGGTCACCTTGGGCCAACGGGCCGGCCACCGCGAAGGCAGCATCGCGCAACCCCTTGATCGCCAGCGCACTGGCCAGCAGCAGCAGTTCGCCGATGAGCCCCAGCCAGGGGTGCAACCCGGCGAGCAGCGTCAGCACGCCCCAGGCCAGAGCATAGGTCAGCCCCACCACGCAACCGGTAAGCAGAAAGCCCTTGAGCCGACGCGCCCGGTGAGAGCCGCGGTTCCAACGGCGCTCCAGCGCTTCGGTCAGCCGCCCCATGGCGACCACCGGGTGCGGAAGCCAGCGCGGGTCGCCGATCAGCAGATCCAGCGCCATGGCCCCCAGCAGCAGCGCCAGCAGGGCCAAGCTCAGCGGCTCGGCACTCATGCTTCGGCGCTCATGACTCGGGGGCAGCGCCAGCCACGCCGGCCGAATCGAAGGTGGCCATCTCGCTCAACATGCGGCAGGCGGCTTCGAGCAGCGGGAAGGCGAGCGCCGCGCCGGTGCCCTCGCCCAGGCGCAGCTGCATGTCGAGCAGCGGCTCGGCGTCGAGCAGTTCCAGCGCCACGTCGTGGCCCGGCTCGCAGGAACGGTGGCCGAAGATCAGGTAGCCGCGCAGGGCAGGCTGGAGCCGGCAGGCCACCAGCGCCGCCACCGTGGCGATGAAGCCATCGACCAGGATCGGCATACGCCGGGCCGCCGCGCCCAGGTAGGCGCCGGCCATGGCGGCGATCTCCAGACCGCCGAGCTTGGCCAGCAGTTCCAGCGGCCGGGCCGGGTCGGGTTGGCGCGCCGCCAAGGCACCTTCGATCACTCTGGCCTTGTGGGCCAGGCACGAGATATCGATGCCTGTCCCCTGCCCCACCAGGCGGCTCACCGGCCGGCCGCTCAGCACCGCAAGCAGGGCGCTGCTGGCGGTGGTGTTGGCGATGCCCATCTCGCCGACGACCAGACAGCGGCAGCCGGCAGCGTGGCTGCGCGCAACGGCGCGGATTCCCACCTCGATGGCGCGTTCGGCCTCGGCCAGGCTCATGGCGTCCTCGCGGGCGAAGTTGGCCGTGCCGGGGCGCACCTTGTCGATGACCACACCGTCGCCCGCAACGGCGCCCTTCACACCCACGTCGACGACCTCGAGCCGCGCGCCGATCTGGCGGGCAAAGACGTTGATGGCGGCACCACCGGCGGCGAAATTGGCTACCATCTGCGCCGTGACCTCCTGGGGAAAGGCCGACACCCCCTCTTCGGCCACGCCATGGTCGGCAGCGAAGACGATCACCCCGGGCGGACTCACCTTGGGTGAAACATCACCGCTCATACCGGCCAGCGACTTGATCAGGGCCTCGAGTCGCCCCAGGCTGCCGGGGGGTTTGGTGAGATTGTCGAGGCGTGCCTGCACGGCGGGGGCAAGAGCGTCATCGACCGGGGCGATGGCAGCCAGGGTATCGGCAAGCATGAGCGTATCCTGATAAGGCGTGGGGCAGCCGCCATCTTAACAGGCTGGCTCGGCCTGTCACGGCGCCGTGCCCAGCGCTCCCACCTGTCGGCTTTGCTGTGGCTGCTCGGGCTCCCGCTCACCGGCCAGGGCCAGGCGTGCCGAATTCGCCACCACGCTGAGCGAGCTGGCCACCATGGCCAGCACCGCCACCAGGGGCGGAATCGGCATGGCCACCGCCAGGCCCAGCGCCAGCAGGTTGTAGACTCCCGAGAGCACCAGATTCTGCCGCATCACCCGGCGCGTGCGGCGCGCCAGACGCCAGGCCACCTCGACCCCGGCCACCCCGGGCTTCAGCAACGCCACGCTGGCGCCCTCCTGCACCGTGGTATTGGCACCCAGCGGCGCCACGCCGACGCTGGCGGTGGCCAGCCCCACCACGTCGTTGAGCCCATCGCCCACGTAGAGCGACGGCTGGGGCATGGCCGCCAGCAGCTTGGCCTTGGCCTCGGGGCTGCGCCCGGCATAGCACTCTTCCGCTTTGATTCCCACGGCATCCGCCAACCACCTCACCGCCGGCGCCCTGTCGCCGCTGATCAGGGCCAGGGCAAGCCCCTCTCGGCGCAGTTCGGCCAGCGTCTCGGTAGTGCCGGGCAGAGCCGTCTCGCCCAAGGTAAAGCGGGCCAGCAGGGCGCCGTCGCAGGCCAGCAGCACTTCACTCTCCCCCGAGTCGCCGGCCTGCGTCGTGTCAACGCCCTGCTCGGCGAGCCAGGCACGGCTGCCCAGCAGCAGTTCTCGCCCATTGCCAAGCGCAACCTGCCGGCCCCGTCCGCCGACCTCTTCGGCCTGCACGATGTCGAGCTCCCCGCCCGCCCCGGAATCCTGGGCCCCTCGGGCATCTTGAATATCTTGCACATCTTGAACATAGCGACGCACGGCCCGCGCCAGCGGATGCTCGCTGCCACGTGCTACCACGGCAGCCAGCTCCAGCAGCTCCGGCTCAGCAAGGTTGGCTGCAGAGTGCATGGCCTGCACCTGCGGCTCCCCGGCGGTGAGCGTGCCGGTCTTGTCGAAGGCGGCGCTGCGAATTCGCGCCAGCGTCTCGAAGGCCCCCGGGTCGCGGATCACCACGCCGCGCTCCAGGGCCTGACCGCTGCCGGCCAGGCCGGCCAGGGGAATGGCCAGGCCCACGGCGCAGGGGCAGGCCACCACCAGCACCGATAGCGCTCTTACCCAGGCCTCCTCGGCCGGCACGCCGGCCAGCCAGGTGGCCACCAGGGTGAGCAGCGCCAGCACCACCGCCAGGGGGCTGAGCCAGCCGGCGAAGCGATCCGCCAGTCGCTGCAGCTCGCCCTTGCGCGCCTGTTGCCACCACATCTGCTCACGCAGTCGGTCCAGACGACACTCGCCGGCGGGCGCGGTGACCTCGAATACCAGCGCCGCGCCGAGATTACGGCAGCCGGCCACCACGGCATCGCCCGGCAAGCAGCGTCGCGGCGCGCTCTCGCCGGTCAGTGGTGAGAGATCGAGCAGCGCTTCGCCATCGCGGAGGATGCCATCCAGCGGCAGCGTCTCGCCGGGTTCGACGCGCAGCCGATCCCCCACCGTCACCGCTTCCAGCGCACAAGGCTGCCAGGCATCCGCCTCCCAGCGCTGCACCTGCGCCGGCGGCCGATGCAACGCCTGGAGTGCACGCAGCCCGCGGTGGCGGCACAGGGTTTCCACCAGCCGGCCGACCAGCAGCAGCGTGACCAGCATCACGGCGGTATCGAAATAGACCTCGGGCGAGCCGTGCGCCAGCAGCCACAGCGATACACCCACCGCCGTCAGCGCACCCAACGCCACCAGCGCATCCATCCCGGGTCGCCACGCCCGGGTCGTGCGCCAGCCGGCGCGGTAGAACGGCAGCGCCACATAGGTGACCACCGGAAGGGCGAACGCACCCGAGACCCAGGCCATGATCAAATCGAGTTCGGCTCTGGGCATGGCACCGGCATAGATCAACAGCGAAGCGAGCATGGTCCACATGCCGAAGACCACGGCCATCAGCAGCCGCAGGGTGAGATAGCGGCTCTCGGCGTCGAGCCGCGCCTCGGCATCGGCTACCGCCTCAGGCGGACCGAGGCGGTAGCCGAGACGGCGTACGGCAACCTCCAGCCGGCGCTCGTCGAGAGCCTCCGGCTCACCTTCCACCAGTAGGGTGGCGCTGGGGTAGTGCACGCTGGCGGCACCAATCCCGGGCAGTCGTTTCAATTGGGCCTCGACGGCCAGTGCGCAGCTGGTACACCAGAGTCCCTGCACCGAATACAGGGCTTCGGCGCGGCGGATGGACGGGTTGTCGGAAGTTGACGTCATGCTCACCAGCGTAACGACCCGCGGACATTTATCCAGCGTTGGCGCTTCGTGAATGAACCGATATACTGTATATAAATACACTATCCGGATCGCCGCCATGCCGCAGTTCGACCAGCAGCAGCCGCGCAAGGGACGCGGCGCCACCTATAATCCCGACAACCGCTTCGCGCCCACGTACAGTGAAACGGAGGACGACGGCTGGTGGCAGGAGGAAATGCCGACGCGCCTGGCCACCGTGGTCAGCAACGAACAGGCCCGCAGTGCGCTCTCCTGGAACGATTCGCCGGATATTGGCTTCGATCGCTCGCTGAACCCGTACCGAGGCTGTGAGCATGGCTGCATCTACTGCTACGCGCGGCCCAGTCACGCTTACTGGGATCTCTCCCCCGGGATCGACTTCGAAACCCGGCTGATCGCTCGCAGCGGCCTGGTGGAGCGGCTACATGAGGAGTTCTGCAAGCGCAGCTACGTATGCCGGCCCATCGCCCTGTCCGGCAATACCGACTGCTATCAGCCGCTGGAAGCGGAGCGTGGTTCCACCCGCGGGATACTGGCCTTTCTGCTCGAATGCCGCCATCCGGTCTCGATCATCACCAAGAGCGCCCTGATCCTGCGCGACCTGGACCTGCTGGCCGAGTTGGCGCACTTGCGTCTGGTCAGAGTGGCAATCAGCCTCACCAGCCTGGATACCGAGCTCAAGCGCAGCCTGGAACCGCGCGCCGCCTCTCCTGCAGCCCGCCTACGTACCGTCGAACGCTTGAAGGATGCCGGCATCCCGGTAGGTGTCATGGTCGCCCCGATCATTCCGGGCCTGACCGACCATGAGCTGGAACGCCTGCTCGAGGCGGCGCGCAATGCCGGGGCGGAGTCTGCCGGATGGACGCTGCTGCGCTTGCCGCGGGAAGTGACGCCGCTATTCGAGGAGTGGTTGCAGGCGCATTATCCTCAGCGTGCCGGCAAGGTGATGAGCCTGATGCGACAGTGCCGGGGAGGCGCCGCTTACGACAGCCGCTTCGGCAAGCGCATGCGCGGCGAGGGCATCTTCGCCCAACTCATCGCCCAGCGCTTCGAAAAGGCGTGTCGCCGCCTGGGGCTCAATGACCCTGCGAAGCGCGACTCGCGCCAGTTGGACACCACGGCCTTCCGGCCGCCCCGAGCCCAGGGCGACCTGTTCGATTGAGCCGAGCGATGTAGAACAGAAACGGGCCTGGCGGAGACTCAGCCAGGCCGCCGATCCTCGATGATGGTGCCGTTCTGCTGGACTTCGGCCTCGTGAGCCGCCTCTCGCCAAGGCTCGGCCAGCGCCTCCTCGTACCACTGCTGCATGGCGGGTAGCGACAGCAGCCGGGCCACGTAATCCATCGAGGGCGCACCGAGTTCCAGCCCGAAACTCTGCACGCGGAAGGCCACCGGTGCGAAGAAGGCATCCACCGCAGTGAAGGACTCACCCGCCAGGAAAGGCCCCCCAAAACGGGCGAGACCCTGTTGCCAGAGTTCGTCGAGGCGAGCCAGGTTGCCTGCCAAGGCATCCGGCATGTGGTGCAGTTTCACCCTGACGCCGCAATTCATCGGACACAGACTGCGCAGTGGGGAAAAGCCGGCGTGCATCTCGCTGCTGGCACAGCGCGCCCAGGCGCGCGCTTGCTCATCGGCAGGCCATATCCCCTGATGGCGCTCGGCCAGGTACTCGACGATCGCCAGTGATTCCCAGACGGTGCGTTCGCCATCCTCCAGACAGGGCACCTGACCGGAGGGCGAGAAGGCACGAAAGGTGCTCCAGTTCGAGTCGGACTCGAAGGGGGTCAGGCGCTCCTCGAAAGGGATATCCAACTGGCGCATCAGCACCCAGGGGCGTAGCGACCAGGAAGAGTAGTTCTTGTTGGCAATATGCAGGCGATACATGTCAGAACTCGTCACAAGGGAAGGAAACGACAGCATAGCCTGCCATTGCATCTCCCTGCCACGCGCGCTGAAGCCTCAGGATACGGCGATCTCATAGCCAGTGAATTTGCGCAGGTTGATCACACCCGTGTCGAGGATCAGGTACTGCCCCTTGAGGCCCAGCAGCGTACCGCTCACCCGCGCCTGCTTGTCGAAGTTGTGCGAAACGATCTTGCGCGGGAATTCCAGCACCGGATAGTCGAAGGAGACCGGCACCTCGTCGAGTGCTCGGATGGTATCGGTACCGAAACGTTCACGCAGCTGTCCAAGCCCGCCGTCGAGACGGGCCAACAAGCGATCGCGCTCGGCCATGAGATCGAGCGCCTCCACCTCGCCCTTGAGCATGGCGCGCCAGTTGGTGCGGTCGGCCACCTCTTCCTTGAACAGCACCTCGACCAGGCCGGACTGCTGGCGCGTCTCTACCGTCAGGATCGGCAGCGCCTGGATCGCCCCCTGGTCGAGCCAACGCGTTGGCACCTGGGTGCCCCGCGTGATGCCTACCTTGAGCCCCGAGGAGTTGGCCAGATAGATCACATGCGGCTGGAAGCAATGCTTTTCCGCCCACTCGGGCTCGCGGCAGGTGCCGGCATCGAAGTGGCAGGTCTCAGGCTTGACGATACAGGTATCGCACTGGGCCAGCTTCTTGAAGCAGGGGTAGCAGTAGCCTTGGGCGAAACTCTTCTTCGTCGCCCGGCCACAGTGGGTGCAGGCGATGGCACCCGTCCAGCTCAACTCGAGAGGCTGACCCAGGCGCGCGTTGAGATCCAGGCGATGCTCGCCGGCACGCAGCGTATACCTGACGGGTCCGCCCGGCTCCCCGGGCGCGATGGCCATCTTGCTCAGGCAGCCCTGCACGACCGGAGCCGCCTCTATCCGCTCACCTTCAATCACGGCTGACATCCCGGGCCAGCCCGGCGAGTTCGGGCGGCACATCGGTGCCGCTACTGGCACTGCCACAGGTGCGCTGCTGCAGGTACCCTACGCGCAGCTCCTCGGGCACGTGGTTCTCGTGCTCGTAGCGAATCACCGCCTCGAGGCAGAGTTCGGTTTGCTCCGCGGTCAGCATGCGCCCGTCCGGCCATTTGCGCAGGGCCACCGCCTGCTTGAGGCTATCGTAGATGGCCGGCGTCATCTGCCGGATCATGCGCTCGAAGGTCATATCGCTCATTGGGAAATTCTCTTGAAGTGACGGCTCAGTGAAGACGCCTAGCTCGGCCCGAATAATACCACCCCAACAGAAGCCCTACGACCAGCCCACCCAGGTGTGCCTCGTTGGCCACGTTGCCGAAGCCGACCGCGCCGGCCATGTCGGTCATGGTGAATACCATCCAGCCGAGCATGAAGACCACCAGCATCTGCGGCACGAAGAAGCCGCTGTGCGGCGCCCGGCGCGACATCAGCCAGACATAGCCGAGCAGAGCGAAATCGACGCCCGACATGCCGCCAAACAGCACGGTGCCTGTGGCGTACTGGGCCAGGTTGGCACCGATGCCCGCCACCAGCAGGATCGTCAGCATGCGCCCGCTACCCTCCAGGGTTTCGACCTGGCGGCCGAAGTACCACAGCCACATCATGTTAAAGATCAGGTGCATCCAGCCGAAGTGAAGAAAGACCGGCGACAGCAGGCGCCACACCTGCCCCGAGGCCAACACGTCGGCCAAGTTGCCGAAGGCCAGGCTGCCGCCAACGACGGCGACCGGCACGATGGTCAACATGGCAACCACAATGTCGCCGAGCACGGCCATCAGGGCGAATACCAGCAGCGAAATGCCCAACGCCGCGGTGGTGACCGGCACTTGACGCAAGGCAACGGCGAGAGAGGCCCCGCTCGTCGACCGGCGGCGCCGCTCCGGCATGATGCGTTCACCGCGCTGCCAGCGAGTGAGCAATTGCATCAGCGCATCGTGCTGGTCGGGATCGGCGAGCCATAGGACCTGCCCCTCCGCTTCCTCAGTGAAGCGGTGCCCGATCCGGTGAGCCCACAGCGCACGGCGCAGCTCGCGGGTGTCCGTGTCATGTGGAAACAGCATGATGCGATACATGAACTCTTCCTGAATCAACTTTTTGGCAAGCATCTTGCGCTGCAACGAGGCTTTTCTCAAACCTCTTCGCCTTGAGCCGCGGCAGAAGGCACATAAAAAATCCGGCGGAAGGGGGGCCGCCGGACAAGAGCAAGGGATCATTCAAGGGAACACCTACTCAGACGAGCGAGCCGAGGGGAAGTTCAGGGGTTCGAAAAAAAAGTTGTAAAACTTTGTATCCCTCTTCAATCAAAGTCGATCTCCCACGGCCGAGGCCTCGCTGCTTCTTCCTGCGGTACTCTCACCCAGACGAAATGGTTGGCGTCCAGCCGCCGCTCACCGCTCCAGCGATAGGCCACCAGACGGCCGAATTTCACCGCACTGTAGTCGAGACAAGCGATGTTGGCCGAGGGCAAGGCCGGAATGCCCTCGCACCAGTAGTGACCGATGAACAGCGGCGGCTGGTCGAGCCCATAATGAGGCAGGCGGGCGCGTTCGTGCGCGGCCAACTCTCGCGCCTCCAGGTCGTTGGGGAGATTGTCGGGCTGGAAGGTCACGTCGCCCCAGGTGCGTGGTTCGCGAGCCCAGAAATGCGCGCGGAAGCTGCGCCGGGTGAAGCCATCGCCGGAGTGGATCTCCACTCCGGGGGGCAGCGGCAGGTGTACCCCACGGGTCAAGCGGTCGAGCACCCGATAGGCCAGTGTATCCGACTCCACGGATTGACACAGGAAGGGCTCGTCGATGATACCCCTCGGGCATTCGCGCTCGAGCGCGTCGATCAATTCCTGGTCCCAGCAGGCGTGCACCACTCGGAATGCATCGAAATCGAGGTAGAGAGGAACCTCCATGAACCAGGCCAGCGTCTCGTCCCACTCGGCGGGATGATCACGGTACTGGTCGAGAGTTTCCTTGATGATACGGTTGTGTCGCGGAGAATGTTCGCGCAGCCATTCGCGTCCCAGTTGGCGCGGCGCACGGTGACAATAGGCCAGGGCATTGTATTCATGGTTGCCCATGACCATATGCGCCTCGCCCTCCTCCACCATGCGTCGAACGATGGTGACGGCCAGGCGAATCCGTGGACCGCGATCGATCAGGTCGCCGAGAAAGATCGCCTTGCGCCGCGGATGGCGGTAGACGCCACCGCGCTGGTGGTAGCCGAGCTTCTCGAGCAGGGCCGCCAGGGTGGCACCACAGCCGTGCACGTCGCCGATCAGATCGTAACCTTCTATCGCCGCCTGCCTCACCTCAATCTCCCAGCCGGTTGCTCCAGCCCAGCTTGCTGCGCAGGACCTCGTAGAAGTTATGACCGAGCGGGTGCACGAGCTGCACCCTCTGGGGTTTGCGCTTCACTACCAGTACATCGTCCGGCTTGGCCACGACACGGGTCTGACCGTCGCAGCTGATATGAGGATAGGTCTGATTGGTCTCGCCAATGTGCACATGGATCTCGCTGGCGGCGTCGATCACGATGGGCCGGCTGGACAGGGTATGCGGAAACATCGGCACCAGTTCGATCACATCCAGCTTGGGGTGCATGATCGAACCACCACCCGACAGCGCATAGGCGGTGGAGCCGGTGGGTGTGGCCATGATCAGTCCGTCGCTACGCTGGCTGCAGACGAACTGCTTGTCGATGAACAATTCGAACTCGATCATACGTACCGCCTTGCCGGGGTGCAGCACGACCTCGTTGAGGGCATCTCCGTTGCCGACCAGGGTGCCGTCACGATACAGCTCGGCATCGAGCAAAAAGCGCTCCTCGACTTCGTACTGGCCGTCCAGCACCTGGCCAACCCGCTCCTCCAGCTCATCGGGGGAGATATCGGTGAGAAAGCCCAGGCGTCCTCGATTGACGCCCAGCACCAGGGTGCCGCTATGGCACAGCGTACGGGCGGCGCCGAGCAGGCTGCCGTCGCCCCCCACCACGATGACGAGATCGCACAGCTCACCGAGAGTGCGCCGGCTGGCTTCGGGGTGGCCATGGTCGAGCAGCACGGTAGCGGTGCGGTCCTCGACGATCACGTGGAGGCCGCGTTCGTCGAGAAAGCGCATCAGGCGCTTGAGGGTCTCGACCACCTTGGTGCTACCGAGGCGGCCGATGAGACCTATGTTCTTGAATCCGTCGTGCTCTTTTTGCATGCCCTGGCCTCTCGGATCGTGGCCGCTCATTATGAGGGCTGGGCCCAGGGCGGGCAAACACGCCTTAGACGGCGGCGACCGCTTGACGGCGCAGCCACCATTCGTTGAGCACCAGCGAGCCCACGATGATCGCTCCCCCCAGCCCCAGCCGCACCAGGTCGGCATCACGGTTCCAGATCACCAGGTTGACCACGAGGCCGGCGGGAATCAGGGCGTTGTTCATGATCGCCAGCGCTCCGGCATCCACCCGTGTGGCCCCCAGATTCCAGAAGAAGTAACCAAGGCCCGAGGCCACCAGGCCCAGCCAGGCGAGCACGCCCCAATGCACCGTCGTGGAGGGCAACGCCGCGGTATTGCCCAGCAGCGCGAAGGCCGGCAGCGCCACGGCCAGCGCACCGAGATAGAACCAGGCAAAGACGCTGTGGCGCGGCAATTCGGCGGGCAGCGTCACGGAGAAACGACGGTAACCCACCTGGCCCAGGGCGAAGCAGAAGTTGGCCCCCTGTACCACCAGGAAGCCGAGCCAGAAACCGCTGTCGATGCCGTCGTAGCGGATCACCGCCGCTCCTACCACTGCCAGGGCAGCAGTGAGCAGATAGAATGGCGTGAAGCGGCCGAACAAGGCATCGTCGAGCAGCGTCACGTAGAAGGGTGTGAAAATGGTGAAGAGCAGGACTTCCGGCACCGACAGCAGCAGGAAGGACTGGTAGAAGAAGATGTACATCACACCGAGCTGTACGGCCCCCAGCCCCATCAGCGCCAGACGCTGGCGCCCCACCAGTAGCCGCGGCCGCAAAAACGGCAAGAACACCAGGGCCGCCAGGCCGACACGCATCAGCACCGCGAAGTAGCTGTCCACCTGTCCGGCCAGGTAGACGCCGATCAGTGAGAACGAGAAGGCCCAGAGCACGGTGACGCCGACGAGATAACCCACGGTTAACCTCTTGGAATAGTTTAAGTTGACTGGAGATTATACGGGCATTTCGCCGCCCTTCAATGCACTGACGCCAAGGCGCTTCACGCACCGGATGTCGGCGAGCGGGCCGACTCGCTCGACATGACCGGCTCCCCGGGCGACATCTCGCCACGCTCGCGACGCGTGGTGGCGAAATACTCCTCCAGGCGCGCATCGGCCTCGCCGCCGAACAGGATCGCACACGCCTCACGCAAGCCGGGCGACTGGCGCATCGCCTCCTCATGCACCACCAGGGCGACCTTGGAGCGCCGCCGCAGGAAATCCTCCAGGCGAGTGATCATCTCGCGCCGCTTGGCGTAGTGCAGCTCGCAGCGCAGGTATTCCGTCCCTTCGATCAGCACCTCGGCCTGGCGCGGATCCTCGCGGATCTCCTCGAGCATCTCCAGCGCATGGGTGCCATAGCGTCGCCACAGTCGGGTCGACAGCGGCTCGGAGGCGTCGCTCGCGGTGAAATCGTCGAGCTCCATGAGTTTCGCCTGGTGGAGAAACTCATGGCGCACCTGGTCGGGCGGTTCGCCGTACCAGCGATATTTCGGGTACGGCACCTCGACGCCCATCCGGCCGATCGCGGCAACGATCTCCTCGCCCACGTTGAGGCAGTCGGTCAGCTTGCCACCGAAGATGCTCAGGTGCGAGTCGGCCTGGTTGATGTCGATGGCATGCTTGCGCGAGAGCTGCAGGAAGTCGCGCCCACTGCCGCCATCGGCCTTGACCGCCAGGGGCCGCACGCCACAGCGGATGGAAATGATGTCCTGCTTGTCCAGCGGCCTGTCGAGTTCGAGACGCTTGTTGATGTTGTCCAGCACGAAGCGAATATCGTCTTCCGTGGCCGTCACCTCGGGTCTCTCGACGCGGGTGTCGGTGGTTCCGATACAGGTTCGCGGCCCCATCGGAATGACGAAGAAGAGTCGACCATCGTCGGCGAAGAACGCCAGCACGCGTCGGTTGTCGGTCAGACGCGGCACGATCAGGTGGATGCCCTTGGAGTATACGTGGCGATGGTCCGTAGCTTGCCCGGTGAGGCTGTTATGCTCGTCGACCCAGGGGCCAGCGGCATTGATCAGGACCCTGGAGCGTACGACGAATTGTCGCCCGGTGACGACATCGCGCGCCTGCGTCACCCAGCCGCCGTTCTCGCGTCGTGCGCCCAGCGACTCCACATAGTTCGCCGCCACCGCACCATAGTTGAGCGCCCCACGCACGAAATTGAAGACGAAGCGGGCGTCGTTGTCGTGCAGGTAGGCATCGGAGTACTCGAAACCACCAATGGCATCGCGCGTGTCGATGATCGCTTCGCTGTGACGAATCGCGCTGGGCGAGAGAAATCGCGGAATCTGCGTAAAGCCATTGCCGATCAGCCAGTAGAGCCAGGCGCCGGCCCACAGATAGCGCGGGTGATAGCGAAAGCCTTGTGTGATGGTAGTGAGAAAGCGGATTTCCTGCACCGTGGCGGGATAGTTCTTGATCAGGTGGTTGCGGCTCCTGCAGAGCTTGCGCACCAGAGCGAAGTCGCGGCTCTCCATGTACTTGATGCCACCCCACACCAGGTTGGACGAGTGCATACTGGTGCTGCCGGCGAAGTCGCCACGCTCGATCAGTGCGACCCGTACCCCCTTGCCGGCCAGTGCCGCCGCCGCGGAAGCGCCATTGATGCCGCCCCCCACGATCAGTACGTCAAAGTCTCCGCTGTCCAACTTCTTGATATTACTGCTACGCAGTTCCATGTGCGGACCTTTTGAAGCAAAAGCCCCGTTCGGCGAGCGCCGAGCGGGGCAAGGGTGACCCGGACGGGCTACCGGAACACGGTGGTGGTTCTGGGCCCGGAGCAACGCGCCGGGCAACTTGGCTCGCCGGGTGCGGCCCGACGCTTGCCTCAGCGTGTACCGGCGGCCATCCACTCCTCCATCATCTGGTCGTAGGGCACGGTGGTTCCCTGCGGCATCTCGTCGTCGAGCTCGGCCTTGGGCGAGCCCTCCTGCGACAGCCACTCCTCAGGGTCGCGCTCCTCGTTAAGCATCGGCGGGTAGGTCTCGAACACGTTGGCCCGTGCCAGGCGCGCCATGATGTTGTCCAGCGCTCCAGCCAGGTTGTCGAGGGCCTCCTGGGGCGTGACCTCGCCGCTGACGGCCGGGGCCAGGTTCTGCCACCACAGCGGCGCCATGCGTGGGTAGTCGGGCACGTTGGTCCCGGTCGGCGTCCACATGGACTCGTTGGGGCTACGATAGAACTCAACGAAGCCACCCAGCTTGGGCGCCCGCTCGGTCATCTGGTCGGAGAAGATGTCGGACTCGCGGATCGGCGTGAGGCCGGCCAGCAGCTTCTCCAACGATACGGTCTTGGCGGTGGTGAACTGGGCGAACAGCCAGGCCGCGGTGCGCCGGTCCTCCGGGGTGGAGTCGAAGAAGGTCCACGAACCCACGTCCTGGTAGCCTATCTTCATGCCCTCTTCCCAGTACGGCCCGGTGGGAGACGGCGCCATGCGCCACTTGGGCGAACCATCCTCGTGGTTGACGGGCAGGGTCGGATCCGTCATGTCGGCGGTGAAGGTGGTGTACCAGAAAATTTGCTGGGCGATATTACCCTGAGCGGGTACCGGACCGGCTTCGCCGAAGGTCATGCCCTGCGCCTCGGGCGGTGCGTACTTGTCCAGCCACTCGACCATCTTGGTCACGGCGAACACCGAGGCTGGCGAGTTGGTGGCACCGCCACGGCTGACGCTGGCCCCCACCGGACGGCTCTCTTCGTCGACGCGAATTCCCCAGTCGTCCACGGGGTTGCCGAACGGCACACCGGGGCTGCCCATGCCGGCCATGGAGAGCCAGGAGTCGTGGAAACGCCAGCCCAGAGACGGATCGCGGCGCCCGTAGTCCATGTGGCCATAGACCCGCTGGCCGTCGATCTCGCCAACGTGCTCGGTGAAGAACTCGGCGATGTCCTCGTAGGCCGTCCAGTTGGTCGGTACGCCCAGGTCGTAGCCGTAGATCTCGCGGAACTGCTCCTGCAGGTCCTCGCGCTGGAACCAGTCGTAGCGGAACCAGTAGAGATTGGCGAACTGCTGGGTCGGCAACTGGTAGATGCTGCCATCCGGCCCAGTGGTGTACTGCAAGCCAATGAAGTCGTCGAGATCAAGGGTGGGCAACGTGAAGTCGGCCCATTCGTTTTCCATGGCCTGGGACAGATTGATAGTAGTGCCGTAGCGGATGTGGGTACCGATGGCATCCGAGTCGTTGACGTAGCCGTCGTAGATGTTGCGACCGGTCTGCATCTGGGTCTGCATGTTGTCCACCACGTCACCTTCGCCGATGATGTTGTGGGTGACCCGGATGCCGGTGAGTTCCTCAAAGGCCGGCGCCAGCACGTCACGCTCCCAGACGTGGGTGGTCAGACCTTCGGCGACGGTATTGATCTCCATGCCGCGGAACGACTCGGCGGCCTGGGCAAACCATAGCAACTCCTCGATCTGCTCCTCGCGGGAAAGCGTGGAGTTCTGGAAGTGCGTATCGACCAGCCGCTCGGCGATCGCACGGGCATCGTCTGACTGGGCGTGCAGGCCGGCCGAAGCGAGCAGCAGGCTGCCCGCGATCGCCGTCAGTTGGATCCTTTTATTCTTCATGTTGACCTCGTTCTGCGTGTGGATGTCGTCCATGACACGGTTATCGTCCGTACGGCCTTGGTTCAGCCCCAGCGCATCAGCACCAGCAACCAGAGAATGGAAGCCCCTAGGGCAAACCAAATCGAGAGTTCGGTGAAACCGACCACCACCAGGTGGAGATAGGCAGCGGAAAGCAGCCCGATGAAAAGCCGGTCGCCGCGAGTAGTGGCGATCGGCAGGAAACCGCGCCGTTCCACCGTGGGCGAAACCAGCTCCCAGGCCGTCATGCCAAGCAGTATCGCGGCGATGACGGCGAAGAAAACCGCCGTGGGCAGCGTCCAGACCATCCAATCCATCGTGGTTTCCTCCCCTCAGGTCCGGCCCAGGGCAAAGCCCTTGGCGATATGGTTACGCACGAAATAGACCACCACGATGCCCGGGATGATAGTCAGCACGCCGGCGGCGGCCAGGGTGCCCCAGTCGATGCCCGATGCCGTCGAGGTACGCGTCATGATCGAGGCAATAGGCTGGGCCTTGGTGGCGGTCAGGGTGCGGGAGAGCAGCAGCTCGACCCACGAGAACATGAACAGGAAGAACAGCGTCACGCCGATTCCCGAACGGATCATAGGTAGGAAGATGGTGACGAAGAAGCGTGGGAAGCTGTAGCCGTCGATATAGGCGGTTTCGTCGACTTCCTTGGGCACGCTGCTCATGAAGCCCTCGAGAATCCATACCGCCAGCGGAATGTTGAACAGGCAGTGAGCCAGTGCCACGGCGATATGGGTATCGAACAGCCCCACCGAGTAGTAAAGCTGGAAATAGGGCAGCAGAAATACCGCCGGCGGCGCCATCAGGTTGGTCAGCAGCCAGAAGAACAGGTGCTTGTCGCCGATGAACTTGAAGCGGCTGAAGGCATAGGCGGCGGGCAGCGCCACCGTGATGCTGATCAGCATGTTCATCAGCACGTAGGCCAGCGAGTTGACGTAGCCCATGTACCAGTTGGCGTCGGTGAAGATCCCCACGTAGTTGCCCAGGGTGAAGTTCTGCGGCCAGAACGAGAAGGTGCCGAGAATCTCACTGTTGGTCTGGAACGACAGGTTGAGCAGCCAGTAGATCGGCAGCATCACGAACGCGAGATAGAGCCCGAGCAGCGTGCGGCGGCGCCAGCGGACACTGGCCGAGCGGGCTTGCTTGCGGCGCCTGGCGGCACTGTCAGCCGCCTGCTGGCGTACGCTTTGAGGGGTGGTCGGCACGGAGCGGGTCATGTCAGGCGCCTCCCTGTGAGGTGTCGTCTTTCTGGCTGTTCATGATCGCGGTGTAGAAGACCCAGCAAACCAGCAGAATGATGAGGAAATAGATCAGCGAAAACGCCGCCGAGGGGCCCAGGTCCTGCTGCCCGATGGCCATGGTGGTCAGCGACTGGCTGAGAAAAGTGGTGGAGCTGCCCGGCCCGCCGCCGGTGAGCACGAACGGTTCCGCATAGATCATGAACGAGTGCATGAAGCGCAACAGTACGCCGATCACCAGCACGTTGGTGAGCTTGGGCAGTTGGATATAGCGGAACACCGCCCACTTCGAAGCCCGGTCGATGCGTGCCGCCTGATAATAGGCATCGGGAATCGAGCGCAGTCCGCTGTAGCACAGCAGGGCGATCAGCGGGGTCCAGTGCCACACGTCCATCAGGATGATGGTGGCCCAGGCATCGGACGCATTGCGGGTGATATTGTAGGGGTAGCCCAGCTCGCGAATGCCGACGCCCATCAGCCCGATGTCCCCACGGGTGAAGAGCTGCCAGATGCTGCCCACCACGTTCCATGGGATAAGCAGCGGCAGCGTGATCAAGATCAGCACGGCGGAAGCCTGCCAGCCGCGCTTGGGCATCAGCAGGGCAATACCGATCCCCAGCGGCACCTCGATCGCCAGGATGGTGAAGGAAAAGGCGAACTGGCGCAGCAATGCCGCCTGCAGCGCCGAGTCGTTCAGCATCACCTCGAACCACTCGGTGCCGGTGAAGAAGCGCGTGTTGGCATCGAACACGTCCTGCACCGAATAGTTGACCACCGTCATCAGCGGAATGATGGCCGAGAATGCCACCAGCAGCAGCATGGGCAGGATCAGGAACCATGCCCGGTTGTTGTAGACCTTGTTCATTGCCCCACCTCCACGCAGAACTCGTCGATATAAAGGTGCAGCCATTCTTCGGGAAAGCGGACGAACGCCTGCCGCGGCGGTAGCGGCTGGTCTTCACCCAGGCGCGCACGGAACGTCTTGCCGGCGAATGCGAACGACACGATGCGGTAGGTGCCGAGGTCCTGAACGCTGTCGATCTCGATCGGGTAGGCATCCGTGGCCGGGGTTTCCCGCACCTCGACGAACTCGGGGCGAATCCCGAGCTTGATGTTGCGTGAACGGGCCTGCTGGATGGCGCCCTGAAGCACCAGGGAAAGCGCCAGGTCGACGGTACCGGCCCGCGCCCCGCTGTCAGTGCGCGCCACTTCCATGAGGTTCATGCCGGGGCTGCCGATGAAGTAGCCGACGAAGGTGTGCGCGGGCGTCTCGAACAGCTCACGCGGGGTGCCGAACTGCACCACCTGGCCCTCGTACATCACCGCGATCTTGTCGGCGAAGGTCGAAGCCTCGAGCTGGTCGTGGGTCACGTAGATCATGGTGATGTTGAAGCGCTCGTGGATCTCCTTGAGCTTGCGCCGGAGCTTCCACTTGAGCTGGGGATCGATCACCGTGAGCGGCTCGTCGAAGAGGATCGCCGAGACATCGTCGCGCACCAGACCGCGCCCCATGGAGACCTTCTGCTTCTCGTCGGCGGTGAGGTTGCGCGCCCGGCGCCTGAGCAGCGAGGTGAGATCGAGAATATCGGCCACCTCGGCGACGCGCTCGCGCACCTTGGCTTCGGGAGTCCCCACGTTACGCAGCGGAAAGGCCAGGTTGTCGTACACCGTCATGGTGTCGTAGACCACCGGGAACTGGAACACCTGGGCAATGTTGCGCTCCTCGGGCGGCAACTCGTTCATGACCTGGTCGTCGAACAACACCTGCCCATTCGAGGGTGTCAGCAGGCCGGAAATGATATTGAGCAAGGTCGACTTGCCACATCCGGAAGGCCCTAGCAGGGCATAGGCCCCGCCCTGGTGCCACACGTGCTCCATCTCGCGAATGGCATAGTCTTCGGGGCCCGAAGGGTTCGGCGCGTAGCTGTGCGCCAGCGACTTGAGAGTAATCTGGGCCATCAGTGCGCTCCTGGCCGTGCCGGAATGTGCACGACGTCGCCATGCCGGTCGAAGGCATAGATCTTGTGAGTCGGGAAATAGACCTTGATGCGCTGGTCGACACCGAATTCATGCACACCGGCCAGGTGCAGCACCAAGTGGAAGAGGTCGTTGTGCACGTGCAGGAAGGTCTCCGAGCCGCTGATCTCGGCGATATCGACCGTCACGTCCAGCTCGAGATCGTCGTCCGCCTGACGCTGCAGTCCGATGTGCGAGGCACGCACGCCAAACTGGTACTGGCCCGGTGTGAGACTCGCCAGATCGCGGTTGAGCGGAAAATGGACATTGCGATCGAAGGTCACTTCGGAGCCGGAAACCATTGCCGGCACTACATTGATGGGCGGCTCCGAAAACATCTCGGCGGTGAGCACGTCGCGGGGACGATGATAGACGTCCTCGGTGGGGCCGTACTGCAGCAGGCGCCCCTCGTGCAGCACGGCGGTGTGACCACCTAAGGCCAACGCCTCATGGGGCTCGGTGGTAGCGTAGACGGCGATACAGTTGCGCGCCTTGAACAGCTCGCGCAGCTCCTCACGAAACTCCTCACGCAGCTTGTAATCGAGGTTGACCAGCGGCTCGTCGAACAGGATCAGGTCGGCGTCCTTGACCAGTGCCCGGCCCATGGCGGTGCGCTGCTGCTGGCCGCCGGAGAGCTCCGCCGGATAACGCTCCAATAGATGTTCGATATGTAACATCCTGGCCGTCTCAAGCACGCGTCGGCGAATTTCCTCTCGCGGCACGCGCGCCAACTTGAGCGGCGAGGCGATGTTGTCGAAGACCGTCAGGCTCGGGTAGTTGATGAACTGCTGGTAGACCATCGAGACGTTGCGCTTGCGCACCGACTTGCGCGTCACGTTCTCTCCATGCATCAATACCCTGCCGCGGGTTGGTGCCTCGAGGCCCGCCATGATCCTCATCAGCGTCGTCTTGCCGGCCAAGGTCCGCCCCAGCAGCACGTTGAAGGAGCCGGGAGCCAGTTCGAGGTTGATCCCCTCGATATGCGTGGCTCCATTGACCACATGGTCGATGTTTTCAAGTATCAGAGACATACCGAACTCTTTGTCATCATTATTGAGTCGTTGTTGAGCTGGCGCGTACGTCTAGCCGGCCAGCCAGCTCGCCTCGGCGCCATGCACCACCCAACCGTCGCCCGGGAATGATTGAGTCAGCTCCCGCTAAGCCATGATCAGCGGACGCAGCGAACGATCGAAGAGAACCGCACGCGAACTGGTCGTGCCTTGATTGATGGAGAGTAAGTAGGACATTAGCCTCGCCCTGTTATTCTTGTCGGGTCGTAGCCATGGAGGTTTTGCCGGGAAAACGAACAGGAGAGAGGGCACCATGTTCGATTTCAGCCAAAAAACAACCTCAAATGTTCGATTTACGATAGCGAGATTAGCGCAGAGGTAGATGAGGAGCAATGTCAATGTTCGAACAAATCGTCATACTATAGTCTATCTGCGGTCGAGAATCGCTCAGCCTTCGCGTCTTCGGCAAGCTGGGCTCTGCCCCATGACGTGTTTTCGTTTTTCGACAACACTGTTCGATTTCGAATACAAGGTCAGAGAAACAGGATGGCAATGATAGATACGAAGATGCCAGCCAGGAGCAGAGCGAGCATCCAGGCAGGTTAAGGAGTCAGTTAAGCCCCGCGCCGCAACCACCACCAGGCATAGAGGCAACCAGGCAGCCAGCCCAGCAACGTGAGTAGCAGGCAGATGGCGATACGCCCAGCACCGCCCCGCGATAGACCGACGGCCAAGGGTGGCAGCAACAGGGCCAGCGCCATCAAGGAGAAACGCAGCGTCGGCGAATCTTGCCGGCCCGGGGATGACACGGGTTGCGGAGCCTGCTGGACTGAAATCGAATTCTCATGGATTTTCGGCGGCACGTACTCCCGCACCACGGGCTCGGCCTCACTCACGCTCTCCGCTTCTTCCCTGGCTTGGCGATGGGCCTCGTGATCGATCTTTTGCTCGATGGTGTCGGCGCCCTCGGCCAACTTATCGTGGTAGCGCTCCCAATCCTCCCAGTCGTGGGGCGTTCCCGCACGCGGCTGGTGTCCGCCCGCCTGGCGCGCACGCTCCCAGGCCTTCTCCTCCAGGGTGTTGGGGCGCTCCTCATCGCGACTGCCATCGAGCCCCTTTCTTGCCAGGTATTCGCGTGCATCCATGACCCACCTCCCCTTGGGCATCAGGTTCGCCTAGCCTGCCTACAAGCTAGTCCACACTCCTGACTTGTTGGAGCCACACGGCCATGATCATGTTCCTCCTTCGTTGCCAGCCTCGGCATCCGGCCCAGAGCGTTGGCAAGGTGTTGAAGACTTCCCTTATATCCGAGTCGGCTCGACTATGCTGAAAGTGTCCCGCCAAGAGCGACCGAAACAAGGAGATGCGCCATGCTCAACAGGGCCCCTACCGTCGTTCGCGATATCATGTCCCGGGATTGCTACCGGGTCACCGGCAACACATCGATCACCACACTGGCCCAAGGCCTCGCCCTGCATCGTTTGCCCGGCGTGCCGGTCGTCGACGAGCATGACAATCTCATCGGCTTCATCTCGGAACAGGACGTACTGGGCAAGCTGTTACAGAGTGCCTATCTCAATGACGAAGCGCCGCTGGTCAAGGAGCTGATGCGCAACGAGGTCCTGTCCGTCTCGCCAACCAAGAGCATTACCGATCTGGCGCAGGAGATGCTGGGACAAAAACCCAAGGTCTACCCGGTAACCGAGCAAGGACGTCTATGCGGTATCGTGACCCGTCGCGACGTTCTGACCGCGATTCTGCGCATGCGTCATAACTGAGCCCATCATCGCCCGGCCGAAGCGTCGGGCATCCAAGCCGAACCGTATCAGCCAGCGCACTCGACCGCCCGGCCGCCTCCGGGCGGGTCGGCTCTGCATGCGTCGTACTTGACGAAAAAAAACCGCCCATGGGGTCATGGGCGGCAAGATCGAAACTGCGAGCCAGAGCAACAGTGTTAGCGACTGCCATCGCGCTGTTGCCTGTATCAGGTATGACAGCAGCAAGCAAAAAAGTTCGCCACTGTTCGTTAATTTTTTTATCTCACGCTACCTCGCCTTTGCCACACGCCTCACGCTACCTCGCCTTTGCCACACGCCATGCAAGATCGGAAAAGCAATCACTTAACGCGAGAGGAATGAGAAAGGCACACAACGGCTTGCAAAGCCCAAGCTCCTGGTTTTACTATCGAATCCGCCCGCGGGTGTAGCTCAATGGTAGAGCAGAAGCTTCCCAAGCTTAAGACGAGGGTTCGATTCCCTTCACCCGCTCCAACTCCCGCTGCGGGCTGACACCCCCTGGTGCCTTCCGCCAGCCTTCTCCGCCAGCGTGGCTCATCATGGCACTCTTCTTGCTCATCTTCGCCGTTTGCCTGTTCGTCATCGGCGGCATGGTGTTGATCCTGCTGTTCTCGCGCACGCCGCGCTATCGCACCGAGCCGGAGCAACTGCTGGCACTGTTCGACAAGGCCCTGGAGAACAAGGTTGGAGAGACGGAGTGGAACATCGTGATGAACTACCCCATTCGCCACGACGACTACCTCGATGGGGTGAGGCGCCGGGCTCAGCGCCTGATGCAGGAGCATGGCCGTCCCTGGCTGCTCGCCCAAGGCAAGCCCCTGCTCGACAAGACCGGTCGCGATGAGCTAGCTGCGCTGCGCCATCACCTGGCGTCTCACCAGCGCCTGAGAGAGCGACAGCGCAACCAGCCAAAGCGTTGAGCAGGCGTCGAGTATGGTAAGCTTCAATGCGATAGCCACAGGCGGGAGGCCCCATGCCCAGCATCATACGCCAGATTCTTCTCGACACCGCCACCCAGCATCACGCCCATGACTTTCACCAGATCGTCATCGGCCTGCAGGGCCGTGCGGAGTTCGAGATCGAAGGCCTCGGCGGTGCAATTTCCGCCTTCTCCGGCTGCATCGTGCCCGCCAATCACGTGCACTACTACGTTGGCCAGGGTGAAAACCGCCAGTTGATCCTCGACCTGCCCGCCGATGCCCCCTCGCTCACCGGCTACCATCATGAGCTGTCGCGCCTCTTCGATGCCCCTCGTTTCTTCGCCCTGGACAGCCCTCTCAAGCATTACCTCGAGTTTCTGCTGCTCGAACAGGCCAACGGCAAGAAGGGCCTGAGCGCCGCCCAGAACGACCGCCTGGCCGCCACCTTCCTCGGCTGCCTGCATGCCAGGCTCGGCGGAACGGCTTCCCATTCCAGCGTGCACCGCCTGGACCTGGCCAAACTCGATCGCTTCATCGACCGGCACTTGGCCTCACCGATCTCCGTGGCCGACCTGGCCGCCCAGGCGTGTCTCAGCGAGGCTCACTTCCGCAACCGTTTTCGCGAGCAGACCGGGCTTTCTCCGTGGCAATACGTACGCCGGCGGCGGCTGGAAGCGGCACGTCGGCTGCTCGAGGAGAGCCGTATGCCGCTATCCCAGATCGCCGTGAACACCGGCTTTTCCCATCAGAGCGCCTTGACGCATGCGTTTCGCAGCACGTTCGGCTGTCCGCCAAGCCAACTCCGGCGCGCCGTTTTGGAGCGCTCTACCCTTGAAGTCACAAACCGTCTACGACATACGACTTAAGTCTTAATTTCAACAGCTCTGCGGCAATCTGCCGCGAAATTCATAAATCCTTCCCGGTTTTTGACAAGCAGCCTCCTCCAACCAGCCCTACAGTCAAGAAAGACACACCCATGTTCGGGCAGAGCGCCACGCACATGGTGTTTGGCCGTTCTGGAATGGGTGATTACCGGGGGATTCCTATGCTCAATGCCGAAACCATGCTGAATGCTGCCACCTGGCAGCAGGATCTCGATAGCCTGTTCTCGCGTATCAGCGAACACTACGTGGTGGACGAAGAGATCTTCGTCAAGGAGCTGGTCAACGTACTCAGCGCCGATACCGAGGATTTCCGGCGCATTGCGGGCAAGACCGCTGAGCTGGTCCGCGAGGTGCGCGAAATGGACACCGCGGTCGATACGATCGATCAGTTGCTGCAGCAATACAGCCTCGACACTCACGAAGGGCTGATGCTGATGTGTCTGGCCGAAGCCATGCTGCGTATTCCCGACACGGCCACGGCCGACGCCCTGATCGAGGACAAGCTCGGCCCCGCCGACTGGAAAGCCCATGTCGGACAGAGCGACTCCTGGCTGGTCAATGCCTCCACCTGGGGGCTGCTGATGACCGGACATGTGGTCACCCTCGACAAGCCGCGCGACGGCAAGCCTTCAGGCTTCATCAACCGTCTGGTCAATCGTATGGGCGAGCCAGTGATCCGCCGCGCCATGTACGAGGCGATGAAGATCATGGGCAAGCAGTTCGTACTCGGCCGCGACATCGATGAGGCTTTGAAGCGCTCCCGTCCGCTGTTCGACAAGGGCTACACCTACTCCTACGACATGCTGGGCGAAGCGGCGCGTACACGGGCCGACGCCAAGCGCTACTTCGACGACTATGCAAAGGCCATCCAGCGGGTCGGCCTGACCAGCACCAAACTCTCCGAACGCACCCCGGCGCCTTCCGTGTCGATCAAGCTCTCGGCACTGCACCCGCGCTACGAATTCGGCCGTCGCGAGCAGATTCTGCACGAACTGGTGGGCAGCGTACGCGAGCTGGTGAGCATGGCCCGCGAGCGTAACGTGGCGCTGACCATCGACGCCGAGGAAGTGGATCGCCTGGAGCTGTCGCTGGAAGTGTTCCGCGCCGTCTACGAGAGCGACGCCTGCAGGGGCTGGGGCCACTTCGGCCTGGTGGTCCAGGCCTACTCCAAACGCGCCTTGCCGGTACTGCACTATCTCAACCGCCTGGCCGAACGCCAGGGCGACGAGATTCCCGTACGCCTGGTCAAGGGCGCCTACTGGGACAGCGAGATCAAGGAATCCCAGCAGCTCGGCGTCGAGGGTTATCCGGTCTATACCCGCAAGGCCTGCACCGACGTAGCCTATCTGGTCTGCGCCCGCTTCCTGCTTTCCGACCAAACCCGCGGTCGCATCTTCCCGCAGTTTGCCACCCATAACGCCCATACCATCAGCACCATCCTCGAAATGGCCGACGAAGCCACTCGTCCCTTCGAGTTCCAGCGCCTGCACGGCATGGGCGAGGCGCTCTACGATGCGGCACTCAAACGTGCCCCAAAAGGTACCTATTGCCGGATCTATGCGCCGGTGGGGGCGCACAAGGATCTGCTGCCCTACCTGGTGCGCCGGCTGTTGGAAAACGGCGCCAACTCCTCGTTCGTGCATCAACTGGTCGACCCCAAGGTGCCGGTGGAAACGCTGTGCGTGCATCCGGTGGAAACGCTGGGCCAGTACCGCACCTTCTCCAACCCTCGGATTCCTCTGCCCAAGGACATCTACGGTGAAAAACGACGCAACTCAAGGGGAGTCAACCTCAACGTGCGCAGCCATTACGAACCGCTGATGAAGGCCATGTCGGGCTTCATGGAACGCAGCTACGAAGTCGGGCCCCTACTGGCCTTTGAGGTGGAACGCAACCCGGCCAACGTGCACGAGGTTTTCAGTCCCTATGACCGCCGTCAGCGAGTCGGCAGCGTGCAGTGGACCAGCCGCGACCAGGCCGCTCGCGCGGTGGATGCCGCCTGGGCCGCATTCCCGCGCTGGGAAGCCACGCCGGTAGCCGAGCGTGCCGCCATCATTCGTCGCTTGGGCGACCTGATGGAAGAGAACCTGGCCGAACTGATGGCGCTGTGCTCCCGCGAAGGCGGCAAGCTGCTCACCGATGGCGTCGACGAGATTCGTGAGGCGGTTGATTTCTGCCGTTATTACGCCATGCGCGCCGAGGAGCAGTTCGGCGAGCCGCTCGAGCTGCCCGGTCCTACTGGCGAATCGAACCGTCTGATGCTGAGCGGCAAGGGGGTGTTCGCTGCAATCAGCCCATGGAACTTCCCGGTGGCGATCTTCTGCGGCCAGATGGTGGCGGCAGCCGTGGCCGGCAATAGCGTACTGGCCAAGCCCGCCGAGCAGACCTCCATCGTCGCTCATCGCGTGGTCGAGCTGCTCTACGAAGCCGGCATGCCACGCGACGTGGTGCAGCTGCTGCCGGGCGACGGCCCCACCGTGGGCAGCGTACTCACTTCCGACCCGCGCATCACCGGCGTCGCCTTTACCGGCGGCACCGATACCGCTCAGATCATCAATCGCGCCCTGGCGGCCCGCGAAAACGCCCCGCTGCCGGCCCTGGTCGCCGAGACTGGCGGCATGAACGCGCTGATCGTCGACTCCACCGCCCTGCCAGAGCAAGTCGTGGCCGACGTAATCCAGTCCGCCTACCAGAGTGCCGGCCAGCGCTGTAGCGCACTACGCGTGCTCTATTTGCAGGACGACGTGGCCGACCGGGTCATCGAGATCCTGCGTGGCGCCATGGACGAGCTGCACGTCGGCGACCCCCGCGACCTGGGTACCGACGTGGGGCCAGTGATCGATGAGGATGCACGCAAGAACCTGCTGGCACACATCGAGAAACTCAAGGGGGAAGGCCGCTTGCTGGCCGAAACCCACCTGGATCCAGCCCATACGGCACATGGCACATTCGTGCCGCCGGTCGCCTTCAGCATCGACGCCATCGACGCTCTGGAGCGGGAACAGTTTGGCCCGGTGCTGCACGTGGTGCGCTACAAGGCCAGCGAGATCGAGCAGGTGCTCGAGTCGATCAACGCCAAGGGCTACGGGCTGACTTTCGGCGTACATAGCCGCAATGAATCCTTCGCACAGCTCGTTGCGCAGAAGATTCGCGTTGGTAATGTATACATAAACCGGAATATCATCGGCGCTGTCGTGGGCGTTCAACCGTTTGGCGGGCAGGGGCTTTCCGGCACCGGGCCCAAGGCGGGCGGACCGCACTATCTGCTGCGTTTCGCCACGGAGAAGACCGTGACCGTCAACACCGCCGCGCTGGGCGGCAACGCGTCACTGCTTGCGCTGGGAGACGAGTGACCGCGCTCGTCATCAACCACAACAACATTTGAAGGAACCCCCTCATGGTTCAGAATAACATGGCTATCGGTTTCACCTTCGTGGTGTACCTCTTGTTGATGCTCGGCATCGGTATCGTCGCCTACAAGCGCACGACCAACCTTTCCGACTACATCCTGGGCGGGCGCTCGCTGGGGCCCTGGACCTCGGCGATCTCCGCCGGTGCCTCCGACATGTCGGGCTGGCTGCTGCTCGGCCTGCCCGGCGCCGCCTATGTCAGCGGTATCTCTGCCAGTTGGATCGCCGTGGGCCTGCTGATCGGCACCTGGCTCAACTGGCTGATCGTGGCGCGCCGACTGCGCCTATATAGCTTCAAGGTCAGCGACGCCCTGACCCTGCCCGAGTACTTCGCCAATCGCTTCCGTGACAACTCGCAGCTGTTACGGGTCATCTCGGCGGTGTTCATCCTGATATTCTTCCTCTTCTATACCAGCTCCGGTCTGGTCGCCGGCGGCCGACTGTTCGAGACGGTGTTCGGCTACGATTACACCGTCGCGGTCACCATCGGTACCATTGCGGTGATCTCCTACACCTTCTTCGGTGGTTTCCTGGCGGTTTCCTGGACCGACCTGATCCAGGGCCTGATGATGGCAGCGGCACTCGCCATCGTGCCGATCATCGCCTTTGGCGACCTGGGCGGCACCGCCGGTGCCGGCGCCGCGCTCGCCGAGGAGAGTGCCTACATGCTGGCCTGGTTCCGTGATGCCTCGACTGGCGAAGCGCTGACCTTCATCGGCATCGTCAGCTCACTGGCCTGGGGCCTTGGCTATTTCGGCCAGCCGCACATCCTCGCTCGCTTCGCCGCCATCCGCAGCGATCGCGACATTCCTACCGCGCGCCGCATTGCGGTCACCTGGACCGCCATCGCCCTGATCAGCTCGGTGGCCGTGGGCCTGCTCGGAGTGGGCTTCGTGCAGCGCGACCTAGCCGACGGTGAGACGGTGTTCATGGTCATGGTCAACCTGATCTTCCACCCGGTGATTGCCGGCATTCTGCTTGCCGCCATCCTGGCCGCAATCATGTCCACTGCCGATTCGCAGCTGCTGGTCTCCTCCTCGGCACTGACCGATGACTTCTACAAGGCGATCTTCCGCAAGGATGCCAGCCAGACCGAGCTGGTGTGGGTGGGACGCCTGGCCGTCATTGCCATTGCCGTCCTTGCCTACCTGCTGGCGCTCAATCCCGATGCCACCGTGCTCGATCTGGTCGCCTACGCCTGGGCCGGTTTCGGTGCGGCTTTCGGCCCCGCACTGATCATGTCGCTCTACTGGCGTCGCATGAACAAGTGGGGCGCGCTGGCCGGCATCGTGGTGGGCGGCGTCACCGTGGTGGTCTGGGCCGAGCTGTCCGGCGGCATCTTCGATCTCTACGAGATCGTACCTGGCGTCATCCTGGCCTATATCGCCATCGTAGTGGCGAGCCTGGCCACCGAGGAGCCGGATCTTCGCGTTACCGCCGACTTCGATACCTTCGAGGAAGCGTAATCGGTCAGCACCATCACGCAACGAGAAAGTCGCCCATGGGCGACTTTCTCGTTTTTCACTCATGCCAACCAGAAAGCGCGTACCACTACAATTACGGCAAAGGCGCCCAGCACCGCCCAGTTCCATGGCGGGTTGGTGACACGCCGCAGCCAATGGCGGCGGAACTCTAGCCCCAGCGGCTGCATGAAGGCCGCTCCCAACGCCCAAACGCCCAGCCCGATGGCCGGCATACGCAGAAACATCGGCAGCCCACTGAGCAGTTCGGGACGAATCAGCAGCCACAGCGCCAATGCAGCGGCCACCAGCATGGCGGCCAGCGTCAGCCACATCGGACGATCCTGAACCTCTGTCCGCATCTTGCCCTCTCCTCTCAACACCTACCCAAGGCTTAGCCCTTGGTCGCTCCCTGCGCCATGCTGCATCACAACAATAGTTGTACAGAAAAATGCACATTATTTGTCATATGCGTAGCTTTGAAATTAGGCGTTCACGCGATTGGGTCAATCAATCAGCGCTATATCGACGATAACAAAATTAAACAGGACTTTTAGAAACAGTGTTCGTATACTAGGAAACGTCCAATGCTGCCGGGAACCTCCGGCGTTAGAAACCAGGGGGACGCTAATATGAAACCGATTCGTCTGATTCCTGTGGTGGCTCTTGCGGCCAGTACTCTCTTCGCCAGCCAAGCAGTTCTGGCCTATAGCGCCGGCGATACTTTCGTACGTGGCGGCTTCGCCAAGTCCGACACTCGTTCCGACAATGGTATCGCCGACGGTATCAGTAGTGGTGAGACCGGCTTCACCTATGGTGCCGGCTACTTGTTCCACGACAAGGTGGGTATCGAGCTGAATGGATCCGAGAAAATCGAGCATGACGTGACGCTCGGCGGCGCAACAGGCTCCATCGACCGCATGCCGGTCAACCTGCTGGTGAACTACTACCCGCTCGGTGGACTGGATTCCAAGGTGCAACCGTATGTCGGCGCGGGCCTCAACTACACCCGTTTCTCTGGCGAGCCGGAAGGCATCGACGCACGCCGCTCCTATGGTGCAGTGGGTCAGGTCGGGATCGATCTGGCGATTACCGACAACTTCATGCTCAACGGCTTTGCCAACTATGCCGACGTCGATTCCCGCATTTCTGCTGACGGCGAGCGCATCGGCACCGCCAAGGTCGACCCGATGACTATCGGCGGTGGCGTTACCTTCCGCTTCTAAGCCTGACGAAGCCATGTCGCATCGAAACGCCGGGCCATGCCTGGCGTTTTTCGTCACCCAGCCTTCCCGCTCGGCTCTTCAAGCCATAAGTAATATCGAAAATACCTCATTAGTTGCCGAAACAACTATTGCCGTGGGTCAATATTCCGCTGTCAAGCTCTGAGTAGACTGACTTCGTTTGATGGCAGCCCAGGCTGCTCCTTTGCCAATGACAGGAGTCAACCCATGCGCAAGCAAGCCCTTCCCACCCTGTTCACTGCCAGCTTTGCGGCTACCGCCCTCTTGGCCAGCAGCCAGGCTCTCGCCTATAACCAGGGCGATTTCATCACCCGCGTAGGTGTCGCTCATGTCGATCCCAAGAGCAGTAACGGCAGCCTGGCAGACGGCGCGTTCGATGTCGACGTACGCAGCGATACCAACCTGGGCTTTACCCTGGGCTACCTGTTCCACGACAAGCTCGGCGTCGAACTGCTGGCGGCGCTGCCGTTCAAGCACGACATTCGATTGAATGGAGAGAACCTTGCTTCCACCAAGCACCTGCCGCCTACCCTGACCTTGCAGTACTACCCGCTGGGTGGTACGGGCGCCCAGGTTCAGCCCTACGCCGGCGTTGGCCTCAACTACACGCACTTCTTCGACGAATCGAGCGAGCTCGGTGATCTGGAACTCGACAGCTCCTGGGGCCTGGCCGGGCAGCTTGGCCTAGACGTGCGCCTGGACGACAACTGGGGCATTAACGCCGCCGCCTGGTACGTGGATATCGATACCGATGTAAGCCTCGATGGCGCGGACCTGGGCAAAGTGAGCATCGACCCTTGGGTCTTCATGGCCGGCATCAGTTACCGCTTCTGAGCGGCCTTCTGAACGCAACAAGGCCCGCGATTGCGGGCCTTGTTGCGTTCAGCTCAATTCTCCGTGACCAACCGATCGATCTCTTCCACCGCCTTGCACAGCAGCAATCGATCTGTGGCTCGCGCCCCCTGCTGGGCCAGATAGGTATCGATCACAGGCGCCACATCGCACTTCTCGGGCATCGGCGCCTCAGCCTCGATCAGCCCATCGAGACGAACGATGAACACGAAGCGCAGCCACTGAGGCAAGGTCATGGTATCGATGCAGAACGGTTGCCGGCTCTCGTAGGCCGCCGGCTCCGGCGCACTCATTTGCCACATGTTGGTAGCCTTCATGGTGGCCTCGAGACGGCGCAGGGCTACATCGAGCTCCTCATGTACGGTCATGACGTCTCCTGTTGGACATGTCATTCATTATCGCACAACTCGCCCGCCCTCCCTATGCGAAGCCTGGTCATGCAGGCTGGCCGGCCAGGATCTTGCGCAGGAAGTCCCGCGTACGCGGGTCCTGAGGAGCATTGAATAGCTGCGAAGGCGGCCCCTGCTCGACGATACGCCCCCCCTCCATGAACACCACGCGATCCGCTACGTCCCTGGCAAACCCCATCTCATGAGTCACCACCAACATGGTCTGGCGCTCACGGGCCAACTGCTTCATCAGCGCGAGCACCTCTTCGACCCACTCCGGATCGAGAGAAGAGGTCGGCTCATCGAACAGGATCACCTCGGCCTGAGCTGCCATGGCGCGCCCGATACCGACCCGCTGTTGCTGGCCGCCGGAGAGCGAAGCCGGATAGGCATCCGCCTTGTCGGCCAGGCCGATGCGTTTCAGGATCTCCCGAGCCCGAGCATGCGCCTTGTCCTTTGGCCAGCGGTTGACCACGATCAGGCCTTCGGCAATGTTCTCGAGCGCGGTCTTGTTGGCGAACAGCGCATAGTTCTGGAACACGAACGCCGTGCGGCGCCTCGCTGCCAGTATCTCGGCCCGGCTGGCCCGGGTAACGTCGACGTCCAGATCACCAATGACCAGGCGACCGGCATCCGGCCGCTCGAGGAAATTGAGGCAGCGCAACAGGGTCGACTTGCCGGTCCCCGAAGGGCCGATCACGACGATGATCTCGCCTTGTTCGATTTCCAGGTCGATGCCATCGAGCACGGTTGCATTGTCGAATCGCTTGACGAGATGGCTGATTTTGATCATCTGCGATAAGCCCTGTTGAGTCGTGTCTCCAGCCATCTCTGGAACCAGGCCAGCAGCTCGACGATGATCCAGTACATGACCGCCACGGTGATGAAGGCCTCGAAGTAGAGAAAGCTGCCGGCCGCCTCTTTCTGCGTTGCCCCCATCAGTTCCGTGACACCCAGGGTAAAGGCCAGGGAAGTCGCCTTGATCATGTCGATGAAGTAGTTCATCAGCGTGGGCACAGCCACGCGAGTGGCCTGGGGCAACACGATGCGACGCATCAGTTGCCCGTTGGTCATGCCTATCGACAGGGCAGCTTCGGTCTGGCTACGATCGACCCCTACGATGGCAGCACGTATCGACTCCGCCATGTAAGCCGAAAAATGCAGTGTCAGCCCCATGATGGTGGCGGTGATGCCGTTGATGTGCGTCAGGAAGGCCAGTAGTTGAGGCAGGCCGTAGTAGAACAGAAACAGCTGCACCAACAGCGGCGTACCGCGAAAAAAAGAGATGAACAGCAGCGTCGCTGCGTTCAGCCCCGGAATCTTCAAGACGCGAATGACCGCGAGAGCGCAGGAGAGCACCAGGGCAAACGCCATTCCTGCCGCCGCCATTTGCAGCGTCAGCGGCAAATAGCGCAGCAGGATGGGGATCAGCCCCAGCATGTAATCGAGATCGAGAACACGCATGACAGGCACTCAGTGAATCATGGACGCGTGATGTCGGTACCGAACCAGCGCTCCGAGATGGATGCCAGGGTCCCGTTTTCACGCAAGGTGGCAAGCGCCTCATCGACTCGATCGTGCAGGGCGCGATCCGCTTCGGTGTCGCGGAACGGCAGTGCGTTGCGAATACTCGAGAACGGTTCACCGGCGAGCTGCAACGGCAGCGACCGTTCCTGGATCACCTGGCTGGCGCTGACACGATCCATGACGAAGGCATCGACACGCCCCAGGGCGGTATCCTGCTCGATATTGCTGTCGTAGGTGCGGATATCGATCTCGTCGGCATAAGGCAGCTCGCGCAGCAGCTGTTCGTAGTTCGAGCCGAGGTTGACGGCAACCCGCTTGCCTTTCAGGTCCTCTACGCCGTCGATCTCCTCGTTGCCTGCCCTGACGACCACTTGCGCACCGTCATAGACGTAGGGGTCAGTGAACAGGTACTTCGCCTCGCGCTCTTCAGTAATGGTGATCTGGTTGGCAATGGTGTCGATGCGCCCCGATTCGAGCATGCCGAACAACCCCGAGAAATTGGCGGTCACGAAATCCACTTCGAGTCCCAGCTCTTCGCCAACCGCCTGCATGACCTCTACTTCGAAGCCCTTGAGCGTGTCCCGCTCGACGAAGGTGAACGGAAAATAGCTGCCCGACATGCCCACCCTGAGCACGTCATCTTGGGCCTGAGCGCTTCCCACGATAGCAAGAGCGCCGGAAATAACCGCTGCAACAAGAACACGCGACGACATGGCCAACCTCCATAAATATCGATTCGTAATAGATACCCACACTATTATTCCATTTTAACAAAAGCGGGAGCGAATGGCTCCCATCTCCACATTGAATTGATGCATGACTGCCATAGCGTAGCCGGGCAGTTGAGGGTCATGCACAGATTCGCTGCAAGAGGCTGTGGATAAGCTTTGGAAACCCGCTCCGGTAGCAGAGAATACGGGGCTTCGCCTGGCATGCTCATTTCTTGACCAGATTGCGACGATCCGCGCCGACGGGTGGCTGACAACCCCCCGGCCGTCACGGTAGAGTGCACGCTCAAAAGGGAGCCCATATGCAGCCGATCCACACGCTTCACGATTTCTTCGACCGCACCGGTGCCGAGGTTCGCCTCTATCACATGGGGCGCAGGGTCGAGCCGTGCTCGCTACGAATGTTGGCCGACCTGGAAAATGACACCAGCCCGTGGCCGTTACCCTGGCAGGGCCAGGCTCGCCTGGGCATCGTCTTTCGCCTTGGAGATCTCGCCGACCCGCTGATCTGGTTCCTCGCCCTGCCGCTGGATGAACAGGGGCAACTGGTTCCCGCCCCTCGCGACGCCTTCCTGCAACGCTTGCTCGTGACGCTGGGCCGTAACGTCGAGCGAGCGGAACGTCACGATTCGGACAGCGGCGAAATCGACAACCTGATGCACGACAATCCGCTGGCCTTCACGCCTTCACTGCCTTTCCAAGCCGTGCTGCATGCTCGCGCCACCCATGACACCGGCAAGCCCGCCAGCCCCCACCTGGAGCCGGTGGAAGCCTATCTCAGCGGCCAACAGCAGGTGGATTGGCAGTTCCTGGGGCTGCAGGGACTGGCCGACTTCGCCGTTCGTCTGGACGAGGAAACCGCTAGCCTACTGGCCTCGACGCTCCCCACCCTGCCCGACGAAGTGCTGCATTCGCTGTGCTACTGTCTAGAGCATGTCGCCATACCCGCTGTGCTTGCGCACGCCTTGCGCGATCGGGGCGAGCAAGCCGCAGCAGCGGGCCATCTGGAAACGCTGTGCGCCTGCATCCGGGCCGTTGGCGGCGCCGACACGGGGATCGCCGGCCTCTGGTTCGACTCGCTGCTCGATGACCCGGCCGCCTGCGGCCCCGACCTGTTGGCAGCCATTGCTGCGCGCGGCTGGGAACATCTGGAAGACGGCCAGCGGCTGCCGCGTTTTCTCGAACGGCTGGCACAGCAGCCGAAGGCGGACTTTTCCAGCGCAGCGCGCGACCTGGCCTTGATACCACGTCTTCGTCTGCCAGTCCTGATGACGCTGCGCGAAGCGCGGCAGGATTCCGCTATCGGCCAACGCCTGGCCGGCCTGGGTCAATAAGCCCAGGAAAATGAGTAAGGAAAGCTGGAAATAACGCGATGAAGGAACTGCCTTATATCCCCAAGGCCGTGATCGGTCGTCTCGAGATGGTCACCCTGCCTACCATCGGAATGACCGTCTGCGCCAAGATCGACACCGGGGCCTACACTTCAGCATTGCATGCCGAGGACATCGAGATCTTCGAAGAAGAGGGCCACCTCTGGGTCAGCTTCACCACTCGTAGCGGAGGGTTGGCGTCGCCACCTCACGTCTACCGTACCCACCTGCACGACCGCCGACGCGTGACGAGCTCCAACGGACAAAAGGAGTGGCGCTACGTGATTCGCACGCCAATGCAGTTGGGCGAGCTGGAGGTGATGGTGGAGCTGACCCTCGCCGACCGCAGTGACATGCGCTACCCCATGCTGCTCGGCCGTCGCGCGCTGCGGCGTTTACTGGTGGCACCCGGCGTCACCTTCCTGCATGGCGAACCCTGACGATCCCACCGGCCCTACCACCCCGGAGCCCCCGATGCATATCGCGCTGCTGTCTCGCAATCGCAACCTCTACTCCACGCGACGCCTGGTGGAGGCCGCGGAACAACGCGGCCACAAGGCCCGGGTAATCGACACCCTGCGCTGTTACATGAGCATTGCCGCCCACCACCCCTCGATCCATTACAAGGGTCAGGAAATAGAGCGCTTCGATGCGGTCATACCGCGCATCGGCGCCTCGGTGACCTTCTATGGTTGCGCCGTGTTGCGCCAGTTCGAGATGATGGGCACCTACGTACTCAACGACTCGGTCGCCATTACCCGCTCGCGTGACAAGCTACGCTCGCTGCAATTGCTCTCGCGCAAGGGATTGGGCCTGCCGATCACCGGCTTTGCCCATTCCCCCGACGATATTCCCGACCTGATCACCATGGTCAAGGGCGCGCCCCTGGTCATCAAGCTGCTGGAAGGCACTCAAGGCATCGGCGTGGTGCTGGCCGAGACCAACCAGGCCGCCGAGTCGGTGATCCAGGCCTTCATGGGCATGAAGGCCAACATCATGGTGCAGGAGTATATCAAGGAGGCCCGCGGCGCCGACATTCGCTGTTTCGTGATCGGCGACAAGGTGGTCGCTTCCATGAAGCGACAAGCAGCCGAAGGCGAATTCCGCTCCAACCTTCATCGCGGCGGCACGGCCAGTCTCATTCGCATCACCCCCGAGGAGCGCTCAACGGCAATTCGCGCCGCCAAGGCCATGGGCCTGAGGGTGGCCGGCGTCGACCTGCTGCGCGCCCATCACGGTCCGGTGATCATGGAAGTCAACTCATCACCGGGGCTGCAGGGCATCGAGACCGCTACCGGCAAGGATATCGCTGGCATGATCATCGAACACATCGAAAAGAATGCCGTGGCTCCACGCAAGACACCACCCAAGCCCAAAGGGTAATTGCGAGAAAAGCGCCATAATTTGTAGAAAGGACACTTATTTTGCTCGCGGGGGTAGAAAAACACTGTTTCCCCGGCCACAATCTGCGTCACCGGAGGAGGTGACCGCTCATGTTTCTCGACAATCGCCAAGTGGCGATGGACAGCGTTTTGGAAGCGTTGGCCGACAGCATCGATTATTTCCAGGACAACCTCGAGCGCCTGCGCCCTTCCCTGCGCGAAACGCTCAAGCCTCACTATGAAGGGCGCGCCAAGACGCTGCAAAAGCTACAGGAACTGGCCCGGCGTCACCTCAAGCTGCTCCCACGCGATGCCGATGTCGAACGCGACGACTACATGTGGCTGTGGAGTCGCCTGAAGAGCTTCGTCGGCAACGAGAGCCAAGTGGTCATCGGGGAGCTACTCGAGCAAGAGCGTGTACTGATGCAGGCCTTGGCCACCCTCTACACACATCCCCTACCCAACCCGCTCGAGCCAGTCGTGGAACAGTGCTGGAAGGACTGCCGGGAACTGATTCGCGAACTCTACCGTCAACAGAAGCCGCGCCGCCGCTGAATCCAGTCTGGCGGTCAGGGCAGCTCCTCCGGCTCCAGGTCAAGCAATTGACGCCAGGCTGGCGGAGCGATCTGTAGCGGCTCGAGCGGCCCCAGGAAATACGGCTCGCGCCCCCATACGTAAAGATCACCCACGGTGGCCGCTCGCGCCACCCATTCCCGCGCCTGCAGTCGCCACAGTCCTACCACCGGACGCGACGGAGCGCTGCAGCCATACGCCTCGAGACCAAGCGCATCGGCAATGAACAGCGCACGCGGCAAATGCCATGATTGCGTGACCAGCAGGACCCGATCGACACCAAACACGTCCCGCGCCCGAGCCAGGGTATCGAAGGTACTGAAACCGGCGTAGTCGAGGGTCATGTCTTCATCACGTACGTACTGGGCGCGCAAGTCGCGCCACATGGTGATGGGTTCGTTGTACTGACGGGTACGATTATCACCGGAAAGCAGCAGGTGCTCGACCCGGCTCAAGCGCATCAGGCGGGATGCTGCGTTGATACGCGCATCGAAATGCGGGTTGCGCACACCGCTTCGGGTCCAGTGTGAAGTCCCGAAGACGATGCCCACCCGCTCGGGACCGCACAACGGCAACTCGTGTTCGATACGACCATGAGTCTGCGCCAGCACCCACAGGTTGGCGCCCACGAACAGCAGCACAGCCAGCAGCAACAGTGCGCCGAGCGACATCAGAAGAAGCTTGAAGGTTTTCCACAGCAGCGCCTGCATTCACCCTCACTGCACAGCAAGAAGCGAAGCCTGTGCGCGGCACATGACTTCGCCTAGGGGCTAGAACATGCCGAGTTCCAGCTTCGCCTCGTCGCTCATCATCTCACGGCTCCAGGGCGGATCGAAGACGATTTCCGTATGCACCCGGCTGATTTGCGGGGCACCGAGGATCTTGTTGCGCGCATCGGCGGCAATCACGTCGCCCATGCCGCAGCCGGGCGCGGTCAGGGTCATGCGAATGGTGACGATACGCTCGCCGCTGATCAGCCGTTCGATGCGACAGCCGTAGACCAGCCCCAGGTCGACGATGTTGACCGGGATCTCAGGGTCGAAGCAGGTGCGCAGCTGGTCCCACACGAACTGCTCGATCTCCTCGTCGTTGGCATTCTCGGGCAGCGTCGGCCGTGGCAGGGACTCGAGCCCCAGGGCATCGAGATTGCTACCCTCGATCAGGTAAAGACGCCCCTCGTAGCCGATGCTGACCGAGCTGCCCTTGGCCTGCATCACGCTGACTACGCTATCCTCGGTCAGGGTCACGGTCTTGCCGAAGGGAATCGAGATGGCGTCCACGTCGCGTTGCAGCGGCAGCGTCTGGCCCTTCTGCAGGCTGGCGATCTGTTCGATGGTCGACATGGCTCAGCGCACCATGCCAATGACACGCTCGAGGGCGTCGACGAAAGCGTCGACCTCTTCCAGCGTGTTGTAGGCGGCAAACGACGCCCGGCAAGTCGCCGTCACACCGAAGTGCGCCAACAGCGGCTGGGCGCAGTGATTGCCAGTGCGAATGGCCACGCCGAGCTGATCGATCAACAGGGCGATGTCCTGCGAATGCGCCCCGTCGACGACGAAGGAGAGCACGCCGGCCTTGTCCGGCGCGGTTCCCAGTATGCGCAGTCCATCGATGCACGACACCGCCACCGTGGCGCGCTCCAGCAGCGTCGCCTCCCAAGCACCGATACGCTCGAGCCCCACGCCGCGAACCCAATCCAGCGCCACGCCCAGCGCAATCACTTCGGCGATGGCCGGCGTACCTGCCTCGAACTTGTGGGGAATGTCAGCAAAGGTGGTCGGCACCTCGAAGGAGACGCTCTTGATCATCTCACCGCCACCCTGCCATGGCGGCATGGCCTCGAGCAGCTCGGCCCTGGCGTAGAGCGCACCTACCCCTGTCGGGCCATAGACCTTGTGACCGGAGAAGGCGTAGAAATCAGCCTCGATGGCGCGCACGTCGACACGCTGGTGCGGCACTGCCTGGGCACCGTCGACCAGGATCAGGGCACCATGCTCGTGAGCGATGGTCGCCATCTCGCGCACCGGATTGATGGTGCCGAAGGCGTTGGAGACATGATTCACGGCCACCAGCTTCGTACGCTCGGTGAACAGCGCGCGATAGGCGTCGAGATCGAGCACCCCGCGCTCGTCCACCGGAATCACCTTGACCACGATACCGAGTTGGGTGGCAAGGAGCTGCCACGGTACGATGTTGGAATGGTGCTCCAGCAACGAGACCAAGACCTCGTCGCCGGCCTCGAGATTGGCCCGGCCCCAGCTGTTGGCCACCAGATTGATCGCCTCGGTAGTGCCGCGGGTGAAGACGATCTCGCGCCGGTCGGCGGCATTCAGGAAAACGCGCACCGTCTCGCGAGTCGCTTCATAAGCCGCTGTCGCCTCGTCGGCCAGGGTGTGCAGGCCACGATGAATATTGGCGTTGTAGCGGCTGAAGTAGTCGCGGAAGGTATCGATCACCGCCAATGGCGTCTGGCTGGTGGCAGCATTGTCGAAATAGATCAGCGGGCGGCCATGCACCTGCCGCTCGAGAATCGGGAACTGGGCGCGAATCCCGGCCACGTCGAAGGCCGGTGCGCTGAGCGGTCGCTCGGTGGCCAGGTGGTTCATCCGCGTTCTCCTCGAATCACTCGTCGTGCAGGGCCACGGCGGCTTCCACCAGCCCGGCCAGGTTGAAACGTTCCGGCAGCTTGCCGGCCACTGCCAGCTCCACCCGTTCGGAGATAGCGTCCAGGTCGACCAGTTCCAACACCTCGCCAGCGAAGGCCAGGGTCAGCAGGCCACGCGCGGTTTGCTCGTCGATGCCGCGAGTACGCAGGGCATAGACCGCCTCTTCGTCGAGCTGGCCGGTGGTGGTGCCGTGGGAGCACTTGACGTCATCGGCGTAGATTTCCAGCTCAGGCTTGGCGTCGATCTCGGCGCGATCGGAGAGCAGCAGGTTGGCATTGCTCTGGAAGCCCTCGATCTTCTGACTGTCGCGCTTGACCACCACCTTGCCGTTGAACACGCCACGGGCACGGTCATCGAGGATGCCCTTGTAGTTCTCGTTGGAGAAGGTGCGCGGGGCGTTGTGGTTGGCCAGGGTATGGTTGTCGATGTGCTGACGCCCCTGGCCGTAGAACAACCCGTAGAAGTTGGCCTCCGCCCCTTCGCCGTTGAGCTCGCCGATCAGGTCGTTGCGCACCAGCCCGCCGCCCAGGTTCAGGTTGAATGAGGTGTAGCGGCTATCGCGGTTCTGCTCGACGTGAATGCTGGCCACATGCAGGTCACCAAGCGGGGCCTCTTGCAGCTTGTAGTGGGTCAGGATCGCTCCGCGGTCGAGCATCAGCTCGGCCACCAGGTTGGTGAAATTGGCCGCCTCGCTCTCGCCGACGTGATGCTCGACCAGCGTGGCCTGGCTGCGGGAGCCGGCCTCGACCAGGATGCGCGGGTGGCTCATCACCGGCTCGGCGTTGGCCCGTGACAGGAACTGCAGCAGGATCGGCTTCTCCACCACACTGCCCGGCGCCAGGCGCACCACGGCGCCCTCCTCCATGAAGGCGGTATTGAGCGCCGAGAATGGTGAGAACTCGACGCCGGTCAACCGGCCCAGCGGACCGCCAACGGCCTCGTGATTCTCGGCCAACGCCTGGGACAGCGGCAACACCGCCACACCGCCGGGCAAATCGCCCAGATCGGAAAGCGCCGGCGAGAAAATGCCGTCGACGAAGGTCAGCCGATACGCCTCGATGGGCAACGTCAGCGCCGCGGCCGAGGCCGGCGAGAACTCGGCGTTATCGGTCAGCACGAAGTCGCCGCGGGCGATGGCGCGCACATCGGTGTACTTCCACGCCTCGTCGCGCCGCGTGGGGAAGCCGAGCGCCTCGAAGCGAGCGGCACCTGCCTGGCGCCGCGCGGCGATCCAGGTCGGCTCCTGCCCGCGGTTGGCATTGCGCTCCGCGAGGCAGTCGAGAAAGGCCTTCACCTCTCTTGCTTGCTGTTCGACATCGCTCATGCAGCGGACTCCTCCACGACCCAATCGTAGCCGCGGGTTTCCAGTTCACGAGCCAGCTCGGCGTCGCCGCTCTTGGCGATGCGGCCATCGACCAGTACGTGCACCCGATCTGGCACGATGTAGTCGAGCAGGCGCTGGTAGTGAGTCACCAGCAGGATGGCGCGTTTCTCGTCGCGCAGGGAGTTGACGCCATCGGCCACCACGCGCATGGCGTCGATATCGAGACCTGAATCGATCTCGTCGAGCATGGCAAGCTTGGGCTGCAACACCAGCATCTGCAGGATCTCATTGCGCTTCTTCTCGCCGCCGGAAAAGCCCTCGTTGACGGCGCGCTGCAGGAAGCTGGCGTCCATCTTCATCTGCGCCAGCTTCTCCTTGACCAGCTTCATGAACTCCGGCGCCGGGACCTCTCCCTCGCCGCGAGCCTCACGCTGGGCGTTGAGCGCTGCCTTGAGCAGATAGATGTTCTTCACGCCGGGGATCTCCACCGGATACTGGAAGCCCAGCAGCAGCCCCGCCTGGGCGCGCTCCTCGACTTCCATTTCCAACACGTCCCGGCCTTCGAAGGTGATCGACCCCTGGGTCACTTCATAGCCATCCTTGCCTGCGACCACTGCCGAGAGGGTCGACTTGCCGGCCCCGTTGGGACCCATGATGGCATGCACTTCCCCGGCGTTGATGGTCAGGCTGAGACCTTTGAGGATATCCTTGCCTTCCACCTTGACGTGCAGATCCTTGACTTCGAGCATCTTGAGTACCTTTTCGATTCTGTCGAGCCGTCGATGCGACCCGAAAAATTGATTCAACCGCGCAGCCGTTTCCTCAACCAACAGCGCCTTCCAGGGTCACGTTCAGCAATGCTTCCGCCTCCACCGCAAACTCCATCGGCAGCTCCTGGAACACATCCTTGCAGAAGCCGTTGACGATCATGCTCACCGCGTCTTCCTCGGAGATACCGCGACTCTGGCAGTAGAACAGCTGATCCTCACCAATCTTCGAGGTGGTCGCCTCGTGCTCGATGGTTGCCGTGCTGTTGCCGATCTCCTGGTACGGAAAGGTATGCGCTCCGCAGCTATCGCCAATCAGCAACGAGTCGCATTGGGTGAAATTGCGCGCGCCCTTGGCCCGCGGGCCGATCTTGACCAGTCCGCGGTATGACTGATTGCTGCGGCCGGCGGAAATGCCCTTGGAGACGATGTACGAGCGCGTACCCTCACCGATGTGGATCATCTTGGTGCCGGTATCGGCCTGCTGACGGCCATTGGTCACCGCTACCGAGTAGAATTCGCCGATACTATCCTTGCCGCGCAGCACGCAGGAGGGGTACTTCCAGGTGATGGCGGAACCAGTCTCGACCTGGGTCCAGCTGATGCGCGAGCGATCGCCGCGACAATCGCCGCGCTTGGTGACGAAGTTGTAGATGCCGCCCTTGCCATCCTCGTCGCCGGGATACCAGTTCTGCACCGTGGAGTACTTGATGTAGGCGTCATCCAGCGCCACCAGCTCGACCACTGCTGCGTGAAGCTGATTCTCGTCTCGCATCGGCGCGGTGCAGCCCTCCAGGTAGGAGACCTGGGCACCCTCCTCGCAGATGATCAGGGTGCGCTCGAACTGGCCGGTGTTGGCCGCATTGATGCGGAAATAGGTGGAAAGCTCCATCGGACAGGTCACGCCCTTGGGCACGAAGACGAAGGAACCGTCGGTGAACACCGCCGAGTTGAGCGCGGCGAAGTAGTTGTCTGCCACCGGTACCACCGTGCCCAGGTACTGCTTGATCAGCTCCGGGTAGTCGCGGATCGCCTCGGAGATCGAGCAGAAGATCACTCCCGCCTCGTGCAGCTTCTCCTTGAAAGTGGTGGTCACCGATACGGAGTCGAACACTGCGTCCACCGCCACACCAGCCAGGGCGGCACGCTCATGCAGCGGGATACCCAGCTTCTCATAGGTCTCGAGCAGCTTGGGATCGACCTCGTCGAGGCTCTGCGGGCGGTCCTCGGGACGCTTAGGCGCGCTGTAGTAGGAGATCGCCTGGTAGTCGATGGGCGGATAGTCCAGATGCGCCCAGGAGGGCTCCTTCATCTTGAGCCACTGATGGTAGGCCTTGAGACGCCACTCGAGCATCCACTCGGGCTCGCCCTTCTTGTTGGAAATGAACGCAATGACGCTCTCGTCGAGCCCCGGCGGTACCGTCTCGCTCTCGATGTCCGTCACGAAGCCTTCTTTGTATTCGCGGCGGACCAGCTGTTCCATTTCCTGACTTGCCATGTTCTCTCCCCTCCCGGGCGGTTGGGCCGGCGAGCAAGCTCGCCTCGGGTAATGAATTCTGTTCGATGGTTCAGGCCGTGTCGGCGGCCAGACTCACGCTCTGTATGGGTAACTGAACCGGTAGCTTGATCGGCGCGGTATCGGCCAGGTGGGCCAGGGTCACGCTGTCGAGCAGGGTGCGTACCGCCAGTGATACGCGCTGCCAGTTGTCGGAAACGCCGCAGGTCGCGAGCAGGTCGCAGTCACCTTCGGCATGACTGCATTCGGTCATCGCTACCGGCCCTTCGATGGCGGTAATGATGTCGATGGCGGTGATCCGCGACGCCGGCCGCGCCAGCGAGTAGCCGCCCTGGGCACCGCGACGCGACTCCAGCAGCCCCGCCTTGACCAGCATCTTCAAGGTCTTGCTTACCGTGGGGTGCGGCAACTGCACGGTCTCGGCCAGCTCTGCCGCCGCATGGGGCTGCTCGGGATGCCGGGCGATCTGCGCCAGAATCACAGCGGCATAGTCGGTCAGCCGGGAAAGCTTCAGCATGCCTGACTCCTGGGTATCGCGATGCGAATATTGCCATCACTCCATTTGGGACCATTTTAGTCCTGTATGGGTTCGATGTGAAGCCTGCACAAGGCGAAAGAAGCCTCAAAACCTAAAGATGACCGCACGTTCGGCGCCGTTCGCATCAATAAATACAATCGTTCTCATTCGAGAACTCTATCGGATCGTCATCGCTCAGCGGCATGCGGATGACAGCAGGGAGAAGACGACAGGCTCGGTATATCTTGAGCCCGGGGATGGGTAGGTGGCGCAGGTACTCGAAGGAGGAAAGCCGGTCCCGAAGTCGTCGATGCGGATCCGGATATTGCAACCGCGTAGCTTGCGAACTGGCGAGTACGAGCCGTATTCGCCAGACTTGTCATGATGGTTAGCCGTACCGGCCAAGGAACCACTGAACGCCACATTGACGAGGCACCCCATGCGCAATCTCAAACTCGACCGCATCGATCGCATGCTGCTAGAAGCTCTCCAGCAGGACGCCCGTCTGACCACCGCCGAGCTGGCGGAACTCGTGAATCTCTCCCCCTCCCCTTGCGCTCGCCGCATTCGCCGGCTCGAGCAAGCAGGATTGATCACGCGTTACCGAGCCGAGCTGGACAAGGCCCGCCTCGGCCTGATGGTCACGATCTTCGTGCAGGTTCGGCTCAATCAACATCTGCAAGCGCAAGTGGAAGAATTCGAGCAGAGCGTGAGCCATATGCCGGAAGTGGTTCAATGCCACAGCGTTTCCGGCCACTTCGATTACTTGTTGCAGGTCATAACCGCAGATATCCAGGCTTTCGAACGATGGCTGCGGTATTTCCGTCAACTGAAGACGATCAGTACCGTCGATAGCAGCTTCGCGATCAGAACGGTCAAGGAGAACGGTCCGCTGCCACTGCCCATCGTCTGACATGACAGCAGATGGGCAAGGCGGGTCCTGGCGCAAGCGAAGGGGTGGAAACGAAATGCTGAAGGCTCCCATTACTGTATTCGGCGGTACCGGCTTTCTCGGGCGTCATGTCGTGCAAGAGCTGTTCGATGCCGGCCATGCAGTGCGCATCGCAGCGCGTCGGCCAACACTGCCCGAATGGGCGGAACCCGGGGACCCACTGGAGCCCATGAGCGTCGATATCCGCAGCGAAGCCGATGTGAGCGGGGCACTCGAAGGAGCCTACGGCGCGGTCAATGCCGTCAGTCTTTACGTCGAAAGGCGTGGAGTAAGCTTCGAGCAGGTTCATGTGGAAGGTGCCGCTCGCCTGGCCCGCCTGGCCCTGGCACACGGGGTCAGCACCTTGGTGCAGCTCTCCGGCATAGGCGCCGACCGCGCCTCGCGCTCGCGCTCGCGCTCGCGCTACGTGAGCGCGAGGGGGCATGGAGAGTCCGCCGTGATCGATGTCTACCCGAAGGCGGTCATTCTGCGCCCGAGCGTGATGTTCGGCCCCCAGGACGCCTTCCTGAACCGCTTGGCGGACCTGACTCGGCTGCCCCTCGTCCCGCTTTTCGGTCGCGGGGAAACCCGACTGCAGCCGGTGCATGTCGGGGACGTGGCAAGGGCCGTGGTGCGGCTGATGGGCGAGCCCTCGACCGAGCGCCGGTTATTCGAGCTAGGCGGACTGGATATCCTGAGCTACCGGGAAGTCGTGGAGTCGGTCATGGTTCATCTTGGGCATGAGCGCCCCCTACTGCCAATACCCTTCCCACTCTGGCATCTTGCGGCTCTGCTGGCCTCACCGCTTCCCGGTCCGCCGCTGACCCGCGATCAGGTCATCATGATGCGTGCAGACAACACGGTCGGCGAAGGCGTGGGTACCTTCGACGACCTCGATATTCTGCCACGTTCGCTACGCGACTCCCTGCCAGCCTGTCTCCCGACTCAGGCCTCGTCCTCATCGGAGTAGAAGTCGAGATCTTCGAGGCGCCCAAGCACCGCCGTGGTGATATTGGCCAAGTGCGCCGCCACACGCTTGTAGTGCCGGGCCAGCAACGAGTAGGCCACGGCCTCGTGAAACTCGACCTTGTCCTCGTCGCGAAACAGTTCTTCGATCAGGCGATCGCAGTGCGGACGCACTTCGCCGGCCTTGGCCAAGGCCTCGCGCGCCCGTGCCTCATCGGAATCCCGGGCCGCCTTGGTGACAAGGCCAAACATTTCACCTACCTGGGCGGCAATACTGTCCAGCGGCTCCTGATACTTGGTGACGTGGAACCCTTCGCGATAGAAATGCCCCACCTCGAAGACGTTCTTGCAGTAGTCGCCAATGCGCTCGGCATCCTTGGCCACGCTCATCAACGCCAGGCAGATCGCCACGTCGTGGCCCGGGTTGACGGTCAGGTGGCGCAGCACCTTGCGCCGGATCGAACGCTCGAGCTCGTTGATGCTGCGATCGCGATCATAGAGCGGCTGGCGCACCTCATCGGCGGGAGCCGTGCTGTGCAGGACCTCGTTGGCCCGATCGAACATCCAGGCCCCGTGCTGCAGCATCTGGGTGAGATCCTCGAAGGCCTGATTGATGGTGTTCTCTGAAGTCAGGGCGCTGTATAGCTGACGAAACATTGAGGCAACTCCTGAAATACCGCGCTCAGCGCAGGCTGGTGAAAAGTTCGACGGCACCGATTCCCAACAGGGGTACCACCAGGAACACGCCGATCAGGAAGATGAAAGCATAACGGGTCTGGCGCGCCGCCAGCTTGCCGTACCAGGTCGCCACCTTGAGCGGAATATAGCGCAGCGGCCACCAGATGGCGGTGCCGGTCAGGTTGAACGTGACGTGGAACAACGCCACGGTCATGGCGGCAGCCACCGGATTGGCGGTCGCAGCCAGCAGGCTGGTCACCGTAGTGCCCAGGTTCGCCCCCATCATGAACGGCAGTACGCGCCGCAGGCGGACCACGCCGGCGCCGGCCAGGGGCACCATCAGGCTGCTGGTGATGGTGCTCGACTGCACCAGCACGGTGGAGACCAGCCCCACGCTATAGGCTCGTAGGTCGCTACGGAAGAAATAGGTTCGAAACAGGCCGTCCATGTGTCGCAACAGGGCACCGCGCAGGTTCTGTACCATGAAGATCAACGCAATGAACATCAGCAACAGGCCCAGCCCAGCAACCAGCAGTCCTTGCCCGGCCAGAGTCGGCATCAGCCAGGCACCAATACCATTGAAGAGATCGACGACCGGCTGGGTGATGAGCTTGATGGGGCTGTTGGGACGTGCCACTTCCTCGAGTCCGATCAAGTCGGTCAACCAGCCCGCCAGACGCGAGAACATGCCGCGCCCCGTTTCATGGAACAGGCCGCTGACGAGCTCCAGCGGAAACACCACCAGCACGGTGAGAATATTGAAGAAGTCGTGCATCAGTGCGGCAGTGAAGGAGCGCCTGAAGTTGCGCCGAATGCGCACGTTGGCCAGCGCCACGATCACTCCGGTGACCGCCGTACCGATGTTGGCGCCCATGATGGCGAATACGGCCGTGCCCAACGTCATCTCCCCGCTGGCCACCAGGGTCACGATCAGTGCCGAGGTGAACGAAGAACTCTGCACGATCATGGTCACCAGCACCCCTGCCAACAGCGCAACGAAGGGATTCTCGCCGTAGGCGAAAAGCTGGGTCAGGAAGTCGCTGGCCTGGCCGAAGGTGCCCAGGCCCGAGCCCAGTACGTTGAGCGCCGCCAGGAAGAGGTACAGGCAGATGCCGGCATAGACGCCGCGCATCCAGGCCGGCACTTCACGTCCCGACTCGCGGGCCAGTGCCGCACGCTGCGTTGCATTGGAGGAAAGGGGGGATTTCGACATGAGAAGGCCGTTTGCTCCGTGCCTGGAATGTGACGAATACATGACACTTGCGTTACTGCCGGCGAACGGTACCCCTCCTGTGTGACAGTTTCATGACATCATTCCCTATTCGCCAATGTCCTCGTTCCACAGTTCCGGAAAGGTCTCGATGAAGTGGGTCATCATGCCGATGCACTCATCGAGCTGCAGGACCTCGACCTCGATGCCACGGGAACGCAACAGCTCCTCTTCGCCCAGAAAGGTCTGGTTCTCACCGACGACGACCCGAGGAATGCCGTACAACAGTATGGCGCCGCTGCACATGGGACAGGGAGACAGCGTAGTGTACAGGGTGCAATCGCGATAGACCGAAGCTGGCTGGCGGCCAGCCTGCTCGAGCGCATCCATCTCGCCATGCAGCACGGCGCTGCCGGACTGGACACGCCGGTTATGGCCGCGTCCGATGATTTCTCCACGGTGCACCAACACCGAACCGATGGGAATCCCGTCCTCGGCAAGGCCCATGCGGGCCTCCTCGATTGCGGCTCGCATGTAGCGATCCATGTGGTGCGCCTCCTCGTCATGTCCTTTGCGGGTCTCGCCGTGACCATAGCAGATGCCCGAGCGGCTTGCCTGCTGCCACATCTCGCTGCCTATTGCCAACGCCAGCCATGCCGCTCCCACCACTCCAGGGCGATGGCGCGATTCTCCGCATTGGCACTCTGCTCGAGCGTTTCGGTGAGGCGCACGTAATCGCCGCCTGTCTGGGCCATCAGTTGCGGATCCTGGGTCGCCAGCTGCAGGGAATAAAGTACCAGCATCAGCTCGTACTGATCTTGCGTATCGATAAGCGCGAATAGCATCGGCACGGCCGGCTCGCCAATCTGCCCAAGCCGTTCCGCCGCAATGTACCAGACCCTCGGGTGCTCGCTGCCGCCCTGCACGTCGATGAAGCGCCTGTCGGCCAAACGGCTGATGTAGTAATGGACCTCGTCCTCTTGCGAGGCGTAGAGCGGAGGCACCCAGAAGCGATCATGCTGGGTAGTAGGCACCGGCCTCGCAGCCGGCTCGTCCGGCACCGCCGGTTCGGGGTCAGCGGCAAGCTCGGCCTGCGGAGCCTCACGACCGGCACAACCGGCCGCCAGCAATAGGGTAAGCAGAATAGGGATGAATCGCGGGTTTCTCGGCATCACCTGGGCACCACTCCTCTCGCTAGTGCATTGCATGGCGCCACGGATGGCCGCCACAGGGTTCTCATGGTATGAACAAATATCGCCAGGTGCGACACACTTCGCTCCCCCGGGTTGAAGGCCATGTCCTGGCGCAGGTAGGCCAGGCAGGGAGCCACCAGCATGTCGGCAAGAGAACGGTACAGTTGGCGACTTGCCACTATGCTCCGAGGAAAGAGGCGGTTTAAGACGGGAGACGCTATGAAATTTGCCATCATGGGTAGCGGCGGTGTCGGCGGCTACTTCGGCGCGCGCCTGGCCGAAGCCGGCGAGGATGTGGCGTTTATCGCCCGCGGCGAGCATCTTGCCGCCATGCAACGTCAAGGACTGCGTGTGAGCAGCATCAAGGGAGACGTCGACTTGGCGCAAGTCAAGGCCACGGATGATCCCGCCACGCTGGGCGAGGTGGGTTGTGTCATCGTGGCGGTCAAGGCATGGCAGGTTCGTGAGGCGGCCGAAACGATTCGTCCTCTGGTTGGACCCGATACTCTGGTCCTGCCGCTGGAGAACGGCGTGGAAGCCGCCGACACCCTGGCCGAAGTACTGGGAGAGGCTCCGGTGCTCGACGGACTCTGCGGGATCCTGGCCTGGCGGGAAGCACCGGGGCACATTCGGCATGCTGGCGTGGATCCATTCATACGCTTCGGTGAGCGCGACAATCACAGCAGTGCGCGTACGGCACGACTCAAGGCCGTATTCGACAAGGTACACGGCGTCAGTGCCGAAATTCCCGACGACATTCGCGTCGCCCAGTGGAGCAAGTTCCTGTTCATCTGCGCCATGAGCGGCATAGGCAGCATCACTCGCGCCCCGATCGGCGTTACGCGCCAACTTCCCGAAACCCGGGCTCTGATCCAGGCCATGCTCGAGGAGATCGACCAGGTCGCCCGAGCCCATGGCGTTGCCTTTCCTGCCGATGCCGTCGCCCGTGCCATGCAGTTCATCGATGCCATGCCAGCGGAGAGCACCTCTTCCATGCAGCGCAACATCATGGCTGGCGAACCCTCCGAGCTGGAGTCGCAGAATGGCGCCGTAGTGCGCCTGGGACAGGCGGTGGGCGTCGCCACCCCGGTGCATGGCATCATCCATGCCGCCCTGCTACCCCAGGAATTGACGGCACGAGGGGAGTTACCGCAAGCAACATAGGATGCCCCCGAGAGACCGTCGCGACATATTGGAGTATGCTTAATTCATGGAGGCATATCGCACCGGAAAGTGCCTCTCTGCCCCTATGGAGCCTCATGATGAGCGAACTTCCTCATAATGCCCCGGGCCAGCGCTGGAACGCCGAGGCCTATATGCACCACGCCGATTTCGTCGCCGAACTGGGCGACACGATAGCGAGAATGCTCGCCCCTCGCCGCGGCGAACGCATACTCGACCTGGGCTGCGGCGACGGCTCCCTGACCGAGGTGCTGGCGAAGTCCGGGGCCACCGTCGTTGGCGTGGATGCCGCTAACGATATGGTCGAGGCCGCCCGGAAACGGGGACTCGACGCTCGCGTCCTGGATGCCCATAACCTGCCCTTCGAACATGAATTCGATGCCGTATTCAGCAATGCCGCCCTGCACTGGATGCTGAATCACGAGGCCGTGGTGGCAAGCATCCATCGTGCCCTCAAGCCGGGTGGGCGCTTTGTGGCCGAATTCGGCGGTCATGGCAACGTCGCAGCGATTTGTACCGCCATGCTGGCAGCACTCCAGGCGCGAGGCATCAGCGGCAAGGCTCGCTTCCCATGGTTCTTTCCCACACCAGAAGAGTACCGTGAATCTCTGGAAGCGGCAGGATTCAAGGTCGAGTCCATCGAGCTGATGCCGCGCCCGACCCGCCTGCCTACCGGTATCTCCGGTTGGCTCGCCACCTTTGCCAATCCTTTTCTGCATGGCCTGGACGAAAAACTCCGCGAGGCGATACTGGACGACACAGAGTCACTGTTGACACCGAGCCTGCGCGACAGCCATGGCAACTGGACGGCCGATTATGTTCGCTTACGGGTGAGGGCACATCGCTGACACGCAGTATCTCCTGCCCATGCGCCAGCCCAGCGGGACGGCACTTCTGCCGTCCCTGACAGCTGCTCAACCGATGGGCTCGAGTGCACTCCAGTCCGTACGATTGGCCAGAAATTCCGGACGCGGCCGGTTACCGCAGAAAGGGTTCATCAAGCCGTTGTCTATGCTGTTATAGACGAAGAAAAGATTACTGCGCGGCCAGCATGACATGTTGATGTTCGAGCCGTGCATGGTGTTGCACTCGAACATCACCAAGGTGCCGGCCGGCCCCTTGGGCGCCTCGATATCCCCCTTGAGCATTAGTTCGCGCAAGCTAGCATTGTCAGGCACGCCCACGTCCTGGCGCTTGAGTGACTCCTTGTAGTTGTCCGTCGGCGTGCGTCCCACGCAAGGCACGAAATACTTGTGCGAGCCCGGAATCAGCATCAGCGGACCATTGAACTCACCGTTGTCGGTCAACACGATGGAGCAACTCAGGGAGCGCATGCGTGGCATGCCGTCCTCGCTGTGCCAAGTCTCGAAATCGGAATGCCAATCGAAGCCCTTGCCCTTGAAGCCAGGCTTGTAATTGATGCGTGACTGATGAATGTATACGCCCTTGCCCAGCAACTGCTCGACCATGGCCAACAGCCGGGGATCGCGGGTCAGACGGCTGAAGCGCTCCGATATCTCGTGAATACCGAAGATAGAGCGAATCTCCTCCCGCCCAGGCTCCAGAATGGTTCCTTCGGAGAGCTTGAGATCATCATCATGTTCATACTCACGAAGTTCGTGGATAAAAGCCTCCATTTCCTCACGTTCAAAGAAGCCTTCGAACGAAAGAAAGCCTTTCTCCTCGTACTCGCGTACTTGCTCCTCGCTCAGCGGTCCATCGCTGCGCTGCCTTCCCTCGCTGAAGACGACGGGATCGATACGCTCGAACATCCCCAGCTTGCGCTCCAAGCGCGTGGGAAACAGATCCTGTACGTCCTTTTTCATCGCATGCTCCTCCATGAATCCAAGCGAAACGCCAATCTTCCTATTGGTAATCACTCAACCTAGACTTGGAAACGTTTGCGTGCAAAGCGAGTTTGTATCGGCCTATTGCGCAGCGAAAATTAACCGTAATCGCCTGGGCAAAGAAGGTCCTGCCATCTACAGAGGCGAGAGATCGTCTTTATTGTTGAGCTGCTTGATTTCCTTACACAGGCGGCGCCGTTGCCAGGAAGAAGCTAGCCGCTTGGTATCCCAGGTCACCGGTACCAGGCCGCAGCCAGGTTGATGATCGATGAACTCAAAGCAGCGCTCGGCGCCGATCGGCAGATCCTCTGAGCCATAGATACAGATGATACGGATGCTCAGAGAGTGAAAGATCACCCCCTGCCGAGGTTGGTAGCCCTGCATCTCGAATCCACCATGGCGCGCCAGCCGCTGTGTCAGCTCGCCGAAACTGTCGATATGTACGAACTTTCCCGGCTCGAGTGGCCCCTGATGGGAGCCATCGCGAACGATAGGAGGGGCATCTGCGGCAGTGGTGCCGGCACTTTCGCCCCCCTGTGTCTCACTACCCTCGCTGAAGGTATCGGTACGGTCGGTGACATCGACCCGCACGATGCCGTGCGAGGTCTTCAACTCGGCGATGACATGCTGGAGGAACACCGGCTCCGCACTCATGTTGCTGATGATGCACAAGGCATCAATGTCCTTTTTACGGCCCCGGTTGATCAGCAGGCGCGGCCGGCGCTGGCGACGAAAGCTGAAGTAGAGAAGCTGGGCGTAGACGACCCAAACGATCAGGGTACCGATATCCGTCAGCACGGAGACGGTGTCCCCGTGCTGATTGACCCAGTCGAACATGGCAATCCTCCCTGACTGCGACGAAAGCTACGCCTAGCAATCAACCACGCTGGTAGGTGCCGATCAGCCGGTTCATGCCGAGCAGGTGCGGCTCGAGCTGTTTGAGCAGCTCCTCCAACCCAAGCCCCTCGGGCAAATCGGTCGGCTTGTCGAGAGCCAGCACCCAAAAATAGTAATGATGCACGCCGTGCCCTTCCGGCGGCATCGGGCCACCATAGCCGAGCTTGCCGAAATCGTTCTTGCCGCTCGTGCCATCGCTGGTACCTTCGACCAGCGTCGTGGTGGAGCCCGGCAAGTTGTAGAGCAGCCAATGCACGAAGCCATAGCTGCCGTGCTGAACGAGAGGTGCGTCAGGATCGTGGCAGATAACTGCATACCCCTTGGTGCCCTCGGGAGCGTCGCGCCAGCTCAGCGCTGGCGAGGTATCGTCGCCCTCACCGGTATGTCGGGTGGGAATCGCACCATGTGATTGAAAGGCGGAACTTTCCAGTTGCATGTCAGAAAGTGCAAAAGCCATGAGCGTGCCCTCTCCTGTAGTGGCAAAGCGGAATGATGCCGAAACAGCGTCGGAAAAAGCCGTTAGACTGTCAAACATGAAACGTCTGCTGATCGTGGCCCATGCGCCCTCGCCCAATACCCAGCGCCTGCGGGACGCCGCCACGCGCGGCGCGCAATACCTTGACCTCGAGACAGTCGAGGTTGTGGTAAAGGCCCCCCTCCAGGCGGGCCCGGAGGACATACGTGCCAGTGATGCCATTCTGCTCGGCACCACAGAAAACCTGGGCTACATGAGTGGCGCACTGAAGGATTTCTTCGACCGCAGCTACTACCCCGTCCTGGAAGAGAAACAAGGCATGCCCTGCGCGCTCTACGTGCGCGCCGGGAACGACGGCACCGGCACGCGTCGCGCGGTGGAGAGCATCGTCACCGGGCTACGCTGGCGCTGGGTTCAGGAGCCACTGGTCCTGCGTGGCGAGTGGCGGGAGGAATTCGCCGAGCAGGTGGAGGAGCTAGGCCTCTACCTGGCAGTTGGGCTCGAGGCCGGCGTCCTCTAGCAAAACGGCACCCCTAAAGGGGTGCCGCTGCATTGCAAGAACAGAATGGTCGGGACAAGGGTCACTTGAGCCGCTCAAAGACGGTCGCCACCCCCTGCCCCATGCCGATACACATGGTGGCGAGCCCCAGGGTAGTGTCCTGCTGGCGCATCACGTTGAGCAGTGTGGTGCAGATACGCGAGCCGGAACAGCCCAGCGGATGACCCAGCGCAATGGCACCACCGTTGAGGTTGACCTTCTCGTCCATGGCCTCGAGGAACCCCAGATCCTTGAGCACCGGGAGCGCCTGGGCGGCGAAGGCTTCGTTGAGCTCGACGGTCTGAATGTCATCGGACGACAGGCCAGCCGTCTTGAGCGCCTTCTTCGAGGCCGGCACCGGGCCGTAGCCCATGATAGAAGCATCACAGCCCGCCACACCGGTGGACAGAACCCGCGCCATCGGTTCCAGCCCCAGCGCCTGAGCACGCTCGTAGCTCATGATCGCCATGGCGGAAGCGCCGACCGAAAGCGCCGAAGACGTACCGGCCGAGACGGTACCGCCGCGCGGATCGAATACCGGCTTGAGCTTGGCCATTTCTTCCAGGCTGGCGTCGATGCGGATGACTTCATCACGCTTGACCAGCTTGCGGAAGCCACGCTCGTCGTGTCCCTCGACCCCAACGATCTCGTTGTCGAAGTAGCCCTGGTCGCTGGCCGCGGCGGCGCGCTGGTGAGAACGCACGCCGAACTTGTCCTGATCCTCACGGGTGACACCGTGCATCTTGCCCAGCAATTCGGCGGTCAGGCCCATCATCATCGCCGCCTTGGCAGCGTACTTGCTGGCCGCCGGGTTGACATCGACACCATGGGCCATGGGCACATGTTCCATGTGCTCGACGCCACCGATGACGTAGAAGTCGCCCATGCCGGCCTTGATGTTGGCCGCAGCGATATGCAGCGCGGTCATGGAGGAGCCGCATAGGCGGTTGACCGTCTGGGCCGGTACCGTACGCGGGATGCCAGTCATGATCGCCGCATTACGAGCAATGTTCATCGACTGCTCGAGAGTCTGGTTGACGCAGCCCCAGATCACGTCGTCGACCTCGGCCGGGTCGAGCCCCGCATTGCGCTCGAACAGTGCCTGCATCACCGCAGCGGAAAGGTTCTCGGCACGCACGTGACGGAAGGCGCCGTTCTTGGCCTTGGCCATGGCGGTGCGGACGCCGTCGACCACCACGATGTCTCTCGGGTTCAAGCTCATATCATTACTCCTGTTCGTGGTGGATTAGCCCTGGGCCCGGTCTTGAGTTCGGGCGGAATAGAAGCGCTCGCCGCTTTCGGCCATCTGGCGCAACTTGTCGGTGGGGGCATAAAGCGCTCCCAGCTCCTCGGCCAGGCCATCGGCCAGCTTGACGAACTCGGCCACCCCCATGGCGTCGATATAGCGCAGCGCGCCACCACGGAACGGCGGGAAGCCGATGCCGTAGATCAGTGCCATGTCGGCTTCGGCCGGGGTTTCGACGATGCCGTCTTCCAGGCAGCGCACGGTCTCCAGGCACAGCGGCACCATCATGCGGACGATGATGTCCTCGTCGGAGAACTCCTTCTCCTGCTGGACGACCTGCTTGACCAGCTCATGGGCTTTGTCGTCGCCGACTTTCTTCGGCTTGCCCTTCTTGTCTTCCTCGTAGGCATAGAAGCCCTTGGCGTTCTTCTGCCCCAGGCGCTCGTTCTCGACCATCACCTGGATGGCGGTCTTGGCATCGCGTGCCATACGGTCGGGGAAGCCTTCTGCCATCACCTCGTTGGCATGCACGGCGGTATCCATGCCCACCACGTCGAGCAGGTAGGCCGGGCCCATGGGCCAGCCGAACTTTTCCATTACCTTATCGACGCGCTCGAAGTCGGCGCCCTGCTCGACCAGCAGGCTGAAGCCGCCGAAATAGGGGAACAGCACGCGGTTGACCAGGAAGCCGGGGCAGTCGTTGACCACGATCGGCGTCTTGCCCATGGCGCGGGCGTAAGCCACGGTAGCCGCCACGGCGGCGTCGCTGGTCTTCTCGCCGCGGATGACCTCGACCAACGGCATGCGGTGCACCGGATTGAAGAAGTGCATGCCGCAGAAGTTCTCGGGGCGCTTGAGATTCTGCGCCAGACGGGTGATCGAGATGGTCGAGGTGTTGGAGGTAAGAATCGTGTCCTCGCTCACCAGGCCTTCCACCTCGGTCAGCACCGCATCCTTGACCTTTGGATTCTCGACCACCGCCTCAACCACCAAGTCGACATGGCCGAAGTCGCCATAGGAGAGCGTCGGACGAATCAGGGTCAGCTTCTCGGCCATCTGCTCGGTGGTGAGCTTATTCCGCTCCACCTGCTTGGCGAACAGCTTGCGCGACTCCTTGAGCCCCAGCTCGATGGCCTCCTCCTTGATATCCTTCATCAGGATCGGCGTGCCCTTGGAAGCGCTCTGGTAAGCGATGCCGCCCCCCATGATGCCGGCCCCCAATACCGCCGCCTGCTTGACCGCCTTGGCCTGCTTCTCGTACTTGCCGGCCTTCTTCTTGACCACCTGATCGTTGAGGAACAGCCCCACCAGGTTGTAGCAGACGTCGGTCAGCGCCAGCTTGGCGAAGGCCTTGGCCTCGATGGCCTGGGCGCGGGCGCGCTCCTCTCCGGCCCCCTTCTGGATCACCTTGATCGCCTCGACCGGTGCCGGGTAGTGCGGCCCAGCCTTACCGGCCACGTAGCCCTTGGCGGTCTCGAAGGCCATCATCTGCTCAATGGCGTTGAGCTTGAGCGGTCCGGTCTTCTCGGCTCGACGCGCCTGGTAGTCGAGTTCACCGGCGTTGGCTCGTGCAAGAATGTCCAACGCTGCCGCCTCGAGCTGCTCGTTTGGCACCACGGCGTCCACCGCACCTACCTTGAGGGCAGCATCAGCACGGTTCTCGCTGCCGCCGGCAATCCACTCCACGGCGTTGTCCGAACCGATCAGGCGTGGCAGGCGTACGCAGCCTCCCCAACCAGGCAGGATGCCGAGCTTGGTTTCGGGCAGGCCGATCTTGGCTTTCTCACCCATCACACGGAAGTCGGTAGCCAGCGTCACTTCGCAACCGCCACCCAGCGCCAGCCCGTTGATGGCAGTCACCGTAGGGAAGGGCAGATCCTCGATAGCGTTGAAAATCTCGTGCACCCTGAGATTCATCTCGACCAGGTACTCTTCGCCCTTTTCGAAGATGCCATGGAATTCGGTGATATCGGCCCCAACGATGAAGACCTCCTTGCCACTGCCGATCACCAATCCCTTCAGCCCGTTCTCGGCGCGAATGGCCTGTATGGCCTCGTCCAGCTCGGCAACCACGGCGCTGGACAACTTGTTGATGGACTCGTCCTTCAGGTCGAAGGTGAGCATGGCGGTGTCAGCGCCACCGTTCCCGGTACCGCGTGCCACCGTGATGGCATTGCCTTGATAGATCATCCACGAATCTCCACACAGAGGTTGGCGTTGGAGGAGTGCCAGGTTTCATACGGCCGTTTGATTCAAGAAAGCTTGGTGCACTCGGGCCGGCACGTCAAGTCCTCATCGACGCTTGATGGCAACGAACGCAACATAGGCTTCAAGCCGTACATGCTGGCCGCAATGATGGGTTCGGCCGCCCTCCGACGGCGCTATCCGCTATGCTTTCTCCAGACATGGAACCTTTCCGTTAGTCCGTTAATCGAAATGTGACCAGCCGTTTCACGACGCGACAAGTTGCATTACACGCAAGGGGTCCGGACAATTCGGCAAATTCAACGATTAAGCGGAGTCCCATGCACCAGAACATTGGCTTCCGACTGTCCCGTCTGCCTCGCCTGTGGCGTGCCATCATCGACCGGCGTCTCGCTCCGCTAGGCCTGACGCAGACGCGCTGGATCACGCTATACCATCTATGGCGGCTTGGCGACGGCCAGCCCCAGTGCGACTTGGCCCGTGCGATCGGCGTCGAGGCGCCATCCCTGGTCCGCACCCTCGACCAGCTTTCAGAGCAAGGGCTGATCGAACGCTGTCCCTGCGACCAGGATAGACGCACCAAGCGAGTCTTCCTGACCGCAGCGGCGGATCCCCTGCTGGAGCAGATCGATGAGGTGGTCACTCAGGCCAGGCGCGAAATGCTGGCCGGCCTGAGTGAAGAAGAGGTGCAGCGACTCGATGCGCTGCTGGAACATATCGAGAACAACGGACTGGAGATCCAGGCCAGGGAGAGCGAAGGCTGAGGCTGCCCAGCGCTTTCACGACACTAGTCGCGAGGCGCGCTTTCGCCGAAGACTCGCCTTCCCCCGATATGCTCGGCATGGCCGGCCAGAGAGGCGCGCAACTGGCGGAAGTCCTCGGTGTAGGTGAGAAAGCGTTCGGCAGTTTGTGATTCCCACCACCACAGGGTAATCGCCGATTCGCTGGACTCGAGGACCAGCGCATCCTGAGGCAGACGCATCAGAATTGCCTCGAGCGCATTACGCGCCGCCTCGGGCAGAGGACGCAAAGGCTCGACCCGCCAACGCCAGTCAGCCACGTAGGGCTTGAGCACATCGCTGGCCTCGCTAGCCCGTACCAAGAGGAATCTTGGTCCCGGCGCATCGCCCGGATACGTCCAGCGGTAACCTGGCATGGCGGTCTCGACGCCGTGCAGCGGGGGCTTTTCCAGTACCACCCTCACCCCTGCCTTGGCCGCCGCGTTGCGCAGCGGCACGATGCGACGCTGCCTGACGCTGGGCTTGAGCCACATCACTGGCGAGATCATCAGCAACAGTGCCACCAATATGACCAACCAGACCATCTGGTTTCTCCTGATTCTTGACGCAAGTCGTTGTCTTGGCTCATCAGCCGTCCTAGAGTGAAGGCATATCGATCACGTGCCGTTACGCAGGAGTCCGAAATGAGCAACGAATACCGCCATATCCTGGTCGCCGTCGACCTGACCAAGGATTCCCACAAGGTGCTCGAGCGTGCCATGCAGATCGCCGAGCGCAACCAGGCTAAACTGTCTATCCTGCACACCCTCGAGCCGCTGGGTTTTGCCTATGGCGGAGATATCCCCATGGACCTTACCAGTATCCAGGATCAGTTGGACGAGCACGCCAAGCAGCGTCTGGCCGAGATAGCCGATCCACACGTGGCCAAGGAGAACCAGCACGTACTGGTCGGCATGCCCGACACCGAGATCCACCGCTTTGCCGAGGAGAACGGCGTCGATCTGATCGTGGTCGGCTCCCATGGCCGGCACGGCTTCGCCCTGCTGCTCGGCTCCACCTCCACCGGCGTACTGCACGGTGCCCAGTGCGACGTTCTCGCCGTACGGGTAGGGCAGAAGGGCGAAAGCGCCGAGTAGCGGAAACCCTGTTTATCTACTGCGCTCGACGACCCACAGGGAGGTGGGAAGTGCGTTGGTTCGTCGGGAACGAACCTAGCCTTCTGGCTGCCGGCGGTGCCGATACGTCGGACCGTCGCTATCCTCATGTAGCAGGCGGTAGCTCCACTCCGGCGGCAGCCAGCCTATCTTTGCTCGCAACGATAAACAGCGCTTCCTATCGAATTTTTGTTTATTACTCCCCTGCGGCGAGGGCCTCCAACTCCATCCACCGTTCCATGGCGGCGTCGAGTTCGGCCTGCTTGTCACTCATGGCCTGCAGCACCTCGGATACCACCCCAGCATCCTGCTGGTAGAAAGCCGGGTCACCCACCCTGGCTTCATACTCCGCCACCTCGACCTCGAGCCTCTCGATCTCTGCCGGTAGGGCATCGAGTTCCCGCTGTAGCTTGTAGGAGAGCTTGGCGGGTCGTTTCGCGGCCGGCGCCGCCGCAGCGGTGGCAGACTTCGGCTTCTTCTCCGTTTTGGCAGTGGGCTCGGCCTGCTGGCGGGCAGCACCTTCCCAAGGCGCTGGTGGCAGTGTCCCGCCCTGGCGCACCCAGTCGCTGTAGCCACCGACGTATTCACGCACCACACCGTCACCTTCGAAGGCCAGCACGCCGGTTACCACGTTGTCCATGAAGGCACGGTCGTGCGAGACCAGCAGCAACGTGCCGTCGAAATCGAGCAGCAGCTCCTCGAGCAATTCCAGGGTCTCGACATCGAGATCGTTGGTCGGCTCGTCGAGCACCAGCACGTTGGCCGGCTGGGTGAAAAGCCGCGCCAACAGCAGGCGGTTGGATTCTCCGCCGGAGAGCGCCTTGACCGGCTGACGCGCCCGCTCCGGAGTGAACAGGAAGTCCTGCAGGTAGCTGATGACGTGCTTGTCCTTGCCGCCCACGCTGATCCTGTCGCTGCCCTGGGCCACGTTGTCGTAGACGCTCTTCTCCGGCTCCAGCCCCGCGCGCAGTTGGTCGAAGTAGGCCACCTTGATATTGGTGCCCAGCCTTACCGTACCTTCGCTGGGCTCGAGTTCGCCGAGCAGGATCTTGAGCAGCGTGGTCTTGCCGGCACCGTTGCGCCCGATCAGGCCGATGCGGTCGCCACGCTGGATCTCGAGCGAAAGGTCGCGAACGATCGTCTCGTCGCCGAAACGGTGGGTCACGCCGACGAGTTCCACCACCCGCTTGCCGCTGCGCTCGCCGCTGTCGATGCCGAAACTGGCGCGGCCCTGTACGTCACGCCGCTGGCTGCGTTCGCGCCGCAGCTGCTCGAGCGCGCGAACCCGGCCCTCATTACGCGTACGCCGCGCCTTGATGCCCTGCCGGATCCACGCTTCTTCCTGGGCCAGTTTCTTGTCGAACTCAGCGTTCTCGCGCGCCTCCACCTCGAGTTCATGGGCCTTCTGCTGCTGGTATTTGGCGTAGTCGCCTGGATAGCGTCCTAGTCGGCCGCGATCGAGCTCGAGGATCGTCGTCGCCAGCTTCGACAGGAAGGCACGGTCGTGGGTGATGAACAGCACCGCTCCGTTGAAATCGAGCAGTTGTTCCTCGAGCCAGGCGATGGTGTCGAGATCGAGATGGTTGGTGGGCTCGTCGAGCAGCAGCAGGTCGGGCTCGGCCACCAGTGCCCGGGCCAACGCCACACGCCGGCGCCAGCCTCCCGAGAGCGAACTCATCAGGTCGTCGGCCGGCAGTCCCAGGCGCGTCAGTACCACGTCGATGCGCTGATGGAAGGACCAGCCATCGATGGCTTCGAGTCGGCTCTGCAGGGTCGCCATGCGCTTCATGTCGGGATCGGCGGCCTGCACCAGGCGATGGTATTCGGCCAACAGTTCGCCCGCCTGGGGCAGCCCTTGGGCCACCACGTCGAAGATGGTCTGGCCGGAAGCCGCCGGCAGGTCCTGCTCCAGCACGCCGATCTTCAGCCCGGGCGCGCGCCAGATGCTGCCGTCGTCGGGCAGGATATCGCCGGCCACCAGCTTGAGCAGGGTCGACTTGCCGGTGCCATTGCGCCCCACCAATGCCAACCGTTCTCCTTTCTCCAGCACCAGATCGGCCCCATCGAGCAGTACATGGGTGCCATAGGCCAATTGCAAGCGTTCCAGACGTAGCAGGGTCACGCAGTTACCTCTTCGATCGTTCGGGCTAGGGGCCTGCCGGATTGGGCACGCCCCGCGGCGACGCCGGGACCTCATGACAAATCCGCGTCGATCCGGCAGGCGCCTAGTGTAACGCATGGCTGGCCCGCCGTGGCTTTGGTTACAATGCGCGTGAACCAGCAGAGGAGCCTCCCCTTGGCCGACATCGACGCCACCTTCGACGAGTTTCTGCCCGAGGCGTTGCGCTTTTGCGCTCCCGCCCCACTGGTGGACATCGGCGCCAACCTGACCCATGACAGCTTCGGCCGCGATCTCGAAGCGGTACTGGGTCGTGCGCGGGCGGCCAACGTGGCGACCTTGATCGTGACCGGCACCGACCGCGCCCATGCCGAGCAGGCCGTGGAGCTGGCCCAGCGCTATCCTGGGCTGCACGCCACGGCCGGCGTACACCCCCACGATGCCAGTCGCTGGGACGCCTCCCTGGCCGCTGCCATGCGGGAGTTGCATCAACGCCCCGAGGTCGTGGCCGTGGGTGAGTGCGGGCTCGACTTCAACCGCAACTTCTCCACGCCGGCCGAGCAGGAGCGTGCCTTCGAGGCCCAGTTGGGGTTTGCCGCAGAGAGCGGCAAGCCGCTGTTCCTGCACGAGCGCGACGCCGGACCACGCATGCGCGAAATGCTGCGGGCCTGGCGCGACGATATCGCTGATGCCGTGGTGCACTGTTTCACCGCCGACCGCGACACTCTCTACGGCTACCTCGACCTGGACCTGCACATCGGCCTGACAGGGTGGATCTGCGACGAGCGCCGCGGTCATCACCTACGCGAATTGGTGGGAGCAATCCCCCTCGAGAGATTGATGGTGGAAACCGACTGTCCCTACCTGCTGCCACGCGATTTACCTGCCAGAATCAAGGGCAGACGCAATGAGCCTGCACTGCTGCCGTGGATCGTACGCGAGATCGCCCACTGGCGAGACACTGACGAAGCGGAACTGGCTCGCGCCACCAGCGATACCGCTCGACGCTTCTTTCGCTTGCCGCAGGCAGGCGAAGATCAGGACAATGGCCGCCCCCAACAGGAGCCGTGAAATGGTCGAAATACCCGGATTCATCGCCGTTGAGACCGGCGACGACAGCGATCTACCGCTGGCCATTGCCTGGGTGCTGCCCGATGGACGCATCAAGCACACCCTGATCCAGCCCGACGACGAGTGGCTCGATGACGAATTCAACGAGCTCAACGGCTACAGCCTGGAGGAGCTGCACAACTTCGGCGCGAGTCCTCTGGACGTGATCCGTGAACTCGAGAGTGACCACTTCAACGCTACGCTGTTCACTGCGGGTATCAGCGGCGATGAAGCCGCCCTGGCACGCCTGTTCGACACCTACGGCATCGATCCCTTCATCGAGCTGGCTCCCGCCGACAGTCTCTATCCCGAGCTGTCTGCCGGCGAATGGAGCCGGGCACGCAACGAGTTGTTCGGTGAAATGGGGCTCGAACCGCTACGGCCCGAGCACGAGGTCGAGGTGATGCTGCGCCTGCACGAGCGCCTAGCCGTGAGCTGATGCTCCCTCGGCCGTCAGTCGGTCACGCTGTTCGGAAATGCCCATGCACAGCAGGCGTGGCTCCTGCTGTTGGCCGGCCTGAAAGCTGGCCTTGTCTTTCCAACCCTGCCAGCCGATCTGAATCAGCGTCTGTGCCGTGCCCCCGCCCAGCGTCGCCCCGGGGCCGGGTATGACGATACGGTCGGGCGCGAACTCACGCACGCCGACCTTCACTGCCGTAGTGAAATCGTAGGGGGCGACCAGCTGTTCGCCCAGGGTGTAATCCCACAGCGCCTGCGGATCAGTGCTCCAGGGCGTCCAGATGTGACCGCGACCGTCGATCATCGGCACTTCGGGAGCGCGGAACGGCTCGGCACCAAGCCGCCGACGCGCCTCGCGTTTCACTCCTTCCTGAAGAGGCGTATGAAAGGCGGCGTGCTGGTGCAGCCGCAGCGGGTATCGCTCGCGCGCCGGCAGCCGCTCGGTCAGACGCGAAAGCCCCGTCTCGTTGCCACCGAAGACCAACATGCCACCGAGGTCGATCGAGAGATAAAGCTCGGCCTCTTCACCGCCATGGATACGCTCGGCCAATGCCAGTAACTCCTGGCGCAGAGCCCAGTCCGGCCGCCATGATTCATCGACCCAGGGATAGATGACCTGGCCGCCGGCCAGGCGCTCCTGCATCAGCCATCCCATGGTGCCGATCAGTTGCAGCGTCTCGTCGGGCTCCAGGGCGCCGGCGGCCGCCAGGGCGATGTACCAGCCCATGGAGTTGCCGGTCACTGCCACGACCTCGTAGCGCTCCCGGTCGATCGACAGCAGGTCGGCCCAGGCGCAGGCATAGATCAACGGCGAGGCGTGCTCGCCCCGCCCATGCAGGCCCTGGCGGAAAGGCGTCTCGCCGTCCAACTCAGAGAGCGTCGGCAGCTCGGCCTCGCGGCGCATGGCATCGAAGCGCCCCAGCCACTCGCTGCCGCCCGCCAGCCGGTTCAGGGTTCCCCACTCCGCAGCATTGTAGGTGCCACGGCCGGGACAGACGATCAGTATGCGCTCGCGAGCCGATTCGCCGCTCATCTTGCTGTCGCTGCGGTTCATGCTTCACCACTCCCTGCCGTGACCTTGCCCGTACCCGCCGCCTTCGCGGCCATCTCACCGTGCTGCCCGGGGGCCACTAGGCGTCGCCCCTGCGCCACGATCGCCTCCACCGAGGGCAACGTGACCGTGGCTGCCCGCCCCAGGGGAATGAAGCTGTCCTCGGCCGTCAGCCGGTGCAGCCTGCCGCTCGCCATACCACGCTCCACCAGGCCTGCGATCAGCTCCTCGCTGGGCGAACCGCTGCGCCGGCACTCGTCGACGACCAGTATCTGGGTACAGTCGGCGACCAGGCGATGCACGGCGTCATGATCGATGGCGGTCAGCCAGCGCAGATCGACGATGCGCAGCGCCACGCCGTCGGCTTCCAACCTGGCGGCAGCCTGCCGCGACAGATAGACGCCGTTGCCGTAGGTGACGATGGCAAGCTCACGGCCCTCGCCCCATACACCAAGCTCGCCCACGCCCAATCGATGCTCGGGCCCGGGATCGGCAAAACACCACCGCTGGTCGCCCTCCTCGAACAGGTCGCGGGTGTGGTAGAGCGCGATCGGTTCGATCACTACCACCACGCGCTGCTCCTCGTCAGCCAGACGCACGGCCTCCTGCAGCAGGCCCACGGCGTCGGCGGCGTTCGATGGGCAGGCCACCAGCAGCCCGGGAATGTCGCGCAGCACGGCGATGGCATTGTCGTTGTGGAAATGCCCGCCGAAGCCCTTCTGATAGCCGAGCCCGGCGATGCGCACCACCATGGGGTTGGTGTACTGACCGTTGGAGAAGAAGCTGAGCGTGGCCGCCTCGCCACGCAACTGGTCCTCGGCGTTATGCAGGTAGGCCAGGAACTGGATCTCTAGGATCGGCACCAAGCCGTTCTGACCCAGACCGATGCCGAGCCCGAGGATGCTCTGCTCGTCAAGTAGGGTGTCGATCACCCGATGCGGCCCGAACTGCGCCTGCAGGCGCTGGGTAACGCCGTACACGCCCCCCTTGCGGCCGATGTCCTCGCCCGCCATCACCAAGTGCGGATAGCGGGTCATCAAGCGCTGTAGTGCCTGGTTGAGCAGCTTGGCCATGGGTGCTGGAGTCGCGTCCACCTCGCCCTGCCAGGGCCGTGCACGCCCCGGCCTTGATGGCGGCACGATGCTCGCCATGACCTCGCCGGCCGCCTGCAGCTTGGGCCGGCGAATCGCCTCCTCGGCGACATGCGCGACCCGCTCGGCCACCGAGCGGTAGAGTGCTTCGATGGCGTCGCGCCCGAGCACACCGTGGCGCTGGAGCAGCCCTGCCGTGACCAGTAGCGGATCGCGCGCCTCGTCGGCCTTGATCCGGGCAGGCGTCATATAGGCCTGTTGGGCATCGGAGCCGGCATGGCCGTAGAGCCGCACGCAGCGCATGTGCAGGAAGACCGGCTGTTTGCGACACCGCGCGATGCGCTCGGCTTCTCTGGCCGCCCGCCAGGTATCGAGCAAGTCGAGACCGTCGCAGGCGAGATAGTGAAATCCAGGACGCGAGCGCATGCTGGCTTCGATCCAGCCGTCCGGCGTGGGCGTGGAAATGCCGATGCCGTTGTCCTCGCACACCATCACCAAGGGCATCGGCGCACCCTGGTAGGCGGCCCAGCCGGCAGCGTTGAACGCCCCCTGTGCGGTGGAGTGGTTGAACGAAGCGTCGCCGAAACTGCAGATCGCCACGCTATCGACAGGCCACTCGCCAGCGCCACCCAACCGCCGCCACAGGCCGAGACTGTAGCTCGCTCCTACGGCCTTGGGCAGGTGCGAGGCGATGGTGCTGGTCTGGGGCGGTATGTGCAGCGTCTTCGAGCCCAGTACCTTGTGCCGCCCGCCGGAGATCGGATCCTCCGCCGAGGCAGCGAAGCTCAGCAGCAGATCCCATAGTGGAGTCTGCCCCGGCACCGCTCGGCTGCGCTGGATAAGAAAGGCCGCGTCGCGATAGTGCAGGAAGGCTGGGTCGGTGGCACGAAAGGCACGCGCAATGGCGGCGTTGCCCTCGTGACCCGCGCTGCCGATGGTGTAGAAGGCCTCGCTCCGACCCTGCAGGCGCCGGGCGTGCAGGTCCAGGTGACGACTCATCAGCTGGGTTTCGAACAGCTCGGCCAGACTGGAGGGAGTGAGCCCGACCTCGTCGAGTTGCCACTCCCGTTGTGGTATGGGCCAGTCGCCGTTGCGTAGCGCAGCGTAGAATCGCTGCTCCTGAGGAAGAGGTTCGAGCACGGTACAGGCTCCCGGGGCTGCCAAGGTAATGGTTACAGCCTAGCGTGCCCGACAGACAAAGCGATAATATCGATATCCTGCCCCAGATATAGGCATAGATTATGGATGTGCGAAGTCTGCGCTACTTCATCGCCGCCTACGAGGGCGGTTCGATTAGCGCCGCCGCCCGGCGCTGCCACGTGGCGCAACCCTCCATCTCGACCGCACTGGTGCAGTTGGAGGAGCGGCTGGGCACGCCGCTGTTCGAACGTCACCGTCGCGGCATCACGCCAACCGAAGAGGGACACCGGCTCTATCCACTGGCCCGCCAGGTCAGCGAGGACCTCGACGCCATCAGCCGCCTGTTTCGCACTCCGGCGCCCCCGACACCGGTTCGCCTGGGATTGATGCGCTCCCTTGGCGCCAACCGCATGACCGCCCTGCTCAAGGAGTACATCGGCCAGGGCGACAACCTGGCACTGACCCTGGTCAATCCGGAGGAGCGCTGCGATGCGCGCATCATCGGCGAACAGGACCTGTCGCCCGGCGAAGCCTTCCAGCCGATCTGGCACGATAGCTATCTCCTCGCGCTGCCCAGCGGGCACCCGCTGGGCCTGAAGGGCACTGTCTCGCTGGCCGACCTCGACGGATTGCCGTTCATCTGGCGCCACCCTTGCGCCGCCATGCAGCAGTTGGCCACGGCGCTCAGCGATGCTGGCGTGCGCTGCCAGGTGCGAGCACGCCTGCGCACCATCGAATATACCCTGGGGCTGGTAGCGGCCGGGGTCGGCGCCTCGCTGGTGCCGGCCTGGCCTGAGATCCTCGCTCACCCGGACGTGCAGAGCCGTCCCATTGCCGAGCTCGAGATTCGCCAGACCATCGGCGTCGCCTACCCGGCACGCCAGGCGATGCCGGCACTGGCCCCACTGCTTCAGCTCGGTAGAGCGGCGTGGGAAGCTCGCGAGCACAGCTGATCGAGTACATGCAGCCCCGCTGACAGGGCGCTCTGCATGGACTCGCCCTGTTGGTAGAAGGCCAGCAGCGCAGCGTGGAACGCGGCAGCCCGGCGCGGCAGCCCTTCCCGCTCATAGCGGGCCGCACGTTGCGCAACACGATCATGGAAGGCCTCGCGGTCGACCTCGACCTCACCGCCCAGGTTGTCGACGCTAACATGAAAGCGTAGCCCGCAAGCTCGAGAGAAAAGCATTTCCAGTGCTTGAGGCGCCACTTCGGCCTGTTCGAACCGGCGTTGCTGCTCCGCGTTGCGCCCGTCGGGCAGGTACCAGTAGCCGTAATCCTCCAGCAGGCGCCGCTGTTCACCGGCGATGCACCAATGGCTGATCTCGTGCAAGGCACTCGAGTAGAAGCCTCGCGCGAAGACCACCCGATGCCAGGGAACGACCTCATCGGCGGGCAGATAGAGCGGCTCATCCCCACCGCGAATCAGGTGGGTATTGAAATGCGGTTGGAATAGGCCGTCGAACAAGGTGATCACGTCATCGAGACGATGCGTCACGGGTTCTCCATGCATGACGAATGGCCCGCCAGTATAGGCGAGTCGTTTGCGCAGCGAAATTCACCGGGAATTGCTAACATACTTGGTTTCCTTGGCATGTGGCCAAGGCCCTGACATGCATGGAGCATCCCTTTGGCAACGTTCTTCTCCGACCTGCTGAGCGTCAGCCGCACGGAAACGCGGCCCCTGCTACGGCTGACCCTGCCAATCTGCGGCGCCCAACTGGCCCAGGCCGGCATGAGCGTCACCGACGTGATGATGACGGGCCGTGTCAGTGCCACCGACCTGGCGGCCGTTTCCGTCGGCTCCAGCCTGTGGCTGCCATTGATGCTGTTCATGACCGGTACGCTGATGGGGCTGACGCCCATCGTCGCCCAACTACTAGGAGGTGGTGCCACCGAACGCATCCGTCCCAACGTCCACCAAGCGCTGTGGGTCGCCCTGGCCCTGGGATTGCTGGCAGCACTGCTGCTATGGTTCACGGTTACGCCGATCTTCCGTCTAATGGACGTTCCCCCCGAGGTTGCCCGACGCTCGGCGGCCTATCTCTCCGCCGTCGCCTTCGGCATGCCGGGCATTGCACTGTTCCAGGCCCTGCGCGCCTTCTCCGACGGCATGAACCATACCCGTCCCTCGCTGTGGATCAGCCTGGTGGGCCTAGGCGTGAACATTCCCAGCAACTTCGTGCTGATCTACGGCGGCGATGGGCTCACTGCACTATTCGGCGACTGGCTGCCGGCCTGGGTACAAGCCCTGCCGGCTCTAGAGGCTCTGGGCTGCGGCATCGCCACTGCTCTTTCCATGTGGGTCATGTGCCTGACCATGATCCTCTATACCCGCCGCTCACGTGCCTACGGCAGCATCTCTCTGTGGCACTCGCCCACGCCTCCACGCTGGAAGCTGATTGGCGAACTGCTCTATGTGGGCGTGCCTATCGGTGTGGCGATCTTCGTCGAGGTCACGCTCTTCTCGCTGATCTCGCTGTTCATTGCCAGCCTGGGTGAAGTGACGGTAGCAGCGCATCAGGTCGCCCTGAACTACACCTCGATCCTGTTCATGCTGCCGCTGGCCCTCAGCATGGCGCTGACCGTCAGGGTTGGTAACACACTCGGGCAGGGCAAGACCGAGCGGGCACGCATGGTGGCCTGGAACGGCGTGCTGGTATCGGTGCTGATCGCCCTGCTCAACAGCACACTGCTGTGGTTCACGGCAGAGCCGGTCATGGCCCTCTACACTCACGATACGGCCGTACAACGCCTGGCCCTGTCACTGGTTCTGCTGGCCATGCTCTACCAGGTGTCCGATTCTCTTCAGGTCAACCTGGCCGGCGCCTTGCGCGGCTACAAGGATACCCGGATCATCATGGTGATTACCTTGTTCGCTTATTGGGCGGTGGGACTGGGCGGCGGCCACTGGCTGGGCACTCAAGGACTGGCAAGCTGGGGCGGACCGCTGGGAGTGCATGGCTATTGGATTGGCCTGATCGCCGGACTCACCGTAGCGGCGGTCCTGCTCAGCATACGTCTGCGGCGCAAGGCCAGGGGAGTCGCGAATGGCAGGCTGGACATCCCGCAGGATTGAAACGGTTGACCGGCACCCCGGCGCACGAGCGGCTGGAACAGCTTGAAACACTGTCTACGCGCTGGCTGGTAGCGATGGACGAACTATTCGAGAGCCATATCTCTCTTCCCGTTGCGGTCGCCGAGTATCGTCAGCGCTGGCTCTCACTGGAAAATCCGGACGCTCCCTTGCCCACCCTGCGTCGGGCCCGCCGTGAGCACCATCAGCATTGGCATATCCTGGCCGAGCGCTGTTCATGAAAAGCGTTCGTCGGGCTTAACTTGCACAGCAACTCTGTGATATTGGTGAACCGTAAGAGGTAGGAGTCGATCCCGTCAGCCTTGCCGTAGCCGTGAGCTTACCGCTCGGCCCATGCAGAATCTGGAGGGAGGAACATGGGTATGACACCGTCACCCTGCCCTGCCCGGGTCATCGACCTGGAAACGATGCGCCAGAAGCTCCAGGCCAAGCGCCGCCTGGTACGTCTCTCCCCTGAGCTCGACGGTCTCGAGATGGTCTATAGCCTGGCCTCGGACCCCGACTCCCTCTACGGCATGCCCATTCTTGCCTGGGGCCTGCGTGAGGATGGCGACGTGGTTGGCCTTGTCCCTTGGATGGAAACGCTGACCTCGTGCCACCTTCTCGATGATGCCGAACACGGCTGCTTCATAGGTTACCGCGACCCGGAAACCGAGGAGCTTCTCGAGGATCCCCCGCCACACAAGGCCTGTGAGCTGAAACATGCCGCCGCCTATTTCGACTATGAAGAAACCGGCGAGATCACCCTCATTCAGCAAATTCCCGATACCCAGGGTACCCATGCCCTATGCATCGACGACGACAGTCGCCCCTGGCAGCTCAAGCAGGTATTCGGCTGGCGCCTATACAGCGATGGCAACGTGGAAGCACTTCTGGCCGATGAAACACTCGTCGAGTCGACGCCGATCCTGCCTGGCGATGCCTGCCTTTACCCCGGCCGCAGTCGTCACAGGGTGGTCTACTTTTTTCAGCGCAGCATTGCCAATCGAATCCGCGAACAAGACCCAGGCACCCTCGAGGCTCTAGCGTTGATGGTCATCCCCTGCGCCGCGGAAGGAGCCGGCAACTGAGCGGTGGCAGTGAGTCGGCGGGCTGGCAGTACATCAGCCTAAACGGATAAAGTAGAGATATTGCCCGTCCGACTCCTGCTGCGAGATCAGCTCATGGCCAAGAAAGCTGCAAAACTTGGGCACGTCCCGAGTGGTCGCCGGATCCGTGGCGATCACCTTGAGAATCTCGCCAGGCTGCATGTCGCGCACTTTGTTGTGCATCAGCATGATGGGCTCCGGGCAGTAGAGTCCGGTCGTATCCAGCTCAGCCTGATGGGTAAAGGTGGGCTGTGAGTCGGCGGTATTCGTCATCGATCGACCTCGGCGTAGGGAGCTGCTAGATGATCAAGATCATTATCGAACGTCGTATCATGCCTGGCCTGGAGGTGGAATACGAGGAGGCGGCGCGCGAAACCATGCGTCACTCGCTTGGCGCCAGAGGGTTCGTGGGTGGAGAGACCCTGGTCGAACGCGGCCACAGCGACCGGCGTCTGATGATCGTCAAATGGCGCGACCTGAACGCCTGGAACGAATGGTACACCAGCGAAGAACGCTCCAGGGCAATGCAGCGCATTCTGCCGTTGCTGACCGAGGACGAGACCATCCGCATTTACGAACCCTCCTACTGAGAAGAGTTCGCTGTCGTCAGTCTCGCAGCCTGACATGCACCGTGACCTCTTCACGGTCGTGATAGAGATGCCGGCAGCGCAGCATCGCGCGCACACCGGCATCTGCCAGCGCATCCTCCAACTGAGTCAGGCAACGTTCGACCTCTTCCCAGCGCCGCTTCATCGGCAGCTTGAGGTTGAATACTGCCTCCCGGCACCAGCGCCGGGTCAGCCAACGCTGTACCATCGCCGTCACACGAGCCGGCTTGTCGACGATATCGCATACCAGCCAATCCAGCCGATACGGTGGCTCCCAGACAAAACCATCCTCACGTAGATGTTCGACCAGCCCTGTGGCCATCAGGTCTCCCTTCATGGGACCGTTGTCGATGGCAAAGACATGCATTCCACGATTGACCAACTGCCAGGTCCAACCCCCTGGCGCTGCCCCCAGGTCGACAGCTTGCATACCTTCGGCCAGGCGCTCATCCCACTCATCGCGGGGTATGAACTCATGCCAAGCCTCCTCTAGCTTCAAGGTCGAACGACTGGGAGCGGCCGGAGGGAAACGCAAGCGCCGTATGCCACCTGGCAGCTCGCTGCGGTTACCGGGAAAGCTCATGCCCAACTGGACACGATCGCCGTCCGTCCAGAACAGGTGCAGCCGACGCCCTGCCGCCTTTCGACGCAGAGCTCCGCGCTTACGCAGCGTCGATTCCAGCGGGCGTGTCAGTGCCTTGATCAGCCCCGCCAGGGCCTTGCCTTCGTTGGTATCGGGCGTCTCATGCCATATGGCATCGAAGCTCCAGCCACTGGCAACTACCTGCGCCACAATAGCGGAGAGCCTGTCATCTCGCACCAGGGAAAGCGGCGGCAACGCCACCAGACACTGGCGCGCAAAGACGAGCTGCTCGAAACGTAGCTCACGATGCAATTCGTTGGAGGGTCGTTCATCCTCCACGAGGAAGCGCACGTAACCCTCCTGCGGAGAAAATTCCGACCTGCCCCGCCACCCTAACAACTTGACGTGCGCCGCCACTTCAGCGGCCACATCATGCTCGAACCCTGGGCGACAATATAACAGCAGCCGATCCGGTACCACGCGCACTTCCCCTTGTGGCATTTCAGGCATTCCCTCCTGGCAGTTGCGGCCTGTCCTGCCCAACTCGACTGGCATGAGACACAGAAGCAAAAGGGGGCGTCGGGATCAATGACATCAACAACATAGGCTCCGGCAGGTTCCAGACACTAATGGTAACAGCCTCGGCAGCGGCTGTCGGCAAGAATGACCACTCAACACATCGTTTAATATTCGTCCATTAAGCCATGCTAATGATCGATGTTGGTGCATAGCTTTGGATGTTTTGAAAGCGATTTCGGCTCATATCAATGTCTAATCCTGACATAGCCTATGCGATTGCTGCATAATGGTGCATTGAATTATAGTGAGTGCACCTAATTAAACTCAGGACGCTCTCAATGACATACATCCACGACACCCTCGAAGGGTTGCGCAGGAGCAGTCCGGCCCAAGGCGAGTTCTACCAGGCCGCCGAGGAAGTACTCGAATGCCTGCGCCCCCTGCTCGAGGCCGTGCCACGTTACCACCAACACAGCATCATCGAACGCATCGTCGAGCCGGAACGCCAAATCATGTTCCGCGTTAGCTGGGTCGACGATGCCGGCAAGGTTCAGGTCAACAAGGGCTATCGCATCCAGTTCAACTCGGCACTTGGCCCTTACAAAGGCGGCCTGCGCTTTCATCCCAGCGTCAACGCCAGCATCATCAAATTCCTGGGCTTCGAACAGATCTTCAAGAATGCTCTGACCGGGCTACCCATCGGTGGCGGGAAGGGAGGCTCCAACTTCGACCCGAAGGGCAAGTCCGACGGCGAGATCATGCGCTTCTGCCAGTCGTTCATGAACGAGCTGTACCGCCACATCGGGCCGACTATCGACGTTCCCGCCGGCGACATCGGCGTGGGCGCACGGGAAATCGGCTACCTATATGGCCAGTACAAGCGCCTCACGGGCCGCTACGAAGGAGTGTTTACTGGCAAAGGGCTGAACTGGGGCGGCTCTCTTGGCCGAAAGGAAGCTACCGGCTATGGTGCAGTCTACTTTGCCCAGAACATGCTCGAAGCGCGTGGCGATAGCATTACCGGCAAGACCTGCCTGGTATCCGGCGCCGGCAATGTGGCCATCTACACGATCGAGAAGCTCTACCAACTCGGCGCCCGGCCCATTACCTGCTCGGATTCCCGCGGCACGATCCATCACCCAGAGGGGATCGACCTCGATACACTCAAGTTGCTCAAGGAGATCAAGCGCACCTCGCTGCGTGAGTATGTCGAACACCATCCCGAGGCAAGTTACATCGATGCCCAGGACTACCCGAGCGACGGCCATGCCGTATGGCGTATCGCGGGTGACGTGGCCTTCCCCAGCGCCACTCAAAACGAAGTCACCGAGGCCGATGCCATCGCCTTGCTTAATAACGGTGTGCACTGCATCAGTGAAGGCTCCAACATGTCCTCCACGGCAGCCGCCGTCGACCGCTTCCTCGAGGCCAGGGTCGCCTATGGCCCCGGCAAGGCCGCTAATGCCGGCGGTGTGGCTACCAGCCAGCTAGAGATGGCACAGAACAGCAGCATGCAGCAATGGACCTTGGAGAAAGTCGACTCCAAGCTGCAGGCCATCATGGCAGATATCCATCGTCAGTGTGCGAGCACCGCAGAGGAGTTTGGCGAGCCAACCAACCTAGTACTCGGTGCCAACATCGCCGGCTTCCGCAAGGTGGCCGATGCCATGATTGATCAAGGCGTCGTATAAGCGCCGTTCCATCTAAGTCGTCGGGCTCCCCGACGGCCGAACATGACAAAGCCCCGGTCTTCTCGACCGGGACTTTACCCATATAGGCCCTTTCTCACTACCCGCTAAGCAGCCAGCTTCAAACCCACCAGACCAGCAAGGATCAGCACCAGGCTGAGCAGCCTCAATGGCGAAGCGCTATCGCCATATATCAGAATGCCCAGCAATACCGTGCCGACCGCGCCAATCCCCACCCACATGGCGTAGGCGGTACCCACGGGCAGCACCTTCATTGCCTGTGCCAGCAGATAGAAGCTGGCCACCATGGCCAGGATCGTGAGCAAACTGGGAAGCGGCCGGGTAAAGCCCTGTGACGCTTTCAGGCCCAACGCCCACGCCACTTCGAGAAGACCGGCAACGACCAACATCAACCAGGCCATTGAGATTTCCTTCTTGAGGGTCCGAGGCCGTCCCCGGGTTGCAGTACACCACCGGGTCGTCCCGCTGGCGATCAGGGGGCGCTTTGGGAGCCCCCAAACGACGAAACCCAGCCTCTTTCGAAGCTGGGTTTCTGAAAAAATGCCTGACGATGACCTACTCTCGCATGGGGAGGCCCCACACTACCATCGGCGCTGAGCGGTTTCACTGCTGAGTTCGGCATGGGATCAGGTGGTTCCCACTCGCTATGGTCGTCAGGCGTAAACGGTTGGAATCATGCTGAGCGATACGTCTCGTCCGTTTCGCCATGTTGGCTGTCGGGCGTATCCGTCAATCGTGTGCGCGATGCGCAGACCCCTTGGGGTTATATGGTCAAGCCTCACGGGCCATTAGTACCGGTTAGCTCAACGCCTTGCAGCGCTTCCACACCCGGCCTATCAACCAGCTGGTCTCGCTGGGCCCTTCA
>NZ_JABFTT010000003.1 GCF_021404465.1 Billgrantia zhangzhouensis | reverse complement strand
GCTCTCGCTGTCGGTACGGGTGATCGCGTAACGCAGAGGCAGGATCGGCAAGCCCCGCTTTTGGCAGTAGGGGCAGTTCGCGATGGATTGCTGTCGGGTCGCGTCGCTCATGGGGCCTCCTGGCGTCTGTCCGGGCCCGTCAGTTCGGCGGCCAGGCTGGCCATCCTGGCATCATCTAGGTCGGCACAGGCTTCGGTATAGGAAATGCCCTGCTCGCGAACGCGCTCGAGCCGGGCATGGATCGTGGGGTGAGTGTGAATCTGGGGGTGAAAGCGTACCGCCTGCTCGACATAACGCTGGCGGTCATCCTCGTCAGGCAACGGCTGTCGCTCCGCCCGTTCCAGCAGAGCGTCGACCCACCGCCATAAGGTTTCATCCTGCTCTAGCTCGGGTTCCGCCAGTTCCAGTACGTCCAAGGTACGGTTGAGCAGCGCCAAGCGGTCGATGCGAGCCCACTGCGCTCGGTCAAGCAGCAGGTGGGGCACGCCGGAGGGCTGATCCGAGCGGTGCCGCCGGCAATGCCAATGTCCCTGCGCATCCGGCCAGTACCAGGCATCTATCGGCCCCAATAGACGATCCATCCGATCGGCATCCAACTGCCAACACAGGTGACGGAAGACGCAGGGATCGTAGAAGCGCAGCCACCAGCGCCGCTTGTCACCGGGACGGCGCTGCTCCAGGTGGAGTTTGAGGTGCTGTGCCACACGTTCCGCGGGGGAGCGGCTGTCCAACAAGGCGCAGAAGAGTGCCACGCCGCGCTGCCGATGCTGCTCGATACGCTCGGCCAGCGCCAGCCGAGTCTCTGCCGGGAGTTCAGCCAAGTGAATCAGTTGAGGCAGCAGATGGGGCCGGACATCGACATTTCCGGTGACCAGCGGCTCGCTGGGCAGGTCATCCCAGTCGGCCGTGTCCACCACCAGCGGATTCAGCACGGCATAGGCGCATTCCCGCAGACAGAGAGGCGATGAGAGTGGCGATGGCTGATCGTCTCTCCCGGCAGAGGGTGGTTCGTGGTTGGCTGGCAACTCGCCGTTATCCTCCCAGTGGCGTGGCACCAGCACGCTGCTGATCCGCTCCCTTCATCTGGGTTTCGCAACCACTCTCCGGCAAGGCCGCTAGATCGCTACCCATGCTCGCCGGGCCGCCGAAGCTGTGCTGGGCGCCCTTGACGTCGATCCTGCCGGGGCCGGTGAGTCTTCGTTCATGTTCATAGCCGGGGCACAGGCGTGAAGGCAACTACCCCCTCGGACCGGCCGTTCTGTCTCATCCAGTCGTTGAGAGCGTCCATCAGTCAGGGTGAATTGCCATCCGCTTGCATCGGCCATGGTGCCTCCCTGCGTGATGAATACCACTTTTATTAGTCAATTAGGAATCGCAATTCCTCGCGCAGAGAGGATACCAATCTCAGAGGCGAGTATCTGTGGCACTTCGCTGATAACGGTGTAGGAAATGGCTTACAAAGGGGGCTTGTATGCCTACGCCCAGCTAATGGCCTGGCGCGCCGAGCTGGATGCGCGGGCCGATAGGGGCGACAGCGGAGAGTAAACGAGTAGAAACGCCAGCGCCGCCTCGTGGGCGGCGCTGGCGATGGGCCCAGTGCTGCTTCAGTGGGTATCGCGGATCACGTCGGCCCCGTCGGGGATCTGGAAAGCGAAGCGGCTTTCGTCGATGGTGTGATTGGTGCGGATGTCGCGAAACTCGATGACGGTCTCCTGACCGGTGCTGTCGATCATCTGCAGCGCCGCCAGCCGCTCATTGTTGAAGGTCATCTGCAGCTCTTCGAACAGCGTGTCGCGCGCCTTCGGCACCAAGCGGAAGGACTCGCTACCGCCCTGCTGCTGACGCGACACCTCGTAGCTCTCGGTCAGCTCGCGGGCACTGCCGGAGAGCAGCAGCGCCGGGGTATGGGTTACCCGCTGGTCGAGCGCCTGCACCGTGACCTGCTCCAGGTCGGGGTCATAAAGATAGACCTCGCTGCCATCGGAGATCACTTCCTGCTGATAGGGTGCGTCGACCTCCCAGCGGAACTTGCCGGGACGAGACAGCCACATGTGGCCGCTGGCCTGCTGCAGGCGCTCGCCGCTACCGTCGAGGATCAGTTGTTCGAAACTCGCCTCATAGGTCTGCAGCGGTTCCAGCATGCGGGTCAGTCGATCGGCACCTTCACTGGCCAGGGCAACTGCCGGGGCGGCAAGGGTCAGGGCCAGTGCAGCTAGGGTCTTCTTCATCATCGATTGTCTCTCCCTGGGCAGGTCCAAGTGGATCCTGTCTCTCGGACCCGCTGCGTGCCGGCGGGTTGCATACCCGCCGAGCCTTTCATGGTTTCTGCATCATTGTCGCCTGGTGCCGACACCGGGTCAGTTGCCCACCGGCGGCGGCGCCAGCACCTCGCGCCCGCCATTGGAGCCCATCGAGGAAACCACGCCGGCCGCCTCCATTGCCTCGACCAGGCGCGCGGCGCGGTTGTAGCCGATCTTGAAGCGACGCTGCACTGCCGAGATGGAGGCACGGCGGCTCTCGGTGACGAACTGCACCGCCTCGTCGTAGAGCGCATCCTGCTCGGCATCGCCGCCCCCTTCACCGCCATCGGCCTCGAGCCCCGTCAGGGCTTCCGCCGAGACACCGCCGGATAGAATCTCGTCGATGTACTCGGGCTCGCCGCGCCGCTTCCAGTCCTCGACCACGCGGTGGACTTCGTCGTCGTCGACGAAGGCACCATGCACGCGGGTCGGCAGCCCGGCACCGGCCGGCAGGTAGAGCATGTCGCCGTGGCCCAGCAGGTTCTCGGCACCACCCTGGTCGAGAATGGTGCGCGAATCGACCTTGGACGACACCTGGAAGGCCATGCGCGTGGGAATGTTGGCCTTGATCAGGCCGGTCACCACGTCCACCGAGGGACGCTGGGTGGCAAGAATCAAGTGGATGCCGGCCGCCCGCGCCTTCTGTGCCAGGCGCGCGATCAGCTCTTCGACCTTCTTGCCGACGATCATGAACATGTCGGCAAACTCGTCGATCACCACCACGATGTAGGGCAGCTTCTCGAGTACGGGCGGCGGCTCGTGCATCTCCCACGGCTGCGGTTCCCACAGCGGATCGGCCACTTGTGCGCCGGCACGCTCGGCCTCGTCGAGCTTGCCGTTGAAGCCGGCGATGTTGCGCACGCCCATGGCCGCCATCAGCTTGTAGCGCCGCTCCATTTCGGCCACGCACCAGCGCAGCGCGTTGGCCGCCTCCTTCATATCGGTGACCACCGGCGCCAGCAGGTGCGGGATGCCGTCATAGACGGACAGTTCCAGCATCTTGGGGTCGACCATGATCAGGCGCAGCTCTTCGGGCGTGGCCTTGAGCAGCATCGAGATCAGCATGGCGTTGACCCCCACCGACTTGCCCGAGCCGGTGGTGCCGGCCACCAGCAGATGAGGCATCTTGCCCAGGTTGGCCACCACCGGGCCACCGCCGATGTCCTGGCCCAGTGCCAGGGTCAGCGCCGAGGCCTCCTGCTGGTAGCGGTCGGAATCGATCACCTCGCGCAGGCGAATCATCGCCCGATGCGGATTGGGGATCTCGATGCCTACCGTCGGCCGTCCGGGAATCACCTCCACCACGCGCACGCTCTTGACCATCAGCGAGCGCGCCAGATCCTTGGCCAGGTTGCTGATCTTCGAAACCTTCACGCCGGCGGCGGGCTTGATCTCGAAGCGCGTGATCACCGGCCCCGGCCAGGTGTGCACCACCTCGGCCTTGACCCCATACTCGCGCAGGCGGGTCTCGAGCAGTTCGGCCATGTCGGCCAGTTGCTGCTCGGTATAGTTCTGATGATGCGGCTCGGCCGGCGTGAGCAGACGCAGACTCGGCAATTCGCCATCCGGTTCCGGCATGTCGTCCAGCGTCGGCCGCTGGCTCTGTAGGTGCTCCACCGTCCACAGCGTGGGGCCTTCCGGCTCCGCCGCTGCGGCGCGTGCCTGCTCGGCAGTGGCCAGCCGCCCCTCTTCCGCGTCTTCCTCGCTGGAAATTGGTGCACTCGGCTGCCAGGTACGCAGCCCTTCGGCCTGATCGGCGTAATGGCTTGCCTGCTCCTGGCGCCAGTCGTCGCCGTCCAGGCCCCCTTCCGGCCCTGCCCCGTCCTCTTGCGATTCCACGTAGGCAGCGTCGTCATCGTCTTCCTGTCCGATATCGTGCCAGCTCAGACGCGGCTCATGCACATCGACCGGTTCTTCCGGCTGCAGGTCGCCAAGTCCCGGTTCGCGTCGCGCCGAGTCGGGACGCCCGTCTAGCGTGTCCCCGGGCTCCTTCGCTGCCGGTGCATCGGCGCCGGCCACTTCAGCAGCCGCCGCAGCGCCGTCCCGCGGCGCTTCTTCAGAGTCCGGAGCGACCTTCCGATCTTCCGTTGCCCGCAACGGCATGGCAGCCCGCGGGAGCGGGTCGTCGTCGCGGCTGGCCTTGAGCACCGCTGCCGCTGCAGCCGGCCCCGAAACGCGCTCGGCGCCAAGGCCAGGTTCCGGGGGCGCCACGGAGCCGGCAGCAGGCCGTGCGGCGGGTTCGGGTGCAGCCCTGTCCTGGTTCTGGCCAACGCTGTAGGCCGCCTCGGGACGCTTTGCCGATGGGGTACGTTCGGGCACGTCCCAGGGGATATCGGTATCGCCATCGTCACCGAACGACGAGGACAGCTCCGGTTCGCGCTGCTCTTCCAGGTCGGGCCCCGGCTCGGCGCCACGCCGCCGCCAGAAACGCCAACGCCGACGAGGCGGCTCACCGGCCGGTTCCGGTTCGTCCTCGACATGAGTTTCCTCATCTTCCTCCCAGTGCGGCTCGTGTCGTTCGCGCACCAGCCCGAACGGGGAAGCCGCCCAACGCCACAGACGCAGGAAACGGTGACCAAGCTCATCCATCACCGACAACCAAGAGAGGCCGGTGAAGAGGGGGAAACCACATAGCATGGCCGCCACGGCCAACAGGCCGGTGCCGCCCGACTCGACCAGCGGCACGAGAGCACCGACCAGTCCTTCACCGAGGATGCCCCCGGAGGCATAGGGCAACACGCTGTCGGGGCTGTAGAAGTGCAGCGCGCCCAGCGTGGTGGTACCCAACAGCAGCAGCACCAGGCCGCCCAGGCGCACGGCCACGGCAGTGGCATCCCATTCGAGCTGCACCCTGCGCGTACGAATCAGCCGCCAGCCGGCGAAACCGAGCATGCCGGGCCACCACAGGGCGCTGACCCCGAACAGCGAATAGAGCACGTCGGCCAGCCAGGCGCCGAAGGGCCCCATCCAGTTGGCCACGTCGGTTTCCGGGCCACGGCGGGACCAGCCCGGATCCGAGGGCTGGTAGCTGAACAGCGCCAGCAGCAAGAAGACACAGGCTGCCAGCAGCACGATGGTTGCCCCTTCCCGGGCCACGCCATGCAGGTGAAGCGACAAGCGCTTGGTCGGCTGCTGGGAGTCCTCCTCCGATGTGCGCCGCGGCACGCCCTTTTCCTTTACACTCAACTCGCCAACCCCCTCGCACCGTACCTGGACAGTGCCTTTCCAACTCACATGAAGCAGAATGAATTCAGCCGCCATCATACCGGGACTGCAAGCCCCGGCACAGTGGCCGAGACGCTTGCTTGAGCCTTGAGCCAAATCGGCTCCAGCGCCAGACTAATGAAACCAACGCTGACGAGGAGCGCCACTGCATGCTGCCCTGGCTTCCCGAGCATCCTGTGCGTTTCCCTCCCGCCTCACGCGCACTGCGTGACCCCGAGGGCCTCTTGGCAGCGGGAGGCGAACTCACCCCGGAGTGGCTGCTGGCCGCCTACCGGCGCGGCATCTTTCCCTGGTACAGTGACGACCAGCCGATCCTGTGGTGGTGTCCGAATCCACGCATGGTGCTCTTTCCCGATGAGCTGCACCTCTCCCGCAGCCTGGCCAAGCGTCTGCGCAACGGCGGTTTTCGGGTGAGCTTCAACCGCTGCTTCGATGCGGTGGTCGAGGCCTGCGCCGCGCCGCGCCGGGGCCAGCCCGGCACCTGGATCACGGCGGAGATGCATGCCGCTTACGTGACATTGCACCGGCTCGGCTATGCGCGCTCGGTGGAAGTGTGGCAGGCTGACGAGCTGGTCGGTGGCCTCTATGGCGTGGCCATGGGGCCAGTGTTCTTCGGTGAGTCGATGTTCTCGCGCGCCAACGATGCCTCGAAGGTCGCTTTGGTTCACCTGGTACGTGCCATGCGCGCCGGCGGCGGGCGATTGATCGACTGCCAGATGCATACCCGACATCTCGCCAGCCTGGGTGCGCGCGACATCGCCCGCGCCGAGTTCATCAACTATCTTGAATCATGCTTGGCGATGCCGGAGCTTCCGGACGGCCAGCATCCGATGCCCTGCTGGTCGCTGCCCGACGATCTGCCGTGTGTCGAGACCATGAGCGCTCTCATTTAGGAGGCGAATCACGTGAGCAGCAATACGCCTCGCCACCCGATAAGGGATCTCCGCTTTTTCCTGACCGTGCCCCATGCCTGCAGCTACCTGGAGGGACGCGATGCCACGACGTTGTTTCTCGATCCTCAGGAATCCCATGGACAAGGCATCTACGACTCGCTTGCCTTGCTGGGTTTCCGTCGCAGCGGCCATCACCTGTACCGACCGCATTGCGACAGCTGTAACGCCTGCGTGTCGGTGCGCATTCCGGTCGGTGACTTCCAGCCCAGCCGCAGCCAGCGGCGCGTGGCCAGGCGCAACGCCGACCTGCGTCTGATCGAACGTCCCGCGCTGTTCGATAACGAGCATTACGCGCTCTACGAACGCTATATCCAGGCGCGCCATGCGGATGGCGACATGTATCCGCCGAGCCGGGAGCAGTACTGTACCTTCCTGACCCTGGACGAGCCCTATTCGTGCCTGCTCGAGTTCCGCCTGGGCGAGCAGTTGCTCGCCATCTCCGCCTTCGATCGCCTGGAGCACGGGCTCTCCGCCATCTACACCTTCTTCGATCCGGATCCCAAGTGGGATCGACGCTCGCTCGGCACCTTCGCCGTGCTGCGCCTGGTCGAGCTGGCTTTCCGCGAGGGGCTCCCGCACGTCTACCTGGGCTACTGGATCCGCGAATGTCGCAAGATGGCCTACAAGGAGGCCTACCGGCCCTTGGAAGTCCTGGAAGGCCGGCACTGGCGGCGCCTGCTGGCAGTGACATCAAGCGTGTAACGCGGCCCGCTTTGCCTTGACGCCCGGCTTGCGGCACAATACCGCGCTATCCTTTGGGATGGGCGCAGCTGTTGCGCCCGTTGCCATGCCCCGCATGTCAACGACCCATTTCTGTCCATCAGCGAGGAACCGCCTATATGGCACGTGAAGACCATATCGAAATGGAAGGCGTCGTCGTCGATACCCTTCCCAATACCACCTTTCGCGTCGAGCTGGAGAACGGCCACGTCGTGACCGCGCACATCTCGGGCAAGATGCGCAAGAACTATATCCGCATTCTCACCGGCGACAAGGTCAAGGTCGAACTGACCCCCTACGACCTGACCAAAGGACGGATCGTCTACCGTTCGCGCTGAACCGCCGCACCACGCCTCGTCCGCCCTAGCAAGACAACGCCCCGTCCGGGGGGACAGGGCGCTGTGGTCAGGCGAGTCGGGTATCGCAGGCGAATCAGGGCGCGTCGGCCATTTCCGACTCCGTGGAAAGATGCAGCTCGCCATCCTCCACCGTCACGTGCACCACTCCCCCATGTTCGGATAGCTCGCCGAACAGGATCAGCTCCGCCAGAGGCTTCTTGAGCCTGTCCTGGATCAGCCTCGCCATGGGCCTTGCGCCCATGCTGGGGTCGTAGCCCTTCTCGGCCAGCCAGTCTCGCGCGTCCACGTCCACATCCAGTTGAACCCGCTTCTCGTCGAGCTGCGCCTGCAGTTCCACCAGGAACTTGTCCACCACGCTGCGCACCACCGAGGTGGGCAGGGAGTGGAACTGGATGATGCCATCCAGGCGATTGCGGAACTCCGGCGAGAAGGTCTTGCGGATCACTTCCATGGCATCGGTCGAGTGGTCCTGCGTCTGGAAGCCGATGGAGCGACGTGCCTGCTGCTCGGCGCCGGCATTGGAGGTCATGATCACGATCACGTGACGGAAATCCGCCTCGCGACCGTTGTTGTCGGTCAGTCGACCGTGATCCATCACCTGCAACAGCAGGTTGAAGACCTCCGGGTGCGCCTTCTCGATCTCATCGAGCAGCAGCACGCAGTGCGGCTGCTTGGTGATCGCCTCGGTGAGCAGCCCGCCCTGGTCGTAGCCGACATAGCCCGGAGGCGCGCCGATCAGTCGCGACACGGTGTGACGCTCCATGTACTCCGACATGTCGAAGCGTACCAGCTCGATGCCCATGATCCGCGCCAGTTGGCGGGCCACTTCGGTCTTGCCCACCCCGGTGGGGCCGGCGAAGAGGAAGCTGCCCACCGGCTTGTCGGGGGACTTGAGCCCGGCCCGCGACAGCTTGATGGCGGCAGACAGGCTGTCGATGGCCTCGTCCTGGCCGAATACCAGCATCTTCAGGTCGCGGTCGAGGTTCTCGAGCAGCTTGCGGTCGGAGCTGGAGACGCTCTTCGGCGGAATGCGTGCGATGGAAGCCACCACCGCCTCGACCTGGTCGACGTCGATGGTCTCGACCCGTACTTCCGGCGGCAGCAGCCGCTGATGAGCCCCCGCCTCGTCGATCACGTCGATGGCCTTGTCGGGCAGGTGGCGATCGTTGATGTAGCGATCCGCCAGACGCGCCGCACTCTCCAGCGCCGCGTCGGTGTACTTGAGGCGGTGATGCTCCTCGAAGCGCGAACGCAGCCCCTTGAGGATGCGAATGGTGTCGTCCACCGACGGTGCCATGACATCGACCTTCTGGAAGCGGCGCGCCAGCGCCCGATCCTTCTCGAAGATGCCGCGGAACTCCTGGAACGTGGTGGAGCCAATGCAGCGCAGCTCGCCTGAGGAGAGCAGCGGCTTGAGCAGGTTGGAGGCATCCATCACGCCGCCGGAAGCCGCCCCGGCACCGATTACCGTATGGATCTCGTCGATGAAGAGGATGGCGTTGGGCTGCTTCCTGAGCTCCGCCAGCAGGCTCTTCAGGCGCTTCTCGAAATCGCCGCGGTATTTGGTGCCGGCCAGCAGCGCGCCCATGTCGAGGGAGTAGACCACGGCGTCACCGATGACCTCAGGCACGTCCTCTTCGACGATGCGCTTGGCCAAGCCCTCGGCGATGGCGGTCTTGCCGACGCCAGCCTCACCCACCAGCAGCGGGTTGTTCTTGCGCCGCCGGGCCAGTATCTGGATCACCCGCTCGAGTTCATGCTCACGACCGATCAGCGGATCGATCTTGCCCATCCGGGCCTGTTCGTTGAGGTTGGTGGCATAGCCGGTCAGCGGGTTGGCACTGGTCTCGCCGCCACCCTCCTCGGCGTCCTCGGCCTCATTGGGCGAAGACGAAGGGTTCTGACCATGGCCGGCCACCTTGGAAATCCCATGGGCGATGTAGTTCACCGCATCGACCCGGGCCACGTTCTGTTGCTTGAGGAAGTAGACCGCCTGGCTCTCCTGTTCGGAGAAGATGGCGACCAGCACGTTGGCTCCAGTCACTTCGCTCTTGCCGGAGGACTGCACGTGGAATACGGCACGCTGCAACACGCGTTGAAAACCCAGTGTCGGCTGGGTCTCGCGGTCGCTCTGGTCCTCCGGGATCAGAGGCGTGGTGGAGTTGATGAAATCCTGCAGGTCGGACCGCAACTTGTCGAGGTTGGCCCCACAGGCTCTCAGCACGTCTGCCGCTGATGCGTTGTCGAGCAGTGCCAGCAGCAGGTGCTCCACGGTCATGAACTCGTGGCGCTTGGAACGGGCCACGGTAAACGCCGTGTTCAGGGTCAGTTCAAGTTCTTTGCTCAGCATGGCAGTCCCCTTCTCGCCGCTTAGGGCTTGCATCGGATCTTTCGTGGTCCGGCACCTTCAACATCGGGCACAAACGCTGCCGTTGCAAGTCTCTTCACTCAACGACTGCCATTCCTACCCCGTCTCGAGCAGACCGGGAGTCAGTCCGCCGCCTCGATATCGCTGAGCAGCGGGTGCTGACACTCTCTTGCATATTGATTGACCTGATGGCTTTTGGTTTCCGCGATGTCGCGGGTGAAGATGCCGCACGTCGCCTTGCCGCGAGTGTGCACCGTGAGCATGACCTGCACGGCTGTCTCGCTGTCCATGTGGAAGAAGCTCTGCAGCACTTCCACCACGAACTCCATCGGCGTGTAGTCGTCGTTGTGCAGGATCACCTTGTACATGGGCGGGCGCGCCACCTCGGGGTCGGACGCCTGTACGGCCAGGTCGTCGTCGCCCTCCTCTTCCGGACGCGGCGGTTGCGTCATGCCTGCCACGACGCCGACCGCCTCCCACGCGCTCGGGTCTTCAAACTTGAACATAGGGCCACATACCATCTCGTCAAACCGGCCATCTGACGTCCCAGCTTAGACGACGACAGGCCGGCAGGGTTCAGGTTGATACGTAAAAGGCCCCCATCCGCCATGGCGGACGGGGGCCCCGATAGGCTCGGCGGGTCGCTTACATGTTGTCGGCGACGGCCTGGCCGAACTCGGAGCACTTCAGAAGCTTGGCATCGTCCATCAGGCGATGGAAGTCATAAGTGACCTCGCCCTTCGAGATGGCCTTCTCCATGCCCTTGAGCACCAGGTCGGCAGCCTCGACCCACCCCATGTGGCGCAGCATCATCTCGGCGGAGAGAATCACTGAACCGGGGTTGACCTTGTCCTGGCCGGCGTATTTCGGCGCGGTGCCGTGGGTGGCCTCGAACATGGCCACGGCGTCGGCCAGGTTGGCGCCCGGCGCGATACCGATACCACCCACTTCGGCCGCCAGGGCGTCGGAGAGATAATCACCGTTGAGGTTCAGGGTGGCAATGACGTCGTACTCGGCCGGACGCAGCAGGATCTGCTGCAGCATGGCATCGGCGATGACGTCCTTGACCACGATGTTCTTGCCGGTCTTGGGGTTCTTGAACTGCATCCAAGGGCCGCCGTCGAGCAGCTCGGCACCGAACTCGTCGCGGGCGATCTCGTAGCCCCAGTCCTTGAAGGCGCCTTCGGTGAACTTCATGATGTTGCCCTTGTGCACCAGGGTCAGCGACTCACGGTCGTTGTCCACGGTGTACTGCAGGGCCTGGCGCACCAGGCGCTTGGTGCCTTCCTCGGAAACCGGCTTGACGCCGATCCCGCAGTTCTCGGGGAAACGAATGTTGGTGACACCCATCTCCTCGCGCAGGAACTTGATTACCTTGTCGGCTTCGGGAGTACCAGCTTTCCACTCGATGCCGGCGTAAATGTCCTCGGAGTTCTCGCGGAAGATGACCATGTCGACGTCGGCGGGCTTCTTGACCGGGCTCGGCACGCCCTCGAACCAGCGCACTGGGCGCAAGCAGACGTAGAGGTCGAGCTTCTGGCGCAGGGCCACGTTCAGCGAGCGGATGCCACCGCCCACGGGAGTGGTCAGCGGCCCCTTGATGGAGACGACATAGTCCTTGACGGCTTCGAGAGTCTCTTCGGGCAGCCAGGTATCGGGGTCGTAGACTTGGGTTGCCTTCTCGCCAGCATAGACTTCCATCCAGTGGATCTTGCGCTCGCCGTTGTAGGCCTTCTGCACGGCGGCATCAATGGCAATCTTCATCGCCGGCGTCACATCGACGCCAATGCCATCACCCTCGATGAACGGGATGATCGGATTGTTCGGCACGTTCAGGGTGTTGTCGGCGTTGACGGTAATCTTCTCGCCGCCTTCAGGGACGACAATTTTCTGATACCCCATTGAGAACTCCCCTGTCTGGTATGTTCAGTGGAGCGCGGAGTATAGCATCGTCCCCCCCAACCGGCCCATATGACCTAAGGCCCCCGTCCGCCGATGGGCGGACGGGGGCCTTAGGTAGAACCGAAAGGAGCTAGCGAGGCATCAGCCCTTGGCCACCAGCGCCAGGGCCTCGTTCAAGGTCTTGCTAGGACACATGACCGCCCGCGCCACCTCTGGGTCGGCATGATAGTAACCCTTGATGTCCACCGGCTGGCCCTGCACGCCATTCAGCTCTTCGAGGATGGTCGCCTCGTTGGCTTGCAGGGTCTCGGCCAGGCGGCCGAACAGCGCCTTGAGATTGGGGTCCTCGTCCTGGGTGGCCAGGGCCTGGGCCCAGTACAAGGCCAGGTAGAAATGGCTGCCTCGGTTGTCCAGCTCACCGACCTTGCGCGAGGGCGACTTGTCGTTCTCGAGGAACTGGCCGATGGCCTTGTCCAGCGCGTCTGCCAGCAGCGCGGCGCGATCGTTGCCGAAGTGCTTGGCAAGATGCTCCAGGGAGGCGGTCAGTGCCAGGAACTCGCCGAGGCTGTCCCAGCGCAGATGGTTCTCTTCCAGGAGCTGCTGCACGTGCTTGGGCGCTGAACCGCCGGCACCGGTCTCGAACATGCCGCCACCGGCCATCAGCGGCACGATGGAAAGCATTTTGGCACTGGTGCCGAGTTCCATGATCGGGAACAGATCGGTGAGGTAGTCGCGCAGGATGTTGCCGGTCACCGAGATGGTGTCGAGGCCGCGGATCACGCGCTCCAGGGTATAGCGCATGGCCCGGACCTGGGACATGATCTGGATGTCGAGACCGGTGGTGTCGTGGTCCTGAAGGTAGGTCTTCACTTTCTTGATCAGTTCGTTCTCGTGCGGGCGATAGGGGTCGAGCCAGAACACCGCCGGCATGCCGGAATCGCGGCAGCGCTCCACGGCCAGCTTGACCCAGTCGCGGATCGGTTCGTCCTTGACCTGGCACATCCGCCAGATGTCGCCCTTCTCCACGTTCTGGGTCAGCAACACCTCGCCGGTCTCCAGGTCGGTGATGTTGGCGATGCCGTCCTCCGGCACCTCGAAGGTCTTGTCGTGGGAGCCGTACTCCTCGGCCTTCTGCGCCATCAGGCCGACGTTGGGCACGGTGCCCATGGTGGCCGGGTCGAAGGCGCCGTGCCATTTACAGAAGTTGATCATCTCCTGGTAGATACGCGCGAAGGTGGACTCCGGAATCACCGCCTTGACGTCCTTCATGCGACCATCGGCACCATACATCTGGCCGCCGGCGCGGATCATGGCCGGCATCGAGGCGTCGACGATCACGTCGCTGGGCGAGTGGAAGTTGGTGATGCTACGGGCCGAATCCACCATGGCCAGCTCCGGACGCTGGTCGTGGCAGGCGTGCAGGTCGCGGATGACCTCATCACGCTGGGATTCGGGCAGGGTGGCGATCTTGTCGTAGAGATTCACCATGCCGTTGTTGACGTCGACACCCAGTTCCTCGAACAGCGCCCCGTGCTTCTCGAAAGCGTCCTTGTAGAAGATCTTGACGCAGTGGCCGAAGACGATCGGATGCGAGACCTTCATCATCGTCGCCTTGACGTGCAGAGAGAACATCACGCCGGTCTTGCGCGCGTCCTCGATCTCACGCTCGTAGAATTCGCACAGCGCTTTCTTGCTCATGAACATGCTGTCGATGATCTCGCCTTCGAGCAGCGAGACCTTGGGCTTGAGCACCAGCGATTCGCCACTCTTGGTGATCAGCTCCATCTTCACGTCACGGGCGCGATCCAGCGTCATCGACTTCTCACCGTGGTAGAAATCGCCGCCGTGCATGTGCGATACATGGGTGCGTGAGGCTTGGCTCCACTCACCCATGTGATGGGGATACTTGCGGGCATACTCCTTGACGGCCTTGGGTGCACGGCGGTCGGAGTTGCCCTCCCGCAGCACCGGGTTGACGGCACTGCCCTTCACCTTGTCGTAGCGCGCCTTGATCTCTTTCTCTTCGTCGTTCTTCGGCTCGTCCGGATATTCCGGCAGTTTGTAGCCCTGCCCCTGCAGCTCCTTGATCGCTGCCCTGAGCTGCGGCATGGAGGCACTGATGTTGGGCAGCTTGATGATATTGGCTTCCGGCGTCTTCGCCAGGGCGCCCAGTTCGGCCAGGTGGTCCTCGACGCGCTGCTCGGCGGTCAGGTAATCGGGGAACTGGGAAAGAATCCGAGCCGCCAGGGAGATGTCCCGGGTTTCCACCTCGATACCTGCGGCGTCGGTGTAAGCGTCGATGATCGGCAACAGCGAATGGGTCGCCAGCGCAGGCGCTTCGTCGGTGAACGTATAGATAATCTTCGGCGTTTTTGACATGGTGGCTTTGATCTCTCTGGTCGCTGCGGTGGCAATAACTGGAACGGTTGCGCGCACTCACGATGCCTGAAACGGGGCCCCTGCGTGCTCCACCTACGGTTCTCATCTGGCGGGGGATGCGCTTGGCATCGACCCGGTGGCGGAGTCACGGCAGGCCCGTAACGACGAGGGCGCTCCCGGCGAGCGTGCATATTATATCAGCCCGCCCGCCTCGGCGTATGGTCAATAAGGCTGACGCGTTTCCCTCTCCCATCCCGTCCTGCTTGTCGGTAAGCTTTGCCCCATGAGCGCCATCTATCTCCTGCACAAGCCCTACCGCATGCTCTCCCAGTTCACCGATCGCCTCGGCAAGGGGGAGGCACCGCGTGCGACACTGGCGGACGTCATCAAAGTACCGGGCGTCTACGCGGCAGGACGGCTGGACTATGATTCAGAAGGACTGCTGCTGTTGACCGACGACGGTGCACTGATCCAGCGCATCAGCGACCCGCGCCACAAGCAGCCCAAGACCTATCGCGTCCAGGTGGAGGGCAACCCCGACGAGGCGGCACTGGCCACCCTGCGCCAGGGCATCGAACTCAAGGATGGCCCGACCCGACCGGCCAAGGTGCGGCGCCTGGCCGAGAGCGGCCTGCCGCCGCGCACACCGCCAGTGGACCCGAAGCGACACCCGGTGACGACCTGGCTGGAACTGACCATCAGCGAAGGCCGTAACCGTCAGGTCAGGCGCATGACGGCCCATGTCGGCCACCCCACCCTGCGCCTGGTGCGCGTGGCCATCGGTCCTTGGCGCCTGGACGGACTCGCCCCGGGTGAGTGGCGCAGGGAAACCCTACACGCCCCGCGCAACACGCCAAGGCGCTCGCCGCGCCGCCAAGGAGGTCATCGATGAGCCGCTGGCATCCGCATGTAACCGTGGCCACCGTCGTGGAACGCGCTGGCCGCTTCCTGATGGTGGAAGAGTCGCCGAGAGGCAGCCAGACGACCCTGTACAACCAGCCCGCCGGTCATCTGGAACCCGGCGAGCGGATTCAGGAGGCGGCCCTGCGCGAACTGCGCGAGGAGACCGCCTGGCAGGTGGGGATCACCGACTACCTGGGGCTGTACGTCTACCAGACGCCCGGCGGCGAGACCTTCCATAGCCATGGCTTCTTCGGCATGGCCCTGGCTCACCTGGGCAACCCTCTCGATCCTTCAATCGTCGCCGTGCAGTGGCTGACCCTGGAAGAGGTCGAAGCACTGGATCGCCAGGGACGGCTGCGCAGTCCGCTGGTACTCAAGCGCATTCGTGACGCCCTGGCGGGGCGGTTTTATCCCATGGATGTGGTCCACGAGCGCTAGTCTCTTATCAACAGCCGGTACAGCGCCGGAATCACCAGCAGCGTCAGCAGCGTGGAAGCGACCAGCCCCGAGATGAGCGCCCAGGCCATGGGCGGCCACAGCGTCGACTGGGTCAGGGTCAGCGGCACCAGACCGGCCACCGTGGTGGCGGTGGTGAGCAGCACCGGCCGGGTACGCCGCGCCACTGCCGATACCACCGCCTCCCTCACATCGAGCCCCTGCTTGCGATTGGCATTCATCAGATCGATCAGCACGATGGCGTTGTTGACCACGATACCAACCAGCGCCACCACGCCGAGGATGGCGGTGAAGCCGAACGGTTGGCCGGTCAGCCACAAGCCCGGCACTACACCGATGATCGATAGCGGCACGGTCGCCAGCACGATGCACAGCTGACGGAAGGAGTTGAACTGCGCGAGCAGAAACACCACCAGCAGCAGGCCGCCGAACGGCAAGGTCTGGAACAGCGCGGCGTTGGCATCGCCGGCCGACTCCGCTGCCCCGCCGATGGTGTAGCTCACGTCCGCGGGGAGTTCGAGCTCCTCGAGGCGCGGCAGGATCTCACCCAGCACACCGTCATAGGTCCAGCCGTCGGCTACCTCGGCCAGCACGGTCGTCATACGCCGCAGGTCGCGATGCTGGATTACCGCTGGGCGCCAGGTCAGTTCCAGGGAGGCGATCTCGCCAAGCGGCACCGAGCTTCCGTCGGCAGCGGAGAGGCGCAGCCCCTCGAGCCCGTCGGTGGGGAAGCGTTCGCCCTCGGGCGCACGGATCAGCAACGGCGCCGGATCCCGGGCGGCGCGCCAGGTGCCGACCTCGACCCCGCGGCTGGCGCCGGCCAAGGCCGTGGCCACGTCGCGCCGCGACAGCCCGTACTCGGCAGCGCGAGCGTCATCGGTATCGACCCGCAGCGTGGCCAAGCCTTCGCCCAGCCGGTGGCGTGCATCGCGAGCGCCTTCGGCCGCGCGCACCACGCTGAGGATGCGACCGGCGGCATCGGCCAGCGCAGCGCGGTCCTCGGCGAATACGCGAATCTCCACCGGCGCTTCCAGCGGCGGCCCCTGGCCCAGGCGGCGGGCTACCACTTCGGCCTCGGGCAGCCACTCCGGCGCCACCGCACGCACCCATGTCATCAGCCCCGCCAGATCGGCGGCGTCCTTGGCTTCCACGACCAGCCGGGCCAGGTGCGGCTGGCGCGGCTGGTCGACCAGGTTGTAATAGAAGCGCGGTCCGCTGAAGCCGACGAAGCGATGTACCGCCCGCACCGCCGGCCGCTCGGCCAATGCCGCGGCCAACGCCTCGGCCTGATGGGAGGTGGTGTCGAGATGGGTGCCTTCAGGAAAGTTGAGGTCGACGATCAACTGGTTGCGATCGGTATCGGGAAAAAAGTCGTGATTGAGCAGCGGTACCATGGTCACGGCACCGACCAGTAGCAGGCCGGCACCTGACAACACCACGGCCGGCCAGCGCACGGCGATTCGTCCCAGGCGCTCGCCTGCTGCCTGCAGCCGCTCGCGCCGTGCCGGCATCCTTGGCCTGAGGATGCCGGCGGCGAACACCGGCGTGACGAACACGGCATACACATAGCTCACCGCCAGCGTCAGCATCACCATGATGGGAATGGCGCGGGTGAAATCGGCGGTGTTGCCGCTGGAGAGCAGCAGCGGGACGAAAGCCGCCAGGGTGGTTCCCGTAGCAGCCAGCAGTGGCATGGCGAGCTCACGTACCGAACGGTTCACGGCCTGGATGGCCGAGCGCCCCTGGTCACGATGCCACTGGATGTTCTCGACCATGACGATGGCGTTGTCCACCAGCATCCCGAGTGCGATCACCATGCCGGCCACAGCGATCTGGTGCAGCACCCCGCCGCCCATGGCATAAAGCGCCAGGGAGGAGAAAGTCACCAGCGGCACGATCAGCATCACGGCGAGGCCCAGCCGCAGCCCCATGGCCAGGAACAGCAGCGCACCGAGAATACCGATGCCCAGCAGCAGCGAGAAACCGAGTTCCGCCAAGCGCCGTTCGACCCAGCGCGGCTGGTAGAAGCTCTCCTCTATCGTGAGCGGCGCATAGGAGGGACGTAGTTCACCCACCAGCGCACGCAGCCGGTTGCCGAAGCGCACGGCATTGACCTGATCGTTGGAGAGCACCAGCCCCAGCGCCACCGCCGGCCGACCATCGTGCCACATGCGCTCGGTGACGGGTTCCTCGGGCATCAACCGCAGGTCGGCCAGCTCGCCGAGTGGCACCTGGTCGCCGCGCATCGTGCGTATCGGCGTGGCGGCGAGTTCCTCCAGCGCACCGAATTCGGCGCGCGGGTCGAGCACCAGGGAACGCCCTCCAATCGCCAGGCTGCCGCCGGAAGCGGTCAGGTTACGCGCGGCCAACTGCTCGCCGAGCGCCCGGGCGTCGAGGCCGGTCAGTTCGGCCAGGGCATCGTCCCAGCCGATCGCCACCTGCTGGCCCGGATCGGCCAGCAGATCGATACGGGCCACCTCCTTGAGTCGAAACAGGTCGCGGCGCAACCGCTTGGCTGCCTCGCGCAGTTCGAGCAAATCGTCGGAGCCGGTCAGTGCCAGCACGATCCCATGGGCATCGGAGTCGCGGTCGCTGATCTCGGCCTCGCCCACACCGTCGGGGAACTGGCGGCTGGCCCGGCCCACGGCGATACGCACCCGCTCCCAGGCGGCATCGGTGTCGTAGACGTGCTCGTGCATCTCGATGGTGACGTGAGCCACGCCGAGGCGCGCAGTGCCGATGATGTCGTTGACCTCCTCCACCTGGGCCAACTCTTCTTCCAGGGGGTTGAGCACCAAGCGCTCGACCTGCTCCGGCTCGGCTCCAGGGTAGGGCACCAACACCTGGCCGAAGCGATAAGGGAAGAAAGGATCCTCCCGACGATCCATCTCCACCCAGGCCACCAGACCAAGCAGGGCCAGCAGCAGCGTGACGGTCAGGATGAGTCGCTTGTAGCGCAACGAGGCGAGCAGCCAGCTCATGGCAACACCCTCACCCGGCTGCCCTCTTCCAGGCGCCCCTGCCCAGCCGTCACCACCCTGTCGCCCACGGCCAGCGACGACGCCGCGATTACGACCCAGCCGCCATCCAGCCGCCCAGGGGTCACGGCGACGCGCCGGACCGTATCGTCAGCGCTCAGCATCAGCACGTGCGGGTCGTACCCGCCGGGATCGACCACCGCCGCCAGCGGCACCTGAAGCAGAGGCGGCGCATCCAGCGACAGCCGCACTCTCACCGGCTCGCCCAACGCCGGGCCGGGGTCGGCCTCGATCGCTACGATGACCGGCGCCATACCCTCTCCCGCCTGGCCAATGCCGGTGACCCGCCCAGGGAAGCGCCGCGCCCCCAGCGTTGCCACCAGGCTCGCCTCCCGGCCCACCTCCAGCCGCGCGGCAAGGCCCGCCGGCACGCGAATCTCCACCTCGCGCCCCGTAAGCCCCACCAGCCCCAATACCGGTTGGCCGGCGGACAGAAAATCGCCGGGCTCGGCCTCGAGGTCGGTCACCACGCCCGCGAACGGGGCGCGCAGGGTGAGTTCATCGAGCTGCGCCCGGGCCTCGTCACGCTGGGCCAGAGCCTGCTCGCGCGCCTGCAAGGTGGCTTCGCGCTCCGAGCGCAGCCGATCCAGTTCCTCCTCGGCACTGAGGTTGCGCTCGCGCAGTACGCGCGCCCGCTCGACGTCGCGCTCCATGCGGCGCAGGCGAGCGTCGAGTTCGCTTATCCGCGCTTCGGCGGCCACGAGCGCCGGCGCCATGGCCGGATTGTGCAGCGTCGCCAGCGGCTCTCCCCGCTCGACCCGCTGCCCCCTCGTCACATGTCGCTCATGCAGCACGCCGTGGTGCAGAAAAGCGAGGGTCGCCCGCTCGCTGGCTCGCACCGTGCCGGGAAAGCGGTATCTCGTCTCGGCCTGGGACAGGCGCACCGTCTCGCTGCGCACGCTGGGCAGGACCGTCTCACCGGTTTCGATCCGGGCCGGAGCGGCATCGCACCCCGACAGCAATATGATGCCCAGCATCAGCGAGACCGCCAGGCCGCCTCTCGCCACCCTCCCCATAGTCATTCTCCTCCATGGAACGTCCGTATGAACTGGTCGACCGGTCAATTATTGTCGAAAAAAACGCTCACTCCCGAGGGACGACGCCTTCCATGAAGATCTTCAGGAAATCTTCCAGAAACGCCTCGTCGCTGCCCATGCCCGGCCAGTTTTGGTGATGGCACTTGGCCTCGAACCACTGGGTGCAGGTCATCACGAACACGGCGATCACATGGGTAGGGTTGATGTCCTTGCGCAGCAGGCCGCGCATCTGGGCCTGGCGAACCCACTCGGCACCCGCCCCGACGAGTTGGTTGTCGAGTTCGCCGCAGTGGCTGTCCCCCTCCAGGTGGGTCCAGGCGAACAACCGCACCACACCGGGATTGTCACGCAGGAAGTGGAAGTAGGCTTCCACCGAACGGCGCAGCAGCGCGGCATCCGGCTCGCCGGCTTCCTCCAGCATGGCCATCTGAGCGGTGAAGTAACGCTCGAAGGCGCGATTCTTGACCGCCTCCCAGAGCTGCTCCTTGCTGCCGAAATGGTGGTGGATCAGGCTCTTGGTGACCTCGGCCGAGCGTGCCAGCTCGCTGAGCTTGACCGCGGAGAAGCCCTGCTCGACGAACAGCGCTTCGGCCGCCTCGAGGATACGGGCGCGGGTCAGTTCCGGATCGCGTATCTGGGTTTTCTGGTTCATGGGGCGAAGATAACCCTGACTGGCCGGCCGGTCAATTAGCCGAAAATGCACCGACACGCAAAGCGTCATCCGCGCGCCAGGATGAAGACACTACAGTATATAGGGTATAATTCCCGCCCATTTGCGACCCACTCAACCCGAGAGCGCCCATGACCGCCACCTCAGGCAAGGTGATCGTCGGCATGTCCGGCGGCGTCGACTCCTCCGTTTCCGCGCTGCTGCTGCTCGAGCAGGGCTATCAGGTCGAAGGCCTGTTCATGAAGAACTGGGACGAGGACGACGGCACCGAGTACTGCACCGCCAAGGCCGACCTGGCGGATGCCCAGGCCGTGTGCGAGAAGCTCGGCATCAAGCTGCACAGCGCCAACTTCGCCGCCGAGTACTGGGACAACGTGTTCGAGCACTTCCTGGCCGAGTACAAGGCCGGGCGCACGCCGAACCCGGACATCCTGTGCAACCGCGAGATCAAGTTCAAGGTGTTCCTCGAGTACGCCGAGATGCTCGGTGCCGAGAAAATCGCCACCGGCCACTATGTTCGTGGCGGCGTGCGCCACGGTCGGCCGCGGCTGCTCAAGGGCATCGATGCCAACAAGGACCAGAGCTACTTCCTGCACGCCGTGCCGGAGGCTGCCATCGCCCGTACACTGTTCCCGGTGGGCGAGCTGGAGAAGCCCGAGGTACGCGCCATCGCCGAGCGTCATGGCCTGGCCACCGCGCGCAAGAAGGATTCCACCGGCATCTGCTTCATCGGCGAGCGCCGCTTCCGCGATTTCCTACAGCAGTACCTGCCGGCCCAGCCGGGCGTGATCGAGACACCCGAAGGCGAAGTCATCGGTGAGCACATGGGGCTGATGTACTACACCCTGGGACAGCGCCAGGGGCTCGGCATCGGTGGGCTGGCCAACCACCCCGAGGAACCCTGGTACGTGGCCGCCAAGGATCTCGAGCGCAATGTACTGATCGCGGTGCAGGGCAAGCACCACCCGCTGCTCTACACCGATTCGCTGGCCACCGAGGCGATGGATTGGGTGACCGGTGAGCCGCCCGCCGCCGAGGGCCGCTACACCGCCAAGACCCGTTACCGTCAGACCGAGGTGCCCTGCACGGTCCGCACGCGGGAGGATGGCGGCGTCGAAGTTCGCTTCGATGAGCCTCAACGTGCCGTCACTCCCGGCCAGTCGCTGGTGCTCTACGACGGCGAGATCTGTCTGGGCGGCGGCGTGATCCGCGATATCTGGAATGCCATGGAGCCAGCCGCATGACCACCTCCCCCATCCATCGCGCGCCGGATTCCCCGACCGCACGTCAGGCCCTGGCCCTTGCCGGCGTGTTCCAGGCCGCCAGCCTGGTCGATGAGCTGGCCCGCACCGGACAGGTCGACACCCGTCCCTGGGAAACGCTGATTCGCGCCACGCTGGACACCAACCCCGAGAGCTTCGAAGCGACCTATGGCGGCCACCCCAACAACCTGCGCCGCGGCCTCGAGGTACTCGAGGCCGTGGTGGGACGCCAGCAGGCCAATCCGGTCGTGCTTCGCTACGGTTTCTCGCTGCTGCTGTTGATGAACAAACTGCGCGTCGACAACGACATGATGGCCTCTCTCGGCCAGCACCTGAACCGTATCCAGGGCCAGGCCGAACACTTCGGTACCACCCATGAGAACGTCATTGCCAGCCTGGGCGAGGCCTATCAGGAGACACTCTCGACCCTGAAGACCCGTATCGTAGTGCATGGCGACCCCTCGATGTTGCAGAGCCGCATGATGCCCGAACGCGTGCGCGCCATCCTGCTCGCCGGGATCCGCTTCGCCCTGCTCTGGCATCAGCAGGGCGGCCGGCGCTGGAAGCTGGTGTTCCAGCGTGGCGCCCTGAAAAAAGCCTTGGACCAGTTGGGCTGACACCCGTTACCCCCATTCGATTTCATTTCCTACACGCACCGGATAACGATCATGCAAGCCGCTTCCCTGCCCCTCACTGCTCTTACCGCCCTTTCCCCCGTCGACGGCCGCTACGGCAACAAGGCCGAGAGCCTGCGCGAGCACTTCAGCGAATTCGGCCTGATCCGTGCCCGCGTGATCGTCGAGATTCGCTGGCTGCAGCGTCTCGCCGAGCAAGGCGGCATCGTCGAGGTGCCGCCGCTCTCCGCCGAGGCCACCGCCTTCCTCGAGGCCATGATTCGTGACTTCTCGCTGGCCGACGCCGAGCGCATCAAGGAGATCGAGCGCACCACCAACCACGACGTCAAGGCGGTGGAGTACTTCATCAAGGAGAAGATCGCCGAGCAGCCCGAGCTGCATGCGATCACCGAGTTCGTGCACTTCGCCTGCACCAGCGAAGACATCAACAACCTCTCCTACGGCGTGATGCTCAGCGACGGCCTGAAGACCCTGCTGCCGGTGATGCACCGGGTGGCCGAAGAAGTCGCCAGGCTGGCCCATGAGCATGCCGCCCAGCCGATGCTCTCGCGCACCCACGGTCAGACCGCCAGCCCGACGACGTTGGGCAAGGAGATGGCCAACGTCGCCTACCGCCTGCGCCGCCAGCTCAAGCAGATCGAAAGCGTCGAGATACTGGGCAAGGTCAACGGCGCGGTGGGCAACTACAACGCCCACCTAGCCACCTATCCGGAAGTCGACTGGGAAGCCAATGCACGCACCTTCGTCGAAGGCCTGGGGCTGACTTTCAACCCCTACACCACGCAAATCGAGCCTCACGACTACATCGCCGAACTGTTCGACGCCGTCTGTCGCTTCAACACCGTGCTGATCGACTTCGACCGCGATGTATGGGGCTACATCTCGCTGGGCTACTTCAAGCAGAAGACCGTCGAGGGTGAGATCGGCTCTTCGACCATGCCGCACAAGGTCAACCCCATCGACTTCGAGAACTCCGAGGGCAACCTGGGCCTGGCCAACGCCGTGCTCGGCCATCTCGCGCAGAAGCTGCCGATCTCCCGCTGGCAGCGCGACCTCACCGACTCCACCGTACTGCGCAACCTGGGCGTCGGCCTGGCCTACGGCCTGATCGCCTATGAAGCGGCGCTCAAGGGCATCGGCAAGCTCGAGGCCAACCCGGCGCGCCTGGCCGAGGACCTCGACGCCAGTTGGGAGGTGCTCGCCGAGCCGATCCAGACGGTGATGCGCCGCTACGGCATCGAGAAACCCTACGAGAAGCTCAAGGAACTGACCCGCGGCAAGCGCATCGACCAGGCCGGCTTTGCCGCCTTCATCGACACGCTGGAACTGCCAGCCGAGGTGAAGACCGAACTCAAGGCGCTGACGCCGGCCACCTACATCGGCAACGCCGAGGCCCAGGCCCGCCGGCTCTAAGACCAGCACGGGCAACGCAGGAGGCAACGATGGTCAAGCTGACCAAGATCTACACACGGACCGGCGACAAGGGCGACACCGGCCTCGGCGACGGCAGTCGCGTGGCCAAGCACGACCTGCGCGTCGAGGCCTTCGGTACCGTGGACGAGACCAATGCCGTCATCGGCCTGGCCCAGTTGCATGCCACCGGCGAGCTGCGCAATCTCCTCGCCACCGTGCAGAACGACCTGTTCGACGTCGGCGCCGACCTGTGCACGCCCGAACAGGAGGCGCCGGAGTACCCACCGCTGCGGATCACGGCGGGTCAGGTCGAGTTTCTCGAGCGCCAGATCGACACGTTCAACGCGCCACTTGCCACCCTGCGTTCGTTCATCCTGCCGGGCGGTACCGCGCTTGCCGCCCACCTACACCTGGCGCGCACCGTGACCCGTCGCGCCGAGCGCCTGGTCACGGCGCTGATGGAGGAACAGCCGGTCAATCCCGAGGTGCTGCGCTACCTCAACCGCCTCTCCGACCTGCTGTTCGTTGCCGCGCGCCGGGCCAACGACAACGGCCAGTGCGACGTGCTGTGGGTGCCCGGCGCCAACCGCTAAGCCTCGCGTACCGCGATACGCTACCATTACCCTTTTGACCCCGCAGAGCCACCACCGGCGACCTGCGGCTCTTCGTGCCCTCAGCCGAATAGCGAGACACCATGCCTAGCGATGCCCCTCTCAGCCTGCTGGGCGGCCTCACCGCCGCCGAGTTCCTGCGCGACTACTGGCAGCGACAGCCGCTGCTGATCCGTGGCGCCCTGCCCGACTTCGAAAACCCGCTCGACCCCGACGAGTTGGCCGGGCTCGCCTGCGAGGAGGGCGTAGAGGCCCGGCTGGTCGAAGAGGAAGGGCCGGATGGCCCCTGGCAGGTCAGCCACGGCCCCTTCGACGAGGCCGTGTTCGGCGAGCTGCCAGAGCGCGACTGGACCCTGCTGGTGCAGGCCGTGGACCATTACGTACCCGAGGTAGCCGAACTGCTCGAGCACTTCGACTTCCTGCCCCGCTGGCGGCTCGACGACGTCATGATCAGCTACGCCCCACCGGGCGGTAGCGTCGGTCCCCACGTCGATCAGTACGATGTGTTCCTGATCCAGGGGCTGGGCCGGCGTCGCTGGCAGCTCGGTGGCAAGGTACCCGATGATGCCCCCATACTCGACGGTATCGACCTACGCATTCTTCAGCGTTTCACTGTCGAGCCGGGCGACGATTGGGTGCTGGAACCCGGCGACATGCTCTATCTGCCACCGGGCTGGGCTCACCACGGCGTCAGCCAGTCCGACGACTGCATGACCTATTCGGTGGGATTCCGTGCACCCTCGGTCGACGAGGCGATCACCTCCTTCGCCGATTACCTCGGCGAACAGCTGCCCGCCTCGAGTCGCTACAGCGACACCGGCATGGCCCCGCCAACCGATCCGGCGGAGCTTGACGACGACTCGCTCGCGCGCATGCGTCGCTTGATTCTTGCGACCCTCGACGACCCTGCCCAGCTCGCCCAGTGGTTCGGCCGGGTGATGACGCAGCCCAAGTACGTCGACCAGTTGATACCGAGCGAGACCCCTACCGACGTCGAGGAGCTTGTCGCGCTACTACATGAGGGCGAGGAACTCCTGCGCAGTCCTGGCTCGCGCTTCGCCTGGCGTGCCCTGAGCGAGCATCGCGCCACTCTGTTCGCCGACGGCGATGGAGTCGAGTGCACCCTACCCTTGGCCCGGGCCGTGGCCTCGGACACTCCTATCGATGCTGGACTACTGGCACACGAGGGTGCCGCCGAGCTGTTTGCCACATTGCTCGATGCCGGCAGCCTGACCTGGAACATGGAGGAGGAATGACGTCATGACGCACCGCATCGTCGTCAAGGAAGGCAGTTGGGCGGAGCTTGGCGACCTGGCCGGCGAGATCCGCCGTGTCGTGTTCATCGAGGAGCAGCGGGTACCGCTGGAGGAGGAATGGGACGGACGCGACGATGAATGTCGCCACTTCCTCGCTCTGCGTGGCGACAACGCACTCGGTACCGCCCGCCTGCTGCCCGACGGGCATATCGGCCGAGTGGCCGTGCTGCGCGAAGCACGCGGCCTGGGTATCGGCGCGGCCCTGATGCAGACCGCCATCGACACGGCATGCCGCCTGGGCCATGCGCAGGTCGAGCTCGCTGCCCAGACCCATGCCCTTGCCTTCTATGAGAGCCTGGGCTTCGTCGCTTTTGGCGAGGTCTTCATGGACGCTGGTATTCCGCATCGCAACATGCGCCTTTCGTTGTAAGTCAAGACAACACCCACCCACCCTCCGATCGAAAAACGACTACAGGAATAGCCCCCAAAAAGCCGCTCTTGTAGTCGAACTACAACCCTTATTCCCCCCAAGTGTTGATTGTCCAGCCCAGACGACATGGGGCATAGTGATTTCATGACAGCGTTAAAACACTTGTTCGGTAGCAAGCGAAAAATATCCGATCCGGTTCAATTTTAACGCCGACTCGGGTTCGACCAAGGCCGTAGAGACAATCCCTGCCAGCTGGTTGAACCTGGCAACACTTCGCAGTTGCAGCATAACCGGCCCAGCCGGCACGATGCAGCAAGCAAGCGACCGACGAGGCAGCGAGCGCCGCCGCATGGCAATCGAAGCCGACGACCCACCTCAGATCGGAAGGATGGCACCATGTCATACAAAGACGACATCAAGGCACTGGCTCAACTGCGCGAAGCCCAGCAAGGCAAGTGGGCCAGCATCAGCCCCGAGAATGCCGCCCGTATGCGCGCCCAGAACCGCTTCAAGACCGGTCTGGACATTGCCCGCTACACCGCAAGGATCATGCGCGAGGACATGGTCGCCTATGACGCCGACAGCGGTCAGTACACCCAGTCGCTGGGCTGCTGGCATGGCTTCATCGGCCAGCAGAAGCTGATTTCGATCAAGAAGCACTTCGGCACTACCAAGCGCCGCTACCTCTACCTCTCCGGCTGGATGGTCGCCGCCCTGCGCTCCGAGTTCGGCCCGCTGCCCGATCAGTCCATGCACGAGAAGACCAGCGTGCCGGGCCTGATCGAGGAGCTTTATACCTTCCTGCGTCAGGCCGATGCCTGGGAACTCAACCACCTGTTCCGCGACCTGGAAGCCGCCCAGAAGGCTGGCGACAAGGCCAAGGCCGATGAGCTGATCGCCAAGATCGACAACCACGAGACCCACGTGGTGCCGATCATCGCCGATATCGATGCCGGTTTCGGCAACGCCGAGGCCACCTACCTGCTGGCCAAGAAGATGATCGAAGCGGGTGCCTGCTGCATCCAGCTCGAAAACCAGGTTTCCGACGAGAAGCAGTGCGGCCACCAGGACGGCAAGGTCACCGTGCCTCATGAGGACTTCCTGGCCAAGATCAACGCCGTGCGCTACGCCTTCCTCGAGCTGGGCGTTGAAGACGGCGTGATCGTCGCCCGCACCGACTCCCTGGGCGCCGGCCTGACCCAGAAGATCGCCGTGACCAAGGAGCCGGGCGACCTGGGCGACCAGTACAACAGCTTCCTCGACGGCGACGAGATCACCTCCGCTTCAGACATCGACAACGGCGACCTCGTGATCAAGCAGAACGGCAAGCTGGTCAAGGTCAAGCGCCTGGCTTCCGGCCTCTACCAGTTCAAGCCGGGTACCGGCGAGGACCGCGTGGTGCTGGATTGCATCACCAGCCTGCAGAACGGCGCCGACCTGCTGTGGATCGAGACCGAGAAGCCCCATGTCGGCCAGATCGCCAGCATGGTGAATCGCATCCGCGAAGTGGTGCCGGACGCCAAGCTCGTCTATAACAACTCGCCCTCGTTCAACTGGACCCTGAACTTCCGCCAGCAGGTGTTCGACGCCTGGGAGAAGGAAGGCAAGGACGTCTCCGCCTACGACCGCAGCAAGCTGATGAGCGAGGAGTACGACGGCACCGAGCTGGCCAAGCTGGCCGACGAGTGGACACGCAACTTCCAGCGCGACGCCTCGCGCGAGGCCGGCATCTTCCATCACCTGATCACACTGCCGACCTACCACACCGCCGCGCTGTCCACCGACAACCTGGCCAAGGGCTACTTCGGCGACGAGGGCATGCTGGCGTATGTCGCTGGCGTGCAGCGCCGCGAGATCCGCGAGGGCATCGCCACCGTCAAGCACCAGGACATGGCCGGCTCCAACATCGGCGACGATCACAAGGAGTTCTTCCACGGCGAAGCCGCACTCAAGGCCGGTGGCAAGGACAACACCATGAACCAGTTCGGCTGAGCATGGCGTAGCGGTAACGACTGGAACCCTTGGGAGGCCTCGCGCCTCCTTTTTTTCGTCTTTTTCTTGCACTATTCTGCTGGCCACACGGTAGGAACCGGAGCGGCTGTCACAGCTTCCTCTTTTTTTGCCGACTTTGGCGCATCGAGACACGGCACCCTGTCATTCGGCACTGGTCAAATACGGCATGGCTGGTTAAGCTAGTTAGCAAACAGTGTTTCCATAACCCGGCAACGACGACACCCCAATACGTATGGGCATCGCCTTGCCTCAGGAGGTATACATGAAGCGTCTTCTTCCCGTGCTGGCCATTGGCATGCTGACCCTGGCCGGCTGTGCCAATACCTCGACCATGGGCGGTGACGTCTACCGCGGCTCCCAGGCAGGGACTGCCCAAACCGTAACCTTCGGCACCATCACCGCACTGCGTCAGGTTCAGGTCCAGGCCGACAGCCGAGCGGGCGGCCTCATCGGTACCGGTGGCGGTGCCGTGGTGGGTGGGCTTCTCGGCCGTCAGGTGGGCGGCGGCTCCGGCCGGCAGTTGGCAACCGCAGCAGGCGTCATCGGTGGCGCCGTGGCGGGTAGTGCCATTGAGGAATCGACCAATCGCGTACGCGCCTGGGAAATGGAGATTCGTCGAGACGACGGCCAGAACGTCGTGATCGTGCAGAAAGCCGACCGCCCCTTCCAGGTTGGCCAACGCGTACGCATGATCGGCAGCGGCGCCAACGTTACCGTGGCCCCCTACTGATCCGGGTCGCCCACGCCTGGTCTGAGACCGCCAGTCACTCTGGCATAGCGACAAAAGCCACAGCAACACGACAAGGGCCCGCGGTGTTTGAACGCCGCGGGCCCTTGTCGTGTTCCGTGCGCCGCCGTGGGGCGGCGCACCGAGGATCAATGTAAGTTGGCCCTGCCCATCGCCCAGCCAGTCACTTTCTTGATGACCAACGCCAAAATGGCCAGCACGATCACAGTCAGCAGCATGTCGATGGGGCGGACCAGCGTCGTGGCCCCCAACACCGCGAGTGCCACGCTCCAGATCCAACGGTTGTCATCACCGCTCTTGATGACGCGCGGCACCACCTTGTTCAAACCGGCGCTGACGTTCGTCTCCCACATCTTGATGCTGAAAAACAGGATGAGGGCAAAGGCAATCAGCCAGATAATGATTTCGGTCATGAATTCACTCCAGAGTAGAAACGGATTTCGATAAGACGAAAATTTGGGTCACGCTAGGGTAGCCGCGAGGCCAAAGGTGCGCAACACCGCCAAAAGGCATGAACGCGGCTCAGAAAGAGGCTTCATAACCTGAAAAAACCGCATCCCCCCTGACAGCTCCGGCCTCGCGCGTTACCATGGTTTGTACATGCACTCACCGAAAGGTTCATCAATGCAGATTGCGCAAAATTCCGTTGTCGCGTTCCACTACACCCTGACCAACGATGCAGGTGAGGTGCTGGACAGTTCGGAAGGCCGTCAGCCGCTGACTTACCTCCACGGCGCCGGCAATATCATTCCGGGCCTGGAGAAACAGCTCGAAGGCCGCGAAGCCGGCGACAAGCTCAACGTGACCGTCGCCCCCGACGAGGGCTACGGCGAAGTGCAGCCCCAGCTGGTGCAGGAAGTACCACGCGATGCATTTCAGGGCGTCGAGTCCGTTGAGCCGGGCATGCAGTTCCAGGCCCAGACCCAGGGCGGCCCGCTGATGGTCACCGTTACCAAGGTGGAAGGCGACACCGTGACGGTCGACGGCAACCACCCGCTGGCCGGGCAGAAGCTCAACTTCGACGTCGAGATCGCCGAGGTGCGCGAAGCCAGCCAGGAAGAGATCGAGCATGGTCACGTGCATGGCGAAGGCGGGCATCAGCACTAAGCGTCAGCACGTTCAGGACATGTCAGGGGCAGCCAGATGGCTGCCCTTTTCCATGCGCCCGTTCCTACCCGCTCCCGCTCGTTCCTATGCACTTGTTCGAGGCGCTTGCCTGAAGTAAGACAACCTCAGGAGTTCCTGGCGCCATTTGGCTCCAGCGCCTTGAGCGTGCGGTATCCTCCCCATAGGCGCGTGATGGTGGTAATCAGGCACGCCACGGCAAACAGTGTGGCCAACAGGGCAAAATGGTGCGGCAGTAGACAGAAGAGCACGAAGGCAAGGATGGTCTCGGTGCCTTCGGTCAGGCCATGCAGATAGTAGAAGGCCTTTTTCTGGAAATGCGGACGCTCGAGCCCATGGCGGGTCGCCATGATGGCAAAGGCCAGGAACGAGGTGCCGGTGCCGATAAAGGCGAACAGCAGAAAGGCAGCTGCTAGCGCATTGGCGGCAGGGTCGGCCAGGGCGAAACCCAATACCACGGCGGCATAGAAAACGAAGTCGAGGCCGATGTCGAGAAAACCGCCGGCATCGCTAGGACTGTCCACTAGCCGTGCCAGGGTTCCATCCACTCCATCGCCCAGGCGGTTGAGCAGGATCGCCGTCAGAGCGGCCAAATACCATTCCATGGCCAGCAGCGGCAGGCTGAGCATGCCGATGACGAAAGCCGCCACGGTTACCTGGTCGGGCTCGATGCCCCATGCCTGGAAGCGCCTCGCCACGGCACCGAGAGGTGCCTGTGTCAACGGCATGGTCCAGCGATCAAGCATCCTTCCTCCCCATCTCGTCCGTTGCGGCCGCTGCCGGCCCCGCCCCCCGGCGCCAGGCGAAGTAACGCTCGAGCCAGCCCAGTAGGCGCTCGGGCTTGTGCGCGTTCTTCCATACCCCCGCCGTGGCCTTGGCCGCCTCCGACCACGTGGGATAGGGGTGAACCGTGCCCAGCAGCTTGTTCAAGCCGATGCCGTGCGTCATTGCCAAGGTGAATTCAGCCAACATCTCGCCAGCCCCCTGCCCCACGATGCATGCGCCGAGGATACGGTCCCGGCCCGGCACCGTCAGTACCTTGACGAATCCCCCGGTCTGGCCCTCGGCAATGGCTCGGTCCAGCTCGGCGAGCGGGTAACGGGTGGCCTCGAACTCGATGCCACGAGCCCGCGCCTCGTACTCGCTGAGCCCCACCCGTGCCACTTCCGGCTCGGTGTAGGTGACCACCGGCAGCGCTCGATAGCTGACGCGGAAGCGCTTGAACTCACCGAACAGTGCATTCACCGTAGCATGCCAGGCTTGATGGCCACTGGCATGGGTCAACTGGAAGGGGCCGGCCACATCGCCACAGGCCCAGACATTGGGCAGCACACTCTGCAGACTCTCGTCTACTGCCAGGGTGCCGTCCTCTCGCGTTTCGACGCCCAACGCCTCGAGCCCCATGCCAGCCACGTTGGCCTGGCGCCCCACCGCGACCAGCAGGCGATCGAAGGGCAGCCGGTGCACTTCAACCTCGCCCGAGGCCAGGCGATGCTCCACCTCCAGCACATGGCCGCTATCGGCACCCTCGCCCGGCACGACACGCAGCGCACGGGTGTCGAGCCAGACTTCGAGCCCCTCACTGGCAAAATGTTGGCGCAGCAGGTCGGCAGTATCGATATCCTCGCGTGGCAGCAGTTGGGGGCCCATTTCGACCAGGGCCACCCGACTTCCCAGGCGGGCGAAACTCTGCCCCAGCTCGCAGCCGATGGGGCCACCACCCAATACCACCACTCGCCCGGGAAGGGTCTCGAGTTGCCATAGATTGTCCGAGGTCAGCACTTCGATGGCTTCGATCCCTGGCAGCGGCGGCACCTTCGGTCTTGACCCGCTGGCGATGATGACATGTCGCGTAGTGAGCATTCGCTCACCCTCGTCACCCGTCACGCGAACCCGCCATGGGTCCTGGAGGCACGCTTCGCCGGTGAGCACTTCGACCCCCAGCCCCTCGTATCGCTCTCGGCTGTCGTGGGGCTCCACTTCGCGGATGGCACGCTGCACGTGCGCCATCACGGCACCGAAGTCGACTTGCGGCTCGCCAGCATGAACACCATAGCGGCTGGCCCCACGAACCTCCTCGGCCACCCGCGCCGCGCGAATCAACGCCTTCGACGGCACACAGCCGGTATTCAGGCAGTCGCCGCCAAGGCGGTCACGCTCCACCAGCGCCACCCTGGCTTTCACTGCCGCTGCGATGTAGCTCGCCACCAGCCCTGCCGAGCCGCCGCCGATCACCACGATGTCGTAATCGAAGCGCGCCGGACGATGGAAACGCTGCGCCAGTCGCCGACGCTTGGCAATGGCCACCAGGCCGCGAGCCAGCCAGGGAAACAGACCGATCAGCATGAAAGAGCCGATCAGCCCCGGTGAGAGTATTCCGGACAGCGACTGCAGATTGCCGAGTTCGCGCCCGGCATTCACGTAGACCGCCGTGCCCGGCAGCATGCCCAACTGACTGACCCAGTAAAAGGTCCACAGGCGCATGCGGGTCAGCCCCATCACCAGATTGATGACGAAAAAGGGAAACAGCGGGATCAGTCGCAGGGTGAAGAGATAGAAGGCTCCCTCGCGCCGGATGCCGGCATTGATGCGCTCGAGTTGCGGCGCGAAGCGCCTCTCCAGCGGTGCCCGGGCCAGGGTGCGCGCGATCAGAGCGGCCAGGGTCGCTCCCAGCGTACTGGCAAAGGAGATGATCAAAAGCCCCCAGCCAAGCCCGAACAGGGCACCGCCCAATACCGTCATCAGCGCGGCACCAGGTAGCGTAAACGCCGCCATGAGCACATAGATGATGAAAAATCCCCCTACCACCTTGACCGGATCATCGGCCAGCCAGGCCTGGAAGCGCGTCTGCTCGACTTGCAGGTTGGCCAGTGTCAGTACCTCATTGGCGCCACTGAGAAAGTAGGCGGCCACACTGGCGACCAGAACCAGGAGCAGTATCAGGCGACGACGCGTCACGGGCGACTCCGAATTGGCAGGTAGTGTTAACAAAGGCTATACGGAACCTGTGTCGTGCGACAGCTTCCAACCTTACAAACCGCCACACAACGAAACGAGGTAGCCGTCATGCCCAGGATGCGAAATGCTCTGTCGTGGGTGCCGTTACTGCTGATGTTGCCCTTCGGCCAGGGCTTTGCGGACGACGAAACCGCCAGCGCCGTGTTCGGGGGCGGCTGCTTCTGGTGCGTGGAAGAAGCCTTCGACAAGGTGCCGGGCGTCACCTCCACGACTTCCGGCTTCAGTGGTGGCCACGTCGAGAATCCCAGCTACCAGCAGGTGGTGGATGGCAATACCGGCCATGCCGAGGTGGTGCGGGTCGAGTATGATCCCGGGGTGGTCGACTACGCCACGCTGCTGCACGTGTTCTGGCGCAACATCGATCCGTTTGCCGTCGATCGTCAGTTCTGTGACGTGGGCGAGGCGTATCGCAGCGTGATCTACTATTCCAGCGACGAGGAGCAAGCCCTGGCCGAAGCCACCCGCGACGAACTCGCCGAGCGCTTCGGGCGCGAGATCGCCACCGAGATCAGCTCTTTCGAGGCTTTCTATCCCGCCGAGGAGTACCATCAGGACTACTATCGCAAGAATCCGGTGCGCTACAACTACTACAAGGCGGCCTGCGGACGCGAACGCCGCCTCGAAGCGGTGTGGGATGACGAAGCGGGCGGGCTAGCGCGCCAGTGAGACTCGCTCACTGATTCGTTCACCGCGCCATAGCCACAGCGCGATGCCCAGTGTGACGCCGAGCAGAAGCCAGGAGCCGATGGCCACGCCGAGCCATCCGCCGCGCTGCCAGAACGGCTCGAGCCAGAGGCTGCCGAGGCTCGCCCCGAGATAGTAGAAGACCAGATAGAGCGCCGAGGCACTACCCCTCGCCCGCTCTGCCTGGCGGCTGACCCAACTGGAGGCCATGGAGTGGGCCAGGAAGAACCCCACCGCATTGATGGTCAGCCCAGCGATGATCCAGGCCAGGGAGTCCACCAGGGTGACGAAGGTACCGGCCATCAGAATGAGGATACCCAACGTCATGCAGGCTGGCTGGCTAAAGTGGCGAGTCAGACGGCCGGAGAGCGCCGAACTCAGGGTGCCGCCCAGATAGGTGAGAAAGATCATTCCCAGCCAGCGAGCACTGAGATCGAACGGTGCCTCGGCCAGGCGGAAGGTAATATAGCTGTACTGGTTGATGAAAATGAGGAAATTGATACCACCGAGCAGGTAGGCGGCCAGCAGCAGCGGATGACGCAAGTGCCCGCCCAGATCCGTCACGGCGGCGCGCAGCTCGAAACGACGCGGCTTGAACTGGCGAGGTGCTGGCAGCAGCTTCCAGAACAGCGCCACCCCGGCCAGGGTCACCAGGCCCACCGTCAGGAAGCCAGCGCTGGCGCCGCCGATCTCGCCGACGCCACCGCCGATCAGTCGTCCACCGATCCCGCCCAGAGTATTGGCGCCGATATACAGGCCCACCGCCGCCAGCAACGCCGGTCGGTCGAACTCATCGCCCATCCAGGCAATGGCAACCGCCGGCAGCCCGCCGAGCACGAAGCCCTGGACCAGGCGAAGCGCCAGCAAGGTCTCGAAGCTGGGCGCCAAGGCCAGCCCCAGCGAACACAGCCCGGTCAGGAGCAGCGTCACGCGCATGATACCGCCGCGGCCAATGGCATCTGACAGGGGGCCGAAGACCAGCAGTGCCCCCGCCAGAGCGAGCGTGGCCACCGACATGACCAGGCTGACACCCAGGGTCGACACACCATATAGCTGACGCAGCTCCGGCAGCAGCGGCTGCGGCGCATAGAGATTGACGAAAACCAGGATGGAGCCCAGGCAGAGCGCCAAGGTAGCGCGCCACCAGGCGCGAGAACGAACGGTGATCATGCAGCGAACCTGACAGAGATATTTGCCTTCCATGATCAGGCAGGCAAAATGATAAGCCAAACAGAATAAAAAGATCGTAACCATCTGATCAGCTTATCACCCAGGCACGGAGCGCTCATGGCATTACCTTTCGACCTACGCACCCTGCGAGTCTTCGTCATGGTAGCCGATCGAACCGGCTTCAGTGCCGCAGCCCGCGAGCTTCACGTAGCCCAGTCCGCCGTCAGCCAGACCATCGCCAACCTCGAACGCCAACTGGAGCTGACGCTGTTTCACCGTCATGAGCGACGCATCACCTTGACACCTGAGGGCGAGACCCTCTACGCGCATGCCCGGGAGTTGCTGGAGCGGGCCGAGGCCACTCATCTGGCCATGCGTGAGCTGCATGACCTGGTCAAGGGTGAAGTTCGTATCGGCATTCCCTCGATGCTCGGCTCATATTACTTGCCGCCATTACTGATGGGGTTCAAGGCGCAGCATCCCGGTATTCGCCTGACCGTAGTGGAAGCCGGCGCGCGCCGGCTGCAGCGCATGATCGCCGACGGCGAGCTGGATCTCGGCGTGGTCATTGACGATGAGCAGAGCCGCCATATGGAGCGGCAGCGACTGATTCGCGAAGAGATGGTGGTATGCGTACCACGTGCTCATGCCTTTGCGGATCGCCGCAGCGTAACCGCCGAAGAATTCTTTCAGGAACCGCTGGTGCTGTTCCAGGATGGCTATTTTCACCGCGAATTCGTCGATGCCCTGTCTCGACAGACCGGGCTGGACGCCAACATCGCCTTCCAGTCGAACCTGATACCGCTGACCAAGGCTATCGTGCGCCAGGGCTTCGGCATTACCACTTTCCTACGGCGGGTGGTGGACGAACCCGGCCTCGCGGCGGTCTCCTTCGCCAGCCCGGCCTGGCTGGAGCTGTCGCTGGCCTGGGCGCGGGATGCCTACCTGTCGCGAGCGGAGAGCGCCTTCGTGGAGTATGTCATCGCCCACCGCGAAGTCTTATGACAGTGAAACGCCAGCACTCGGCCTTCCTCTCAGCTCTCGCCTGGTTCGGTGACGCGCTGCGCCAGGGTGGTAGGCTCCAGGGTCCGGCGTGCCTGCCAGTAGTAGCGCCTCCAGTAGTTGCTGTCGAGCTCGGAGAGCATCACGCCCTGAGACGTGGAGGCATGCAGGAAGTAACCATCGCCGACATAGATGCCCACGTGATCGTAGCGGCCGGGAGGACGGAAGAAGACCAGATCGCCAACCTGGAGCTCATCGCGGGACACCTGGGTGCCCTCCCGCACCTGTTCGCTGGTGGAGCGAGGCAACTGCAGGCGGAAGGTTTCGCTGAACACGTTCTGCACCAGCGCCGAGCAGTCGATACCGTTGCGCCCCGTGCCACCGATCCGGTAGGGCGTGCCGGCCCAGCGCTCGTGCTGCGCCAGCAAAGCAGTTCGAATCAACTCAGGGGATGGATTGTGCAGGCTATCCAACCGGAGGATGGGGTTGTCCACTGGGGACATCATGGGATTGAAGGAAGACGACATACCAGGCAACTGTCGCGCGAAGTAGTCGTCGGGGGCTTGCAACGACGATTTCGACGAGCCTGCACACCCAGCCAACAACGCCAGCGACACACCGAGCACAACGATACGACTCGATCCCGTGGCAACCATACTTGCAAAGTCCTCATTCCCTGAGCCGCACGCGTCCACGGATCAGGCAATTGCCCTACCTGATGAACCCGGGAGGATCGCTGTGGCAGTGGTGCTTGGCGCCCCGCGCCCGGTACCACTGCCAGAGCGGCCTTGTGGCGGCTCACGATGACATGGGTGAAAGCTCCGCCACATACGGAGCGGTTTCATAAACCAACTGACTATAAACCACATTTCCTAACCAAAGCGAGCCCTAATGTAGCGTCTTGACATCGCCCGGCAATGTGTCGATATGCATGGGGGCCCAGTGTCGTGGCCTGGCCCCGGGGAAATCCAGGCTGGCCCAGGAGCCGGCCAGTGGCGGCGCCCCCGAAAGCCACGCGACCAGAGCCTGACGAAAGCCACTCAGGAAGCCTTCACGCTCAGGCGTCTCACCCATGAAAAACGAGAAACCCGCATAGAGGCCCCGCGCATAGGCCTCCCAACTGCCATAGTGCTCTGCCGCCAGCACATGGGCTCGCTCCAGCACACCGGCGAAGGCGGCATCTTCCAGCCAGCCCAGTTGACGCCCAGCGATCGCCAGGTCCACCGCTTGGGCCAGGTCCCAGGCGGTCATGTCCAGCTCATTGCAGCCATCGGTGTTGTCACGCACCCGCTGCAGGCGCAGTAAATGGTTGCGGTCCTCCTCGCTGCAGTCGCCGCTTTCCAACATGGCGATCTCCGAGGCCAGCCGCTGGGCATTCAGCGTATAGGGGGCGTAATTGATCTGGTACTCCTGACGATCTCCCGCCTCGAGCAGGAAATCGAGAAACTCGTTGAGTTCGTCCCGACCGTGCAGGCCGTAATGCCCATCGATCCACTCGCGGATCGAGACCGCCTCGCGCTCGCTCTCCACCGGCGGCTCGCTCCAGATGGCGTTGTTCAGCGGCCCCACCAGCGCCATGGCGGTGAAGCGGGACAGCGTGGGCCGCGGCCCCGGCTCCTGCCATTGGCTTGCCTGCCAATCGAGCCAGTGGAAAGGACTGCCGGGATCGTCCAGGTGCCAGCGGATCTCATTGACCAGCGGAGGATGCTCCCCCTCCGGTAGGAGAGCCTCCCACTGCGCCCAGGCCTCCAACAGGCGCTGGGCATCGGAGTAGAAGCGACACAACGTGCCACGCAACGCCTCGGTCAAGGCCTCCAGCACCTGGGAGTCAAACGCCGCGCTGTCCATCGCCATCTGTAGATAGAAGGCGTACTTTTCGGCCATGTGGATGGTCGCCGCATGGCGGCCACCCTGTTTCAGCGCGATGAGACCGGCCATATCGTCGGCCGCCGGGCGCCCAAAGGGCGTGTCGGTCCGAGGCAGGGCGCCATGGGCGGCATCGGCAGCCAACTGGTTGAGATGATGCGCCTGGGCCGGCAACCAGTATCGCGACAGGGCCTCCACACCTTCGTCGGGGTGCAGTCCCAGGGTCTCGTCGAGGTAGCGCAAGGCATCGGCACGCCGCTCGACGGCGACCGGCGCGGCCACTCCCTGGCGCATGCCGAATTCAGGCTCGCGCACCGACGCCAGCGCCAACACCCAGTGCCGTGGCGAACGTCGCCAGGTCATGATGGCGCGGCGCGAGGCCGCCCGCTCCGTCTCACCCAGCAGTTGCTGTAACGGCGTGCGCCAAGGGCTGACAGGAGAGCTGAGCAGCAGATTCCAGTCACGCTGCATGTCCGCCAGCCTGTCGCGCCCTTCGAACAAGCTGCAACCGCGCTGGTAAGCCCGCACCAAGGCCGACCAGTCGCTGTAGCGACGCAGGACCAGATCGGCGCCGTGGGTGGCGAAATCCTGGGCCTCGGCAACATCCAGCCAGCCTGCGCAGGCACCGGCCCAGGCCAGATCGACTAGCCGCAGCCAATCCCAGGCGGCCCATTCGAGCGGCTCTCCCCGTTCGACGAAATCGAGCAGCACCCGGCCATATTCCCGTTCGCCGCCGGACAGCTCCTCGAGCCAGGCCTGACGCTCTTCGCTGCGCGCCGCCAGCAGACGAGCGGCATCGAGGTCCCAACCTTGGCGATGACCATAGCCGGCCAGCCACAACAGGCTCTGAATCAGGCCGTTACGACCTTCGATCTGCCAGTATTGCCACAGCCACGCCTTGGCATCGGGCCAGTCCATTGCGTCAGGCGTGGGCTCCACTACCGGGGCAAAGGCTGCACGCAGGCGCCAGGCGCGCGCATGAGGAGCATCGGGCCAGAGCGCTTGAGCCTGATCCTTGCGCTGCACGGCAATCCAGCCCGTCAAGCTATCCCAGGTGATCCCGTCTCCGTCACGCTCCAGCGTCGCCAGCGCCTCGCAGGCCTCCCAGAAATCGTCGTCGCCACGCACCCAGCCTTCGGCGCTCTTGGCACGCTGCAAGGCCTCGAGCCACTCGTCCAGACTGGTGTAATGACGGGTGATCTCATCAGTCAGGCGTACCACCCAGCTGCGCAAGCGCGGCTCGGCGAGCCAGTTGGCCGAGCCCGCCAGAGCGACCAGCTCGAGGGCGGCCAACAGGCGTGCCGGATCGGTCGTACCAGTGCCGAACGCCTCGACCAGCCGCCAGCCCAACTCGCCGCGATCGGCAACGCCCAATGCTCGCAGCCGGGCCTGGGCCGCATCAGCTTCGATCGTGTTGGGTTCGGGCTCGAAGGCCCAGTCGCACAGGACCAGTTGTTGAGCCCACCAGGCGTATAGGGGGTCGACCAAGTCTCACCTCGACATTCAACCAGCAAAAAGAGGCGCGCTACTGCGACACCGGGAAATCGGCGCCTAGTGTAGCGGAAAGTACCGCGCACGCCGATGGTTCAGGGCGGTAAAAAAGTGGCCGCCCCCTTCGGGAGGGCCTTGGCGAAATGTTTTAAATAATGCACACTCAGAAAACAAGATAATCAACATCCCGGAGCCCTTCATGCCCCTCCCCGCCGAAATATTCATCGACAAGGCCTATATCGACGGCCAATGGCGCGACGCCGATCGCCGCTTCAGCGTAACCAATCCCGCCACCGGCGAGACACTGGCCAGCGTGCCGGACCTCACCGCGGACGATGCCCGCGCTGCCGTGGCAGCGGCCGAAGCCGCCTGGCCGGCTTGGCGCCGCCAGCCGGTCAAGCAGCGCGCCGTCCTGCTGCGTGCCTGGTTCGACGCCATCATGGCGCATCAGGAGTCGCTGGCCCGGTTGATGACTCTCGAGCAGGGCAAACCGCTGGCCGAGTCTCGCGGTGAGGTGGCCTACGGTGCGTCGTTCGTGGAGTTCTATGCCGAAGAGGCCAAGCGTATGGCCGGCGAGACCCTGCCCAGCCATGGCGCCGACAAGCGCATCCTGGTCTTTCGCGAGCCGATCGGCGTGGTGGCGGCCATCACCCCGTGGAACTTCCCGCTGGCAATGATCACGCGCAAGTGCGCCCCGGCCCTGGCCGCCGGTTGCCCGGTGGTGATCAAGCCCGCCGAGGCCACGCCTCTGACCGCCCTGGCCCTGGCCAGGCTGGCCGAGGAAGTCGGCTTCCCGGCCGGAGTGCTCAATGTGGTCACGGCAAGCCGTCCCGCCGAGATCGGCGAGGTATTGACCACCGATCCGCGGGTTCGCAAGGTCTCCTTCACCGGCTCCACCCCGGTGGGCAAGAAACTGCTCGCGCAGTGTGCCGGTACGGTCAAGAAAGCCTCCATGGAGCTCGGCGGCAACGCGCCCTTCATCGTCTTCGACGATGCCGACCTGGACGCCGCGGTCGAGGGGGCGGTGGCATCGAAGTACCGCAACTCCGGCCAGACCTGTGTGTGTACCAACCGTCTGCTGGTTCAGTCCAGCGTCTACGACGCCTTCGTCGACAAGCTTGCCACCCGTGTGGCTCAACTCAAGGTGGGCAACGGCCTTGACGACGGCGTGGCTCAGGGGCCACTGATCAACCCGGCCGCGGTGGACAAGGTCCAGTCCCACATCGCCGACGCCCTGGCCAAGGGCGCCCGCCTGGTCTGCGGCGGCGAACCCCATGCGCTCGGCGGCACCTTTTTCCAGCCCACGGTGATCGCCGATGTCACCGATGCAATGCGCGTGGCCCGCGAGGAGACCTTCGGTCCACTGGCGCCGGTATTCCGCTTCGATACCGACGACCAGGCCATCGCCATGGCCAATGCCACCGAATTCGGCCTGGCGGCCTATTTCTACGCCCACGACTACCGCCGTATCTGGCATGTCATGGAGGGGCTGGAATATGGCATGGTGGCCGTCAACGAGGGAATTCTATCCACCGAGCTGGCGCCCTTCGGCGGCGTCAAGGAATCCGGCCTGGGTCGCGAGGGCTCGCATCACGGCCTGGATGAATTCACTGAACTAAAATACGTCTGTGTCGGCGGCCTTTGATCGCCCGCAACGTCCAAGCAGAAGGGAGGCAAGATGAACAACGCACAGCTCAACGAACTCAAGCAACGCTACGTGGCCAACGGCGCCGCCAGCCCCGCCACACAGTTCGCCGACCGCGCTGAGAACGCGCTGATCTGGGACGCCGACGGCAACCGCATCATCGACTTCGCCGGCGGCATCGGCGTGCTCAACATCGGTCACCGTCACCCCAAGGTGGTCGAGGCGGTCAAGGCCCAGCTCGATCGCGTAATGCACACCTGCCAAACCGTGATGCCCTACGAGGGTTACGTGAAGGTAGCCGAGCGTCTGAGCCAGGTCACGCCCGTGCGTGGCCATGCCAAGGTGATGCTGGTCAACTCTGGCGCCGAGGCGCTGGAAAACGCGGTGAAGATCGCCCGCGCCGCCACCGGCAAGAATAACGTGATCTGCTTCGATGGCGGCTATCACGGCCGTACCTTCATGACTATGGCCATGAACGGCAAGGTCGCGCCCTACGCCGCTGACTTCGGCACCATGCCAGGCAACGTCTTCCGTGCCCCCTACCCGGTGCCCTACCACGGCGTCAGCGAGGATGAGGCGATTCGCGGCCTGAAGATGGCCATCAAGACCGACGCCAACCCCCGCGATACTGCCGCCATCGTGCTCGAGCCGGTCCTCGGCGAAGGCGGTTTCTACCCGGCCCCGGCCAGCTTCCTCAAGGCGATCCGCGAGATCTGCGATGAGCACGGCATGCTGATGATCATCGACGAGGTGCAGTCGGGCTTCGGCCGTACCGGCAAGCTGTTCGCCATCGAGCACAGCGGCGTCGAGCCGGACATCATTACCATGGCCAAGAGCATGGCCGGCGGCATGCCGATCTCCGCCGTGGTGGGTACCGACAAGGTCATGGATGCCTCCGGTTCCAACTCGCTGGGCGGCACCTATGCCGGCAACCCGCTCTCCTGCGCGGCCACCCTGGCAGTGCTCGACGTATTCGAGGAAGAAAATATCCTCGAGAAGAGCCAGGCCCTGGGCGACAAGCTGGCCAAGCACTTCAGCCAGTGGCAGAGCGACTTCGATTGCGTCGACAACGCCCGCAACATGGGTGCCATGGCGGCAATCGACCTAGTATCGGACAAGAGCAAGCACACGCCCGACGCCGACCTGGCTGCCGCGCTGTGCAAGAAGGCTCGCGAGAAGGGGCTGATCCTGCTCTCCTGCGGCCTCTACGGCAACACCATCCGCTTCTTGATGCCGGTGACCATCGAAGACGAGATCCTCGAGGAAGGCTTGGACATCGTCGAAGCCGCGCTCACGGAACTGGTCGGCAGCAAAGCCACCGCCTGATCGTGATCACGTAGCGAAACGCCCGCCGGCAGACAGTGCCGGCGGGCTTTTGCGTTGGCGCCATATCGTCGAGCGCTGGAAGTGCTAAACAAATCGCCGAGCGAGATGAAGCGGCTAGGTTCGTTCCCGACGAACCAACGCACTTCCCACATCCCTGTAGGTCGCAAGGCGCACGGAGCACAGAACCGAGCGAAGCGACAAACATCCGCAGGATGGCTCCGGAGGAGCGAGAAACCGAAGGTTTCGAGTCAACCGGAGCATATGGGGTATATGTGAGGATCCGACGGTCCGACGCTTCGGCACCGCGCACAAATTCGTCGGGAACGAATTTGAACAGCCTTTAGGCTGGCCCGCAGGGTAGCCGCCAGGGATGGCGGCTATAGCGCAGTGATTCGCTCGCGCAGGCATTTGATTATGCGGGCATATCGTTTGCCTTGCTATCGCGAGCCCAAACCCGATGCTGCGCCATGGCATCGCGCAGCGGCGTGAAGACGTCATCCACCTTGGCACCGGTCAACACGCCTTCCTCCCCGGTGGGCACGTCCGCTGCATCCAGCAGCATCTTGCCCTCACCCACGGCTGCGATCGCCTTGAGGTGCTTGTAGGCCTCCTGCACGTAGTAACGTCCCTGCCCCGACTGGGCCAACGCGGTCACGCTGTCGCTGCCGCCGGGCACGACCACCGCATCCACCGCCACCGAGGGCATGCCGTTGAGCATGGCATCGGGCGTCACGCTCTTGCCGCCAGCCGCCGTTACCGGTGCCATGCTCGGCGCGATCACCATTCCTTGGGCGCCTTCGGCCTCGAGCTTCTTCTTGAGCGCCTCGACCTGATCGCCATCGACCCCGTCAGCCACCAGGATCGCTACCTTGCGATACTGGATGTTGCCTGGCAGCCGCGCCATCAGGCTCAAGGCGGGAGACTCCAGTTGCGAACTCGTGCCCAGCTCCTCGGCGGGCGCAGGCTTCTGGCTCGGCGCCTCGATGCCGTGATTCTCGCCGACCCGGCGTGCCAGCTCGAGATCAATGTTGGGCAGAATCTCCTTGATCACTCGCTCGCGGATCCAGGGGCGCTGCACCTTCGAGAGTTCGAAGGTGTAGGCGGCGATGATGTGCTCCTTCTCGACCTCGGTCTGGCTGTTCCAGAACAGCGTGGCCTGGGAGTAGTGGTCGCCGAACGAAGGGCTGCGGGCGCGAATCTTGCGCGCATCGATACGCTCCTGATAAGACTCGAAGCCACCGTGCTCCGGCCCTGGCGGAGTCTCGCTGGGCCAGCCGCCGTCGATGGAGTTGGGCTCGTAGGAGGCCTGCCCCTTGTTGATGGTCTGGCGGTGCATCGAGTCGCGCTGGTTGTTGTGGAATGGGCACACCGGCTGGTTGATCGGGATCTCGTGGAAGTTGGGCCCGCCCAGGCGCAACATCTGGGTATCGAGGTAGGAGAACAGCCGCCCCTGCAGCAATGGATCGTTGCTGAAGTCGATGCCCGGCACGATATGCGCGGGGTTGAAAGCGACCTGCTCGGTCTCGGCGAAGTAGTTGTCGGGATTGCGGTTGAGCACCATCTTGCCGATCGGTATGACCGGCACCAGCTCTTCGGGGATGAGCTTGGTCGGGTCGAGCAGGTCGAAATCGAACTTGTGCTCGTCCTCCTCCTCGACCACCTGGATGCCGAACTCGTACTCCAGGAAGTCGCCGTTCTCGATGTCTTCCCACATCATGCGCCGGTTGAAGTCCGGATCGCGGCCCCATAGCTTCTGTGCCTCGTCCCAGATCAGCGAGCAGGTACCGGCCAACGGCTTCCAGTGAAACTTCACGAAGCGCGCCTTGCCCTGCCTGTCGATCAGGCGGAAGGTATGCACGCCGAAGCCTTCCATGTTGCGGTAATGGCGCGGGAAGGCGCGGTCGGACATGGTCCACAGCACCATGTGGGTCGACTCCGGCATCAGCGAGACGAAATCCCAGAAGGTGTCGTGGGCCGATTGCCCTTGGGGGATCTCGTTGTGCGGCTCGGGCTTCACCGCATGGACGAAGTCGGGGAACTTGATCGCATCTTGAATGAAGAACACCGGCATATTGTTGGCCACTAGGTCCCAGTTTCCTTCGTCGGTATAGAACTTGGTGGCGAAGCCGCGCACGTCGCGCACGGTGTCGTTGGAGCCGCGCGCCCCTTGGACGGTGGAGAAACGCACGAATACCGGCGTCTTCTTGCCGGAGTCCTGGAACAGTCCGGCCTTGGAGTACTGGGCGGCGTTGTCGTAGGGCTGGAAGTAGCCGTGCGCTGCCGCGCCGCGCGCATGCACGATGCGCTCGGGGATGCGTTCGTTGTCGAAGTGGTTGAGCTTCTCGCGAAAGATGAAGTCTTCGAGCAGTGTCGGCCCCCGCTCGCCCGCCTTCAATGAATTATGATTGTCGGCGATGCGCGCGCCGTGGTTGGTGCGCAGATCGTGCCCCGTGGCATCGCTGCGGTACTTCTCCAGATGTTCCGCCTTGCTGTGCTCGGTGGTCTTGAAATCGGTATCGTTGGGTTTGCCGCTGTTGGGCGTGGTGTGGGGGTTGTTCGCCATGCTCGGCTCCTTCTGTGCGGTGTCGTTCCATCCTTACCCTGCGTAGACGAACTCCGCCTCCGGCCTTGCAGCCCGACGGATGCTTTTTTTGCGGTCACGCTTCACAAGGTAGTCCTGCCCCACCCGGCCGCCAATCAGCGCAGACTATCAATACAAAAGGAAACATTTATCGACAGTAGGTGAGCTACACCTTCTAGGTTACGTTCGGAGAGCTTCACCGCTCCATACGGCACGAACGAATCGGCCCGGGCAACTGCCCGGGCCGATTCGTCTCACGCCAACGAGGCTACGCCTGTCGAATCTTGGAGATGATCCACAGTAGCACCACCGCACCGACAGTAGCCGTGACCAGCGAGCCGATGAATCCGCCGGCCTGGAGCCCCAGCAGGCGGAACAGGAAACCGCCGATCACTGCCCCCACGATGCCCACGCCGATGTTTGGCAGAATGCCGAAGCCGCCGCCGCGCATGATGTTACCGGCAATCCAGCCTGCCAGCCCGCCAATGATCAGCCAGGCAATGAGTCCTCCCATAGCGTTTCTCCTCTCCTTTTGGCTCGATCCTGTCACCAGGAAGTTGCTTCATGGTGCCTCATGGCGCCCATGCAAGAAAGCGTAGCTCAGAATGACGAGCCGGGCTGCGCGAGAAACTCCCGCTCCTCGCGGCTCGACTCACGGCCAAGGATAGCGTTGCGGTGAGGATAGCGCCCGAAGCGCAACAGGATGTCGCGATGAAGGTGCTCGTAGCGCAGGTTGTCCTCGAGCCCGGGCTGGTCGAACAGGCGCAGCGCCTCGTCGTGAATCGCGAGCGACTCACTGTGCATGTAGGGCATGTAGAGGAAGCGGCACCAGCCGATCTCCAACTCGCGGTCATAGCCCTGCGCCACGGCTTCCTGGGCCAGCACCAGCGCCATGGCGTCCTGAGCAAAGGCCCGTGGATCGTCGCGGTAGAGATTGCGCGAGAACTGGTCGAGCACCAGAATCTCGGCCAGCCGCCCCTGTGGCGTAGCGCGCCATTGCCACAGCTCCCCCGCCGCAGCTGCATCGTGCAGCGCACCGAAGCGTTCGCGGATCACCCCATCAAGTTCGATATCCTTGCGAAACCACTGGGCGGGCTCAAGTTCGTCAAACCAGAAGGCAACCACCTCATCTCGTTCGGGCAACTTCCCGTTCATGTCATGTCCTCGTCGTTTACGCTCCTGATAGCATGGACTTGGGTTGCGAATTTTTCACTCTTGGTTGCCACGGGAGACGCCATGACGCCCATGCTCGGCATGTTCACCTTCGTCTTCAACCTCGTCGGGCTGGTCATCTGCCTGGCCGGCCTGACGCTTGCCCAACGCCGGGCGAAGCACCAGCAAGAGCGCTGGCCGGGCTATGCCCTGGCCGGGTTCGGTTTCCTCGTTGCCACCACGCCGATCTGGGCCCAATGGCTGTTGGCTGGATGAAGCGACCGAAGAAATGTCCTGATCGGTGGGGTATCGGTCATTGCGGACATCTCGTGTTCGGTGGAGACTGACATGACAGCTCATTGCAGGGGGCGTCATGTCACGCACCGTCGTCATCCTCGCCTATCCGGACTGCCAGTTGCTGGATGTCAGCGGTCCATGGCAGGTCTTCGCCTCGGCCAACGATCTCAGCGGCAGTTGCCTCTATCGCTTGCACCTAGCCGCCGATGCGCGGGGCAGCGTAGCGACCAATAGCGGCCTGCCGCTGCTGGCCGACACGGCTTGGCGTGACATATCGGCGCTTGGCCCGGTGGATACGCTGCTCGTCGCTGGAGGACGTGGTGTCACGTTCCAGCGCCAGCGTGCGGAGCTTCTCGCAGCCCTGCACGACCAGGCCGGCCAGGTTCGTCGCTTGGGCTCGATCTGCACCGGCGCTTTCCTGCTCGCCGCGGCCGGCCTGCTGGATGAACGCCAAGCCACCACCCACTGGCGACACTGCGCCCAGTTGGCCAGCGACTATCCCAGGGTTCGCGTGGTGCCGGATGCGCTCTACGTCGAGTCAGGCGGGCATTTCACCAGTGCCGGGGTCACTGCTGGCATCGACCTGGCCCTGTCGCTACTCGAAGCAGACCACGGCAGTGCCCTGGCCGGCCAGGTCGCCCGCGAGCTGGTGCTGTTCCTGCGTCGTCCCGGGGGACAATCCCAGTTCAGTGAAGTGCTGCGCAGCCAGAACCGCGCCCAGGGTGCGCTGCGAAAACTGCTCGACCGGATCCACGCCGACCCTGCCGCGCCGCACCGGGTGGAAACGCTGGCCGATTCGCTCGGCGTCACGCCGCGCCACCTTTCGCGACTGTTTCGCCAGCAGCTTGCGACGACTCCCAGTGCCTACCTGACCCGCCTGCGCCTGGAGCAGGCCCGCCAGGCACTGCTGGCCAGCGAGCGCCCGCCGCCGCTGGAGCGCCTGGCACGGCAGTGGCAACTGGGCGGCGCCGAGCAGCTGAGGCGTCTGTTCCAGCGCCATTACGGCGTTTCCCCCACACTGTACTACCAGCGCTTCGGCCCCAAGGGCCAGGTTTCCACTCCCTCTCACCTTGACCGTTAGAGGCCGATACCCCGGAGGTCGCCATGCCTTTCAACGTCATGCTGCTGTCGCTGTGCCAGGCGCTGCTGGTGAGCGGCAACATCCTGCTGATCGCGGTCTCGCCGCTGATCGGCGCGCGCCTCGCTCCCGATCCGGCCTGGTCCACGGCACCGGTCGCCACCCAGTGGCTGGGGCTGATGTGCGCCACCATTCCCGCTTCACTGATCATGGCGCGCCTGGGGCGCAAGCGCGGCTTCCTGCTGGGCAACCTGCTGGGGCTCGCCGGCGTGGTCGTGGCTGCCCAGGCACTGGCCAGCGAGGCCTTCTCGCTGTTCATGCTGGGCACCTGGCTGATCGGCATCGGCATCGGGTTCGGCCAGCTGTATCGCTTCGCCGCGGTGGAAGCAGCGCCGCTGGCGCTGCGTGACCGCGCCATCGGTCTGGTCATGGGCGGCGGCGTGCTGGCCGCCTTCTTCGGCCCTTGGCTGGCCCGCATCAGTCGCGAAGCGGCCGTCACACCCTTTCTCGGCAGCTTCCTCGGCCTGGGAGCGCTCTACCTGGTGGCCCTGCTGGTGCTGCTGGCCACCCGGCTGCCGCCACCCGGGAAGACCCATGGCGACGGCCAGCCGCGACCGCTCGGTGAGATCGTGCGCCAGCCGGTGTTCGTGGTGGCAGTGCTCTCGGCACTGATCGGCTATGGCGTGATGAACCTGGCGATGACCGCTACCCCACTGGCGATGTCCAACGCCGGCCACCACTTCGACCATGTCGCCACCACGATCCAGTGGCACGTGCTAGCCATGTTCCTGCCCTCGTTCGCCACCGGCCACCTGACAGCGCGTTTCGGCGCACCACGCATGATCGCCGCAGGCTGCGTGCTGCTGGCGGCCAGCGGCCTGGCCGCCCAGATAGAGGCTGGCGTGGCGGGCTTTCATTTCGCTCTGATTCTGCTCGGGCTGGGCTGGAACTTCACCTTCCTGCCCGCCACTGGACTGCTCACCGAGGCCTACCGTCCGGCGGAGAAGGCCCGCACCCAGGCCGCCAACGAGTTCCTGGTTTTCTCCACCGTCGCCATCACCGCCCTGCTGGCCGGCCCGCTGGTCAACCTGCTCGGCTGGATGCTGCTCAACGCTCTGCTGGTGCCGCTGTCGTTGGTGCCCATTGCGCTATTGGCTTGGCAGCGTCTTGCCAGACGCCGCCAAGACCCTCACATTAGCGGCTGACACTGCTGTGAAGGGATTCCTCGCCGATGCGCCAGTCGCTCACCCGGGAGCTGACCAACCTGATCGAACGCGGCCGCGACCGCCAATTGCGCCTGGCGGTCACCGGGCTCTCTCGTTCGGGCAAGACCGCCTTTCTCACCTCGCTGGTCAACCAGCTGCGCCATGCTGGCCTCGAGGCCCGGCTCGACCTGATGCCGGCGGCCCGACAGGGCCGTCTGCTAGGCGCCCGCCGGGTCAGCCAACCCGACCTGGGTGTACCGCGATTTCCCTACGACCAGGCAATGGCGTCGCTCGATAGCGAACCGCCACGCTGGCCGGAGCCCACCCGCGGCATCAGCGAACTGCGCCTGTCGATCCGCTACCGCCCGGCCAAGCGCGCATTGCTGCGCGGCGAGACCGCCGAGCTAAGCCTCGACCTGTTCGACTACCCCGGCGAGTGGCTGCTCGACCTGCCATTGCTGGGCCACGACTACCTGAGCTGGAGTCGCGCCATGCTGGCCGGCGCCGGTGAGCAACGGCGTGCCCTGCTGGCCGAATGGGAAGGTGTCGCCGCCAAGCTCGACCCGGCCGCCGAGGCCAATGAGGCCGAACTTGCCGACGTCGCCGCGCTCTATGCCAGGAGTCTGCAAGCTGCCCGCGAGGCGGGCTTCGCCAACCTGCAACCGGGTCGCTTCCTGCTACCCGGAGATCTGGAAGGCGCCCCGGTACTGCAGTTTTTCCCGCTGCCGGCGCTGGCGGAGACCGACGAAGCGGCCCTGGCCAAACTGCCGCCGGAGAGCGTCTATGCCACCCTGGCGGCCCGCTTTCGCCACTATCAGCAACACATCGTGCGGCCTTTCTACCGCGACCACTTCCGCCGCTTCGACCGTCAGATCGTGCTGGTCGATGTGCTCGGCGCTCTCAATGCCGGCCCGGAGCGCTTCGAGGATCTCTCCCAGGCACTGGCCACGCTGATGCAGAGCTTCGATTACGGCAAGCGCAGCCTGCTCTCGCGGTTGTTTTCACCGCGCATCGACAAGCTGGCAATCGCAGCGACCAAGGCCGACCACGTCACCCCGGAGCAGCACGTCAACCTGACCGCGCTGCTCGAGGCCCTGCTGGCCGAGCCGCTGCAGGACCTACGCTACGCCAACGTGCCAGTGAAAGCACTGTCGCTGGCGGCGATACGTGCCACCGAAGCCCACGAGGTGAACCACAAGAACGAGCGCAGTCCAGCACTACGCGGCACGACCCTGGAGGGTGAAGAAGTTCTGGTATTTCCCGGCGAGGTGCCCGCCAGGCTGCCGGAAACCGATTTCTGGGCTCGACAAGGGTTCGACTTCCGCGCCTTTCGCCCTGCCCTACGGGAGGGCGGCGCTCTGCCCCACATCCGGCTCGATGCCGCCCTGGACTGGCTGATCGGAGACAAGCTGCAATGAACGACCGCCGCCACGAGCCGCGGGGCGACGACCCGCGTCCGGCTCGCCGCTTCACCTTCGACGAGCCCGAATCGACGCCACAGGGAGCGCCGCGTCCACGCCTGAATTTCGACAGCCAGTTGCCCACCCGCCCCATGGACGAAGCGCCAACGAGTCGCGCCGAGCGCGACCTGGAGACCAGCCTCGGCAAGCCGCGCAAGCGCCGTTGGGGGCTGCTCGGCCTGCTCGGCGGCGGCATCGCGCTGGGCTCGGCCGAAATGGCCATGCGTCTGCCCGAGGCCCTGCTCGGGGGCGATTGGCTCAGCGGCGGCTGGCACCTGCTGGGTCTGGGCGCCATCGCCTTGGGTGCCGGAGCGCTGCTGCGCGAGGCCTGGCGGTTGCGCCGCTTGAAGCGCCACGACAGCCTGCGCAGCCGGCTGGCTCGGCTACCCGAAGCCGATGCCGGGGAGGCGCTCGACCTGGCCCGTGTGCTCAAGCACCAGCTCGGCCTCGACGACGACCATCCCCATTGGCAAGCCTTCCTCGCTGCCCGGGAGCCACATCACGGCGGGGCGGAAGTACAGCAGTTGCTGGCGCATCATCTGCTCGCCCCGCGCGACCGCCAGGCCCGACGGCTGATCTCGCGCATGGCCGGCGAAACGGCGGTAATGGTGGCGGTGAGCCCGCTGACGCTGGTCGACATGTTCCTGATGGCGTGGCGCAACCTGGCGATGATCGACCGCATCTGTCGTCTCTACGGGCTGGAGCTGGGCTACGCCAGCCGCCTGCGCCTGCTGCGCAACGTGCTCTACAACATGGCTTTTGCCGGCGCCACCGAGATGGCCAGCGAGGCCGGCGTCGAGCTGCTCTCGCTCAACCTGGCCGGACGCCTCTCGGCACGCGCCGGACAGGGCATGGGGGTAGGCCTGCTCAGTGCCCGCCTCGGCTTGCGCACCCAGCGCCTGACCCGCCCGCTGGTGTTCGGCGAGGACGAGGCGCCGCGCATGGCGGATCTGCGCAGCGAACTCTGGCAACAGTTGAGGCGGCTGGAAAAGCAGGAATGACGCCATTGCCGAACGCGCTCTTGACCTTGGTCATGACACTCTCGGCAGGAGGCATTACGCTCAAGGAAGACGTTGGCTCAACACGCGCAGAAGGAAATCATCATGTTCAAGTCCATCCTGGTGCCCATCGACGGTTCCGAAGGGGCGAAGAAGGCGCTCGATGTCGCCTGCCAGCTGGCCAGCCAGGCCGACGCCACCCTGCACATCCTGCACGTTCCCGAGGAACTTGCCCACGAGACGACGCTGGTGTGGGGCATCGGCGCCATCGCCATCGAGGCGTCACGCCAGGAACGTGAGGACATCGGCAGGCAGGTCGTCGACAAGGCAGCCGAGGCGGCGCGCGCCCAGGGCATTACCCAGGTCGAGACGGTGATCGGCCAGGGCGATCCGGCCCGCACCATCGTCAGCGAGGCACGCCGTCGCGGCGTCGAGGCCATTGTCCTGGGCAGCCGCGGCCTGAGCGACCTGCGCGGGCTGATGGTGGGCAGCGTCTCGCACAAGGTCAGCCATGTCGCCGAGTGCACGGTGATCACCGTACGCTGATTTTCCTCCAGCCGACCGCTACCCAGGGCGCCCTCCACCCTCCCGTTCGTCGATCAGCTCGAGGGTCATGCGGTCGAGCCGCCAAGGCCCGAGGACTACCAGGCGCGACCGGGCCGGATCGGTGCGGCAAGGAACCCTAGACCGTCGTCGCAGCGTTCGATTCGACTCAGAGGGAGAACCGTTCCTGCAGGTGCCTGGCCACGGCCGTCTCGGCATGGTGGCCAATTCGCCGTGCCACGGGTACCCGCTGGGCCAGCTCGGGGTGCGCATTGGCCATCACGTGGGCCTCGCCGGCCAGACTCAGCATCTCGGTATCGTTGAGGTTGTCGCCGAAGGCCAGGCAGCGTTCGCTGTCGATCCCGAGAATAACGAGCAGCGCTTCCAGCGCCGTGCCCTTGTTGACGCCACCAGCCATGATCTCAAGTGAATTGACCGTGGAGTAAGTGACATGCAAACGTTCACCATAGCTCGCGCGCACTTCGGCCTCGAGCCCGGCCAGCCGCTCGGGCTCGCCAATGTAGAGCACCTTGCCGACTCCCTCTCCGTCGAGGCTCGTCGGTTCGACCACACGATAGCCGAATCCGGTATGGGCATGGTAGGCCAGTAGCCGTGGCTCGGGAGCATCGATCAACCACTCGTGCTCGAGGTAGAGATTGAGGCGCACGCTGCCGTGGCGCTCGAGCACGATCAGCTCACGCGCCAGCTCGGCCTCGAGATGACGTGATGCCAACAGCTCGTCGTCGGGGCCGTGCAGGTAGGCACCGTTGGTGCTGATCACGTGGATCGGCACGCCCAGCCGTTCACGAAAGGCCAGCATGTCGCGGAAGTGACGCCCGGAGGCGAAGGCCAAGTGGTGCCCCCGCTCGGCCAACTGGCGCAGGGTGTCGATGGTCTCGGAGTGCAGGTCGTGGTTGGCATCCAGCAGGGTGCCATCGAGGTCGGAGACGATCAGGTGAGGTGTCATGGCTGTCCATTGCAACGAGTCACCGCTAGAGGCTAACGCAGCCCGCACGGCTTGCCCAGCACGGCGCGCGCTCATCACGAATCACCTAATCCAAGCCTATGATTTACCGTCAGCGGCTACGTCTGCGTTTGGCGCCGGCCGCGGGAATCCGTATAGTGGCCCTCCTACACCGCCACACGTTCGTGACCATGCTGCAGAATAACCCGCTGCTCGCCCAGCTCAAGCAACAGATTCGTGAGACCACGCCCCGTGCCGAGGGCGTGATCAAGGCCACCGACAAGGGCTTCGGTTTTCTCGAAACCGATGATGGCCAGTCCTATTTCGTCCCGCCCCCCGCCATGAAGCAGGTGCTGCACGGCGACCGCGTCCAGGCCGTCATTCACGAGAATGGCGACAAGACCTCCGTCGAGCCCGACACTCTCCTCGAAGCGGGTCTTGATCGCTTCATTGCCCGGGTACAGAAGCGCGACGGGCGTCTGGCGGTGATGCCCGATCACCCGTCGATCAACAATGCGCTCAAGGCACGAATCAAGAACAGCCTGGACGAAGCGAGCATCGGCGATGGCGACTGGGTCGTGGCCAGGCTGGTGCGCCACCCGCTCAAGCCCAACGACCGCGCCTTCTTTACCCAGATCGACGAACTGGTAGCCAAGACCGACGATCCCGCCGTGCCGTGGCGGGTCACCCTGGCCCGTCATGCCCTCGAGCAGGAGTGCCCGGACGCCGGCGACGACTGGCCGCTGCGCGACGAGGGGCTCGAGCGCGAGGATCTCACCGCAGAGCCTTTCTTCACCATCGACAGCGAGAAGACCCGCGACATGGACGATGCCCTGCGCATCGCACCGCGTGAAGGCGGCGGCTGGCACCTGACAGTGGCCATTGCCGATCCCACCGCCTATGTCGAGGAAGGGCATGCCGCCGACCTGGAGGCACGCACCCGCGCCTTCACCGTCTACCTGCCGGGGCAGAACGTCACCATGCTGCCCGAGCAGCTCGCTGACGATCTTTGCTCGCTACGCGAGGGCGAAGAGCGCCCGGTGCTGGCCTGTAGTCTGGGGGTGGAGGCCGACGGCAGCCTGGGCGACTGTCGCTTCTTCGCTGCCCGTGTACGCTCCCAGGCCAAGCTAGTCTATGACCAGGTCTCGGACTGGCTGGAGGGCCAGGGCGAATGGACGCCTGATGCAAAAATCGCCGAGCAGCTCCGCGCCCTGCGCGAGATGACCGAAGCACGCGCCGCCTGGCGCGCCGAGCATGCGCTGGTGTTCAAGGATCGTCCCGATTACGTGTTCGATCTTGACCCGGCGGGCAACGTACTCGACATCCGCATCGAGGAGCGGCGCATCGCCAACCGCATGATCGAAGAGTCGATGATCGCGGCCAACGCCTGCTGCGCCCACTATCTTGCCGAACATGTCGGCCACGGCATCTTCAACGTACACCGCGCCTTCGATCCCGAAAAGGCCCAGGCCGCCCACGAGTTCCTTACCGCTCAGGAGATCGAGGTCGAACTGGAGGCGCTTTCGGAACTGCCGCGCTACAAGGAACTCAAGCGAGCCCTCGAGAACCGCGACGATGCCTGGCTCGACGCCCGCCTGCGCCGCTTCCAGGGCTTCACCAGCATGTCGGCCCGGCCCGGCCCGCACTTCGGCCTGGGCCTGACCGCCTACGCTACCTGGACCTCGCCGATCCGCAAGTACGGCGACATGGTCAACCATCGCCTGATCAAGCGCGTGCTCAAGGGTGAACAGGCTCCGGCGGAGGCGACCCAGGCACTGACCGAGCAGCTCACCGAGCGGCGCCGGCTCAACCGTCTGGCCGAACGCGACGTCAAGGATTGGCTCTACGTACGCTACCTGACGCCAGCGGCCAAGGAGCAGCAGGCCTTCGAAGCGGAGATCTTCGGTATCAGCCGCGGCGGCCTACGTGTACGCCTCGTCGCCAACGGCGCCACGGCCTTCGTGCCGGCTCCGCTGCTGCACAGCGACCGCGACAAGGTCGTCGTCGACGACAAGGAGGGACGCGTCCAGGTCGAAGGCGAGGAACGCTACAAGTTGGGCGACGTGATTCGCGTCGAGCTGATAGAAGCACGCGAGGAGACCCGCTCGCTGGTGGCGCGCCCGGCATCCTAGAGTGAATGCCAGTCGCTGCGTGACTACGATGCCCGGCCAACAGAGCCGGGCATTTTTTATCTTTCCCGCACTCTCGCTTTACGCCCGGGCGTCTCCCACCACCGACGCCTCCCTCCGAGTCCGAGCCAGTGACTCAGGACATGGAAGGCCCAGGCGAAGCGCAAGGCAGGAGCGAGCAAACTAAAAGAGGGCGCCTCGATGAGGCGCCCTCTTGTCATTGCACCGGAAGCGGTGCTTACCAGCCGGTCACGTCCTTCAATGCATCGCCGATCTCGGCCAGGGAGCGAACGGTACGCACGCCGGCATCTTCCAGCGCGGCGAACTTCTCGTCAGCAGTGCCCTTGCCGCCGGATATGATCGCACCGGCATGGCCCATGCGCTTACCCGGAGGGGCGGTGACACCGGCGATGTAGGACACCACCGGCTTGGTCACGTTGGCCTTGATGTAGGCCGCCGCCTCTTCTTCGGCGGTACCGCCGATCTCGCCGATCATGACGATCGCCTCGGTGGCGGGGTCCTTCTCGAACATCTCGAGAATGTCGATGAAGTTGGAGCCCGGGATCGGGTCGCCGCCGATGCCCACGCAGGTGGACTGGCCGAAGCCGTGGTCGGTAGTCTGCTTGACCGCTTCGTAAGTCAGGGTGCCGGAGCGCGACACGATTCCGACACGGCCCGGCTTGTGGATATGGCCCGGCATGATACCGATCTTGCACTCGCCCGGAGTGATCACGCCGGGGCAGTTCGGGCCGATCAGGCGCACGCCCAGCTCGTCGCACTTGACCTTGACGTCGAGCATGTCCAGGGTCGGAATACCTTCGGTGATGCACACGATCAGCTTGATACCGGCATTGGCGGCCTCGAGGATCGAGTCCTTGCAGAACGGTGCCGGCACATAGATCACCGAGGCCTCGGCGCCGGTCTGCTCCACGGCTTCCTTGACGGTGTTGAACACCGGCAGGCCAAGGTGGGTCTGGCCGCCCTTGCCCGGGGTGACGCCGCCGACCATCTGGGTGCCGTAGGCGATCGCCTGCTCGGAGTGGAAGGTCCCCTGCCCGCCGGTGAAGCCCTGGCAGATGACCTTGGTGTTCTTGTCGATCAGGATGCTCATTACTTGCCCTCCGCTGCCTTGACGACCTGCTGAGCCGCATCGGTGAGGCTCGTGGCAGCGATGATGTTCAGACCGCTGGAAGCCAGCTTCTCGGCACCCAGCTCGGCGTTGTTACCCTCGAGACGCACCACCACCGGCACGTTGACGCCAACCTGCTCGACGGCACCGATGATGCCTTCGGCGATCATGTCGCAACGCACGATACCGCCGAAGATGTTGACCAGCACCGCCTTGACGTTGGTGTCGGAGAGGATCAGCTTGAACGCCTCTGCCACGCGCTCCTTGGTGGCGCCGCCGCCGACGTCAAGGAAGTTGGCCGGCTTGCCGCCATTGAGGTTGACGATGTCCATGGTGCCCATCGCCAGACCGGCGCCATTGACCATGCAGCCGATGTTGCCGTCGAGGGCGACGTAGTTGAGGTCCCATTCGGCGGCTTCGGCTTCGCGCTCGTCTTCCTGGGACGGATCGCGCATCGCCTGCAGGTCCGGGTGGCGATACAGCGCGTTGCTGTCCAGGTTGATCTTGGCGTCGAGGCAGTGCAGGTTGCCTTCGTCGGTGATCACCAGCGGGTTGATCTCGAGCAGCGCCAGGTCCTTCTCATGGAACAGACGCGACAGACCCAGGAAGATCTTGGTGAACTGCTTGACCTGATCGTCTTTCAGGCCCAGGGCGAAGGCCAGCTCACGCGCCTGGTACGGCTGAGCGCCGACCAGCGGGTCGATCTGGGCCTTGAGGATCTTCTCGGGGGTTTCCTCGGCGACCTTCTCGATCTCGACGCCGCCCTCGGTGGAGGCCATGAACACAACGCGACGAGTGGTGCGGTCGACCACGGCGCCCAGGTAGAGCTCGCTGGCGATGTCGGTGCAGTTCTCGACCAGGATCTTGGCGACCGGCTGACCGTTGGCATCGGTCTGATAGGTCACCAGATTCTTGCCCAGCCACTGCTCGGCGAAGGCCTTGGCTTCTTCCGGGCTCTTGATCAGCTTGACACCGCCGGCCTTGCCGCGGCCACCGGCGTGAACCTGGGCCTTGACCACCCACATGTCACCGCCGATCTTCTTGCAGGCTTCCGCCGCTTCCTCGGGGGTATCGACTGCGAAGCCCTTGGATACCGGCAGACCATAATCAGCAAACAGCTGCTTGCCTTGATACTCGTGAAGGTTCATCGATTCATGCCATTGGTTGCATGTGACTCGAATGGCAACCGCGAAACACCGCCTGCGACGGTCGATGCCGGGTTACCCCCGTTCGCCCCCGGTACATGGCCGGGCACGACGCGCCATCCCCCTGGATGGCGCTTGTTGTTGCGTTGACGCGAACCGCTTACTTGCGCTTCTTGCGGTTGGCCATGTGAATGGCATGGCCGTCCACCGCCAGCGCTGCCTCGTGGATCGCTTCGGAGGTGCTCGGGTGCGCGTAGCAGGTCAGGGCCAGGTCTTCGGCACTGGAGCCGAACTCCATCGCTATCACGCCTTGGGCGATCAGCTCGCCAGCATGCTGGCTGACGATATGCATGCCCAGGATACGGTCGGTCTCGGCATCGGCGATGATCTTGGCCATGCCTTCCGGTGCATTGTTGGCCAGTGCCCGGCCGTTGGCCGAAAACGGGAAGGACCCGGTCTTGACCTCGATGCCCTTGGCCTTGGCGTCCTGCTCTGTCATGCCCACCCAAGCCACTTCAGGCGAGGTGTAGATCACGCTGGGAATAGCGTCGTAGTTCATCTCCGCCTTGTGACCGGCAATGATGTCGGCCACCATCACGCCCTCTTCGGAGGCCTTGTGGGCCAACATCGGGCCGCGCACGCAGTCGCCAATGGCGTAAATGCCTGGCACGCTGGTACGGCACTGGTCGTCGACATGAATGAAGCCACGCTCGTCGAGGCCTACGCCGACGCTCTCATCGACCACACCCTTGGTATACGGGCGGCGACCGACGCAGACGATCAGCTTGTCGAAGGTGAGTTCCTGCTCGCCGTCGTTGTCGCTGTACTTGACCGCGACTTCATTACCCTTGACCTCGGAGCCGGTGACACGGGCGCCCAGACGGATGTCTAGACCTTGCTTCTTGAGCAGCTTCTGGGTCTCCTTGGCGATGGCGGTGTCGACCATCGGCAGGAAGGTGTCCATGGCCTCGAGCACGACCACCTCCGAGCCCAGGCGGCTCCACACGCTGCCCAGCTCCAGGCCGATGACGCCGGCACCGATCACACCCAGGCGCTTGGGCACTTCGGTGAACTCCAACGCGCCGGTGGAAGTGACGACGATGTCCTCGTGCAGCGGGGTCGGCGGAATCTCCACCGGTACCGAGCCTGCGGCGATGACGATGTTGTCGGCTTCATAGGTGGTCTTGCCACCATCGTGGTCGGTCACTTCGACCTGCTTGGCGCCGGTCACCTTGCCGGTACCGTCGATGGCCGTCACACCATTGGCCTTGAACAGCGCGCTGATGCCGCCCACGTTCTTGGCGATGACGGAGTTCTTGAACTCCAGCATCTTGGCCACGTTGGCCTTGGGGGCTTCCAGATCGATGCCGATCTCGGCGAAGTGATCCCGCGCCTCGACGAACTTGTGGGATGTCTCGAGCAACGCCTTGGACGGGATGCAGCCCACGTTCAGGCAGGTGCCGCCGTGAACGGTCTTGCCTTCCTTGTTGACCCACTTCTCGACGCAGGCGGTCTTCAGTCCCAGTTGGGCGGCACGGATGGCGGCCACGTAGCCCCCGGGGCCCGCGCCGATGACGATCACATCAAATTTGTCGGCCATTTGCTTCTTCCTGTTGATCGGTTCGCGTTTGAGTCCGTTGCTTCGAGCGCCATCAGATATCCAGCAGCAGGCGCGCCGGATCCTCGAGCAGCTCCTTGATGGTCACCAGGAACTGCACCGCATCCTTGCCGTCGATCATACGGTGGTCGTATGACAGGGCCAGGTACATCATCGGACGGATCTCGACCTTGCCGTTGACGGCCATCGGGCGCTCCTGGATCTTGTGCATGCCCAGGATGGCGGTCTGCGGCGGATTGAGGATTGGCGTGGACATCAGCGAGCCGAAGATGCCACCATTGGTGATGGTAAAGGTACCGCCCTGCATCTCCTCGATGCCGAGCTTGCCGTCACGCGCACGCTTGCCGAAGTCGACGATACCCTTCTCGACGTCGGCGATCTTCATGCTGTCGGTATCACGCAGCACCGGCACTACCAGGCCGCGGTCGGTGGACACCGCCACACCGATGTCCTGGTAGCCGTGATAGACGATGTCGGTGCCGTCGATGGAAGCATTGACGTCGGGGAAGCGCTTGAGCGCCTCGGAGGCAGCCTTGACGAAGAAGCCCATGAAACCGAGCTTGACGTCGTGGGCCTTCTGGAAGGTGTCCTTGTACTGCGCGCGCAGATCCATCACCGCGCCCATGTCCACCTCGTTGTAAGTGGTGAGCATGGCAGCAGTCTGCTGAGCCTGGACCAGACGCTTGGCGATGGTCTGACGCAGGCGGCTCATCGGCACGCGCTTCTCGGGACGCTCGCCCTCGAAGGCCGGTGCCGCGGCAGCCTGCTTCGGCGCGGCGGCCGGAGCCGCGTTCTTCTTGGCCGTACCGGCCTGCACGGCACGCTGCACGTCCTCCTTGAGGATGCGGCCGCCCTTACCGGTGCCTTCGATCTTGTTGACGTCGAGATCGTGCTCGGCAACCAGCTTGCGCGCCGCCGGAGCCAGGATCTTGTCGCCGATCTTCTCATCACCGGAGCCATCGTCGGCGGATGCCGCTGGGGTTTCGTCTGCAGCCGTAGCGGCACCGCTCGCGCCTTCGGTGAAGATCGCCAGCACTGCCTCGGATGCGACTTGGCTGCCCTCTTCCGCCTTGATCTCGGCGATGGCGCCATCGGCTGGTGCCACGACTTCGAGCACCACCTTGTCGGTTTCGATATCGGCCAGCACCTCGTCGCGCTTGACCGTCTCGCCGACCTTCTTGTGCCAGGTCGCCACGGTGCCTTCCTGGATCGACTCGGGGAAGGTCGGCGCCTTCACCTCGTGCTTCTGGCCACCAGCGGCAGGCGCAGCCTTGGCTTCGCTCTTGGCCTTGGCGTCAGCCTTCTCGCTGGCTTTCTCGCTTTGCTGCTCGCCGCCCTTGGCGCTGCCCGCACCGATCCGGCCCAGTACCTGCTCGGATTGCACGATGTCGCCCTCTTCGACCAGCACCTCGGACAGCGTGCCGGCTTCCGGCGCCACCACCTCGAGCACCACCTTGTCCGTTTCGATCTCGACGATCAGCTCATCGCGCTCGACGCTATCCCCCGGCTTCTTGTGCCAGGCGGCCACGCTGCCTTCGGCAACGGATTCCGGAAAGGTGGGCGCTTTGATCTCGGTAGCCATGTCGTTTCCCTTGTATGTTCTCTCTCGTCCCGGTGGGTCGCCTCAAAGATTGAAGGCGTCTTCCACCAGCTGGCGCTGCTGTTCGGTATGCACGGACATGTAGCCCGCCGCGGGTGCTGCCGATGCCGGGCGACCGGCGAACTTGAGCTCGCCGCCCAAGCCGTTCTTGAGCATGTCGACCACCGCCCGCATGTGGTGCTGGCTCGAATACCAGGCGCCTTGGTTGAGCGGCTCCTCCTGACACCACACCACGCTCTCGAGGTTGGCGTAGTCCTTGAGCGTCTCGAGCAGTTCCTCCTTGGGGAAGGGATAGAGCTGCTCGATGCGCACGATGGCCGTGTCGTCACGCTCGTTCTCGGCGCGCCATGCCGCCAAATCGTAGTAGACCTTGCCGGCACACATGACGACGCGCTTGACGCGCTGGGCGTCGAGGTTGCCCTGATCCGGCAACACCATGTGGAAGTGGCCGTTGGCCAGATCGTCGAGGCTGGAGATGGCCTCCTTGTGGCGCAGCAGGCTCTTGGGCGACATCACGATCAGCGGCTTGCGCAGCGGGCGGATCACCTGGCGACGCAGCAGATGGAAAATCTGCGCCGGAGTCGTCGGCACACACACCTGCATGTTGTGCTCGGCGCACAGCTGCAAGAAGCGCTCGAGGCGCGCGGAGGAGTGCTCAGGCCCCTGCCCTTCGTAGCCGTGGGGCAACAGCATGGTCAGGCCACACAACCGGCCCCACTTGGTCTCACCGGAAGAGATGAACTGGTCGACCACCACCTGGGCACCGTTGAAGAAGTCGCCGAACTGCGCCTCCCAGATTACCAGGTCGTTGGGAGCCGTGGTGGCGTAGCCGTACTCGAACGCCAGCACCGCCTCCTCGGAGAGGAAGGAATCGTGGATAGTGAAGCGCGGCTGGCCGTCGGCCAGATGCTGCAGCGGTACGTAGGTGCTGCCATCCTTCTGGTTGTGCACCACGGCATGGCGGTGGGAGAAGGTGCCACGGCCCACGTCCTGCCCGGTGATGCGCACCGGATGGCCCTCGTCGAGCAAGGTGGCGTAAGCCAGGGTCTCGGCAAAGCCCCAATTCAGGGCCAGGCCGCCAGCCTGCATCTTGCGACGGTCCTCGTAGATCTTGGCCACCTGGCGCTGCATCTCTACGCCGTCGGGCACCTTGCACATCCTGGCGGCAAGCCGCTGCAGGCGCTTCATCTCGACCCCGGTATCGGCGTAGCCGCTCCACTCGTGGCCGAGGTAAGGCTTCCAGTCGACGAACAGCGAGGTGTTGGGCTCCTGCACCAGGGCGTTGGCCACGTGGTTGCCGGCCAACAGATCCTCGCGATAGGTCTCGGTCATCGCCAGGGCCTCCTCCTCGGTCACCACCCCCTGCTCGACCAGACGCTGGGCATAGAGGGAACGTGAGGAGGGATGATCTTTGATCTTGCGATACATCAGCGGCTGGGTGCCGGACGGCTCGTCGGCCTCGTTGTGGCCGCGGCGACGGTAGCAGACCAGATCGATGACCACGTCCTTGCGGAACTGCTGACGGTAGTCCAGCGCCACCTGGGTGGCATGCAGCACGGCATCCGGGTCGTCGCCGTTGACGTGGAAAATCGGCGCCTGGACCATCTTGGCGATATCGGTGCAGTACTCGGTGGAGCGTGTGTCCTGCGGGTGCGAGGTGGTGAAGCCGACCTGGTTGTTGATGACGATGTGCAGCGTGCCGCCAGTCTTGTAGGCACGGGTCTGGGACATCTGGAAGGTCTCCATCACCACGCCCTGCCCAGCGAAAGCGGCGTCGCCATGCACGTTGATCGGCAACACCTTGACGCCGTCGTAGTCGTCGCGGCGATCCTGGCGGGCACGCACCGAACCCTCGACCACCGGCGAAACGATCTCCAGGTGGGAGGGGTTGAAGGCCAGCGCCAGATGAACCTCGCCGCCCGGCGTCATCACGTTGGAGCTGAAGCCCTGGTGATACTTGACGTCGCCCGAGCCGCGCTCGATCAGCTTCTTGCCGTCGAACTCGTCGATCAGTTCGGAAGGGTTCTTGCCGAGGATGTTGACCAGCAGGTTGAGACGGCCGCGGTGGGCCATGCCGATGACGACTTCCTTGACCCCATAGCCGCCGGCACGCTGAATCAGTTCATCCATCATGGGGATGAACGACTCGCCGCCCTCGAGGCCGAAACGCTTGGTGCCCGGATACTTGGAGGCCAGGTAATTCTCCAGGCCCTCTGCGGCAGTCAGGCGCTCCAGTAGGTGCTTGCGTACGTCGTCGCTGTACTTCGGTGCCGAGCGAACCGACTCGAAGCGCTGCTGTAGCCAGCGTTTCTCCTCGGTATCGACGATGTGCATGATCTCGCAGCCGATGGAGCGACAGTAGGTCTGCTCCAGAGCGTCGACGATCTCGCGTAGCGGAGCCTTGTCCATCCCCAGGAAGAAAGAGCCGGTCTGGAATTCGGTATCCAGATCGGCCGAGGTAAGCTGGTGGAAGGAGAGGTCGAGGTCGGGAACGGGAGTCTGGCTGCGCAGCTTGAGCGGATCGATGTCGGCCTTCTGATGGCCCCTGAAGCGGTAGGCGTTGATCAGCTGCAACACCTTGACCTGCTTCTTGCTCTCACCGCTGTCGGCTGCAACGGCGGTGGCCCGGCGCGCACGTGCCAGTTGCTGGAACTGATCACGGACGGGACTGAGGGGAACATCGTGGGAGGAGGCGCCATCGACGCTGGGCAGTTGGTCGAAGTAGGTCCGCCACTCGTCGGGCACGGAACCTGGGTCGGCGAGGTATTGCTCGTAGAGCGCTTCCACATAGTGAACGTTGCTGCCGCTCACGTGGGAGCTGTTCCACATCAACTCCATTATGCCTTGTTGCATCTCTCGGTCACCCTACACTGATGGGGTGTTGTCGGCGCCGTCGCGGGCCAGCCGCGACGGCTTGGCTGGTGCCCTGCCGGTAGGGCGTCTTTACTTCCCGGCGGCTCCAGCCGCTAGGCTGGAATCCTTGCAATCCATGCTCAAGAGCCGGTACCTCGGGCACCGGCTCTCTTGCTGCTGTCTGCGAGCCGACCGCGACATGTCGTCGCGATCGAACTGCGGTGAGTATGATAACAAGCTACGCGCCACGATTTAAGTGGCATTCGCAAGCAGCATGTCACGGATCTTGCCGATCGCCCGCGTGGGGTTGAGCCCCTTCGGACATACCGCGACGCAGTTCATGATGCCGCGGCAGCGGAACACGCTGAACGGATCCTCCAGCTCGGCCAAGCGCTCGCGTGTGGCCGTGTCGCGCGAATCCGCCAGGAATCGGTAAGACTGCAGTAGGCCGGCCGGTCCGACGAACTTGTCGGGGTTCCACCAGAACGACGGGCAGGAGGTGGAACAGCAGGCGCACAGGATGCACTCGTAGAGGCCGTCGAGCTTGTCGCGGTCCTCCGGCGACTGCAGGCGCTCGATGGCCGGCGCCGGCTCGTCGTTCTGCAGGTACGGCTGGATGCGCTCGTACTGCTTGTAGAACAGTCCCATGTCGACCACCAGGTCGCGCACCACCGGCAGGCCCGGCAGCGGACGCAGCACCAGCTTGTTGTCCTTGACCACGTCGGACAGCGAGGTGATGCAGGCCAGGCCGTTCTTGCCGTTCATGTTCATGCCGTCGGAGCCGCACACGCCCTCGCGGCAACTGCGGCGGAAGGCCAGGGTGGTGTCCTCGGCCTTGAGCATCTCCAGCACGTTCAGCACCATCAGGTCGCGGCCCTGGGTGTCGAGCTGGTACTCCTGCATGTAGGGTGCGGAGTCGGTTTCCGGGTTGTAGCGGTAAATGGATACCTGAAGCATCTCGTGACTCCCCCTTAGTAAGTACGGATTTTCGGCTCGAAGGTGTCGACGGTCTTCGGCTTGAAGTTGACGTCGCGCTTGCCGACCCGCTTCTCGGCCGGGAAGTACATTGAGTGCTTCAGCCAGTTGGTGTCATCACGGTCCGGATAGTCGTAGCGGGAGTGCGCGCCGCGGCTCTCCTTGCGCTCCAGTGCCGCAATGGCGGTAGCCTCGGCCACTTCCATCAGGTTGTCGAGTTCGAGCGCTTCGACGCGGGCGGTGTTGAAGGCGCCGGACTTGTCGGCCAAGTGCGCCTCGCCGATGCGGCCGCGCAGGTCGGCCAGCTTCTTGACCCCTTCCTGCATGTGCTCCTCCTGGCGGAACACGCCGAAGGCGTTCTGCATGATGCTCTGCAGCTCGGTCTTGAGCTCGGCCACGGATTCGCCGCCGGTGGACTCGTTCCAGCGGGTCATGCGCTTCATCGCCGCTTCGATGTCGGATTCGGAAGCGTCGAGGTACTCGATGCCCTCGTTGAGTGCACCCTCGATGAACATGCCGGCCGCACGGCCGAACACCACCAGGTCGAGCAACGAGTTGCCGCCCAGGCGGTTGGCGCCATGAACGGAGACACAGGCCGCCTCGCCGCAGGCGAACAGGCCATTGACGATGCGGTCGTTGCCATCGGCATCCTGCATGATCGCCTGGCCGTGCACGTTGGTCGGAATACCGCCCATCATGTAGTGACAGGTCGGCACCACAGGAATCGGTGCATTGACCGGATCGACGTGGGCGAAGATCTTGGACAGCTCGCTGATACCCGGTAGGCGCTTGTTGAGCACCTCCTCGCCCAGGTGGTCGAGCTTGAGGAAGACGTGATCGCCCTTCTCGCCGCAGCCACGGCCCTCGAGAATTTCCATGACCATGGAGCGCGCCACCACGTCACGGCCAGCGAGATCCTTGGCATTGGGCGCGTAGCGCTCCATGAAGCGTTCGCCGTCCTTGTTGACCAGGTAACCGCCTTCGCCGCGACAGCCTTCGGTGACCAACACGCCCGCACCGTAGATACCGGTGGGGTGAAACTGCCACATCTCCATGTCCTGCATCGGGAAGCCGGCACGCAGTGCCATGCCGATACCATCGCCGGTATTGATCAGGGCGTTGGTAGTGGAGGCGTAGATACGGCCCGCGCCACCAGTAGCCATGACGGTGGCCTTGGACTTGACGTGCACCACTTCACCGGTCTCGATGCACATGGCGATGCAACCCACCACGTCACCGTTGGCGTTCTTGACCAGATCGACCGCGAACCACTCGTTGAGGAAGGTGGTATTGTTCTTCAGGTTGTTCTGGTAAAGGGTGTGCAGCAGCGCATGGCCGGTACGATCGGCCGCGGCACAGGTACGTGCCGCCTGGCCGCCCTCGCCGAAGTTCTTGGATTGGCCGCCGAACGGGCGCTGGTAGATACGGCCGTTGTCGAAGCGCGAGAAGGGCAGGCCCATGTGCTCCAGCTCGAAGACCGCCTTGGGGCCTTCGGAGCACATGTATTCAGCTGCATCCTGGTCGGTGATGTAGTCGCCGCCCTTGACAGTATCGTACATGTGCCAGCGCCAGTCGTCGTTGGGGTCGGCCGAAGCGATGGCGCAGGTAATGCCGCCCTGGGCGGAAACGGTGTGCGAACGGGTCGGGAAGACCTTGGACAGCACGGCGGTCTTCTTGCCGGACTTGGCCAGCTCGAGCGCGGCGCGCAGGCCGGAACCGCCACCGCCGATGATGATGGCGTCGTAGGACAAGGTACGCATGTTAGACATGAATCAGGCTCCCCACAGAACTTGGATGCCCCAGACCAGGAACACGAACACGGCCAGGATGATGACGACTTGGGCGCCGAGGCGCACGGGCGTGGACTTGAGATAGTCGGTGGTCACGGTCCACAAGCCGATCCAGGCGTGCGCGGCGAGAGAGATAAAGGCCAGCAGCGAGAAGATACGCATCCAGGTCTGGGCGAAGAGCTGGCTCCAGGTGGCGTAGTCGAGCCCGGGATTGAACAGCAGGTACGCGACGATGAATACGGTGTAGAGTGCCAGAATAATGGCCGAGACACGCTGGATCAGCCAGTCGGAAAGGCCGCTGCGACCCAGATTGGTGATGTTGGTTACCATACCCAGACTCCCGCCAGAATGATCAGGACGGCACTGATGACCACGGTGGCCTGTGCCTTTTTGACGCCACCTTCCAAGGTCACGCCGTAACCGGCATCCATCAGCAGATGCTTGATGCCGGCCACGAAATGGAACGCCAGCGCCGACAACAACCCCCAGGCGATCAGCTTCGCCAGGACATTGTTGGCCAGAGCATCCCTGACGGCCGCAAAGCCTTCGGAGGATGACAACGACTTGTCGAGCGCCCAGAAGGCGAAAATGAGGCCGACGAACAGAATCACGCCGGTGATGCGATGGGCGATCGACGTCAGGGCGGGTAGCGGAAACTGTATCGTGGTGAGGTCGAGGTTGACGGGTCGTTTGCTATTCACGGCTCTATACACACTCTCTTGGCTCGCTCTTCAACCAATCGATGGGACCAGGCTCGAGCGGGCGGTGGTTTGAGGTAGGGGGCTCGCCGCTGCCGGGACGGGCATGACAACGAGTACCTGCCAGTCGCGCGGTGTGGATTATAGGGACATGGACTCCCAGTGACAAATTCGCGCTGGCCCGACTCGACCATGGTTCAAGCCCGCCCCACCCCAGGCGAGGCACAACGCTTTTGGGCGAAATTCCGAAGCCGGCCTGATTCGTGGCCTCGTGTAGTGCAAAGCACCATTTTTTATACAAATACTGAAAACTAACCCTGCCTGCGTACAACTAGCCGGTCGCTTTAGCCTAATTGACAATCCCGGGAACGCTTCTATAGTGGGCGGACCTTTTTCGCGGGCCAGCGCTTCAACAGGGTTTGCGAAAGAATGAGTTAACGATCACTTCGACTTCGAGAGGAGGCCAGAATGGCTGACAGGAAAGCGACACTGACGGTAGACGGCCTGGACAAGACCATTGAGCTGCCCGTCTACTCAGGCACCCTGGGCCCTGACGTGGTCGATGTCCGCAGTCTCGGCGCCGACGGCCTATTCACCTACGACCCCGGCTTCATGGCTACCTCCTCGTGCCAGTCGGCCATTACCTACATCGATGGCGCCAAGGGCGTACTGCTGCACCGCGGCTACCCGATCGACCAGTTGGCCAAGGAGTCCAACTTCGTCGAGGTGTGCTACACACTGCTGTTTGGCGAGCTACCCACCGACGAGCAATACGCCGACTTCGAATCGCGGGTCCGCAACCACACCATGGTGCACGACCAGATCAACAACTTTTTCAAGGGCTTCCGTCGCGATGCCCACCCGATGTCGATCCTGTGCGGCGTGGTTGGCGGCCTAGCGGCCTTCTACCACGACCACATGGATATCACCCAGAAAGAGGACCGCGTGATCAGCGCCATTCGCCTGATCGCCAAGATGCCGACCCTGGCGGCCATGTCCTACAAGTACAACGTCGGCCAGCCGTTCAACTACCCGCGCAACGACCTGAGCTATGCAGAGAATTTCCTCTACATGATGTTCAGCCATCCGTGCGAGGAGTACAAGGTCAATCCGGTTTACGCCAAGGCCATGGATCGCATCTTCATGCTCCACGCCGACCACGAGCAGAACGCCTCCACCTCCACGGTGCGCCTGGCCGGCTCCACCGGTGCCAACCCCTTCGCCTGCATCAGCGCCGGCATTGCCGCACTGTGGGGCCCGGCTCACGGTGGTGCCAACGAAGCGGTACTGAAGATGCTCGACGAAATCGGCGACGATTCCGAAGAGAACATCCAACGCTTCATCGACAAGGCCAAGGACAAGGACGACCCGTTCAAGCTGATGGGCTTCGGCCATCGCGTGTATCGCAACTTCGATCCGCGCGCCAAGGTAATGAAGGAGACCTGCGACGAGGTGCTGGCCGAACTCGGCATCGACGACCCGCAGCTCAAGATCGCCAAACGCCTGGAGCAGATCGCTCTTGAGGACGAGTACTTCGTGGAGCGCAAACTCTACCCCAACGTTGACTTCTATTCCGGCATCATTCTCAAGGCCATGGGCATCCCGACCAACATGTTCACGGTGATCTTCGCCGTGTCGCGCACCATCGGCTGGATCTCCCACTGGCACGAGATGCTCTCCAGCGATTACAAGATCGGCCGTCCGCGCCAGCTCTACACCGGTCATCCGCAACGCGACTATCCTGCCAAGTAAGTCGGCAGCAGCGGCCTGGCCGCACGTACTCAACGTACCGGAAAGCCGCCTTCGGGCGGCTTTCTGCATCTCAAACTTCGCATGCAGGCCAAGCGAGCCATGACGGACTCCCGGCGCTGCCATCAACGAGAGGGAACCCCCTATGCAACAGCAGATTTCCACTGTCGCCTTCATTGGCCTGGGCGTGATGGGCTACCCCATGGCTGGCCACTTGGCCCGAGCTGGGCTCACCGTGCGCGTTTACAACCGCAGCGAAGCCAAAGCCAGGGCCTGGGTCGAGGAATATGACGGCAGCCACCACGCCACCCCCAGGGAAGCCGCCCAGGGGGCCGATCTGGTACTGGTCTGCGTGGGCAATGACGACGATGTGCGTCAAGTTACCGTAGGCGAGCAAGGCGCCCTCTCAGGCATGGACGCGGGCAGCCTGCTGGTCGACCACACCACCGCCTCGGCCGATCTCGCAGAAGAACTCGATGGCGCTTGCCGCGCAAAGGGCATCGGCTTCATCGACGCGCCGGTATCGGGTGGGCAACAAGGCGCAGAGAACGGCGCGCTGACGATCATGTGCGGCGGCACGGAAGCGAATTTCACCCGCGTCAAGGCGACACTCGGCCACTATGCCAGGGCAGTGACCCTGATGGGGCCAGCCGGTAGCGGGCAGCTGACCAAAATGGTCAATCAGATCTGCATTGCAGGCTTGGTACAGGGCTTGGCCGAAGGCCTGCATTTCGCCGAACAGGCCGGACTCGACCAGCAGCGCGTCATTGAAGTGATCTCCAAGGGAGCCGCCGGCTCCTGGCAGATGGAGAATCGCCACAAGACCATGATTGCCGACGAGTACGAACACGGCTTCGCCGTCGACTGGATGCGCAAGGACCTGGGGATTTGTCTCGAGCAGGCACGCCGCCTTCAGGCTCGCCTGCCGGTTACCGCCCTCGTCGACCAGTTCTATGCTGACGTGCAGGTCATGGGCGGCGGCCGCTGGGACACCTCCTCACTGCTGCGCCGACTGCGGGAGTTCGGACGAAGCTGACCCACTCCATACGAAACACGCTGAGAAGCGTCGCCTATCCGCGACGCCTCTCATGAGAAAGTACCAGAAAAGTGGCCAACCGATCTTGACATGACCCGCTTTACACGGAGCGAATCACGACTCCCCAACGGCCCGAACGTTTTCCACACATTTTGTGGATAACCCTGTTCACAACCTCAAGAAAACATCATCGGATCGGCATGAGAAGGGGCTTCCACTTAGATTGGTTACTTTTTGATCAATTTTAAACTACTGATATTTATAGGTTTTTGCAGCTGCACACTCATCCAGCACCATTTCGGGCAATTACACACAGGAGGAGAGCCCAGATACTGAGCAAGTGGACAAGTCAAGCCTAAGAGGCTGAAAAAGCGGCCTCTTTAATGGGATTTTTACGCAAGGAAACATGTCGTAACACACTCATACACGGAGTGCTGAGATCACGAGCGACACGGAGAACCATGCAGGGAGAGTAATCGGAAGAAGTGGCGTCCCATAGGGGGTTCGAACCCCTGTTCCCGCCGTGAAAGGGCGGTGTCCTAGACCACTAGACGAATGGGACGCAACGCCATCACGTTTCGGCACGCAAGATTGGTGGAGCCTAGCGGGATCGAACCGCTGACCTCGACACTGCCAGTGTCGCGCTCTCCCAGCTGAGCTAAGGCCCCAAATGCGCCGTGAAGACGGGGCGTATGTTACTGATTCACCCCATCTTCGTCAACAGTTTCTAGAAGGAAGAGTGAAGAGATAAGACCGGCCTCCTCCTCAAGCGCCGCTCTTCCTTCTTCAAGCGGCGCAGCCGCATCTTACAGCGCCTTGTACTCCTTCTCGAAGCGCTTGGCCTGCTTCTTGGAAACTCCGCCGAGCACTTCGATGGCGTGACGCAGCCTCGCTCTAGTCATGTCTGAACCGAGAATTGCCATGGCATCCATGACCGAGGTGCTGGCCGTGGAACCGGTGATGGCGATGAAGACCGGCGCCAGGAACTCCTTCATCTTGAGCTCGAAATGCCCGGCCAGCGACTTGACCTCGGCGAGCAGCGCCTCCTTGTGCCAGGCCGATACCGCCTCGAAGCGCCAAGTCAGGAACTGCAGCAACCTGACCAACTCCTCGCGCTCCAGTTTGACGGTATCGAAGTCGTCCTCACGCAGCGAGGGCACACCACCGAAGAAGTGGCCCACCAATGGCGCTACCTGCGAGAGAGTCTCTACCCGGGGCCGCACCTGCGGCAGGATCTGTCCGACGTATTCCTCATTGAAGGCCCACTCCATCAGCGCCTTGAGAAACGCCCTATCGTCCAGGTCCTCACGAATATAAAGCCCGTTGAGCCAGGTCAGCTTCTCCAGGTCGAAGACAGGCCCGCCCAGCGACACACGCTGAATGTCGAAGTGCGACATCATCTCGTCGAGGCTGAACTTCTCTCGTTCGTCGGGCATCGACCAGCCCATGCGGCCCAGGTAGTTAATCACCGCCTGGGGCAAGAAACCCATGCGACGATAATAGTTGATCGAGGTAGGGTTCTTACGCTTGGAGAGCTTCGATTTGTCGGGGTTGCGAAGTAGCGGCATATGGCACAGCACCGGCATCTGCCAGCCGAAGTACTCGTACAGCAACTGGTGCTTGGGGGCCGAGTTGATCCACTCCTCGCCACGCAGCACGTGGGTAATGCCCATCAGATAGTCATCCACCACATTGGCCAAGTGATAGGTGGGCATGCCGTCGGATTTGAGCAGAATCTGCGCATCCACCTGCGCCCAGTCGACTTCGATAGTGCCCCGCAGCATGTCGTCGATCCGGCAAGTACCGCTGGCCGGCACCTTCATCCTTATCACGTAGGGCCAACCCTCGCGCTCGCGCCGAGCAGCCTCCTCCTCGGGCAGTGCCAGGTCGGCAGGCTTGAGTGCGAGATGCATCCCGCTCGCCTTGCGCGCCTCTCTCAACTCGTCCAGCTCTTCACTGGTGCGGTAACACTTGAAGGCATGCCCCGCTTCGATCAATTGGCGGGCGTATTCGGCATAGATGTCGCCACGCTCACTCTGACGGTAAGGGCCATGAGGGCCACCTACGTCGGGCCCTTCGTCCCACTCCAGCCCAAGCCAGCGCAGCGAGTCGAGGATCATCTGCTCGGACTCCAAGGTCGAGCGCGCCCGATCCGTATCCTCGATGCGTAGAATGAACTGGCCACCGCGCTGCCTCGCAAAGCAGAGATTGAACAGCGCGATATAAGCCGTGCCTACGTGGGGGTCGCCGGTGGGAGACGGAGCAATGCGAGTACGTACAGTCATGTCGTCCTTATCCAAACGGGATTGTATGGCGGCATTATACGCACCTGCCTCGGCACAGACAGCCGCACAGCCGGCCACTCACCTTGAGACACACCAGAAGAATTGAAGAATTTTTAATAATGCTTCTCATTCCCTTCCACGAGTAATAGCCTGCGCTCAGAGTCGATTTACCGTTGACATGTTGAATTTGCACAGTTAACACAGATCACTGACTATCGACTTCCTTTTGTAGCCACAGTCGCCAGGTTGATGAAATGGATTCATTGGGCCAGAAAATCAAGCGCTTACGCTTGCAGGCAAACCTTAACAAGGCTGCACTGGCAAGGAAGGTAGGTGTTTCCGATGTCACTATCTCATACTGGGAGTCGGGAGCGATCAAGCAGATCGGTCATGAAAGGCTGGTAGCGCTGGCGGATGCCCTAGGTTGTACGCTGGGTCAACTACTCGAAGGTGACACACAAACGACCTCGGCGCCGCTGTATCTACGTGGCAACTCCCCGGTGCCCTGGCAGGCTCCCAATGCCAACCGCTTCAGCCTTTCAGGGGGGATATTAGCAGGCCTCGATTGGCAGGGTGAGTGTTATCTCGTCACGCCCGCGCCAGGAGAGCAATTCGCTTTTCTGGAAAGTGGGGATCTGGCTGCTTTCGGCCCGACGGAAAATTGCGAGCTACCCGGGCATTATCTGATCGAGGGTTCAGGAGGGCTTTATATCGGCCAACTCCAGTACGGTAGCCGAGGCGAGCTATTATGCTACAATGGGAGCGATTCCATGGCCTCGCTGGTTCCGTTGGAGGCAACCGAGAAGGTCGTAGGCAGGCTGCTGGCTCGTTGGCGCAAGGATGGCGTCTGAGCGACGCCCATCATTCATGTTTCATTCGACCTCCAACACCTCTACCTGGTCGGTAGCCCGGCGCGGCTCACTGCCGATAAGGTAGCGCCGCGAATAGCTTGCCACCTGGCCCAGGCCATGCCGCGAGCTACGCACCAACTCCCCCTCGAGATATTCCCCCTGCTCACCGACTCGCTCCCGCACGGACGCGGGTTGCACGCTCGCTTCCACCAGATTGACCGTGATGGTATAGCCCCCATCGGGTAGACCGCTGCCCGGCCCGAAGGGACCGGCGGCAAATTGGCCGTCCGCCACTGAAGTACGCGATTGCCAGCGTACCCCGCTCAACTCACGCTCCACCACTAGCAGGAGCCGGGTTTCCTCCGGCAAATTGGTTTCACCCTGCACCATGAGCCGACGGTCGCTGCGCAAGGAGGCCGAAGCATTGATCTCGACCTGTAGCGGGTCCACCTCGACCGGTTCCGGAACAGGCTCGCTTGCAACATCGGTCGCCGGCTCGGGCTGCACCTCCTCCTCTACTGTCGTGTCATTGCCATCGCCACCGCAGCCCGACAGCCACAGCACTGCCATCAGCCCCATGCAGGATCGACGCCACGCCTTCATGCCCTTCTCCTGACTAAACAGAACTCTCCTAGCCTAACATTCAGGCTGGCGACAAGTCCTGTTCGGGCAGCTAGGGCTCGCATAGCTCACCTTCGCCCTCCTCGATACGCTCGAGCGCATGCATGACCTGACGCAACTCCCCTTCCGCCTCCTCCTCCAAGGCATCGATTACGTCTTCGTTCTCGAGTTCGATGGCTTGCCTGACAGGCCTCTCATATTCGAGACTGAAGAGTCGCTCCCGGCTGAGCCAGGAGCGAACAAGCAAGAGGCGACGGCCGCTTACGGAAGCGGCCGTGCTCTCGATCATATTCATTGAGGTTGGCGTCAGCCTCGGCCTAACCCGGGAGTGGGGTGCCGAGCCTGCCCATAAGGCAGGCAGTGCGAGGTATGCTCACCCGCACGAGCCAGCCGGTTGGCTATCTTGATGCACTCCCCCTGGGTCAGGAAAGGCCCTATGGCCCGCTCTCTTCCCTGCGTATGCAAGGTGAACTCATGCAGTTCCGGATAGTATCCACCCCCGCCACCAAGCCGTTCGGCATAAGTGTCGACCATGGCTGCCGCATCGGTAAAGATGCCGCACAAGGTCTCGTAGCGCGCCAGGGAGGCTGATTGGCTCCCCTCCTGCTCTCCTCTGCTCAAAAACTCCGTTAGCAAGCAATGATATTTCTTGGTATCGAGAATACTCAGCGAGCGAGAAAAGACCTCTTCGTTGGAGCGCATGAGTTCTGCCGCGTTCTGGGAGTAGGAGGTACTGACCTTTTCGTATCGAATTGCCTCCGGCCCCATGCCAGCAGCCATGTTCATGCTGAGTCCATGGGGCCAGAACAGTATCCATGACATGAAGGCCACAAACAGCATGATGGCGAAACCAGGGCCTTTATCATCCAGGAACTTTGATCCTGCCTTCCAGGTTAGCCTGATCATTCTTTTTCTCCTGCGTCACTAGCCCCTATTGAGGCTTACGTTCAGCCTGGTTCAAACTCCTTTCGTACCTGTTCATATTCATTGGCAATGCGGCTGGACCACCGCGTGCACGAGATGCAGCCAAGGCCTAGCATACGCTTCCCTTGGTCATCGGCTTGTAAGAGCTTGTGGCAGCAGACGGCGAAAGCCTAGCCATAACCGGCCAGGCGCTGCCCGACTGCTTCGATCTCCTGCGGGTGCTTGGCTAGCCATGTTTCTCGGGCCACCAGCCATCCTGGCCTTCTCTCCTGCCGTACTTTCCAATGCCTGTTCCAATGGCAGCTCTACAGTGCCACTGGGAGACGACAAGCGAATTAACCTGAGTTAAATTTTCGTGTGGGAATTTTTCCTCAACGTTATTGCAGTGACCAAGATGTCACCATGCTGAGACAATCTGCTTGCGAGGTTACATAGCGCGAAGGAAAATTCGCAGGAAAATCACAAAAGAAGCCCGGCACACAGCCGGGCCTCAATCCTTGGTTCCTTTCCAGCTCACCATGACATCCTGTCATGCATCCTTGGCGTCATCGAGCCTCCTCTGCTCGGCGTTCCATCTTCCCCGCATCCTTGCGAGATATTAATCACCCTAGTGCCAGATAAGCAGCATGGCTAATGTTCAAAATTCATGAGTTTCCGCTAGGCAAAAGCTTTTATCAATACTCCTAGGTCTTTCCACCTGCAGAGCATTGCCACATCGTTTCATGATGGTTACATCCATAAAGAGGCAAGCCCGGCTATACACCGGGCTCTTTTTGATTCCCTCCACACCGCTTGGCATCCCTTCCATAACTCCCTGAGTATAAAGCCTTCCTGGCGCCTTCTTCCTTAGGAGCCTCCCTGGCTCGACCACGCAAATCTTGACAGATCGGGAGCGAAAAAAAAGCTGTCTTTGACGCTTTGGTTTGTAAGAAATCGCCGACAAGAGTTGTAATACGGATGCGACATGAGAGCGAATAGCAGTATCGTCAGGCGCTACCGGTTACGGTCAGCACAGCGATCAACCAGATCCACTTTGACGCCCTTGCCAGCCGACAATCAAGACATCGAAGGACTGGTGACGCAATCGTCCAATATTACTGTTGCGCAATTGCATAGCGAGTTTCCCCTCAATGAAATGCTGGCCATGGCCGGCAAGATACCAAGACCCTTGACTCGAGTTAGTGAAGCTCGTTGTTCCACTCGGGATCACTCACCTTCTTCACGCTCCCACCCCATGGTGCGCTGCACGGCCTTCCGCCAGCCACGGTAGAGCGTGTCACGCCGTTCGTCATCCATCGACGGGGTGAAGGCACGCTCAACTCTCCCCTTGTCAGCAACCTCTTCCTTGTTCCAGACTCCCACGGCAATGCCTGCCAGGTAGGCGGCCCCCAAGGCGGTGGTTTCAGTGACCTCAGGACGCTGCACTTCAACCCCGAGCATATCGGCCTGGAACTGCATCATCACATTGTTGGCCACGGCCCCGCCGTCGACGCGCAAGGACATGAGCTCGATCCCGGAGTCGGCCTGCATGGCATCGATCACGTCCTTGGTCTGGTAGGCCAGCGAGTCCAGCGTAGCCCGCGTCACATGCTCCTTGCGGGTGCCACGCGTCAAACCGAAGATCGCCCCACGGGCATACATGTCCCAATAGGGAGCCCCTAGCCCAGCGAAAGCCGGCACCACATAGACACCATCGGCGTCCTCCACCTTGCCGGCGTAATATTCGGAGTCTGCAGCGGAATCGATCATCTTGAGCTCATCGCGCAGCCACTGTACCGCAGCACCGGCGATGAAGATCGAGCCCTCCAGGGCATACTCGACCCGCCCGTTCAGACCCCAAGCAATAGTAGTCAGCAACCCCGACTTCGAGGGCACTGGCGTCTCACCAGTATTCATCAGCATGAAGCAGCCAGTGCCATAGGTATTCTTCACCATCCCCTTCTCGAAGCAGGATTGGCCGAAGAGCGCCGCCTGCTGATCTCCAGCAATACCAGCAATGGGAATCTGGGCTCCACCGAACATTTCGACTGCTGTCGTACCATAAACTTCGCTGGAAGAACGAACCTCCGGCAGCATGGCGGCGGGAATATCCAGCTCCTCAAGCATGCGCTGGTCCCATTCCAGATTGCGGATATTGTAGAGCTGAGTCCGCGAGGCGTTGCTGTAATCAGTGACATGGCGCGCTCCCCTGGTCAGGTTCCAGACCAGCCAGGTATCCATGGTCCCGAACAACAAGTCACCACGCTCCGCTCGCTCACGGGCACCCTCGACATTATCGAGAATCCAGCGGATCTTGGTTCCAGAGAAATAGGCATCGACAACCAGGCCGGTAGTCTCGCGGATATAGGGCTCGAGCCCACGCCCCTTGAGTTCATCGCACAAGGGGGCAGTGCGGCGATCCTGCCAGACGATGGCATGATAGACCGGCTTACCGGTATGGCGATCCCAGACCACGGTGGTCTCACGCTGGTTAGTAATGCCAATGGCAGCCACCTGAGAAGGCTTGACACCCTGGGTCTCCAGCACCTCTCGGGCCACCCCCATCTGGCTGCCCCAGATCTCCATGGCATCATGCTCTACCCAGCCCGGCGCCGGATAATGCTGGGCGAACTCCTTCTGGGCCACTCCCAGGATACGGGCATCGTGATCAAACAGGATGGCACGACAACTGGTGGTACCCTGATCGAACGACAGGATGTATGGCTTATCCATGCTTTTCTCGCTACCGGTGCGGATATCCACTATTATCGCCAGGTTTGATCTCAGTTCATGGTTTACGGCGTTGAGCACGCAGGGCTCGCTCGACCCCACGAATTTCTGCCATGCCCCTTAACCGCCCGATGGCCGGGTAACCAGGCTTGAAGCCACTGCGCAGGTCACTCAGCATGGCATGTCCATGATCGGGGCGGAAAGGCAGTTGCTCGCCCCGGCGTTCTTCAATATCGAGCACGATGTCCACCAGTTTCACCATATCGACATCGCCATCCAGGTGGGCATTCTCATAGAAGCTGGTACCGTCTGACTCCACCGTGGTATTGCGTAAATGGAGAAAATGCACACGCTCGGCCTGCTCCTCCAATATGGCACAGACATCATTGTCCCTGCGCACACTCAAGGACCCCGCACAGAGGGTGAAGCCATTGACCATGGAGGCGTTCATATCGGCTATATCGCGTAAATCCTGAGCCGTTGATACAACCCTCGGCAAACCGAACAACGAATAGGGCGGATCATCAGGATGAATGGCCAGCCTGATTCCATGCGGCTCCAGCTGAGGGATCACCCTGGACAAAAAGGCCGCCAGGTTGTCCTTCAATGTGGCAGAAGTAATCCCTGTATACGCTTCGAGCCGAGTCCTGAAACTCTCGAGACTATAGCTCTCCTCAGAGCCGGGAAGGCCGGCAATGATGTTACTGATCAACTCATCGATGTCTGCCACGCTCATTTCATCCAGCCGGCGACGCGCAGCATTGATGACCGACTCTTCATAGTCAGCTTCCGCACCAGGGCGCTTTAATACAAACAGATCAAAGGCAGCAGCATCGAGCGCGTCATAGCGCAGACATAAAGCACCATCAGATAGCTGGTGATGCAAGGAGGTACGGGTCCAATCCAGTACCGGCATGAAGTTGTAACAAATCGTCTTGACCCCAACCCCGGCAACGTTGATCGCGCTTTCTGCCCAAATATCGGCAAGCTTTTCCCAACCAGGGGTCTGGGTTTTGATATCTTCATGCACCGGAATACTTTCCACTACAGACCATTCAAGCCCTGCAGCCTCAATGACATTCTTTCTCTCGACCACATCTTCTTTTGACCACAGCGTACCATTCGGCACATGATGCAGTGCAGTTACGACGCCAGTTGAGCCCGCTTGCCGCACATCGGATAAGCTAATTAGGTCATCTGGCCCAAACCAACGCCATGTATATTTCATGATATTCTCCACTACATTGCTTATGCTGATTCATTCTGCCAGCATTTTTACAGCACCCGTCATCCTAGCCCGCACTGCTATTAAACAGATAGCCATCAAAATTTGGGTCATCCACGTCAGAAAGCTCCATCAGCGTATCACGAACATTCTCTAGATGCTGCCACATCGCCCGACGAGCGCCTTCCGAATCCTTTAACTGAAGCGCGGATAATATTTCCTGATGATCTCTCAACCACTGCTTTCTATAATCGGTATCAAAGATACGCTCATGGAGCCGAGCCCACATCAGACTCCGGTCTCTCGTCTTCCACAGCTCGGACACCGTATCTACCAACACACTGTTTTGGGTAGCCTCGGCGATCAAGCGATGGAATAGTTCATCGCTGGAGTAGTCATTATTCTGTTCCTCTATACCCTTACGCTCCATTTCAAGCGCTTGACGCATACGCAATATATCGCTCTTGGTAACAGATAAAGCAGCCAGTCCAGCGACATTGCTTTCCACTACCTGCCGGGCCTGCAAGAGCTCAAAAGGCCCCACATCATCCGCCGTCTCCAAGGGTTTTGGCGCAGAGAGCTCATCTGATATCAAATAGGTACCAGAACCTTTCTTGACTTCGACCAGGCCTTCTATCTCAAGCATGAGAATCGCTTCACGCGCAGCAGACCTACCAACATTCAGGGTCTCTGAAATCTGTCTCTCGGTCAGGATCCTATCACCTACTTGATATCCTTTCTTCCGAATGATCAGCTTCAGCTCTTCCGCCAACTCCTGATAGCGCCGCAAGCCTTTATACATCGAGAAACTTTCCATTCACTTATCTTTCATTTCATGATAAAACGCAGCCAAGACATCAAATGCTTCTTTCTTGGTCCGTTTATCAGCCGATATCAGCCCCTTACGATTGAACCCTCTCTGATAAATATTCTGGCGCCGCTCTACTCTGAAGTCATAAAGAATCCAGGGCGACATACCTTTTATATACTCCAGCTCGCGCAGCATCCCTATCTGCTGTCGATACACTTCTGCCATATAGGATTCACTGAACCAGCCCGTCACTGGCCCGTGGCATGTATTGTCACCATCGGCCCCGGTTTCTGAAATCACTACAGGGCGATCAGGATTCGAATTTTCACCAATAGTACGTAAGTCTTCTATATTTTCGTCATACCAGCCATAATATTCATTGATACCGATGACGTCTAGATGCTCCGCCAGGCGGTCTTCTATTTTCAATTTGGCGTGGTTGATCAAGCAGGCTGCAGCTACCAGCCGCGTCGGGTCATGCAGGCGGGCAGTTTCTGTCAACTTCCGCATGAATCTCAGCCGGCTATCGGTATCCGGATTCTCATTGCCCACTGACCAGATAATCACACTGGCTCGGTTACGATCACGGAAAATCACTTCAGCAAGCTGGTTCTTGGCATCCTTGAAGGTACTTTCACTTTCAAAGTCGATGGCCCAATAAACGGGAATTTCCTGCCACAGCATGAACCCCATTTCATCAGCGAGTTCGGCAACCCGCTCATGGTGAGGATAATGCGCCAAACGAAGGTAGTTACAACCCAGCTCCTTGGCATGCGCCAGCCTGCGCCGAATATCCTCTTCTGAGGTGACCTTGCCCATGGCTTCATCATCTTCATGGACCGAAATACCACGCAGCCAGACAGGTTCACCATTGAGTAGAATGTCAACACCATCACGCACGATGGTGCGAAAGCCGACTCTATCCGTGATGCGATCATCTCCAGCCGTCAGCACCACGTCGTATAATCTAGGATTGGCAGGCGACCAACGTTCGGGATCCGCCGCGATGCAGCAGCGGCCTCTGCCGACTCCTATCCCTACCCGTGTCGCTGCCTCCTGTGTAACAGTGATGTGCTGCGCGATTCCTAGCTCCGGGACTTCCAGTAGCGCTGTCGTGCTCTTGCCTCCCTCAAGGCCATCCAGTGCGACATCCACTTCGATCGAGCAGCCATCCTCGGACAGGCGAACGAACATGTCCTTGATAAAAATGCCAGGCAGAGTGAATAGCTCGACGTCCCGATAGACACCGCCATAATTGAACCAGTCCGTGTTGCGCATTGGCACCCGGTCCAGCGTGCGTGTGTTGTTGACACACAGCATCAACCAATTTTCACCATCAGCCAGATGTTCGGTCAATTCCACATAAAAGGGTGTCGAGCCACCGTAGTGATTGCCCAGGAATTTGCCGTTCATAAAGACCTTGCAATCATACTGGGCAGCGCCCACGCGCAGAACGTAACGTTCTTCGGGCTGTATGGCCACATCCAGCCTTCTGGTGTACCAGGCACTGCCCTCAAAGAAGTACCACTTCTCTTTCAGCATGGCCCAGTTGGAGGGCACCGGGACGGTTTCCCCCATGAAGGGGTCATAATCCCAGGGCTCGGTACGATCTGCCGGGGAGGCAGGTTGCAGCTCATACCATTTCTGGCGTAGCCCCGTATCCAGAAGGTCTACACAAAAATTCCAACTGCCATTGAGTGACACCGACTCACGTCCCTTGGTGAATACCATGGTATGGTGGTTCAGGTTCTGTGAATTCAGCGGCACATCATACTGCTCATCATGCAATGCAGTCAGAGCATTCTCCGCCATGGTTGAGCGTTCCAGCATGCTGTTCCCTCCCCGGCCGCCGTCTTAGTTAGCCTCTGCCTTGATGCGCTCGATCAGTTCCGCTAGCTCCGCGGACTCAGCAGCCACTTCTTCATGCATTGGCATAACCGCCTCGATGAACGGAGCCTTATCCACCTCGTTGATTTCCACTCCCATCTCGGCTTGTCCAACTTCCAGTGCCTCGTTGGAAATCGCGCTCCAGGACTCGGAGTGGAACGCCTGTGCCTCAGATGCCGCCTGACGCATGGCAGCTTGCTGCTCTTCGCTCATGCTATTCCAAGCACAAGTGGATATGACGACCACGGAAGGAATGATGGTGTGTTCGCTCAACGAGAAGTTGCTAACGATTTCCCCATGACGGGCATTGGTCAACGCCGTCGGGTTGTTTTCCGTCATTTCCACCACGCCCTGCTGTAGCGCGCTATACAGCTCTCCCCAGTCGATAGGCGTCGCATTGCCACCCAATAATTCGACCATGCGGATAGCTGAAGGGCTGGGTTGTACCCGGACATTGAGGCCTTCTAGGTCGGCCGGTGTATTGATCGCACGATCACCATAGAAGGAGCGCGCTCCTTCTGTCAGGAAGGCAATTCCGATAAAGCCCTTGTCTTGAGAGGCATTGAGAATGTCCTGGCCCACTTCGCTATTGATGACCTGCTCGAAATGCTCTTCGCTTTCAAAGATAAACGGCAAGTTCACGGCACTGTATATGGGCTCAAACGCCTCCAGCTCGGAAGTATTGCTGCGTGCCATATCCAGGGTGCAATTCTGGACCAGCTCCATGGACTCACGCTGAGTACCAAGCTGGGCATTCGCATACACCCGAATGTTCATCTCACCATCGGTCAACTCGGAAAGCCGTTGTCCCATGAACTCCATGCTGACATGGGTCGGATGGTCTTCCGGATTATTGTGATTCAAGCGCAGCGTCTGAGCCTGTGTCAAGCTACTGACCGAGAGCAGCGCAGCTCCTACCAAGGCAGTGCTCTTGAGTACCTTTGTTGTCATTTATGAATCTCCTGAATGACTTACCATGCAAACCGGGGCGTGCTATGAGGTTCACCAAGGAAACACTGCACAAATGCCTGCGCGGGTAAATCGCTACATTACGCGCTGCTCGCAATCCTCACCTGTACCCCATAGGCGCCGGCTGCTGCGCTTTACTCCGCTCGTCGATTTGTTCAGCGTTTCACTAACTTCCGGGGTTGAACGCGCTCAGAGTGGCCCACCACCCCACTCCTGTCAACCAATACTACAAATTGGTTGACATCTTGTGGCACAGGGGCGACGCTCACGCCCCATGATGACTGAGTTCTATACGGCACGCTGGCGTACCAGAGCCAGAGAACGTAAGCCTCACGCACGGCGGCGGAAGCCACTGAGCCAGTCTTCAACGCCAGTCAGCTTTTGAACAACGCCCATGGCGGGCACTGCTGTCCCCATCATCTCGACAGAGAGCAGGGCAAGAGGTCTTCCATATGAAACGAGTACTTGACTACATACTGGGGACGGTTGTTTTCGTCATCCTGGCGGTCATCGTCGCCAGCGTGACTTGGCAGGTCGTTTCCCGCTACCTGCTGGGAACCCCCAGCACCAGCACCAGTGAGATAGCCCGCCTGCTGTTTATGTGGCTGGCACTACTGGGCGGTGCCTATACCTTTGGCCAGGCACGACATCTCGCCATCGATCTGCTTCCACAAACACTGAAAGGTGTGTCACGCCGATTCCTTAACACCATCATATTGCTGACCATTGCGTCCTTTGCGTACTTCGTCATGGTACGCGGGGGCTGGGCAATGGTCTCCAGGACTCTCATGTCTGGACAAATCACACCGTCCTTGCGCATGCCCATGGGGTATGTCTACGGCGCCATTCCCGCCTCTGGGGTCCTCGTTATCGCCTACTGTGTCATCTTCCTTGGCAGAGTCTGGCTGAACCCGGCCATGCAGGGAGGCTTCTCTCTCGTCACAAGCGAAGAGCAGGAATCGGCAACAAACGACACCGGCACAGCCCCCGAATCACAAGAGCGAGTCCACTAATATGACTATCCTTGTCCTCTTCGGCTCCTTCGCACTCTTGATGATGCTCGGTATCCCGATCGCCTTCGCTATCGGTGTATCCTCGACGCTGACCTTCTTGTTATTCATGTCCCCAGATCAGTCGTTTAGTATCGTGGCACAGCAGATGGCCTCAGGCCTGGATAGCTTTACCCTGATCGCCATTCCGTTTTTTATCCTTGCGGGAAATATCATGAATCGCGGTGGTATCGCCCTGCGCCTCATTGATCTCGCCAAGGTTCTGGCGGGTCGTTTGCCGGGGTCACTTGCCCACGTCAACATCATCTCCAATATGTTGTTTGGCGCACTGTCAGGATCAGCCGTTGCTTCCGCCGCCGCCGTGGGTGGCGTCATGTCTCCCATTCAAAAGCGCGAAGGCTATGATCCGGCCTTCTCCACCGCGGTTAATGTCGCCTCGTGCCCGACTGGCTTACTGATTCCTCCCAGCACTACTCTTATTGTCTACTCCCTTATCACCGGTGGTACGTCCATCGCAGCACTTTTTGTTGCAGGTTATATACCCGGCATCCTCATGGGGCTGTCGCTGATGATGGTCGCCGGTATCATTGCCAAGCGCAGGGGCTATCCGGTCTCGCCAAGATCGACCTGGTCTGAGATCAAAACTGCTATCGTCCGAGCAATCCTGCCCCTTGGTCTGATCGTCATTGTCATTGGCGGCATCATTAGCGGAGCCTTCACCGCCACCGAAGCCTCAGCCGTTGCCGTTGCATACTCCCTGTTTCTGGCCTTAGTCTGGTACCGAGAAATCAAGGTTACCGACCTGCCACGTATCTTTATCGAATCAGCGGTCACAACATCCATCGTGCTGTTTCTGATTGGCTGCTCCATTGCCATGTCTCGCGCCATGGCTTTCGGCGATATTCCGATAACGATCTCGGATTATATGATCGGCCTTTCTGATAACCCCATCATCATCTTGCTGTCCATCACAGCAGTGCTGCTTTTGATCGGCACTTTCATGGACATGACCCCCGCCCTGCTGATCTTCACCCCCATCCTTCTCCCGGTCGTCAACAGCCTGGGAATCGATCCCGTACACTTCGGTATTATCATGACAGTGAACCTGTGCGTGGGAATCTGTACACCCCCGGTGGGGTCGGCACTATTCGTAGGCAGCTCAATTAGTGGCGTCAGCATCATGCAGGTCATGAAACCTATTTTGCCGTTTTATCTCGTGCTTATCGGCATTGTTTTACTAGTCACTTTCGCGCCACAAATCAGCCTATTTTTACCTCAGCTTATTCTGGGTTACTAATTCATGATGCAGCCCTATCGCCACGCCGTCAGCCCCAAGGAACATGACTAGCATGAAGACGTTAAAACACTGGAGCCTAGAACATCAGGACAACAGCACCGTTCGCTTGAAGGTGGATGGCAAACACCTACTCTGCATCAACGTACTGGAACATGACTTATTCCGCGTGCGCCTGTTGAAAGATGGTACTTGGCGCCTGGGTCGCTCCTGGACGGTCAACCCGGATGGCAATACCCTACCACGGGGCCGGGAGCGTGACTCACTCGATGGCTTCACCAACCCAGGCTACACCCTCGCCTGGGCAGGTGAGGCACTACAGCTCTCCACCGAGACGCTACGCCTGACCATCGCACAGCCACTGCACCTTACTTGGGAGGCCAAACTCAACGACACCTGGCAGTACCTGGCCGAAGATCGGCCAACAGGGGCTTATATGCTGGGTGTACGTACTCATGCGCATTCACATTTCCTGCGCCGGCTACCCAATGAGCGCGTATACGGCCTGGGTGAAAAGGCCGGCAAGCTGGAACGCTCGCAACGGCGTTTCGAAATGCGCAGCCTGGATGCCATGGGCTATGATGCCGAGAACACCGACCCTCTCTACAAGCACTTGCCCTTCACCATCACACAAACCGAGTCTACCGGTAGCTTCAGTATCTTTTACGATACCCTGAACACCTGTGTGCTGGATATCGGCAGAGAGCTGGATAACTATCACCCCCACTATCGGTACTTCTCCGCCCAGGATGGCGATCTCGATTACTACTTCCGCTGGGCGCCGAAAATGCTGGAGCTGGTAAAAAGCCAGCTGACACTAACTGGCGGCATGGCCCTTCCTCCGCGCTGGTCGCTCGGCTACTCCGGCTCCACCATGGCCTACACCGATGCTCCCGATGCCCAAGATCAGTTGCTGGGATTTCTGAATAAGCTGGACAAGGAAGCTATCCCTTGTGACAGCTTCCACCTGTCATCCGGCTACACCTCCATAGACGACAAACGCTATGTGTTCACCTGGAATACCGATAAGATTCCGGAGCCGACTGCACTGACAGGAGCATTTAACAGTGCCGGAGTGAGGTTTATCGCCAATATCAAACCCTGCTTGCTGAAAAACCATCCCTTTTACGCTGATGTCGCCGCTCGAGAGCTATTCATCAAGGACAGCGAGACCGACAGCCCGGAGATTTCCAGCTTCTGGGATGATGAAGGCTCCCACCTCGATTTCACCAATCCGGAAACCATCAGCTGGTGGAAGCAGAATGTTACCCAGACCTTGCTGGAGAAGGGCATTGCCTCTACCTGGAATGATAATAACGAATACGAAGTATGGGACCATGGCGCACGCTGCTGCGGATTCGGCGAGGAAATCGATATTGGCCTGATACGTCCGCTGCATTCACTGCTGATGGTGCATGCCTCCTGGGAAGCCCAAGTCCAGCATGCTCCTGAAACGCGCCCCTACCTGGTGACACGCTCAGGCTGTGCAGGTCACCAACGCTATGCCCAGACCTGGAGCGGTGACAACCGCACCAGTTGGGATACTCTGCGTTGGAATATCCGCATGGGGCTCGGCATGTCTCTATCCGGCATCTACAACATCGGCCATGACGTAGGCGGATTTGCCGGCCCGCAGCCAGGCCCTGAACTGCTGCTGCGCTGGGTACAGAACGGCATTTTCCATCCTCGATTCTCCATCCATAGCTGGAACAACGATAGCTCCGTCACCGAGCCCTGGACACACCCCGCAGTCACGGACGATATACGCGCTGCCATCCAGTTCCGCTATCGTTTGCTGCCCTACCTGTACACCTGCCTATGGCAGGCAGCCAACGACAATGAACCTATGCTCAGGCCCACCTTTCTTGACCACGAGCATGACGTTACCACCTATGCCGACACCGATGATTTCCTGCTGGGGCGGGATCTTCTGGTCGCCTCTGTGGTGGAGGAAGGCGCTACTACCAGAGCTGTTTATCTGCCTGACAACGGCGCCGGTTGGTGGGACTTCTGGAGCGGTCAATTCCACACGGCCGGCAGTTGGGTGGAGAAAACCGTTACCTTACAGGACATACCTCTCTTCGTGCGTGCAGGCGCTGTCCTGCCACTGACTGCAAATGCCAACAAGGCTACCGCCGACGCGCAACAGGGCCGCACACTCGCTCTGTTCCCGACGCCAGGCACCTTCACCAGTACTTCCATGCTGTTTGATGATGATGGTGTCACCAAGGATGGTCCCCACTGCATCACCCACCTGGAGCTGACAGGCACTGATGAAGCACTGGAACTGACGATTACCCATGAAGGAGAGATGAGCTTTCCCTTCTCGCAACTCGAGGTGATATTGCCAGTGGGAGAGAGTCGCCCGTTACACTATCACGATCAGCGCATTGCAAGCGGCGAGTTCATCTCCTTGGGAGGTAGCCAATGACTGGCGCCCACCATGCTACCAAACAGGCATTACAGCCCCGCTGGCTGCACATTGGTTTCGGCGCTTTTGCCCGTGCTCACACAGTGGCAGCACTGGATAGAAGCATGGCCAAGCAACGCCTGGCGGGCGGAGCAACGCCAGCCGATTGGGGAGTCGTCGTGTCTCGCCTGAGATCGGGTGTGGCACAGCTCAATGCGCTGGTACAGACAGGGCACCAATACTATGTAGCAGAAATCGACGATTCCGGGGCCACCCTGCAAACAGTGCAATCCATCATCGGTACCTGTCATCCGATCCGTGATGGTATTGATGCCTTGCATGATCTGATCGCCTCACCAGCCCTTTCCTTGATCACCCTGACCATCACCGAAAAGGGGTATCGCAACGGCCCCACCATGGGTACCTTGTGCCAAGGACTCCTGCAGCGCCGCCAAGCAGGCAACGGCGGCTTGACGATTCTCTCGTGCGACAACCTGTCAGAGAATGGCGTCCTCACCCGTCAGGCCCTGCTCGCCGAAGCCATTCGTCTTGACACGGCACTCGCCGACTGGATCGCATCCGAATGTCGCTTCCCCTCCTCCATGGTTGACCGGATCGTCCCCGAGATGACAGAGGCAAGCCATACCAAGCTGGAGGAGCTACTCGGCAAACCCGATCCCAATGGTATTATCTGCGAGCCTTTCTTTCAGTGGGTCATTGAGGATAACTTCCTGGGCGAAAGACCACCTCTGGAACTAGCTGGTGTCCAATGGGTGGATGACATTCTGCCCTGGGAGTCCATGAAGCTCCGAATGCTGAACGGCAGCCATACCTTTCTCGCCCTGCTGGGTCGTATCGCCGGCCATCGCACCATCGATGCCTGCATGGCCGATGCGGTATTTCACGAGGCCGTACTGCATTTGATGCTGCATGAGTCGGCCCCGACCCTGCCCACATTACCTGGGGCGAACTTGCCGGGTTACGCACAGAGCCTGATCAAGCGATTCAGCAACTCAGAACTCAAGCACCGTACGGAACAAATCGCCAAGGACACCAGCCAGAAGCTTCCCCAACGCTTGCTGGAATCCATTGCCATCAACATCGAAGCCGGACGTCCCTGGGCGATGTCCGCACTAGCCATTGCTGCCTGGGGCATTTACCTGGTGGGACTCGATGACCAGCAAGAGCCACTAGCGTTATCCGACCCTCTGGCCGATGAGTTAGCCTCACTGGTAACGAATACGGATAAAGCGGACCTCATGGATGCCCTGCTGAATGTGAAGGCCGTATTTCCTCCGGCACTGGCCAACAACCCCGATTTTCGCGATGCGGTAAAGGCCTCCTATACCAGCATCCGCACGCTTGGGGCCCGTGCCGCCATTGCCGATAGGCTGCATGCCTCGGTGTGAAGCATCCTTAGTAAATGACTCTCTGCTGAAAAGGGTTTCCCCATGACTCAGTTTCTCCATCAGGATTTTCTGCTGGACACCGAAGAAGCACGTCGACTCTATCATGACGTCGCGGCAGACCTACCGATCGTGGACTACCACAACCATTTGCCACCAGCAGAAGTCGCTCAAGACCATGCCTGGGATAATCTGGGAGACCTCTGGTTGAGCCATGATCACTATAAATGGCGGGTCATGCGCTGGGCCGGCGTGCCTGAGTCTCACATCACGGGCAACGCCACACACAGGAAAAAGTTTGATGCCTTTGCCCGCATTCTACCCAAGACGCTCGGCAACCCCATGTACCATTGGAGCCACCTGGAACTGTGGCGCTACTTTGGACTGGACGGCCAACTACTGAATGCCGACAGCGCAGAGGACATCTGGCAAGCCACCCAGGAGAAGCTGGCCAGCCCTGAATTCCGCGCCCAGGGGCTCTTGAAGCGCATGAAGGTTGAGCTGATTGGCACCACGGATGACCCACTGGATAGTCTTGAACACCATCAAACGTTTTCGGCCTCAGCACAGTCAGCCGACCTTAAGATGGTGCCGACCTTTCGCCCAGACCGTGCTATGGCGATAGAAGCGGAAGGTTTCCATAGCTACCTGGAACAACTGGAAGCACTGACCAGCCAGCCCATTGTTACCTTTGATGATCTAATCAAGGCCCTTCTTCAGCGCTTGGAACACTTCACTGCCCATGGCTGTCGGGCCGCCGACCACGGTATCGGCCAGCTCACACAGGCCGAAGAGCTCAGCAGCGCACAGCTGGACAAGATCCTGCAAGCAGGTCGCCAAGGCAAGGCCCTGACGAGTACAGATGCCGAGAGCTTCCGCATGGCGCTGTTACTGGAATTGGGGCGTGCCTATGCCCGCGCCGACATCGTGATGCAATTGCACATCGGCCCTCTGCGGAATAACAGCAGCCGCATACTCACCCATGTAGGACGTGACTCTGGTGCCGACTCCATGCAAGACCTGCCGCTGGCAGCGCCTCTGAATCACATCCTGGATCGCATGGACCGTACCGATGAGCTACCGCGCACCATCCTGTATGCACTTGATCCCAGCAAGAACCCGGTTATTGTGACGACCGCCGGTAATTTCCAGGGTGGCGGGGTTGCCGGCAAGGTGCAAGCCGGTACTGCCTGGTGGTTCAACGACCAGTTAGACGGCATGGAAGACCAGATGAACCAGCTCGCGCAGATGGGACTCTTGTCTACCTTTACCGGCATGTTGACGGATAGCCGCTCATTCCTCTCCTTCCCACGTCACGAATACTTCCGCCGTCTGGTCTGCCGCATCGTTGGTCGCTGGGTGGCCGATGGCCTGGCTCCCCAGGATCAGGAGCTGCTGGACGGCATGATCGCGGATATCTGCTATCACAACGCCCGTCGCTGGTTCATATCATGACCTTTCTAACTTGCCTAAGCGGTTGTACACTTTCAGGTGGCCAGCCAACTGCTCCATCGGCATCCGGTGCGCCCTTGTTTGGCGACCACCCTCTGGTAGCCCGCGCCATGCTTGGCGCACGCAGAAAAAAGCCCGGCCACTGGGGCCGGGCTTCCAATCAACGCATCCTTTCAACTACCTCGGACTTCCTGTCCAAGCATCCCTGGTTCTGAGCGCTCCGTCGCTCACCTTCCCTGTCGGACTCTCCCTCGTCCGTCACCACCCAAGATAGTCGCTTCTGTAGAAAAGCGGTTTAACCCAGGATATCAAACGCCGTAGGAGATTCGCTTCGCGTTTGTACGAGATAGCTTACGTGAGCCTCTGCCGGCTGGGTCAGTTCCTCCGCCCATGCCCTAAGCGGATCTACTACAAGATTGCCCATCAGCAAGGCGGTGTAATACTGATCGACGCCAAGCGGCAGCGCAGCCTATCTTACCCATGGGGATGCCACGGCTTGGCGATATGCACTACGCTCGAAGGGAATGGCTTCAATGGAGGGCAACATGGACAAGGCCGTCATCGACGTCATCCGCAAAAAGGAGCAGCTACCCGACAGCATGAGCGACAGCGAAATCGCCCGGGAGTACAAAGGAACCTACACTGCTGCGAGAGCCGCTATCAGCCTGGAGCACAAACCGCTTGACCAAGTGCTCGCGGATGCCATGGCCAAAGTGCTTCCGTTCATGCGGAAGAGGAAGTAGCACTGCTGGGGTGACGGACGCAGGCCTCATTCGACGCCTGAATGTCATGATGGTTTCGGCCTGCTCGAGCAGCGTGGCGTAGTCCTGCTCGCTCAGCACCACCACGCGCTCGCCAGCGGGCATTTGGATGAGCGGTGGTGTGTCATCTTAGGCTGGTAGTGCTCGTTATCGCTGATCAGGTACAGTGCGCCGCCCCCGGCCAGACGCTATGCGTACCTCCACTCTGGGCGCGTCTCTTCTTCTTGCGTACAATAACCGGCCATCTCATTTCCGCTCCCTGCTTCTCGTCACGTCGTGCATCATGCAGCGTCCAGCGAGCCGGTTACGTATTGGTACCTTGCGGTCGTTGTCTCGGCGGTCGTTGTCTCCAGAGTACTGAACGCGGGCAGGTGAAATGAGCCGGATCAAACGGTAATAACGGCAGGACCTTGGAGGCCATCGATGAGCAACACGACTGGAAACGACCCGCTGGCACGGGCGCGCCGGTTTTCGGTGGCCCCCATGATGGACTGGACGACGAGGGACCAAAGAGCCTTTGCCCGCACCCTGACCCGCCAGGCGCTGCTCTACACCGAGATGGTGACGACAGGCGCCATCCTGCACGGCATCCCCCGCGAGCGCTTCCTCGGTTATGACGAAGTGGAGCATCCCGTTGCACTGCAGTTGGGTGGTAGCCACCCAGGCGAGCTGGCGGAGTGCGCGGTGATTGCCGAGGAATGGGGCTATGACGAGGTGAACCTCAACGTCGGCTGCCCCAGCGACCGGGTGCAGAACAACATGATCGGCGCCTGTCTGATGGGCTACCCCGAGAAGGTGGCCGCGGCGGTGCGCGCCATGCGCGAGGCGGTAAAGATCCCAGTCACGGTGAAGTGCCGCATCGGTATCGACGATCAGGACGAAGATGCCGATCTGGAGCGCTTCATCGCCCAGGTGGCGGATGCCGGCTGCGAGGTGTTCATCGTGCATGCACGCAAGGCATGGCTGCAGGGGCTCTCGCCGAAGGAAAACCGCGACATCCCGCCGCTCAACTACCCCCGCGTGCACCGGCTGAAGACCAACCGCCCGGAGCTGCACATCGGCATCAACGGAGGCATCAAGACGCTCGACGAATGCCGCGAACAATTGAATCATGTAGACAGCGTGATGGTCGGTCGCGAGGCCTACCAGAACCCCTGGCTGCTCGCCAGGGTGGACGAGACGCTCTACGGCGAGCCCGGGCCCGCCGTGAGCCGCCACGCCGCTGCCCGCGCTTTCCGTCCCTACATCGCCCGCCGGCTCGAGGAAGGCGCTAAGCTCAACCATGTGACCCGCCACCTGCTGGGCCTGTTCCAGGGTCAGCCGGGCGGGCGTCGCTTCCGCCGCCATCTGTCGGAGAACGGTCATCTCGACGGCGCCTGCCTGCGGGTATATGACGATGCCCTGAGCCTGGTGCCGGAGAGCTACGCACGCCAGGTCGAAACCGCCTGAGGCGGCCTGCTTCAGTAAAGTGGATCCAGGGGTGGCTCGAGGCTGGAATGAAAGGTCTCGATGGCGCTCTCGGCCTCCTCGATCGCCTCGAAGCGGGCAATATGGAACAGCGCCTCGCCTTCATTGGCCAACGGCAGGCGGCTCATCCCGATCACGATACCATCGGCCATGGCTTTGATGGACGCTTCGGCATTGCCGAAGGGGTCAGCCACCTTGCCCAGCACATCGCCCCTGGCCACTCGCGCACCGAGACGCACCTTGGGGCGCAGGATGCCGTCGATGGGAGCCCGTGCCCAGCTTGAGCCGTTGGCTACCTCGGCCGCCGGCGGTGGGCGACGGCGGTGCGCGCCCCCCAGCATGCCCAGCCGACGCATGACCCGCAGCACACCGCGTACCCCAGGGGCAATCGCCCACTCGTCGAAGCGCAGCGCCTCGCCCGCCTCGTAGGTCAGTACCGGAATGCCCCGCCCCTGGGCGTAGTGGCGCAAGCTACCCTCCCGCAATTCGGCATTGAGAATCACCGGCGCACCGAAGGCGTTGGCCATGCGCTCGGTCTCGCTGCCAGGGCTGAGCTGGGCGCGGATCTGAGGCAGGTTGGTGCGGTGGATGGCACCGGTATGCAGGTCGATGATGTGGGTGGCATAGTCGACGATTTGCTCGCGGAACAGCGCCGCTACCCTGGCTCCCAGCGAGCCGGTCTCGCTGCCGGGGAAGCATCGGTTGAGGTCGCGCCGGTCCGGCAGGTAGCGGCTGTGTTGCATGAACCCGAACACGTTGACGATAGGTACGGCGATCAGGGTGCCGTGCAGCCCCTGGATCTGCTTCGAGCGCATCAGTCGACGCACGATCTCCACGCTGTTGATCTCATCGCCGTGAATGCCCCCGCAGACCAACAGAACCGGCCCCTGGCGGCGCCCATGCACGACTTCCACAGGAATGTGCAGCGGGGCATGGGTGTAGAGCTTGGCGACCGGCACGTCGACCTGTAGACGGCTACCAGGCTTGATCCTGGCGCCGGCGAGTTCGAAAGCGGCTTGGGGCATCGGCTCTCCCTGCAAAAGGAACAGTGTTCGATTCGTTATACCCTGCCACCTCGTGGAATACGAGGGGAAAACATTCCCACCCCAGCGAGCGAGATTAGGATAATTCCATACAGCTGTGTATGTAAGTTGGATTACACTGCGGTAGAATAACGGGAAACGGCAGGTTCGAGGAGAAACGACCCCCACATGGCCCGACGTACCAAGGCGGAAGCCGCCGCCACGCGCGAAGCCCTGCTCGATGCCGCCGAAGCGGTTTTTCTCGAGCGTGGTGTCGCCCGCACCTCGCTGGAACAGATAGCCCGTCATGCCGGCATGACCCGCGGCGCCGTTTACTGGCACTTCAAGAACAAGGCCGATCTGTTTCGGGCCATGCTACAACGCGTACGCATGCCTTTTCAGGAGCTCGTCGAGGAGATCGGCGACCCGGGGCTCGCCCAGCAGCCATTGGAAGCCATCCGACTGGCCTGCCTGAGCGGTTTCGAACGGCTGGAGCAGCCCCGCTACCGGTGCGTACACGCCATCCTGATTCACCACTGCGAGACATTCGCCGAGATCGATCCACTGGCCATACAGAACGAGATAGCCGAGGAAGCGTGCGGCGCCCTGCTCGATTACTTCGAGTGTGCCGCCCGGCTCGGTCATCTGCGCGACGATGTGCCTCCGGAAATCGCCGCGCATCTGTTCCAGGCCATGCTCGGCGGCCTATTCCACGACTGGCTGCGCAACTACGAGACCTTCAGCCTGCACGAGCGGGGCGCGCAGCTCATCGAAACGCAACTACAGCTACTGCGCTCCTCCTAGGAACGAGATTACAAGGGCGCCTCGGCGCCTTTATGGCTCACGCCGGCTCTGCTGTTTTGCGCCAAGCGCAGCCGCCGCAGGTGCACACGCGCCTCGCAGTAGCGGCTCTCTGCCACGCTGCGGTAGGCGCCCTCCCCGGCCACGTACTTGACCAGTACCCGTCGCTCGCCCGGACACAGCAGGTCGCCGGGCTTAGCATGCAAGCGCACTTCGCATTCAGGGTCCTCGATCAGGGTAGCCGTGGCCCAGCCCTCGGCACCGGTTGCGCTGCCTACCTGCACGGTTTCTCCCAACAGGCAACGCGGCTGGGTATGCTTCGCCCGATGGAAGCGCCGCTGCAACCCGTGGCAGACCATCGCCGCCATAGGAGAGGCAAGCACGAATGCCACCCATAGCACCGCCACCCCGACCGGGATGCGAAACAGCCCCAGCGGCAGCCAGCGCAGCACCAGTAGCTCTACCGCCAGGGTGATAGCCCCAGCCAGCCCCAGCAGCATGCTGAGGGCAAAGGAGACCGGCACCCCGGCGAAGCCAAGTGCCACCATGGTACTCGCCAAGTGATCACCCTTCAGGCTGTCGCGAGCGAATAGCTCCAGCGGCGCCAGGCCCAGCAATACCAGCAGCCAATAGAGCAGCACCAATGGCAGCAGTGCGCTGAAGACGACGACGGGAAAACTCAGGACGATCTGACGCAGCACTTCCATGACGGTCTCCTTATGTTTTCGCTCCACTCAGCTTCAGCATAGTCCATGGTGTGCTGGCCCGGGCATGCGCCAGGTCATGAAAAAGGGCGCCACCTCCCGGTGGCGCCCCGCCTCGTGTCATACTCTTGCCGCTCAGGAGCGCTCGACCGTCGTCTCTTGGTGTCCGTGCCCGCGCTCGCGCAGTTGGTAGCGCAGCCAGTCGGAGACATGGGCGATCACGGCGTAGAAGCTAGGCACGAACAGGCTACCAAGCACCGCCACAGAGGCCATGCCCACCGCCACGGTGGTACCGATGTGGTGGCTACTGACATCGCTCGCCCCACTGGCAAGCGCCAGCGGCAAGGTGCCGAAGATGAACGCCAGCGAAGTCATCACGATCGGCCGGAAGCGTAGCTCTGCCGCCGTAATGGCCGCCTCGCGGATCGACTTGCCCTGCTCCTTGCGCTGCAGCTCGGCGAATTCGACGATCAGGATGGCGTTCTTGGCCGCCAGCCCCACCACTACCAGCATGCCGATCTCCACGTAGACGCTGGTATCGAGCCCTCGCAGCACGATGCCGCCGATGCCGCCGAGGAAGGCGAAGGGCGTCGCCGTGAGCACCGCCAGCGGCAACGACCAGCTCTCGTACTGCGCCGCCAGGATCAGGAACACCATCAGGATGCCGAACACGATGGCCAGCGTGGCGGTATTGCCGAGCTGGCTCTCCTGGTAGGCGGTACCGGTCCAGCCCATGCCCCAGCCGCCGCCCAAGGTCTCCTCGACGATTTCCTCCATGGCGGCGATCGCCTGGCCGGAGCTGTAGCCGGGCGCGGGGCCGCCCTGGAACTGCGCCCCCAGGTAGACGCCGAAGCGCGACACCACCGCCGGCTTGGCCTGACGCTCCAGGGTGACGAACTCCGAGAGCGGGATGCGCTCTCCGTCGCCCCCCCGCACATAGACGTTGCTGACGTCGTCCGGCGTCTTGCGGAAGGCGTCCTCGTTCTGCAGGTAGACCTGGAAATTGCGGTTCTGGTAGCTGAAGAAGTTGACGAAGCCGTTGCCGAAGGTATTCGACAGGGTCGCGTTCAGATCCTCCAGCGCCACGCCATAACTCAGCGCCTTCTGCTGGTCGATCACCGCCCGATAGCCCGGCACGTTGACGTTGAAGGTGGTGAACACCTGTTGCAGGGCAGGGTGCTGGTTGGCGGCCTGCATCACCTGCACCGAGGCCTGGAACAGCTCCTGGGGCGAGGCGCCACCGAAAGACTGCAGATAGCCGGTGAAGCCACCGGTGGTCGAGAGCCCCATGATCGGCGGCACGTTGAACGCCATCGCCGAGCCGCCGGGTATCTCGGCTCCCAGTTGCATGATCCTCCCGACCAGCTCGGTGGCGGTCAGTTCACGCTCATCCCAGGGCTCCATGTTGATGAACATGATCCCACGTGCGGTATTGACCGCGCTGGAGAGGATGTCGTAGCCGGCCACCGCGGTGGAGTACTGCACCCCGGGGATCTCCTCGATGCGCGAACTCAGCTCGTCCATGTAGCGCTGGGTACGCGCCAGGGAGGCGGAATCGGGCAACTGGACGCTGGCCAACACGATGCCCTGGTCGGTCTCGGGCACCAGCGTCGAAGGCGTGATCTGGTAGAGCCACCAGGAGCCGCCGATAACCAGCCCGGTCAGCAGCAGCGCCAGCCCCCAGAAGCGCACCAGCGCCTTGACCAGCCACATATACACGGCGGTGATGCCGGCAAACAGCCGGTCGAACAGCCGCAGTGGCGTGTTGAGCGCCCGCTTCAGCTTGGATTGCCCCACTCCCTTTGGCTTGTGCTTGATGAAGATCGCCGACAGCGCCGGAGTGAAGGTCAGCGCCATGAGCGCCGAGAAGGCCACCGAGATCGCTACCGTGAGGGCGAACTGCTGATAAATCTGCCCAGTGAAGCCACCCAGGAAAGCCACCGGCACGAACACCGCCGCCATGATCAGTGAGGTGGCGATGACCGGGCCGCCCACCTCCCGCATGGCGCGGATGGTGGCCTGGGTCACCGTGATCTCGTCGTCCTCGCTGAGCACGCGTTCGACGTTTTCCACCACCAGGATGGCATCGTCGACCACGATGCCGATGGAGAGCACCAGAGCGAACAGCGTCAGCAGGTTGATCGAGAAGCCGAACAGGAAGAATCCGGCGAAGGTGGCCAGTACCGACACCGGCACCACCGACATGGCGATCACTGTGAAGCGCCAGTTCTGCAGGAAGATGAACAGGATCACGCCGACGATGAGGAAGGCCTCGATGAAGACGTGGGTCACGGTATCCACCGAGGCGCCGATGAACAGCGTGGTGTCGTAGGGCACGACGTACTCGAGGCCGGGCGGGAAGCGCGACTCCAGCTCGGCCATGGTGTCGTGAACCGCCTGGGCCGTCTCCAGCGCATTGGCACCAGGCTGCTGGTTGATGATGATCGGCGTCATGGTGGCACCGTTCAGCCGCGCCTCCACGCCGTAGAAGGAGGCGCCTAGCTCGATGCGTGCCACGTCGTCGAGGCGCAGCGCCGAACCGTCCGGGTTGGTGCGCAGGAAGATGTTGCGGAAATCTTCGACATCGTTGAGGCGCCCGCCAGCGGTGATGGTATAGGTGAACGCCCGCGGATCGCGCTGGGGCGTGGCGGCCAGGCTACCTGCCGGCACCTCGGTGTTCTGGGCACGAATGGCCCGCGCCACTTCGGTAGGGGTCAGGTCGTATTGGGCCAGCTTGTCGGGGTCCATCCACACCCGCATGGCAAACTCGCCACCGCCGAGCACTTCCGCCTCGCCCACGCCGGGTACCTGGCGTAGCTCATCGAGAATATTCAGCGTGGCGTAGTTCTGCATGAAGACGTTGTTGTAGTCGCCCTGCGGCGAAATCAGCGCCACCAGCATCAGGATCGAGCTGGAGCGCAATTCCACGGTCACTCCCTGGGCCTGGACCGCCTCGGGCAGGCGCGACAACGCCCCCTGCACCCGGTTGTTGACGTTGATGGTATTGATGTCGCCGTCGGTGCCGATGTTGAACGCCACGTCGAGGCTCATCACGCCATTGTCGGCGCTGGTCGAGGTCATGTAGAGCATGTCCTCGACGCCGTTGATCGCTTCGGCCAGCGGCGCGGCCACCGTTTGCGCCACGGTTTCGGCATCGGCACCGGGGAACTGGGCCTGCACCGACACCGTGGGCGGCACCACGCTGGGATACTGCTCGATGGGCAGTACCCGCATGCTCACCACCCCCATCACGGTGAGGATGATCGCCAGTACCGTGGCGAAGATCGGGCGCTTGATGAAGAAGTTGGAGAAATTCATGCGTCGTCCTCGCCGCCCTCAGCGGCTTCCTCCCCCGGCACGGCCTCGGCGGCCTGCTGCTCCTGCATGGCCTCGGCAGCTTCCTGCTCGGCCTCGGCTTCGGCCTGCTCCACCGCTTCCACCAGCTCTTCCGCGTCGCCATCAAAGGGCTGCGGGTCGATGGGCGTGCCAGGCTCGATGCCGGCCGGGTCGCCGACTATCACCTGCTCGCCAGGCTCCAGACCACCGCGAATGATTTGCCATGGGCCTGCCACTTCACCCAGTTCCACGGTGCGGGCTCGGGCCACATTCTCCTCGTCGAGGACGAACACCTGCGGTCCCATCAGGCCTTGGGTAATGGCGATCTCGGGCACCGCCAGCACGTCGAAGCGCTTGAGTCCATCGAGGCTGACCCGGGCAAACTGGCCAGGCAGTACCTGCGCGTCGGGGTTGGCGAAGGTGGCGCTGGCCTGGACCGTACTGGTGCGCTCATCGACCCGCGAACCAAGGAAATCGAGCCGCCCTTCCAGGGTCCTGGCAGCCGCACCGCTGCCACCCGGCACGTTGAGAATGGCGCGAATCGACTCATCACCTTGCTCGCTGAGCTGCTGGCGCAGCTCGAGGGCGTCGCGCTGAGGCAGTTGGAAGCGCACTTCCAGAGGATCGAGCGGGGTGATGGTGGCCAGGACGGTTCCGGGACTCACCAGGTTGCCGACGTTGATCTGCGCCAGGCCGATCACGCCCGATACCGGCGCGGTGACCTCGGCATACTCCAGGTCAATGCGGGAACTGGCCAGTGCGGCCTCGGCCTGGGCCACCGCGGCACGCGCCACCCCCAGCTCGGCCCGGGCCTGATCGACCTGCTGCTGGCTCACCGAGTTCTGGCTCAGCAGGCGCTCGAAGCGCTCGGCGTCGCGCTGGGCGCGGGAAAGCTCGGCCTGGGCGCTCTGCAGGTTGGCCTCATGCTGATTCACCGCCGCCTGGTAGACATCCGGCTCGATGGAGAAGAGCCGCTGCCCTCTTTCGACCTGCTCGCCGGGTTCGAAATGGCGCTCCTCGAGCGTGCCAGTGATACGGGCCACGAGGGTGACTTCGTCGTCGCTACGCAATAACGAGGGATAGGACTTTTCCAGCGCGATGTCCTGGCGCTGAATGGCCACGACTTCGACGGGTTGCGGTTGACGCTGCGGAGCCGCCTGCTGCTGTTGCGCCTGCGCATTCTCCTCCTGACCGCAAGCGGCCAGCAACAGACCAGCGGCCAGACCCATCAGAGCGGCCCGGCCAAGTCGAGATATTCTTTTCATGATATGCGTCGTTTCCGTTGATTCGTCGAAGGTCGGCGAATTTTACATTCATGCATGTATGGATGTAAATCCAAGGAAGCGGCTCACTCGCTGCGTGGCCGGCTGCGCAGGATGCGTCCTTCGGGATGAACTTCAATGCGCCCACGGCTGCCGGAGCCCACCACATCGTCACGCCACATGGTGCTACGTTCGCGCTGGTGCATGGTTTCGGGGCGTGGAGGCTCGCCCGGCCGCGGAGCATGGCCCCAGGAAAAATAGGGATCGAAAAGCGCCCAGGGCAGCTCAAGGGTGAAGGCAGGATTCTGGCTACGCCGACGCCAGTGTTCACGATGCCAGGCCAGTGGAGAGAGCACTGGCTGGAAGCCAGGAGCATGGGCCCGCTCGTCGGAGCCCAGCGCAGCGGCAGCACTCACGGCAAGCCATGCCGCTAGTATCGGCGCCAGCCAGATCACTCGCCGTAATGGACTTTGCTCGTTCATGGTGCTCCCCAACGCTGATTGCACGCTCGCCCACGGCCGGTCAGGCTTCCAGTATAGGCCGGCTCGTGATCGAGGCGAAGCAGTATCAACACCGGCAGCTCAAAGGTCAGAACCGATAGCTCAGGGAGAGCGCACCGTGAACGGTGCTGTTCTGCTGCTCCTCGAACTCTTTGCTGCGCCACACGTGCGCCAGGCTCACCTCCCACTGCTCCCAGCTCAGCGCCACGCCCAGCACGGCGTCGCCGACCAGTTCGCAACGCTCGACCGAGTGGCTGTCGCGTACGGTATTGCCGTCGAGCAGCAGGTTATGCGCCACATAGCGCCCGTGCAGGGAAGCGAAAAGATGCCAGCCGATGCCCGACGACACCGGCACCTGCCGGTAGCCGCCCCGTTCCACACCGAGCGAGGGCCACCCCATGGCGTTGTCCAGCCCCTGGCCAAGACGCAGGCCGTAGCCCGTTCCGGCCTGAACCAGCAGATTGCCAAGTGAGGCCGACAGCTCCGGGCCATGTTGCAGTTCCAGCCTGCCCAGCGACTGACGATGCCACCAGTGGCGCCGGTAGGAAGCATTGAGGATGGGTTCGTTGCCCAACTGGTGCGACCAGCCTCGGGGACGCTGACTCCTGGTAAAACGATGCACTTCACGCTGAACGCGGTCGGCGGAGGTAACGGGGCCGATCACACCGATATCGAACTGCAGCGCTTCCTCGCGCTGCCAGGCATCGCTCAATGACTGCCGGCCATACAGGCTCAAGCCACCCAATACCAGGCCGGCGTAGGGCCGGTCGTCCTCGATGAGATCGCGCCGCTCCACCTCCACCGGTGTATACATGCGATAGCTCAGGTGATAGCTCAACGCATCGATGCGGTCAAGCCAGCCCCGCGGAAGCCCACCAGCAACGCGCTGCGTCCAGTCCTGTTCGCGTGTCGCCCGCGTCCACATGAGCGCCACGCCTGAGGTGTAATTGTCGTCGTCGCTGCTGACCATGCCATCGTTGTCTATCTGCAGGGTCAACACCCCTGACCCCGCCATGGCCGGTGTCGCCACCAGCCATCCCAGCGCCAGCGCGCAGAGAAAACCGCCAATGCCTCGATACATGTGTCTCATCCTTGAGCAAGCTAACAAACATGCTTGAGTGTATGTAGCCAATGGCAAGCCGGGCAAGCCTCATCAAACGGTCTTTTTAATTTACTCCTGCTCGATTCGCGCCACGGCCCGCTCGACTGCATCCCGATAGCCGCCACCGACCAACAGGCTATCCGCCTCGCCTCCGAGCGCGCGCAGCGTTCCCCGGGGCGAAAGACCGCGTGTCTTCAGTAGTGTTTCAAGCGCCTGTTCCATGATTCTCTCCTTGATCACCAGGGCTCGATGACGACAGCGATGGAGAAACCATGCCATGTAGGAGTCAATTGCCCAAGAGGCACCCATTGGAGGTGACGTATGGCAAATCGCCACGGTTCACGCGATGTCCAAGAACGCTTGCTGGCACTGCTCGAGACACTGGTGCGCGAAACGCGACCCGACCGCGACAATGCCGCTCCCATCGGCCTGGACTCGCGTCTGGACCGCGACTTGGGACTGGACAGCCTCGCTCGTTCGGAATTGTTGCTGCGCGTGGAACAAGCCTTTGGCATTCGCCTGCCTGAGTCTGCACTGCTGGCCGAAACGCCGAAAGCACTGCTCGAACTGCTGCAGGCCCAGCCGCAGCCGACCCACGCCTCGTCTGAATCGCGGGAAAAACCTGCTCCGGCTCCTCCCACTCCCTCCGTCAGCGATTCCACAGAAGGCCAGCCTCATGCCGCCACCACGCTGAACGAGGCGATGGACTGGCACCTGCAGCAGCACCCGCAGCGTCCTCATCTCTATCTCTATGGCGGCGACGATCAGCCACAGGTGATGAGCTATGCCGACCTGGACCGGGAAGCCCAAGGAGTTGCCGCGGCCTTGGCATCACGGGGCGTCAGTCAAGGCGACCGCGTCGCACTGATGCTGCCGACGTCTCGCGATTATTTCATCGCCTTCTTCGGTGTACTCAGGGCCGGCGCCGTACCGGTGCCCATCTACCCTCCTGCCCGCCCCGCCCAGCTCGAGGAACATCTACGGCGCCACGGACGCATTCTGAACAATGCCGGGGCTGGCCTGCTGATCACCGCCACCGAAGCGCGCTCGGTGGCTCGCCTGCTGCATGCCGAAGCCCCCCACCTTCGCCATATCGTGACGCTCGCCGACCTCGGCGAATGGCAGTCCCACCGCAAGCCACGGCGCCCTGAACCCGACGACCTGGCCCTGCTGCAGTACACCTCCGGCAGCACCGGTGACCCCAAAGGGGTACGACTCACCCATGCCCAGTTGCTGGCCAACATTCGCGCCATGGGGGAACACCTCGAAGCCACCCCAGACGATGTCTTCGTTAGCTGGCTACCGCTCTACCACGACATGGGATTGATCGCCGCCTGGCTCGCCAGCCTCTACTACGCCATTCCGCTGGTGGTGATGTCGCCACTGACCTTCCTCTCGCACCCGCTGCGCTGGCTGGAGTTGATCGACCGCCACCGTGGCACCATCTCCGGGGCGCCCAATTTCGGTTACGAGCTGTGCCTGCGCGCCATGACGTCGGAGCGGACCCAGCATCTCGACCTGAGTAGTTGGCGGGTCGCCTTCAACGGCGCGGAGCCGGTCAGTGCTCAGACCATGGAGCAGTTCACTGAGTGCCTGGCACCCTGCGGCCTACGACGCAACGCGCTGATGCCGGTCTATGGACTGGCCGAGACGGCAGTCGGGCTGTGCGTGGCCCGGCCCGGACGCGGCGTGATCGTCGACCGCGTCAATCGCGAGCGTTTCTCCCAACACGGCGAGGCCTCGCCCGAACAGGACGCCGCGGCCGCACAGTGCTTCGTCAACTGCGGCCCCCCGCTACCCGGCTATGCGCTGCGCATCGTCGAGGACCAGGGTCGCGAGCTCGGCGAGCGCCGAGAAGGCGACATCGAATTCAGGGGCCCCTCGACCACCGACGGCTACTTCGACAATCCCGAGGAGAGCGAGAAGCTGCGCCACGGCGATTGGCTGCGCACCGGCGACCGCGGTTATCTCGCCGACGGCGACCTGCACATCAGTGGGCGTCGCAAGGACGTGCTGGTACGCGGCGGCCGCAACATCTACCCCTACGACATCGAATCCGCCGTCGGCCGCCTGGAAGGTATTCGCAAGGGGTGCGTGGCAGTATTCGGCGATCCCGACCCCGAGACTGGCGTCGAGTCGCTGGTCGTGGTGGCCGAAACCCAGGAGCAAGACCCCGCCCGGCGTCGCGAGCTGCAACGTGCCATTGCCGATACCGTGGTCGATATCGTCAACGTACCGGCCGACGAGATCTGCCTGGTGCCACCTCACGCCGTGCTCAAGACCTCCAGTGGCAAGATCCGCCGTGCCGCGACTCGTGATCACTACCGCCAAGGTCGCCTCGGCGAGCGCGCTCCCCCACTCTGGCGGCAATTGACCCGCTTGGCGCTGCGTGCCGGCTTCAAGCGGCTGCAGCTAGCTCTCGGCAGGGTTGGCGATTGGGCTTATTACGCCTATGCATGGTCAATCTTCGGCCTGGGCCTCGGCCTGTTCACGCTGGTCGGCCTACTCCTGCCGCGGCTGACCTGGCGCTGGCGGCTGGCCCATTACCTCACTCGCGGCATGGCCGCCCTGGGCGGCATACGCCTGGCGGTGCAAGGTCTGGAGCAGCTGCCCCGCGAGCGCCCTTTCGTGCTGGTCGCCAACCACGCCAGCTACCTGGACGTGCTGGTACTCACCGCCGCCCTGCCATGCAGCCTGCGCTACCTGGCCAAGGAGGAACTCGAGCGCCGTCTCCTTATTCGCCTGCCGCTGAGCCGCATGGGCGCGCTGTTCGTCGAGCGCTTCGACCCACGCCAAGCGGAACGCGACATGCAGGAGGTGGAACAGGCCGTGACAGCCGGCGACACGCTCGCCATCTTTCCCGAAGGGACCTTCCATGCCGACCCCGGCCTCGACGACTTCCACATGGGTGCCTTTCTCACCGCCGCCCATGTCGGCGTACAGGTGGTGCCCGTCGCCATACGCGGTACGCGCCGGCTGTTGCGCGGCCAGGAGTGGCGTCCGCATCCCGGCAAGGTCTCACTGCATGTAGGCTCACCATTGACACCCGACGGTGACGACTGGAACGCAGCGCTGCGGCTGAAGAATGCCACCTATGACCACATACTGCGTCACTGTGGCGAAGGCCCTCGGCGACGCACCTGAATCGCCAAAACCTTACTGACATGAGGAGAAAATCGTGTACAAGCTTGCCTTCTTCGTTCCGCTAGCAGATGCCGAAGCGGTCAAGGATGCGGTATTCGTCACCGGCGCCGGACGCATCGGCGACTACGAAGCCTGCTGCTTCGAAACCCGTGGCACCGGTCAGTTTCGCCCGCTGGATGGCGCGAGCCCCCACATCGGCCAGGTCGGTGACCTAGAGAAGGTGGAGGAACTGAAGGTGGAACTGGTCTGCGAGGATCACCTCATCCGTGACGCAATCGAGGCCCTGCGGGCCGCGCACCCCTATGAGGAGCCAGCCTTCGACGTGTGGAAGCTGGAAGCCTTCTAGGCTTTAGACCTCAACCCAGCCGCTCCACGATGCGCCGCTCGAGCTGCTCCTGATCCTCGGCGAAGCGGCGAATGCCTTCGGCCAGCTTGTCGTTGGCCATGGCGTCCTGATTGTGCCGCCAGCGGAACGCGGGCTCGGTAAGCGGCGTGGGGCACTCGCTGGGAGATGGGAACACCACTCGCTTGTCGACGTCACCCTCCTGCGCGGCCAGCTCTTCCAGCAACGCCGGGGAGATCGTCAGGCGATGGCAGCCGGCCAGCGCCAGTACCTGGCCGCTGGTGCGAAAGCTCGCCCCCATCACCACTGTGTCATAGCCACCACGACCGGCGCGCTCGCACACGCCACGCACGAACTGCACACCGGGATCCTCATCCGGCACGTACTCCTTGCCGGTCTCCTTCTTGTACCAGTCGGTGACCCGGCCAACGAACGGCGAGATCAGGAACACACCGGCATCGAAGCAGGCCTGAGCCTGGGCCTCGCTAAACAGCAGCGTGAGGTTGCAGTTGATGCCCTCCCGCTCGAGTCGTTCGGCGGCCCGAATGCCCTCCCAGGTGGAAGCCAGCTTGATCAGCACCCGCTCGCGACCGACACCGCGCTTGTCGTACAGCTCGATCAACTCATGGGCCTTGCGCACGCAGGCCTCGGTATCGAAGGAGAGCTTGGCGGCCACTTCGGTGGAGACCCGTCCCGGCACTAGCCGGGTGATTTCCGCCCCCTTGGCCACGGCCAGGCGATCCACGGCGCGCTCGACCCGGGCCTGCGGGTCGCCGATTTCGGCCTTGATCGCGGCGAGTTCCTCATCGATCAGCGCCTGGTAGCCCGGCAGATCAAAGGCCTTGAGCAGTAGCGAGGGATTGGTGGTGGCATCCTGCGGCCGGTAGCGGCGGATGGCGTCGAGATCGCCGGTGTCGGCAACGACCAGCGAATGGCGCCGAAGGTTGTCGAGTCGAGTCGTCATGGGGCTTCTCCGTGGGCTGCAGTTGAAGATGGAGTGGGGTCAGGCCGGAATGCCGTGCTGGGCAGACAGCGCCTCGCGATAGCGGGCGTAGACCGTCTCGTAGGCGAGTACGCTGGTTGCCTTCGGTTCGGCCAGCGAGGCCTCGTCGAGGTGCACCAGGCGCTCGCACAGCGCTGCCAGCGATGCGTCCCGGCGCTCGCACCAGGCCGCCTGGAGCGCCGCCCCCAGCGCGGCGGCATCGGTCACTTGCGGGCAGATCACCTGGGTCGCCGTCACGTCGGCCACCATCTGGCGCCATAACGGACTCTTGGCGCCGCCGCCGATCAGGCGGATCTGGCTCGCCCCAGCGGCCAGCGGACCAAGCAGTTCGAGGCCATAGCGCAGGCCGAAGGTGGCGCTCTCCACCACCGCCCGGCACAGGTTGGCCTGGGTCAAGTTGCGGCTGTCGAGCCCCAGGAAGCTGGCCGAGGCGTGCGGCAGCGCCGGTACCCGCTCGCCGTTGAAGAATGGCAGCACCGTCACCCCCTCGGCGCCGATCGGGGCCGCGGCCAGGCGCTCGCCAAAGGCGGCCAGGTCGAGGTCGAAAAGCTCGCGCACCAGGGTACTGGCGGAGGTCACGTTCATGGTGCAGACCAGCGGCAGCCAACCACCATGACTGGCGCAGAAGTTAGCCACCATATCGCTCTCGGCACGTACCGGTTCGGGCGAATAGGCACACACCGTGCCAGAAGTGCCAAGGCTCAGGGTGACGATGCCGGGTGAAATGTTGCCGGTGCCGATGGCGCCGAGCATATTGTCGCCTCCCCCGCTCGCGACCAGCACGCCCTCACCCAGCCCCAACTGGCGGGCCACCTCCGGACGCAGTGTGCCGGCCGGCTCGTGCGAGTCGATCAACCGCGGCAGCACGTGCGAGGGATCGAGTTCCGGGGCGATCGCAGTGAAGACGTCATGGCGCCAGCGCCGCGAGCGGGTATCGAAGTAGCCGGTGCCGGAAGCATCGCCCGCCTCCGCCACCTTTTCGCCGGTGAGCCAGTAGTTGAGGTAATCGTGGGGCAGCAGAATGGTGTCGATACGTTGGTAGGCGGCAGGGTTCGTATCGCGCAGCCAGGCGAGCTTGGAAGCCGTGTAGCCGGTCTGCAGCACCAGACCGAGCTTTTCGAGACAGCCTGCCGCCCCGCCCAGGCGTTGGACCAGTGCCGCGTTGTGCGCTGCCGTCTCGGTGTCGCACCACAGCTTGGCCGGATGCACCGGCAAGCCCTCGGCATCCAGCGCTACCATGCCGTGCTGCTGACCGGAGACGCCGATGGCACGGATCGCCTCTCGCGCAATGCCGGCCCGGCCCATGGCCTCCTCGAAGGCGCCGCGGAAGGCCTCGAGCCACTCCTCCGGCGCCTGCTCGCGACGCCCGTTCGCCCCCTCCACCAGGCGATGGGGACGACTCGCCTCGGCGAGGATCGTCTTGCCCTCGACGTCAACCACCACCACCTTGGTGCTCTGGGTACCGCAATCCACCCCGATGTACATGCCGCCGCTCCTCACTCCCCGATTAGGGTTTCAAGGGTAGCGCGGGCGCCGCGTTCTTGCAGGCTCCCAAGCGTCGTCAGGTAAGCGTCGCGGAAGCGTTCGTGCTCGATCAGGTCGCCGAACAATTCGCGGTTGTCGATGAAAGCAGTGGGCCGCGTGCGATTCTCGGCAGCCAGGGCCATCAGTTCGTCCTTGAGGCGGTCGACCACCGCAATCGGTTCGCCCTGCTCGTCGATGCCCTCGACGTAGCGCGCCCAGCTCGCCAACACCGCGGCGCTGCGGCGGATCTCGCCGCCTGCCTCGAGCTGCTCGCGAATCACCGGCACCAGCCATTTGGGAATCCGATCGGAGCTCTCGGCGCACAACCGCGCCAGGGTGTCCTTGATCTCGGGGTTGGCGAAGCGCTCGATCAGGGTGAGGCGATAATGCTCGAGATCCACCCCCGGCACCGGTGCCAGCGTCGGGCTGCCCTCGTGGCGCATGTAGCCGAGCAGGAAGTCGACGAACAGCGGATCGCGGCACACCTCGTGAGCATAGCGATAACCCACCAGGGTGCCGAAATAACACAGCGCCTGGTGGCTGGCGTTGAGCAAGCGCAGCTTCATCAGCTCATAGGGCACCACGTCCTCGACCAGTTGCACGCCGACCTGCTCGAGGGCGGGCCGGCCGCAGGCGAAATGATCCTCCAGTACCCATTGAGTAAAGGGCTCGCACACTACAGGCCAGGCATCCTCGACCCCGAACTCGCTGGCCAGCTCGGCGATGTCGTCCGCCTGGGTAACCGGCGTGATGCGATCGACCATGGCATTGGGGAAAGCCACCTCCGTCTCCATCCACTCGCCCAGCGCCGGGTCGCGGGCTCGGGCGAAGGCGGCAAACATGCCCCTGGCCACCTCACCATTGCCCTGGATGTTGTCGCAGGACATGATCGTGAACGGCGCCAGGCCACGCTCGCGCCGCCGCACCAGGGCCTCGACCACCAGGCCGAATACGGTACGCGAGGCCGCGGGGTTATCCAGGTCGTGATGGACGTCGCGGTTGTCGATGTCGAACTCGCCACTGACGGGATGGAAATTGTAGCCCCCTTCGGTGACGGTCAGCGAGACGATGCGAATGGCGGGATCGGCCATGCACTCGATGGCCGCCTCGGGATCGTCCGGGGCGAACAGGTAGTCGAGCATGGCACCGATCACCCGTGGCTCACGTTCACCGCTGGGGTGTTTCACCACCAACGTATAAAGGTGGTCCTGGGCGGAAAGTGCCTGTTGCATGCGCCGGTCGCCCGGCAGCAAGCCAACGCCGACGATACCCCAGTCAAGCGCCTCGCCGCGGTTCATCAGTTCGTCGAGATACATGGCCTGGTGGGCGCGATGAAAACCGCCGACGCCGATATGGACGATGCCCGGCGTCACCTCACGGCGGTCGTAGTGCGGCACGGCCACACGTGGATCGAGGCGAGCGAGCGTGGTGTTGCTGAGAGCAGGCATAGGGGCACTCCTTGCCGCAGGCGGCAATGAACGAAAAATGGATGGCGGCCCGAGTGAGTCGTGGGTCAGCGCCAGTAGAGATCCGGCGCGATGGATTCGCGCTTGATCAGTCGGGCATTGAGCATGTCCTTGTGGCGCGCCTTGTCGATGGCGCCCTGCTGGTCCTGGCCCATCCCCAGCCAGCGCTGGATCAGGCGCGCTTCGAGAACTTCGTCGGCCACCTCGAGGAACAGGGTCATGTCGAACAACGGACGCAGGTCGCGCCAGGGGTCGCAGTCGAGCAGCAGATAGTTGCCTTCGACGATGACGATGCGATGCTCAAGGGTGATCAGGCGTCCGCCGGCCCGGGCCAGGTCCAGCGGACGGTCGAACACCGGCACCGCCACGCACCTGTCGGCACGGCGAATACGCTCCAGGTCGTGCTTGAGGCCGTCGGGGTCGAAGGTCTCCGGCGCGCCCTTGATCGGCAGTTGGCCCAGCGGCTCGAGAATGGCATTGTCGAGGTGGTAGCCGTCCATCGGCACCACCGCGGCAATGCCGGGCACCCGCTCGTTGAGCTCGCGGCACAGCCACTCGGAGAGGAACGACTTGCCCGCCCCCGGCGGCCCGGCCAGGGCGACAATGAAGCGCTGCCGGTTCTCGGTGGCCTCCAATAAACGCACCGCCATGTCATGGATATTGGGGTTCATTGTTTCAGCTCATCCAGTTGCCACCGTCTACGTTTAATGTCTGGGCAACGACATAGTGACTATCGTCGCTGGCCAAGAACACCGCCGCTCCAGCGTGATCCTCCGGCTTTCCCATGCGCCCGTAGGGCACCGCCTCGCCGACCAGGCGCTTCTTCTCGCCCAGCGGACGGTTCTCGTAGCGGGCGAACAGTGCATCGACTTCGTCCCACATCGGCGTGTCGACCACGCCCGGGGCGATGCCGTTGACCCGAATGCCATAGCGAATCAGGTCCAGCGCGCACGACTGGGTCAGGCTGATCACCGCGGCCTTGGTGGCGCAGTAAGTGCTCACCAGTGCCTCGCCGCGACGCCCCGCCTGGGAGGCCATGTTGATGATCGCCCCGCCCTCGCCGCGGGCCACCATGTGCCGGGCCACCGCCTGAAGGGTGAAGAACAGGCCCTTGGTGTTGACGGCGAACTGGCGGTCGAAGCTGGCTTCACTGACCTCGAGCACCGGAGCCATGTCGAATACTGCAGCGTTGTTGACCAGGATATCGATAGCACCGAGGTGCTGGGTGACCGCCTGAACCATCGCCTGGATGGAATCGACGTCGCAGACATCCAGGCGTACGCCCATCACGCGTTCGGCACCCAGCGGACGCAGGCCGGCCACCGCTTCCTCCACCGCTGCCACGTCGATATCGGCCACGGCGACCCGAGCGCCTTCGGCGAGATAGCGCTCGGCGATGGCCAGGCCAATGCCGCGCGCGCCGCCGGTGATTACCGCCACCTTGTCCTGCAGTTTCATCTCGGGTTTTCCTCGTTGGTTTCGCTGGTGACCACCTTCGCGCCGGTGCGCCGTTGCTCGCGCCACTGTTGGATCAATGCCTCCAGACCGTGCATGGCCGGCAGGACCCGCCACGCGCCGGCCTGATGCAACCGCTCGGCGTGCCCCGCCTCGATATGGCTGGCGCCGGTGAAGCCGATCACCGTCATGCCGGCGGCATGGGCCGCCGTCACGCCGGAAACGCTGTCCTCGACCACCAGGCAGTCGCCCGGCGCCCGGCCCATCCGGCGCGCCGCCAGCAGGTAGAGGTCGGGGGCCGGCTTGGGCCGCTCGACCTCATCGGCGGTGAACAACGGCACCTCGCCCAGCCGGGCGTCGAGCCCGGTGACGGCCAGCGAGGCCAGTACACGCCGACGGCGGCTGTTGGAGACGATGGCCAGCGGCAGCTCGATCCGCGCCAGCGTTTCCGCCACCCCTTCGACGGCACGCAGCTCCTCGGCCAGGCGCGCCTCGATGGCGCCGTCGATGCGCTCCAGCGCATCCGCCGGCAGCCGATGCATGCTCTGCCGCTCCAGCTGCGCGAGGATCGCCGCGGTGGTCATGCCCAGCGCCTGGCGCAGGGCGACGTCCTCGGGGATGTCCGGCAGCAGCTGGCCAAGCTGCTGTACCAGCGTGGCCTCGGCGACGATCTCGCTGTCCACCAGCACGCCGTCGCAGTCGAAGATCAGTGTTTCCATGCCCGCCCCGCTCATTGGCCGCCCGCCACTGACGGGGCGCGATTGTCCTGGCGGTTGAGTCCGGCCAGAGGATGGCGCGCCAGGCTGGGCAGGGCCAGGTCCTCGGCATCGAAGAGATGGGCGCAGGCGCGGTCGAAGCCAAAGCGCAGGGTGTCGCCGACCCGGTTCTCGACGTTGCCGTCGGCGCTCACGGTGACCAGGGTGTCCTGCATGCGCACGTAGAGCGAGGTCACCCCGCCGAGGCGCTCGATCACCTCGATGCGTCCCGAGAGTGGTCCTTCGGGCTCGAGCTGCAGGTGTTCGGGGCGAATGCCCAGGGTCAAGGCGTCGTCACGAAGGCTGCTGCCGTCGACCGGCACCGTGCAGGTCTCCCCGCCGGGCAGGCGCACCTCGACGCCCGTGGGGCTGGCGCTCACCCGCTCCACCGCCAGGAAGTTCATCTTCGGCGAACCGATGAAACCGGCCACGAAGCGGTTACGCGGATGGTGGTAGAGCTCCATCGGCGATCCTACCTGCTCGACCACACCGCCTTGCAGCACGACGATCTTGTCGGCCATGGTCATGGCCTCGATCTGGTCGTGAGTGACGTAGATCATGGTGGCGTCGAGCTCCTCGTGCAGGCGCGCCAGCTCGATGCGCATCTGCACCCGCAGCGCCGCGTCGAGGTTGGAGAGCGGCTCGTCGAACAGAAAGATGCTAGGGTTGCGCACGATGGCGCGACCGATGGCCACGCGCTGGCGCTGCCCGCCGGAGAGCGCCTTGGGCTTGCGTTCGAGCAGCGGCTCGAGCTGCAGGATCGCGGCCGCCTCGCGCACCTTGCGCTGGCGCTCCTCCTTGGACACCCCGCCGAGCTTCAGGCTGAAGCCCATGTTGTCCTCGACGGTCATGTGCGGGTAGAGCGCGTAGCTCTGGAACACCATCGCCAGGCCGCGCTCGGCGGGACCGACCTCGTTGATGCGCTTGCCGTCGATCATGATGTCGCCGCTGGTGGCGTTCTCGAGGCCGGCGATCATGCGCAGCAGGGTCGACTTGCCGCAGCCCGAAGGGCCGACGAAGACCACGAACTCGCGATCATTGACCTCCAGGTCGACGCCCTTGATCACCTCGGTGCCTTCGAAGCGCTTGACGATGTTGTGAAGTTGTAGCGTTGCCATGGAAATACCTCGTTACTTGACGGCGCCGAAGGTGAGGCCGCGTACCATCTGTTTCTGGGTGAGCCAGCCGAACACCAGGATCGGGGCGATGGCCATGGTGGAGGCGGCGGAAAGCTTGGCCCAGAACAACCCCTCAGGGCTTGAGAACGACGCAATGTAGGCGGTGAGCGGCGCGGCGTTAGAGGAGGTCAGGTTGAGACTCCAGAACGCCTCGTTCCAGCTCAGGATCACCGACAGCAACCCGGTGGAGGCGATGCCCGGCAGGGTCAGCGGCAGCAGCAGGTAGACCACCTCCTGGAAGGTGCTGGCCCCGTCCATACGCCCCGCCTCGAGGATGTCCCGTGGCAGGTCCTTGAAGAAGGTGTAGAGCATCCACACCACGATCGGCAGGTTCATCAGGGTGTAGACGATGATCAGCCCGGTGCGCGTATCGAGCAGTCCGAAGTCGCGAAAGATCAGGTAGATCGGTACCAGCACGCCCACTGGCGGCAGCATCTTGGTGGAGAGCATCCACAGCAGCGTGCCCTTGGTGCGCCGAGTAGGCAGGAAGGCCATGGCATAGGCCGAGGGAATGGCGATGGCCAGCGCCAGCAGGGTCGAGCCGAAGGCCACCACCACGCTGTTGAGGGCGAACTTGAAGTAGTCGGCCCGGGCCTGCACGGCGACGTAGCTCTCCAGCGTCGGCGTGAAGATCAGGCTGGGGTCGGCGATCGCCTCGGCCTCGCTCTTGAAGCCGGTCAGCACCATCCACAGGATGGGGAAGAAGATGAGCAGTGCGATCCCCCAGCCCAGCAGCGTGAGCCAGACCCGCCGTGCTCCAGCGCTGGGCACCAGCGGCGTGTGCCGGGCCCGCGCTTCGCTGGCTGGCGTAGTGGCCAGGTGTCCCTCGGCCGGTATCGCCTGCTTGGTCTTGAGTGTGGTCATGAGCGGCTCCTCGCCTCAGCTTTCCAGGTTCCTGGCCACCAGCCGGACCAGGAAGATGGCGACGATGTTGGCCAGGATGATGGCGACCACCCCACCGGCGGAGGCCAGGCCGACGTCGAAGTCGAGCAGTGCCTGGATGTAGATCAGGAAGGCCAGGTTGGTGGTGGCGAGCCCCGGCCCACCGGAGGTGGTGACATAGATTTCGGCGAAGATCGTCAGCAAGAAGATCATCTCGATCATGATCACCACGCTGATGGCCCGCTTGAGGTGCGGCAGCGTGATGTAGAAGAAGATGGCCAGCGGCCCCGCCCCATCCATGCGCGCCGCCTCGACCTGGTCCTCGTCGAGCGACTGCATGGCCGTGAGCAGGATCAGCAGTGCGAACGGCAGCCACTGCCAGGCCACGATGATGATGATCGAGGTCAGCGGCAGCGACGAGAACCAGTCCACCGCCGGCAGGCCGAACACTCCGGCAAGCCACGCCAGCACTCCATTGGAGGGGTGCATCATCATATTCTTCCACACCAGCGCGCTGACCGTCGGCATGACGAAGAACGGCGAGATGGCCAGCACCCGGGCGATACCGCGGCCGGGAAATTCCTGCTGGAACAGCACCGCGAGCAGCACGCCGCCGACCACGGTGATCGCCAACACCGAGCCCACCAGCAGCAGGGTATTGCCCATCGCCCGCCACAGCGCCGGGTCGGTGAACAGGAACTCATAGTTTTCCAGGCCGGCGAAACCTTCCATGCCGGGCATCAGCAGGTTGTAGCGCTGCAGCGAGAACCATACGGTCATGCCCAGCGGAATCAGCATCCACAGCAGCAGCAGCGTGACCGCAGGGGCCTGCAGCGACAGCGAACGCAGGCCACCGACGGTACGCCCGGAGGCGCGTGTCTTGCTCATAGCATCACCACGTACGTTGGATTGACCGCCGGGGTCCTCCCCGGCGGCGAGTCGGACGTCGGCTCAGTAGCCGGCGCGCTGCATGGTACGCGCGGTGGCGCGTTGGGCATTCTGCAGCGCCTGCTCGACGCTGGTATCGCCGGTCAGCGCCGAGGCGATGGTCTGGCCCACCTGGGTACCGATGGACTGGAACTCAGGAATACCGACGAACTGCACGCCGACATAGGGGCTCGGTTCCAGCGTCGAGTCGGTGGGATCGGCGCTGTTGATGGCGTCGAGCACGAAGCCGGCGAAGGGCGCCTCCTGCTGGTAGTTCTCGTTCTCGTAGGTGGACTCACGGGTGCCGGGCGGCACGCTGGTCCAGCCCTGGGTCTCGCCGACCAGCTCGATGTACTCCTGCGAGGTGGCCCAGGTCAGGAAGGTCTGGGCGGCTTCCTGCTTCTCCGAGGAGGCGGGGATGGCCAGTGCCCACGACCACAGCCAGTGCGCCCCCTTGGGTGTCTCGGCTACCGGCGCCTGAGCGAAGCCGAGTCGATCGGCTACCTGCGACTCGTCCGGGTTGTAGAGCTTGCCCGCCGCCGAGGTGGCATCGACCCACATGGCACAGTTGCCGCGCGAGAACAGCGCCAGGTTCTCGTTGAAGCCGTTGGAGCTGGCGCCCGGCGGACCGTAGTTGCCGAGCAGGTCGACGTAGAAACCGATCGCCTCCTGCCAGGCCGGCGAATCGAGCTCGGGGTTCCACTCCTCGTCGAACCAGCGCCCGCCGAAGGTATTCACCAAGGTGGAAACGAAGGCCATGTTCTCGCCCCACCCCGGCTTGCCGCGCAGGCAGATACCGGCCAGCTGGTTGCTGGGATCGTGCAGCTCAGCGGCCCATTCGCGCACCTGCTCCCAGCTCGGCTGCTCGGGCACCTCGATGCCGGCCTCCTCGAACAGATCGGTGCGGTAGTAGAGCATTGAACTCTCGGCGTAGAACGGCAGCGCGTAGAGCGAGCCATCGTGACTCAGGCCGTCGCGTACCGGCCTGAGCAAGTCATCCTCCCGATAGGCCTCGGGCAAATCGTCGAGAGCGACCAGCCAGCCACGTTCGGCCCAGATCGGCGCCTCATAGGTACCGATGGTCAGGACGTCGAACTGACCGCCACCAGTGGCGATGTCGGTGGTCAGGCGTTGGCGCAGCACGTTCTCCTCGAGCACCACCCAGTTGACCTCGATACCCGGGTGGGCCTCCTCGAAGGCTCCGCTCAGGCTCTGCATGATGACCATGTCGTTATTGTTGACCGTGGCCACGGTAATGGTCTCGGCCTGGGCCGCGCTGGCAACGGCCAGGCCGGCTAGGGGAAAGGCGTGAGCGAGCTTCATGTCGTGCTCCTGTGTGCTTGGGCTTGCCCGCTGGGGGCGTTGTTGTTGGAAGCTGGGTTATTGTTTTGAACAATTAATCATTCATCGATCAAATGATCGAACACGAGGCGCGAAAAGGCAAAGATGATGCTCTTAGACTTTAGGCTACATAGGGTAAATGCCTGGCCAGCTTTCGCTCTCGAGGATCAAGCTTTGATCTAGATTTCGTTCTCGAGGATATAGCCGGCAGCACTCTCGTCGGTGATGAGCCCCTTGAGCCAGCCGCCACGCAGCGCGGCAAGAATGGCCGGGCCTTTGTCGCGTCCGCCCGCCAATGCCACCAGGGTTTGATCGCGGAACATCGTCAGCGGCAGGCTGGTCACACGCCGGGTGATAGAGCACTCGATGACAGTGCCGTTGCGGTCGAGCGGCCAACCGAGCAGCTCACCTACGGCCTGACGCCAGAGTAACTCATCGAGTTCGGCCTCACTGATGAAGTGGTCCTGGAACAGGGTCGCCTGACGGTCGATGCGCCCCACGCCGATATAAGCCGCCTCGGCGTCCTTGGCAACCTCGACGATGGCCTGGAACAGGCGCTGGCCGAGCATCGCCTCCTTCTCCTCCACCGAGCCGGCCACCACTGGCGCCGGCAGCAGGAAGCGCTCGCCGCCGGTCTTGTCGGCCAGCACCATCACCCCATCGTAGCGGTTGGCGGAACCGTCGCGGGCGACGTTGCCCACCAGCGAGACGAAGCGGTGCTGGGGACGCTCGATACGGCTGAGCGCCTCCACCGTAGCGCGTATCGAGCGCCCGGTGCCCAATGATAGGGTCAAGGGTTCGGAGCGTTCGATCAGCCGGGCCAGGCGCTCCGCTCCCGCCACGGCCAGGTAGTGGGCGCTGCTCTCGGCGGCTTCCGGGTCGGCCGGTACCACATCGCAGAATTCAAGTCCGAAGCGCTTGAGAATGGCATCCGACATCACCATGCAGTTGGTCAGCGGATGGTCGATATGAACCTTGACCAGCCCCTCCTGGCGCGCCAGGGCCAGCAGCCGCTGCACGCCGGGGCGAGACACCCCGAGCTGACTGGCAATCTCGTCCTGGGTCCGCCCTCCTACGTAGGAGAGCCAGGCCGCGCGCGCCGCCTGGTCCAGCTTCAGCTCGAACTTGTCCACGTTACCCGCTCCTTCTCGCTTGCTCATCAGGCCGAACCCTTCCATCACGCAGAACCGAAGTAACGCTCGCGATCCTCGGCGGTGATGTCGCTGATGTGCAGCGGGTAGTGATCGTTGTCACGATCGGCGTAAAAATGGCGCAGGGTGCGCTCGATGGTGGGAAAGGCCAGCTCGTCCCAGGGGATCTCGTGCTCCTCGAACAGCGCTACCTCCAGGCTTTCCGGTCCGGCCGAGAAACTGCTCATGAGTTCGGCCCGGAAGATCATGTAGACCTGGTTGATGTGCGGTAGGTTGATCAGGGTATAGAGTCCGTGAATGTCTACCTCGGCACAGGCTTCCTCGCGGGTTTCGCGGGCGGCGGCCTCGACGGTGGTCTCGGCGTTCTCCATGAATCCCGCCGGCAGGGTCCAAAACCCCTTGCGCGGGGAGATCGCCCGGCGGCACAGCAGGATACGCGACCCGCTCGCCGGCAGCGTACCTGCCACGATGCGTGGGTTCTGGTAATGGATCGAGCCGCAGGCATCGCATAGGTACCTGGGCCGGTCGTCCCCTGCCGGGATCGCGAAGCGCACGAGTTGGCCACAGTGGCTGCAGAAGTTCATGGGTCTCCCTGGCAGGCTTGACGTCGGCGAAGCCCCCCGGGTAGAAGGAACCAAAGCCGATGGAAACTCCATGTTAGAGAAACTTCGCCAGCGCCTGCAAGCGCACGCTCCGCGCCGCATGCGCCTCGACATGCCCCAGGCCGCGGTCTTGATGCCGATCGTCGACCGCCCCGCACCGACGCTGCTATTCACCCGGCGGGCGGGCCACCTCAATACCCACAGCGGACAAGTGGCGTTCCCCGGCGGCAAGCGCGAAGAGACCGACCACGACCTGCTGTTCACCGCCCTGCGCGAATCCCACGAGGAGATCGCCCTGCCGCCGGATCAGGTCGAGCTGCTCGGCCAACTGTCGGACGTGATCTCGCTGCACGGCATTCTGGTCACGCCCTACGTGGGCCTGATCCCTCCCGACCTGCCGCTCGTGCCCGACCCCGGTGAACTCGACGCCATCTTCGAGGTGCCGCTCGAGCTGTTCCTCGAGGACCAGCGTCACCACACCGACGTGATTCCGGTGAACGGCCGCCCTCATTACGTGCCCAGCTACCATACCCAGGGCCAGGTGATCTGGGGCCTCTCGGCGATGATGCTGGTGGAACTGCTGGCGGAAGGGTTCGAGCGCCCCATCAGTCTGTTCGATGAGCCACCCAGCGGTCGGCTATGCTATTTTCCCGAACGCCTGCTGCGCAGCTCGAAAACCGAGACGCGCCTTTCCTGAATGCCTGCTCCGGAGCTCCTGCCTCGTCCATGTCGCTGCTCACCCGACCGGCCTTCGCGGCCAGTGCCCTGCCTCAGTTGGTCGACGCCCTGGTGGAGCAGGGCTGGTTCATCGGCGAAGGCTTTCTCGATGCGGAGCTGTGCCATGACCTGCACCGGGAGCTGATGGAGATGGCCGAGCGCGAGGCACTGGCCGCAGCCGGCATCGGCCGCGGCGACGAACATCAGCTGCGCCGCGACATTCGCGGCGACGCCATCCGCTGGCTCGACCGCGAGAGCCTGGCCCAGCGCCGCTATCTCGAGGCCATGAGCGAGCTGCAGCGCGAACTGAACCAGGCGCTATACCTGGGGCTGTTCGAATACGAGGCCCACTTCGCCCACTACCCGACCGGCGCTTTCTACAAGAAACACCTGGACAGCTTCCGCGGTCGCGCCAACCGGGTGATTTCCACGGTGGGCTACCTCAACCCCGACTGGCCGGCGGACGGCGGCGGCGAGATGGCGATCTTCGCCGCCGACGACCCCGAGCGGGAAGTGGCCCGGGTACGTCCCGAGGCCGGCAACTTCGCCTGCTTTCTCTCCGAAAACGTGCCCCATGAGGTGCTGCCGACCCGCCTGCCGCGGGCCAGCATCGCCGGTTGGTTCCGGCGCAATGCCTCGCTGGGTGGCCTGGTGGACCCGGCACGCTGATGGCAAGCGATAGCGAGACGCTGCGCGCACGGCTGGCCGAACTCGAAGCCCGCAAGGCCGAGCTCGAAGCCAAGGTCCTCGAACTCGACGAGGAGAAACGCCACTACCAATGGCTGGCGGAGAGCACCACCGACCTGATCTCGCGCCACGCCCGCGACGGCACCTTTCTCTACGCCTCTCAGGCCGCCCGCGACCTGCTCGGCTACGAGCCCGAAGCGTTGATCGGCGTGTCGGCCTACGATCTGTTCCACCCGTCGGACCTGGCCGACCTGCTCAACAAGTCGCCGCGGGTTTACTACCACGACGGCTTCTATCAGCAGACCTATCGTTTTCGCGCCAAGGACGGGCACTACGTGTGGTTCGAGACCACCAGCCGCACCCGTCGCGATCCGGTCACCGGCGAGCTGATCGACGTGCTCTGCGTTTCCCGCGACGTGGGGCGGCGCATTCACGCCGAGGCCAACCGCGAGCGCCTGGCACGAGTGGTGGAATCGACCACCGACTACGTGCTGTTCTGCGACGGCGACGAGCGGCTGTTCTATTCCAACGAGGCGGCCAGGAGGCTGCTGGGCCTGCCGCGCGAAGGGCTCGACGCCCGGCTCGAGCAGGCCTATACGGCGAGTTCGCTTTCCATTCTGCGTGAGATCGTGTTGCCCGCCGTGGCCCGCTACGGCTCCTGGAGCGGCGAGCTGGAGATGCCTGGGCCCCAGGGAGCGGTACCGGTACTCAGCGTGGTGCTGGCCCACCGCGGCCCGGGCGCCGAACCCGACCACCTCTCCCTGCTCAACCGCGACATCGGCCTACGCAAGGCCGCCGAGGCCCAGGCGCGGCGTCACCAGGAGCAGATCGCCCACGCCAACCGCCTGGCCACCACCGGCGAGCTGGCCTCCAACATCGCCCATGAACTCAACCAGCCGCTGGGCGCCATCGCCAACTATGCCAGCGGAGCATTGATCCAGCTGCGTGCCGACCCTGGACGCCCGGCCAGCGACCTAACCCTGCCGCTCACGCGCATCGACGAACAGGTGCAACGTCTGGCGCGGCGCCTGCGCCATATTCGCGCTTTCGTGCGCAAGGGCCAGACCCGGCCACGCCCGGTCGTGCTGCTCGACGTGGTCGACGCCGCCTGTCGCCTGTGCGAATGGCAGTATCAGCAGGCCGGCGTAGTCCTCGAGCATGAGCTGGAGGAAGCGCTACCGCGCGTTCAGGCCGACCCTATCGCCCTGGAGCAGGTACTGGTCAATTTGCTGCTCAACGCACTGGAGGCGAGCCGCGAGCAACCCGGAGCGACACGGGTGGAGATCCACGCACACCAGAGCGGCCCCCGCGAAGTCACCTTCAGCGTCAGCGACCAGGGTCCCGGCATCACGCACGGCGAGGCACAGGTGATTTTCGCTCCTTTCCATTCCAGCCGCCCGGAGGGGCTCGGCATGGGGCTCGCCATCAGTCGCTCGCTGATGGAGGCCATGGGCGGCAGCCTGGAACTGGCCAACAGTTCCGAGGGCGCCACCTTTACCGGTACACTGCTGAGCGAAGCGAACACCATCCATCGCAGCGTATCACCCCGGAGCCAGCCGTGACCGAGCCTACCCGCGCCCCCCGTATCGCCGTGGTCGACGACGACGAAGCGCTGCGCGATTCGCTGGCCTGGCTGCTCGACTCCGTGGGGCTGGCTACCCTCGCCTTCGCCGACGGCGAGGCATTTCTTGCCGCTGCGCCCGAGAGTTTCGATGCCGTACTGCTGGACGTACGCATGCCGGGGCTCTCCGGCCTGCAGGTACAGCAGCGGCTCAACGAGCGCGGCGATACCGTACCGGTGATCTTCATGACCGGTCACGGCGACGTGCCCATGGCCGTCGCCGCGCTCAAGTCTGGTGCTTTCGACTTCATCGAGAAGCCGTTCAACCACCAGCAACTGATCGATGCCGTACAGCAGGCTCTTGCCGAGTACCAGCGGCTGCACTCGCTGCGCCAGCGTCTCGACGCCCTGCAGCAACGCTTCGACGCCCTGCGCCCCAAGGAGCGACAGATTCTCGTGCATGTGGCCGAGGGCATGACCAGCCGCGAGATCGCCGAGCATCTCAATGTCAGCGCCAAGACGGTGGAGGTCTACCGCTTGAGAGGCATGAAGGCGCTGGGCGCCGGTAACCTGGCCGCGCTGGTACGCATTTGCGTGGCACTGGGCCTGGTCGAACCGCTGCCTGACCATTAACGCAACCGGGCGCCCAGATGGACGCCCGACTCGCTTCTGGCTCGGCTGCAGGAACTAGACCGCCAGCTCCTCCCAGAGCAGACTTTCCTCTTCGCCAGCGTCCTCCTCGGGTGCCGGCTCGGGCGCCGGAGCGGGTGTCAGCGCAATGACCTCCCCGTTGGGGTTTTCGAGCAGTTCACGCAGCAGCTCGTAGTTGAGCGGCGTGGCGGACTCGTCCCCACTGCGTTCGAGCATGGCCAAGGTTTCCATCAGCGCGGCCATGCCGGCCTCCTGCTCCTCCAACGCCTCGTAGACTTGCACATAGGGCATATCGCCATCCCAGCCGGCCTTGATCGGCTGGTTGATGAGGTGAACCTGCATGCCGACCGTTACGCGATCGAAGATCGACTCGATATCCTCCGGATACATGCGAATGCAGCCCCGACTGGCGCGCATGCCGATACCGTCGGGTAGATTGGTGCCATGGATGAGGTAGCCGGGTATGTCGAGCAAGATGGCATGCCGCCCAAGCGGGTTGTCCGGCCCCGGCGGCACTACGGCTGGCGCCGTCTCGCCACGCGCGGCGGCCTCCTCGCGCACCGAGCGTGGTGGATACCAGGCCGGGTCCTTGAGCCGCATGGTGGTCTTGGTCTTGCCCAGCGGCGTATCGAAGCCTTCCCGCCCAATGCCGATCGGATAGGTCTCCACGCGTGGCGTCTCACCTTCTCCCGCAGGCGGGTAGTAATAGAGCCTTAGCTCGGCCACATTGATGACGATGCCCTCACGTTCCACCGGCGGCAGGATGAAACGCCCGGGAATGACGACCTCGGTGCCCTCACCCGGCAGCCAGACGCTGACATCGGGATTGGCCCGGCGGATCTCCTCGTAGCCCACGTTGTGTTCGCGGGCAATGTCGAGCAGGGTCTCCTCGTCGCGAGCCTTGACGATATAGTCCTCGCCAATGACATCGCCATGTTCGGGTAGCGGATAGTGCCCCTTGGGCCACTCACTGGCGGCCTCATCGTTCTCCCCGGCTTGCGTCTCTTCTTCGGCCCAGGCCGTACCAGCCGACAGAACGGTGACCAGCATGCCGACGATCAGCGATAGCCATGTCAGGCGCTGCAACGGCCAACAGTATTCATGTACCGTGCCGTGATGCTTCATAGCGATTGCCTCTACTCTTCCCATCTTTAGGGAGCTAATGAACGAAGCCACCATACTAACGATCCTCCAGAGATTCGACAGCAGCAGAACCCTGGTTTCACTCCTTGGCGACATTACAGCACCGGGGCAAACAGGTAGGCGCCTCGTGCAGCGACCCGATGCCACAGCGGGTTATCGTAAATCTCTTCTCGTGTCATCCGACGCGACCGGGCAAAGTCCTGCTCGAACATCACTTCGACATCGCCAGCGAAGTCCGGATCCATCACCAGCGCCGTTACCTCGAAGTTGAGCCGGAAGGAGCGGTTATCGAGGTTCACCGTGCCCACCGCGGCCCCCACGTCGTCGACCAGAAATGCCTTGCCATGCAGAAAACCCTCCTGATAGCGGTGAATCTCGACGCCCGCATCGAGCAACGGGCCGAGGAACGCGTAGGCGGCGTAGAAGGTCAGGAGATTGTCCGGTCGCTCGGGGATCAGAATCCTGACATCCACACCATTCAAGGCCGCCAGCTTGAGCATCGACTGCACGCCCTCATCGGGAACGAAGTAGGGGCTCGAGATCCAGATACGCTCGCGCGCCGCATGAATTGCCTGCTGGACCATCAGGCTTGCCGTTTCGAAACGATCGGCAGGCCCCGAAGGCAGGATGAGCGCAGGTACGCCATTGGCGGAAGGCACCGACGGCTCCCAGGGGAGTTCGGGAACTTCCTCGGTGGCCCAGTGCCAATCCTCGAGGAAGACCAGCTGCAGGGCCAGCGCGGCAGGCCCTTCGAGCTTGAGATGCGTATCCCGCCAGGGGCCGAGGCTCTCGTGGCCCTCCAGGTATTCGTCGCCAATGTTGAAGCCCCCGATCCACGCCTGCGCGCCATCGACCACCATGATTTTGCGGTGATTGCGGAAGTTGAGCTGGAAGCGGTTGCCCGGCCCGCGCGTGGAGTGGAACCGGTGAACGTTCACCCCGGCGTCACGCAGTTCCTGCAGGTAGGCACTCGGCAGCTTGTAGCTGCCAATCTCGTCATACAGGAAGTAGACGTCGACGCCCTCGTTGGCCTTCGCGATGAGCCGTTGCTGGAACGCTTGGCCGAGATCGTCGTCGCGCACGATATAGAACTGCACGAGCAGGTAGCGCTCGGCGGCATCGATTCCTGCGAACAGGCTGGCGAAGGTCTCCTCGCCATCCACCAGCAGTGTGGCCGCGTTCCCACCCAGATAGGGCAGCTTGGCAAGCTGCTCCACACCTGCCAGTTGGCGATCGTCGTTGGTCCATTCCACCCGATGGGCACGCAACTCGTCGAGCTTCGACGACAAGGCTCGGGTCAGCTCGGTATCTTCATCGCGCCGCGAGAGTACATAGCCTTCGAACTTGTTGCGTCCGAAGACCCAGTAAGCCGGGACCGCTACGTAGGGAATCGTGTTGAGCGAGACGATCCAGGCAACCGCCGCCTGAGACGTCCGACTCGACATCAATGCCTCTACCGATGACACCAGCCCCACGACATGTGCCAGGGTCACGAAGATAGCCAGCTTGCCCCAAGCACGCCGACGGCCCTTGGCGGGTTTGCGCGCAAACCACGCTAACATTAGCCGACTCCCTGTGCAGGAGCCGCTGCGGCAGGCACATCCCGGGCCTGGCGGCGCGACCACAGAATCAGAGCAGCCCCGGCGGCGATCATCACATAGCCCAGGCGCCCCAGCCACCAGGCGGCGGCGAAACCCACCACGTGCATCAGGCCATACCAGTGGACTTGCAGAGGTCCGATGGCGATGGCCACCGGGTCAATGTCGGGGTAGTTCATCTCGAATTTGGCTCCTTGCAGGTGCATGGCTGGAGCCACCTCACCTGCGGCAAATCACAATGCCGCTGAATATCGACATTTTGAATCCAATGCCTTGCGCAGCGACACTACTGTGCTGGCAAGCATCATTCAGAAAGGTGTAGGCGCTATACCCGCGGCGGGCGCTCCGGCCGGTCACGAGGGGCGTGGAGAAGTGCCATGTCGACAGGCTGACGAGGCTCGATCGAGCGAGGGGCCACTGAGGTAAGCGCGAGGCCGGCACTGGAGCAGACAGGCATCGCACTCGTACAGGCAGGTTGTTCGCCCCCTTGCGTTTGGCCGTTGTCGGCCTCGGGTCCCCCAGAAGCAGCTAAAACCGAAGAGGTGTTCGCCTGGCAATCAACGTCAGCATAGTGCCAGGCGCCCATGGCCATCTGCGGCAGCGTAAGCACGATGCCGAAGAGTAGACAGAGCCACCAGGCGAAAGGGCGAGAACGCATCGAAATGAATCAACCGAATCCATGTCAGGGTCGTGACTAGTCTTCCATGCCCATCGAGAAGCCGCAAGCACTGCTCCCCCCAACATCCCAGCCCCCTTGAGGCTACCTCCGGCCGTATCGTTCATCATCAAGCACGTACATCTAGTGCATCCCGGTCTGCCACGGCAGCTCCACGCACTGGCTTACATACGCTATGGTCAATTTCCTACAAGAAAGAAGGGAAAATGATGACAATCTTCATGCAGGAAAGGGACTACCTTGAACTTACTCACGCCGGTTCTTGCACAGCAGTCGTGAGTCCCTTGCTTATGCCCGTCGCCAGGCGGGCTTCTTTTTTCGCCAGCCCGTCAACCCACCAGGAGTTCATCCCCCACTCCAATGGTCTGAGCCGCCCCCTCCAGCAGCGTGGCGTTCTGCCCAAAATAGGCGCCTGGACGCAGCGGCTGTGTCTTCATCTGGATCAGTGTCTGTAGCGGTTCGCCGGGCACGTCAATGGCACCGCTGGACTGATCGATAGTGGTGATCTTGCAACGCTGGCACGGTTTGCGCAGACCGAAGCGGTAGTGCCCCTCCCGCGCCCCTACCTCGCTCCAGCCATCCTCGGCGAAGGCCGAGCTTCCCTCGATGACGATATTGGGCCGAAAGCGGTTCATGGGCAGCGGTACGAGCCCCTTCTGCTGCAGTTCACGGTTGAGGGCTTCCAGCGAGGCGATGGACGCAACCAGGAAGGGAAAGCCGTCGGCAAAGGCGGTATGCGCCTTTTCTCCCTTGAGATAACGCGAATCCACGAGACGCCGATGTTCGTCATCGAAGCGCACCAGGCGTAGCGTGCTGCCGCGCAGGTCGCCGAGCACGGTGGTCAGCCAACGGCTCGCCTCCTCCCCTTCATCCAGCGCCTGGCAGGTATCGTCCCACACATAGGCGGTCAGCCGGGGTTGGTCGCGACGTTCCAGCGCGATGACGAGAGGCTGCGCCTCGGGGTGCTCGAGTATCAGGGCGTCACGCTCGAGCCGAACCGTGACCCTGGCCATGCCCGGCATCTGCCGCTGGGTGATGAAGCGTCCGACCTGATCGACCACCATCCAGTGGCGGTCATACGCCAGGCCACGTACCCCCAGGGTCGCGCGCTCTAGCGTAATTCCACTCAGCGACTTGACCGGGTAGATATTGAGTTCGGCTATTCTCACCAATGCTTCCTCTGCATTTCGTCACAGTTTCGGACTCGCTTTTGCGAGCCAGGCTTCCTAAGATGAATCTTGCTCATTCAGCTCACCAAGGAGATGGCACCATGCTGAAACGTATCGCCTGCGTCGCTTCCGCTCTCACGCTGACCTTTGCCGCGGCTGCCCATGCCGACGACATCGAAGGTGAGATCGAAGCGGTTGATGGAGACAACCAGACTCTGACCGTACAGGGCATCACCTTTCATACCGATAACAATACAGATTACGACGACGGTCTGAGAAGCTTCGCCGACCTGGAGGTCGGTCAGCGAGTCGAGATCGACTTCGACTACGACGGCGAACGCCACCTGGCCACCGAGATCGAGCTGGACGACTGACCAGCTCGTACCTTGGTTTACCAGCGCTGACAAGCGGGCCGACATTAGCGACAATGGCGGCCCGCAATCGGTGACAGGACAGACGGCATGACCCAGGCATGGCAGCAATATCGTAGCGCACCGGCGCTTGGCACGCGCCTTGTCCGTTTCGATGACATTGCTCCCGGCGCAACCCTCAGCCTGACACTGCAGAAAGAGCAAGGCAGTTTTCCCCTGCTGCTGGTGCGTCTGGACGATGCCCTGCACGGTTATGTCAACGCCTGCCCCCATCAGTACCTGCCTCTCGACCAACGCGGCAAGCGAGTACTCAGCCAGGATGGCGAACAACTCCGTTGTACCAACCACGACGCCACTTTCTCGGCCCGCAGCGGTGAGGGTACCGGCGGCCTGGGCCTCGGCTGCACGCTCGATCCGGTGCCGGTAAGCATCGATCACGAAGGCTGGATCGTCGTTGGCATGTCTTCCTGACCAGCACGATCACTGATATTTCACATCAGCAATATTGATAAACAACAGGCTATCCATGGCCCGGCGGCATGGTTTAGGCTTTTTTCTCCACCTGCCTGCCAAGGACGTCGCATGTCGCCGGCCGATTCCCTACGCCTGATCCTGCTTTCGACCCTATGGGGCATGTCGTTCATCTTCATGCGCGTGGCGGTTCCCGAGTTCGGCCCGGTACCGCTGATTCTGGTGCGCATGGGTATCGGCTCATTGCTGTTGTTGCCGCTGCTGTTCAGCCTGCGCTATCTCACGCTGGTATGGGAGAACAAGGGTGGCCTGCTGCTGCTGGGGCTGGTCAACCACGTGCTGCCCTTCAGCCTCCTGGCGCTGGCCACGGTGCGGCTCGAGGCGGGCTTCACCTCGCTGATCAACGCCACCACGCCAATCTTCACCGCCCTGCTCGGGGCACTATTCTTCACCACCCCGGTTCAGCGCCAACAGTATCTGGGGCTGGCGCTGGCTTTCTTCGGAGTCTACGTGCTCTCGGCAAACCGACTGGACTTCGCCCTGGGCGGCGACGGCTGGTTCATTCTGGCCGCCGTTGGCGCCACCTTCTGCTACGGCGTGGCGACCAACTACTCCAAGACCTACCTGTCGCACCTGCCGGTGCGGGTGCTAGCGGCAGGCAGCACCGCCATGTCGGCACTGATCCTGCTGATCCCCGGCCTATGGCTGTGGCCCAGCGAGCCGATCAGCGGCCTGGCCTGGGCCAACGGCCTGGGGTTGGCCATCTTCAGCACCGCGCTGGCCTTCCTGCTCTACTTCGGCCTGATCTCGAGTGCCGGCGCCACTGCTACCTCGACGGTCACCTTCCTGGTGCCGGTCAGCGCCCTACTGTGGGGTTATCTGTTGCTGGGCGAACGGCTCAGCCTGCAGGTGCTGGTCGGCATGGCCATCACCCTGGCGGGCACCGCCATCGCCACCGGGATGATTCGCTGGCGGCGGCGTGAGATCGCCTGAGCCAGGCAAGAGTGTCGGCACACAAGGGCGGCAGCGTATTCACGCTGCCGCCCTGCCTTATACCGCACCGCTAACGAATCAGAAGTTCGGCTTGCGCTTCTCGACGAAGGCGCTCATGCCCTCCTTCTGCTCCTCGCCGGCGAAGCAGAAGGCGAACAACGCGGTCTCCAGCGCCAGGGCGCTGTCGAGGTCCTGGTCCATGCCGTCATGCACGGCCTGCTTGGCGGCACGCACCGCCAGGGGGCCGTTGCCGGCCAGTTGCTGGGTCAGTTCTTCGGCGTAGGCCTCGAGTTCGGCCTGAGGCATCACACGGTTGACCAGGCCGATGCGCAGGGCTTCCTGAGCATCGATCTTGCGCCCGGTGGTGACCAGGTCGATCGCCATGGCCGGTCCTACTCGACGAGGCAGGCGCTGGGTGCCGCCGAAGCCGGGGATCACCCCAAGCAGCACCTCGGGCTGGCCAAAGATGGCGTTGTCACTGGCTACGGCCCAGTCGCAGGCCAGCGCCAGTTCGCAGCCGCCGCCAAGACAAAACCCGTTCACCAGGGCGACCACCGGCACCGGAAGGGCTTCCAGTCGCTTGATGGCACGCAGGGCCTGGCTGGCGAAGGTACGCGCTTCTTCCGGGGTCTTCTCACGCATCTCGGTGATGTCGGCGCCGGCCACGAAGGATTTTTCGCCCGCCCCGGTGATCAGCACCGCGCGCAGGTCATTGCGCTGTTCGAGTTCGGTGAGTACCGCTTCCAGCTCGGTGAGTACGGCACTGTTGAGGGCATTCAATGCCTTGGGGCGGTTGATGGTCAGGCGCACGACGCCAGCGTTGTCGACCACCTCGATCAGCTTCTCGCTCATGTGGGGCTCCTTGCTTGTTGTCAGAACGATACCGACCAACCCTAGCGAACGCTTGGTTGGTCGGCAATCCTTTCTTGGTCGAGCGCAGTAGTGAATCGTCGCTTACTGGTAGACGTGAAAGCCGCGACCCGTTTTCCGCCCCAGATAACCGGCCGCGACCATGCGCCTGAGCAGCGGGCAGGGGCGATACTTGGGATCGCCGAAGCCCTCCTGCAGCACTTCCATGATCGCCAGACAGACGTCCAGGCCGATCAGGTCGGCAAGCTGTAGCGGGCCCATGGGGTGGGCGGCACCGAGTTTCATCGATTGGTCGATGTCCTCGGCACTGGCGGCGCCCTCCTGCAGCAAGAAGGCTGCCTCGTTGATCATCGGGATCAGCAGGCGGTTGACGGCGAATCCGGGCGAGTCGGCAATGGCCACCGGCGTCTTGCCGAGCTGCCGGGTCAGTTCCTCGATGCGGGCCACGGTGGCATCAGAGGTCTGCTCGGCGCGGATCACCTCGACCAGCTTGAGCACCGGCACCGGGTTGAAGAAGTGCATGCCCACGACGCGCTCCGGGCGTTCGCACACCGCGGCGAGCCGGGTCAGCGACAGCGAAGAGGTATTGGAGGCGAGGATCGCATCATGGGTCAGGCGGCTCAGATCGCGGAACAGTTTCTCCTTCAGCGCCGGCTGCTCGGGAGCGGCCTCGACGATCACTTCACAGCCGCGCAGGGCCTCGAGCGAGGTGGTCAGCTCGAGACGCGCCATGGCCTCGCCCTTCTCCGCGTCGCCGAGCTTCTCCTTGGCGACGAGCTTGCCCAGCCCCTTGTCGATGGCGGCCTGCGCCCGGCCGAGCTGCTCGTCGGCCACGTCGTAGAGCTGCACGGGGAAACCGTTGGTGATCAGGACCTGGGCGATGCCCTGCCCCATGGTGCCGGCACCGACCACGCCGATGGTTCGTTGGCTCATCGTGTCTCTCCCTTCAGTGCTTGCGCGCTTCTTCGCGCAGGACGAATTTCTGGATCTTGCCGGTGGAGGTCTTGGGCAGCTCGGTGAAGATCACTGTCTTGGGTACCTTGAAGCGCGCCAGATGTTGGCGGCAGTGCTCGATGATATCGGCTTCGGTCACCTCCGCGCAGTCCACCTTGAGCTTGACGAAGGCACAGGGCGTTTCGCCCCACTTCTCGTCGGGCTTGGCCACTACTGCAACCTCCTCCACTGCGGGATACGAGTAGATGACATCCTCCACCTCGATGGTGGAGATGTTCTCGCCGCCGGAGATGATGATGTCCTTGGAACGATCCTTGATTTCCATGTAGCCGTCCGGATGCCATACGGCGAGATCGCCGGTGTGATACCAGCCGCCCTCCAACGCCTGCTCGGTAGCCGCCTCGTTCTTCAGGTAGCCCTTCATCACGTTGTTGCCGCGCATCAGGATCTCGCCTATGGTCTCGCCATCCTTGGGTACCGGCTCCAGGGTGTTGGGATCGGCCACACAGAGTGCTTCCAGCATGTGGTAGCGCACGCCCTGGCGCGCCTTGATCCTGGCCCGCTGCTCCAGCGAGAGCTCGTCCCATGCCTCGCGCCAGGCGCACACGGTCACCGGACCGTAGACTTCGGTGAGACCGTAGACATGGGTCACCTCGATGCCGAGCGTCTCGACCCCGGCGATCACCGAGGCGGGAGGCGCGGCCCCGGCGGTGGTGACCTTCACCGGGTGATCGAACTCGCGTTTCTGCTCCGCCGGTAGGTTGACCAGGCCGTTGAGCACGATGGGCGCACCGCTGAAGTGGGTCACCTTTTCATCGGCGATCAGGTCCATGATCCGCTTCGGATCGACCTTGCGCAGGCACACGCTGGTACCGGCGTTGGCGGCGATGGTCCAGGGGAAGCACCAGCCGTTGCAGTGAAACATCGGCAGGGTCCAGAGGTAGACCGGATGGTGCGGCATGGCCCACTCGAGGATGTTGCTCACCGCGTTGAGGTAGGCGCCGCGGTGGTGGTAGACCACGCCCTTGGGCTTGCCGGTGGTGCCGGAGGTGTAGTTGAGCGAGATCGCCTGCCATTCGTCCTCGGGGAGCTGGTAAGCGTAGTCCGGATCGCCCTCGGCCAGCAGCGCCTCGTATTCCAGCTCACCAATATGGCGCGACTCACCCTCGTACAGGACATCGTCCACGTCGATCACCAGCGGCTTGATGGCCAGCCGCGAGACGGCATCCTCGATCACCCCGGCGAATTCCGGGTCGACCAGCACGGCCTGGGCCTCGCCATGCTCGAGCATGTAGGCAATGGCCTCAGCGTCGAGGCGAATGTTGAGCGTGTTGAGCACGCAACCAGCCAGCGGCACGCCGAAATGTGCCTCGAACATGGCCGGTACGTTGGGCAGCATCACGGCCACCGTCTCGCCGGGCTTGATGCCGCGCTTCTCGAGCGCCGAGGCAAGCCGGCGACAACGCGCCCAGGTCTCGCTCCAGTTGCGGCGGATATCGCCATGCACCACCGCCGGATAATCGGGATAGATGGACGCGCTCCGCTCGATGAAGGTCAGCGGGGATAGCGGGACGAAGTTGGCCTGCGTCTTGGGCAGGTCCTGTTCGAAGATGCTGTCGTTCATGGTGGGCTCCGAGTGTGGTCTCGTTATTGTGCAGCGCTGGACGCAAGGGCACCGATCGGCGAGTCGACCGATCGGTGCCCGCTGCCTCAGGAGGCGGTGACCGGGAAGTCGATCAGGCTCTGCATGCCGGCTTCGATCACGCTGCGGTTGGCGCGGCCGGCCGGCAGCCACTGGCGCAGGGCAAAGTCAGCGGTGGCCAGCTTGGTCCGATAGAACGGGTCGCTGCTTCCTCCTGCCAGGGCATGACTGGCCTTGAGCGCCGCGCGCCCCATCTGCCAGGCGCATAATACGTGGCCGGCCAGCGCCAGGAACGGCGTGGCGTAGGCCTGAATGGCGTCGGCTCCACTCTGCGGATCGCGGCTCGCCTCGAGTATCAAGGCCATGGCGGCACGCAGGTCGGCGGCACCGGCAGCCAGGCTCTCGCCCAATGCGGCAAGCTCGTCGTTGTAGCGCAGCTCACCGGCGGTAACCTCAACCTCCTCGATCAGCCCGCTCAGCGCCGCACCGCCGTCGCGGGAGAGCTTGCGCCCGGTCAGGTCGAGGGCCTGGATGCCGTTGGTGCCCTCATAGATCGGAGCAATACGAGCGTCGCGCAGCAGTTGGGCGGCGCCGGTCTCTTCGATATAACCCATGCCGCCATGCACCTGCACGCCCAGCGAAGCGATTTCCACGGCCTGGTCGGTGGAGAATGCCTTGACCACCGGGATCAGCACGTCGACCCGTGCCTGGGCGGCCTCGCGCTCGACGGCGTCGGCCGCATGGCGCGCCACGTCCAGTTGAGCGGCGCAGTAGAGCGCCAGTGCCCGCAGGGCATCGGTGCGGGCACGCATGGAGAGCAGCATGCGGCGTACATCGAGGTGCTCGCTGATGGTGGCCTCGGAACCGCGCGCCTTGCCCTGCACGCGGTCCAGGGCGTAGGCGAAGGCGTGCTGACAGGCACGCTCGGCTACGCCGATGCCCTGCACGCCGACCTTGTGGCGCGCCTCGTTCATCATGGTGAACATATGATTGAGGCCGCGCCCCTCCTCGCCTATCAGGTAGCCGATGGCGCCATCGTTTTCACCGAAGCTCAGGGTACAGGTGGGCGAGCCGTGAATGCCCAGCTTGTGCTCGATGGAAGCACAGGTGACGTCGTTGCGCTCGCCCAGGCTGCCGTCCTCGTTGACCAGGAATTTCGGCACCAGGAACAGCGAGATGCCCTTGTTGCCCTCGGGAGCATCGGGCTTGCGCGCCAGCACCAGGTGGATGATGTTCTCGCTGGCGTCGTGCTCGCCCCAAGTGATGAAAATCTTCTGCCCGAACAAGCGGTAATGATTGTCTTCAGGCACGGCTCGAGTACGCACCCTGGAAAGGTCGGAGCCGGCCTGGGGCTCGGTGAGGTTCATGGTGCCGGTCCAACTGCCCTCGACCAGCCTGGGCAGGTAGGTCTCCTTGAGCGCATCGCTGCCGTGGTGGGCCAGCGCCTCGATAGCCCCGGCGGTGAGCATCGGGCACAGCCCCAGCGCCATGTTGGCGCCATGCAGCATCTCCTGCACGCTACTCGCCACCACCTCGGGAAGCCCCTGGCCACCCAGCGCCTGGGACACGCCGATGCCGTTCCAGCCGCCTTCCACATAAGCTTGGTAGGCCTCGGCGAAACCATCCGGCAGGGTCACGCCGCCATCTTCACGACGCACGCAGCCCTGGCGGTCACCGCTGGCATTGAGCGGAGCCCACACCTCGCCGGCCAGCTTGGCGGCTTCCTCCAGCACCGCCTCGACCAGGTCGGGGCTGGTCTCGTCGAAGCCAGGTAGCTCGAGTGAGCGATACTCGAGCAGTTCCTCGAGCACGAAGCGAAGATCACGAACGGGAGCGGCAAAGGGAGACATGGCACCACCTCAGGAAAATGATAACAGTGATAGTAGATTCACTACTTTTCGTTAACCATTATCCCTAGGTCGCCCCCCTGCGGCTATGCCCTGTCGTCGTTCCCCCATAGCGAAACGCCCGGGGCCATCGTGGCACCGGGCGCTTCCGAGTTCGCTCGTGGAATCAGCGACGGCTATCGCCGTCCAGCGGCACCTCCGTTCGCTCGTCTTCGTCCACCTGAGGGAGAGCGTCTTCGTCGTGATAGAAAGCGATACGCGGCTCGTCCGGCGGCGGCGGGCCAACCACGGGCTCGGCCACCTCTACTTCAGGCACGAGGTTGGAGAGATCCTCCACGTGCTCGTGCTCGATGGCACCCTGCACCAGTTCCTCGGTCACGGCCAGCTCGGCACCCACCGAAGACATTGGCGTCGTAGGAGCAAAGGGCGCCACCGGCACCGGTGCGGGACGCACGTTACGCCGCCAGGCGAAGAAGCCAACCAGGAACAGCCCCAGCCCACCGAAGGCCCAGAACAACCCGGCGTCGCCAATCCAGGCCATGGCCGGCGAAATCAACGGAGGGCTGACCGTCGAGCCGATAGCATTGATCAGCAGCAGGCCCTGGCTCATGCGCACCAGCGCCCCCGCCGGCGCGCGGTCGGCGGCATGGCTGACCGCCACCGGATAAAGGGCAAAGACACCGCCACCCAGCAGGAACAGCAGCGCGGCCAGCACCCAGGGGTTGAGCGGCAGCAGCAGCATGCCGGCAGAGATCAGGGTGCAGAAGGCCCCGATCATGATCAGCACGATCTGGCGATCGTGGCGGTCGGACCAGCGCCCGATGGGATACTGCAGCAGCATGGCGCCGAGCACGACCACCGCCATCATCTGACCGACCTGCGCCACCGTAAGACCGATGCGCTGGAGATAGAGCGGCAGCAGCGTATAGACGGCGGCGACTGCCAGACCGGAGCCGAAACTGCCCATCACCCCGGTGGGCGTGAGCGTGATCAGGCGCATCGGCGACAGCGGCTCGGCATGATCGATGAGCGGCGACACTCGGGGGATCATCGCCATCGGCAACACCGACAGCGACGCCAACATGCCGATCACCATGAACGGCGCGGCCTCGCCCATGGCATCGGTGACACCGAGCAACAATTGACCGATCACCCCAGCCGCATACAACGAGATCATGTAGAGCGCGAGCAGCCTACCGCGTACTTTCTGGTCACCGGAGGTGAGCAGCCAGCTTTCGATGACCAGATAGACCCCCACGGTGGCCCAGCCGCCGATCAGGCGTAAGCCGAACCAGGCCCAGGGATCGAAGATCAGGGCCTGCAGCAACACCGTGACCGCCACCAGTGAAGCGAAGCTGCCATAGGCACGGATGTGGCCGATACGCAGCAACAATCGGTCGTTGAACATCGCCCCCAGTGCCAGGCCGATGAAGTACGCCGAGGAGACCCAGCCAATGACCACCGGCGATTCGCCGGCCGCATCCAGCCGCAGGGTAATCAGCGTGGCCAGGAAGCCGTTGCCGATCCCCAGGATGAAGAGCCCCAGCAGGGGAGCCAGAGCCATGGCCAGCAGTTGCCGCGACATGAGCGTGCCTCTCGACAGCATGTGGAAGTATGGAAAGATGACAGAAAGCGTCGTGGAACGCTGCCCATAGCCCCTGCACGGCATCGAAAAATAGCCAACTCTCGATCGGGGCGGCGCGAATCATACGACTATCACGCACCAAGTCAATTGCTTTGTTGGAGCCAGCAAAGACAACCCGAGTATTATCTCGACGATCGACTACAATTCGACAAATTTTTTCTTTCGAATACCCAGCCCGGCTAGCGATAGGTGAGCCCGGCAGCCGCATCGCTGATCCGGGTGCCCCCATGACCACGTACGATTGCCTCGATGTCGGCTAATGTGCCGATCACCGCCTCGTTGCCGGTACGCCTGGCAAAGCCACAAGCCGCTTCGACTTTGGGCCCCATCGAACCGGCAGCGAACTCAATCGCCTCCAAGGCATCCGGATGTGCATTGGCGATGGCCTTGCGGCTCGGATCGCTCCAATTGACGTATGCCGCGTCGACATCGGTGGCAATGACCAGCAGGTCGGCTTGCAATTGCTCAGCCAGCAGCGCAGAACAAAGGTCCTTATCGATCACCGCCTCGACTCCGTGCAGCTTGTGGTTCTCATCGTAGACGACAGGAATACCTCCCCCGCCAGCGCAGATGACGATAGAGCCCTTCTCCAGCAGCCACCTTATCGGCCTGAGTTCAAAGATCCGCTTGGGGCGTGGGCTCGGCACGACCCGACGGAACCTATCGCCATCCGGCGCGATGCTCCACCCTTTTTCCCTAGCCAAGCGTTCGGCTTCGTCCGCCGAGTAGACCGGGCCAATCGGTTTGCTGGGATGCTGAAAGGCAGGATCGTCGGGCTCGACCTCCACTTGCGTCAACAGAGTGGCGAAAGGTACCTCGGCGGGCAGGCGGTTCCCGAGCTCCTGCTCGATCAGGTAGCCGATCATGCCCTCCGTTTCCGCACCCAACACATCCAGTGGATAGGGGGTGACAGCGGTATAGGCCGCTCCTTGCAATGCCAGCAGTCCTACCTGTGGCCCGTTCCCATGGGCGATGACCAGCTCATTGCCCGCAGCCACCTTGGCGATCTGCTCGCAGGCGACACCGATATTGGCACGCTGGGCTTCAGCCGTCATGGGTTCGCCTCGGCGCAGCAGCGCATTGCCCCCGAGGGCAATCACGATACGCATGCCATTGTTCTCCTTGACCTTCGGTCAGTAGTCGATCGGATCACGCACAATGGGGCAGGTCATGCAATGACCGCCGCCGCGCCCACGGCCCAGTTCGCTCGCGTCGATGGTGATCACCTCCACCCCGGCCTTGCGCAGCAGGGTATTGGTGTAGGTATTGCGGTCATAGCCGATCACTACGCCGGGCTCGATCGCCACGACGTTGTTGCCGTCGTCCCACTGCTCACGCTCCGATTCGAACCAGTCGCCTCCAGTCTCGACGACACGCAGTGCCTTCAGGCCAAGCGCTTCGGCAACGACGTCCAGGAACGGCAAGGTTTCGCGACGCAGGTCGATGCCGCCGGGCTTACTCTCGTCGGGACGCAAGCTGAATGTCACGATTCCCTGCACCACCTCAGGAAATACCGTAACCAGGTCACGATCGCAGAAGCTGAATACGGTATCCAGATGCATGGCGGCACGGGATCTTGGCAGCCCGGCGACGATGATTCGCTCCGCGGCCTCGGCATCGAAGAGAGACTGGGCCAGTTGACCGATGGCTTGTCGCGACGTGCGCTCCCCCATACCGATCAGGACGATGCCCTTGCCAAGCGGCATCACGTCGCCCCCCTCCAGCGTGGCCAGCCCATGATAGCGCTCAGGGTCGCCATACCAAGTTCGGAACTCCGCGTCGGTAAAGGAGGGATGGAAGCGATAGATGGCCGTGGTCAGCAGCGTTTCCTGCCGTCTGGCCTCCCAGTACATCGGGTTCAGCGTGACCCCGCCATAGATCCAGCAGGTCGTATCCCGGGTAAAGACGGTATTTGGTAGAGGCGGTAGGAGGAAGCTCGAATGCCCCAGGTAATCACGAAACATCTTCAGCACTTCCGCCCCTTGCGTCTCGGGAAGGTCGGCACCCGAGATGCCGCCGATGAGATAGGTCGCCAGTTGCCTTGCTTCCATTTCGTCCAGCCACGCGCGAACTTCGTCTGCCAGCCCGACCCCGACGAGATCGGGAGTAATCTTGCGATCCAACACCCACTTTCTTGCGTCAGCGCTTTTCAAAATATCGGCCAGCAGGTTGTGCATCTCCAGCACTTCCACCCCACGCTCACGCATCTTGGTCACGAAATCGAAGTGGTCGCGCTTGGCCTGGCTGACCCACAGCACGTCGTCGAACAATAGCTCGTGGCAATTGCCCGGCGTCAGACGCTGGTGGGCAAGCCCCGGCGAGCAAACCAGCACCTTGTGCAATGTGCCGACTTCGGAATGTACGCCTAGCAGCATCGACATGGGACGCCTCCTTTTGCATGTCTCGCCAACGGTTGCGTTAGTGGCTAACTGCCTAGTTACGCCTCGAACCGGCAGGTGGCCGTGCACGCATTATTCGATACCTTGCAGTGACTCACCCCAGCATTGCCGCCAGACTCAGACAGCCGAGGATGACCAGAGTAAGAATCACCAGCAGCGGCCACATGAAGCGCAGCCAGCGTTCATAAGGCACACGCCCTATCGCCAACGCCCCCATGACCACGGCAAAGGTCGGATTGATCAGATTGACCAGGCCATTCGCGGATTGGTAGGCCGTTACCACCAGGTCTCGCCCTACTCCCGCAAAGTCGGCCATCGGTGCCAGCACCGGCATGCTCATTACGGCCAGCCCCGAGGAGGAGGGGACGAAGAACGACATCATGATTTGAAGCCAGTACATGACGTTGATGAAGGCAACGTTGGAGAGGCCGCTCACCCGCTCCTCGGACCAATGCAGAATGGTATCGGTGATGAGACCAGCATCCATGATGACCACGATGCCCCGCGCCAGACCGATGATCAGCGCCACGCCCAGCAGTTCCTTGGCACCGCCGACGAAGGATTCCACGAAACGCACCTCTCCCAGGCGGGCCGTCACGCCGATGACCAGACTGGCCGCCAGGAAGAGCGCCGTCATCTCGCCCATCCACCAGCCGGCCATCAGCACTCCCCACACCATGATCAGGAAAGTGGCGGCAAACAGGGCGAGCACCAGCTTGCGAGTACGAGTGAAAGGAAGTTCTTCCGCGCTCCGCTGGCTCAGGAAATATTCTCGGTCCGCTTCGCGCCGGTCGCCGACGATGGAAACCTCGGGGTTTCGTTTGACCTTGGCCGCGTAGCGCATCACATAGAGTACGGTGGCGACGAAGCACAGCACCAGGATCACAAGCCTGAGGGTCAGGCCGTCGGTGAAGGGTATGCCGGCAGCATCGGAAGCGATGACCGTGGCGAAGGCGTTGACCGTCGAGCCCAGCACCCCGACCCCCGCACCCAACAGAATGATCGCCACTGCCGTCACCGAGTCGTATCCCGCAGCAATGATGATGGGGATCAACAGCATGTAGAAGGCCAGCGTCTCCTCGGCCATTCCATACGTCGTGCCGCCCAGGGCGAAGAGCCCCATTAGCAGCGGAATCATCCACTTTTCGTGTCCTGCCATGCGTTTCATGGCACGCCCGACACCGGCATCGATGGCACCGGTGGCCGTGACTACGCCAATGAAGCCCCCAATGATCAGAACGAACAGGGCAACGTCGATCGCATTGGCCTCGTAGCTGCCGGGGTCGTACAAGCCGGCCACGGGCGCCATCAGCACGTCCCAAGCATTCTGTGGGTTGGCCTCGACCTGCTGGTAGCTGCCCACTACGGTGACCTCGCGCCCCAGCGACTCGTCGTATGCCCTCTCGTACTGACCTGCCGGCACGACCCAGGTCAGTACCGCCGCCAGGATCGTCAAGCCAAACAGAATGGTAAAGGCAGTCGGAAAACGAAATCGCTTCTCGCTCTTGCTGGCTACCACCTCCGCGTTACCCATATTCCCTCCCCTGGCATCGCCATGCTGCGCGGGACACACCCGCCAATCGCAGGAAGGCATCGACGCGCTTGTCTGCCCTATGACTCTAGGTCAGTCGCGGCAAGGGAAAATTGATGGACATCAAGAACGTCAGCGAACAGAACGTTTCTGGAACAGCGCAATATCTGCGGCGGGAAACTCGACGTTCATGCCGAGCCGCTCCGCCAGCCACTCGAAGCTCGCTTCGCTGAAGAAACACACATGGGTCGGATCGAGTATGTAGTGCCAGCGGGCGAAGGCCTCCTCGCTGGTAACACGTTTGGTCATCAGGCCCAGCCAGCCCCCTTCGGGCAGCAGAGTCGCAAGGCGCTCGAGCTCACGTCCCGGTGCGAACAAATGCTCCACTACTTCGGTGGCGGTAATGAAATCGTAGCGGCGCTTGAGGACGGCGGGATCCGGCGCGTAGAAAGGATCGTAGATGGCCATCGGATAGCCCGCCTCCTCGAACATCAGCGACAGCGTCGGCCCAGGACCGGCACCGAAGTCGAGCCCGCGAGCACCCGGTGCCAGCCGACGTTCGAGCGGATCGAACAGGCGCGACAGGAAACGGCGATAGCCAGGGTCGTCGGGGAGGTTCTCGTGCTGGTCGTAGACCGCTTTCTCTTGCTCGGGCGACAGGCGCTGCTCCGGTGGTACGAACGCCAGCCGGCAGTTCTCGCAACGGTAGTAGTCGCGTCTCGCATCGCGATGAAAATGGCGCGAACGAGTGCCAGTGCATAGCGGGCAGGTCGGCATCGGCGTATCCTTTTGGGCCTGACGAAACAAAGTGGTGAAACACAACATTACGAGGAGGCCGCAATGCTGTCAGGTCTAGACCATCTGGTCATCACCGTGACCGACATTTCCCGCGCCGTGGACTTCTATTCACGAGTGCTTGGCCTCGAGGTGCGCTATCGGGATCGTGAGCACGTCGACCTGATACTCGGCGATATCGCCCTGTGCCTGCACTGGACGGCGACCGACATCGAACCGCGCGCCGCCACCCCCACGCCGGGCAGTCTCGACCTGTGCCTGCGCAGCCTACTGCCATTGGACGAGGTGCAGCGCCATCTGGAAGCGCTGGATATCGAAGTCGAACTTGGCCCGGTCCCGCGGCAGGGAGCCAACGGTCCTATCGAATCGATCTACCTGCGCGACCCGGATGGCAACCTGCTGGAGATCAGCCGCCCGATCAAGGAGGTACTCGAATAGCCGCCTCCCTGGCAATGTCGCCCGCGGCCGGTATCATTGACGCAAACCATGACCGACTGGATGACTCATGAACGATAGTCCCGAGAGCCGTAACGTCATCGATTCGGGCGGCACGCCCGACACCACCCTGCCCATCGTCGTCTACGCCCTGTTCCTGGCAGGCATCGTCACTGGCGGCCTGACCATGCTGGTCGGTGTGGTGATCGCCTATGTCTATCGCGGCCAGAATCCACACTGGTTCGATGAGCACTACCGTTATCAGATCCGCACCTTCTGGCTTGCGGTGCTCTACTTCGCCATTTCCGGCCTGCTGATGCTGGTACTGATCGGCTTCGTGACCTGGCTGGTGGTGATCGTCTGGCTGGTGGTGCGTTGCGTCAAGGGCATCAAGCGCTTGCAGGAGCACCGCGAGCCCGAGAATGTGGACGCCTGGCTGATCTGAGTCTGAGTCCATGAGCGAGTCGCAGCCCACCTCCACCACCACCCTGCGGGGACGCGCCATTGCCACACTGTGGCGCACCCTGGCCGGCCGTCGCCCCGCCACGCTCTGGCGTCTGGCCCGCATCGCCGGCCCCATGGTGCATCGCTTGAGCCGTCGCGAGCGCGAGGTCACCGAGATCAATCTGGCCGAGGTCTACCCCGAGCAAGCTGCCTCGGGGCGTCGCCAGTTGGCCCGTGAAAGCCTGACCCACTCCACCGCCACCATGCTCGAGCTGGGCTTCGCCTGGATGGCTGCACCGCAGCGGGTCGAGGATTCGATCATCGAGATCCATGGTCGCGAGCTGCTCGACGAAGCCAGGGCCGAAGGGCGCGGCGTGATCGTACTGGCCCCGCACTTCGGCAATTGGGAGATACTCAACTTCTGGCTCTCGAGCCACTTCCCCTTCACCGCCATGTACGAGCCCCCCAAGATCGCCGAACTCGACCCGGTGATCCGGCAGGGGCGCGAGCGCATGGGCGCGAGCCTGGTACCGACCAACCCACGCGGCGTCGCGGCCCTGCTCAAGGCACTCAAGCGCAGCGAGGCCGTCGGCATCCTACCGGACCAGGAACCCGACTGGGGCAGCGGCGTATTTGCCCCCTTCTATCGTCGCCTGGCCTACACCGCGACCCTGCTGCCCAAGCTAGTCGCGCGCACCGATGCCCGGGTTGTCACCGGCGTGGCGCGACGTCTTCCCGGCCGCGGCTTCGCCATCCACTTCCTCGCCGCCGACGAGCGCGTCTACTCTGTCGACGAGACCGAATCGGCCACCGGCGTCAACGCCTGCGTGGAGGCTGCGATCACGCTGGATCCCGCCCAGTACCAATGGGAATACAAGCGCTACCGCAAGGTCATCGAGGAGCAGCAAGGCGTGCCGAACCACCAGGAGTTTCGGCTCTATTGATCGGCCTCGCCGCTCCCAAGGAGGCCAAATGTCTCAAGGACGAAGGAGCATGACATGATCCTACCCACGCCACGCAGGACGCTGGCATGGCTCATAGCGCTCCCGGCGGCACTCTATTTTTTGTATCTCGCGGTCGCCAACTTGCTGATCAACAGCGACTGGGCTCGCGGCCAGCTCGAACGCGTGCCGCAGCTAACGCTGGAGTGGGAGCGGGCCTGGACAACCTACCCCGGCCACCTGCAGGTCACGGGGCTCCGTCTTGGCGGCAGCGCCGCCGAGCGCCGCTATGCCCTGGAGGCGCGGCACGCCACCCTGCGCATCGCTCTCGCTCCGCTGCTCGCTCGCGATGTGGAGATTCGCGCCCTCGATGCCGAGGGCATCCGCCACGCAAGCCTGGACGACTACCGCCTGCGGGGCGACGGCACGCTGCACTTGGCCGGTATCCATTGGCGCGCGGGAGAACTGGCCGCCAAGCGTGCGGCGCTGGCCCTCTCCAGCGGCGCCGTCCTGCATGGCGACACCGCACTGGTGGAAGACGTGACGCTGGACGCCGACCTGCGCCTCGCCCCACTGACGCTGGCCGAGCATCCCAGCGCTGAAGCGGCCCGCTTCGTTTCCGGCAGCATCGTCCTGGCCGGACGCAGCGACGCCTACGAGGTTTTCAACCCCTACCTCGCTGCGCTGGGCTGGCTCGAGGTCGATGGGCGTGGCGACCTTACCGGCGACATCGCCATTGAGCGCGGCGAAGTCCAGCCGGGCAGCCGCCTTCGCCTCGACTCCCCTCGCCTGAGCGTGCAACTCGACGAGCGCCACTGGCTGGAAGCGGGGGCGCTCTATCGCATCGACGGCTCCGGCGCCATCGAGGTCGAGGTGGCGCAAAGCGCACGCCTGGCCCTCGAACTCGATGACATCGAGATGGTCCAGGCGACACCCGACACCTCGGCCCAGCCGCTGCTCGGCGGGGAGGGGTTCCGGCTAGCGCTGGAGACCCCTAAGCTGCGCCTGCACGCCCCGCCGGACGAACTGCTGCGCGCCGAACTGAACTGGCGCAACGCCGAGGCATACGACATCGCCGCCTTCCAGCGCTATCTACCGCCCCTCGTACCGCTGATGCTGGAAGGGGGTACAGCCAGATTGCAAGGCGGACTCAGCTACGACGCAGAGCACCTCACTGGCGGCTTCGATCTCGCCGGAGAAGCCATCTCGGTGCGCCTCGGGGAGCAGCCGCTGATCGGCCGGCTGGGCCTGCACCTGCCCATCGCCGAACTCGACGTCGAAGGTGGCACGGTGGACGTTTCCGGTACCCGCTTCGACCTGGAAGCCGCCGCCCCTGGCGAGGCACAACCGCTCACCACATCGCTTGCGCTGCCCATCGCCCGCTTTCACTCGCCGCTGGCATGGCGCGAACTGGACGACACCACCCTGCGCGATAGCGAAACTCCATGGCAAGCGGGGCTGGACCTGCGTGGCCATGTTGCCAATCTCGCCGTGCTCGACCCTTTTCTCAGCGGACTGTTCGATGGACGCGGCCTTGCCCTGCAAGGCGGCGGCCGGCTCGATGGCTCGCTTCAGGTTCGCGACGGCCAGCCGCTGCCCGGCAGCCGACTCGACGTTCGGTCCGAAGCACTGGGCGCCCGCTTTCTCGACTTTCACGCTCGCGGCGACGGCCGCGTCCATCTGACGCTGACGGCTGGCGAGCTTCACTCCCAGGCAAGCGTGGAGCTCGTCTTCGGTGAGGTGGACCTCACCCGTCTCAGCGATGGCCGCCGGCTATTCCAGGCCGAGCATCTCGTGCTTGCCGCCGCCGCTCAGGCGGATCCACAGGCCACACGCTCCGCCACCGCAGAGATCGAGTGGCATGGCGCACGCATCCCCGACGTCAGCGTGCTCGATGCCTACCTGCCGCCAACGGCCCCGTTACAGCTGCACGGCGGCCAGGCTGGGAGCAGTGGGCAACTGTTCATCGACGAGGAACGCGCCCGGGGGCAGGCCACCCTGTCGGGCGATGCCATTCGTGGCCGCCTGCTGCAGGAAGCGTTCGAAGGGAAACTGGAGCTGATCCTCGAGCTGCACGATCTCAACCCCGCCGGCCAACGTCTGGACCTCTCCGGCAGCCGCCTGACCCTTGATGCTTCGACGAACGGCGCCGAGCCCCTGCGTACCCAGTTGGTGGCCCGGCAGGCAAGACTCCAGGGCGGCTTCGACTGGCCCGGCAGCAAGGCGTCGCGCCGACCGCTTTCCGGCACGCTGCAGTTGGACGGACTACTCGACCGGCTCGGCTTTCTCAACGCCTTTCTGCCCGACGAGCACGGTCTAGCCATTCAGGGTGGCGGACGCCTGAGCGCCGACCTGCGCTTCAGCAACGGCCAAGCCACCCCCGGCAGCCAGTTGCGCGTTCATTCCGAGCGGCTCGGCGCCCGCTTCATGCACTACGAGGCCTTCGGCGACGGCTCGCTGAGCGTGACGGTCGACGATCCCGGTGCCGAGTTCAGCCTGTCGCTGCCCCGCTTCGGCCTACGCCGTCAGGCGGACGAAGGTGCGCTGATCGAGGGTCGGCTGCTGAGCATTCATAGCCGCGCACGCCATTTCGATCTGCCCGAGGGACTGCGCGAGCTAAGCACGCGCATCGATCTTCCCTACCTGGTGGTGGCGGATCTGGCCGCGCTCAACGACTACCTGCCCCAGGGTGGCGCCATCGAGCTGCTCGCCGGCCAAGCCCGCATCGCCACCCAACTGCAGCTCGAAGGCATGCACGCCAGCGGCCGGCTGGAACTGCATGCACCGGACGCCCGGCTCGCCCTGCACGAGCAGACGCTAGAGGGTGCTCTGCACCTGGAGGCCCGGCTCACGGACGGTGACCTGGAGAATCTTGACTTCGACGTCTCCGGCTCACGGCTCAGCCTCGACGGCGTGCGCCTGGCGGATGCCGGCGGCAGCCTCAGCCACGGCTGGTGGGCGCGGCTCGAGTTGCCCAAGGGGCGCATGCGCTGGGAACGACCGCTGGAACTCGACGCCCAACTGGAGCTGGCCATGCGCGACAGCGGCCTGCTGGTAAATCTGCTCATCGATGCCACCCGCGAACGACGCTGGCTGCGTGAGCGCCTCACGCTCGGTGAGGTGCACGGCGAGGCGCGGGTGATGCTGAGCGACGACACCGTACGGCTGGAGAATCTCGCCGTGCAGGGCGGCGAGCGCCTGGAACTGCTGGCCAACCTCGCCCTGCGTGACTCCCAACTTGCCGGACGCGCCTTCGCCCGCTATGGGCCGCTGCGGCTGGGCATCGAGATCGACGAGGGCAGGCGTCGCTGGCAGCTGCGCAACGCCCGCTCGTGGTACGCCAGCGGGCTGCCTGCCAGCGAGCTGGTGCTGCCCGTGAGCGAGGCCTGGTTCGAACGGCTGGACGTCCAGGTGGAATGAATCAGGTGGAATGAACCAAATGGCCCGGATGGCTGGAAAGCGGCCGCCGACCTGCTAGACTGGCCACAACGCTTGACGGGGTGCCGGTGGAACCGGCTGAGATCGCCATACGACATGTCTGCTGCAGACACGTCGTCACGGCGGGGCCCGTTGAACCTGATCCGGCTCGTACCGGCGTAGGAATCAAGCGGTGGCCAGGGCGCCAGTACACCCCTCCTCAGCCCTGACCCACTCTTCCCCTTCGCCCGCGCTCCGGATCCGTTCGCACCCGGAGGCAAGATGGGCTATCGCTTCACCGACCTGACCCGCGCCTGCCACGACGACTGGCGCGCCTATATCGAGCATGATTTCGTCTGCGGCCTGGGCACCGGCACCCTGGACGAAGGTGCCTTTCGCCACTACTTGCAGCAGGACTACCTGTTCCTGATCCATTTCGCCCGCGCCTATGCGCTGGCCGCCTACAAGAGCCGCACCCTGGCCGACCTGCGCCAGGCCCACGAGGGGCTCAAGGCCATCGTCGACGTGGAGCTCGGCCTGCACGTGGGCTACTGCCGCGAGTGGGGCATCACTGAGGCGGAGCTGGCCGCGCTGCCCGAGGCCCGGGCCACCATGGCTTACACCCGCTACGTGCTCGATACCGGCAACCGCGGCGACCTGCTCGACCTCCACGTGGCGCTGGCTCCCTGCCTAGTGGGCTACGGCGAGATCGCCAATTGGCTCAACGCTCAAGACTCCACGGTACGCGGCAACGCCAACCCCTATGACGCTTGGATCGCCATGTACGAAGGCGAGGAGTTCCAGGCCGCCATGCAGGCGGAACTGGGATGGCTCGACGCCCGCCTCGCCGACATCACCCCGGCACGCTTCGACGAGCTCGTCGAGGTGTTCCGCGATGCCACCCGGCTCGAGATCGATTTCTGGCAGATGGGGCTCGACCACAGCCTCTGACTCACCGACAACAACGCACCAAGGATTCCCGACCATGAGCAAGACCGCCCACTTCCTCGCCGAGACCGCCAAGGTCGACGACGCCGCCATCCAGCCGCTGCCCGGCTCGCGCAAGCTCTACGTCGAGGGCTCGCGCCCCGACATCCGCGTGCCCTTTCGTGAAATCTCGCTTTCGCCCACCAGAACCTCCGGCGCGAACGAAGAGAATCCGCCGCTGCTGGTCTACGATACCTCCGGCCCCTACACCGACCCCCAGGCCGAGATCGACCTGCGCCGCGGCCTGCCCGAGCTGCGCCGCGCCTGGATCGAGGAGCGCGGTGACACCGAGTTCCTCGACGGCCCCACCAGCGAGTACGGCAAGCGCCGCGCCAACGACCCGACCCTGGCCCAGTTACGCTTCGACCTGACCCGCACGCCACGCCGCGCCAAACCCGGAAAGAACGTCACCCAGCTCCACTACGCTCGCCAGGGCATCGTCACCCCGGAAATGGAATTCATCGCCATTCGCGAGAACCAGCGCCGCCAGGCTCTGGGAACGGCAGAGGTCGAGCGCATCCTCGGCCACCAGCACGCCGGCCAGGGCTTCGGCGCCCGGCTGCCGGAGGAGATCACCCCGGAGTTCGTGCGCCAGGAGGTGGCTGCGGGCCGCGCCATCATTCCCGCCAACATCAACCACCCGGAATCGGAGCCGATGATCATCGGCCGCAACTTCCTGGTGAAGATCAACGGCAACCTGGGCAATTCGGCGGTCACCTCCTCCATCGAGGAGGAGGTCGACAAGATGACCTGGGGCATCCGTTGGGGGGCGGATACCATCATGGACCTGTCCACCGGGCAGAACATCCACGAGACCCGCGAGTGGATCATCCGCAACTCGCCAGTGCCCATCGGCACCGTGCCCATCTACCAGGCGCTGGAGAAGGTCAACGGCGTGGCCGAGGACCTTACCTGGGAGGTGTTCCGCGACACCCTCATCGAACAGGCCGAGCAGGGCGTGGACTACTTCACCATCCACGCCGGCGTGCTGCTGCGCTACGTGCCGCTCACCGCCAAGCGTGTCACCGGCATCGTCTCCCGCGGCGGCTCGATCATGGCCAAGTGGTGCCTCTACCATCACCAGGAGAGCTTCCTCTACACCCACTTCGAGGAGATCTGCGAGATCATGAAGGCCTATGACGTGGCCTTCTCCCTGGGCGACGGCCTGCGCCCCGGCTCCATCGCCGACGCCAACGACGAAGCGCAGATGGCCGAGCTCAAGACCCTCGGCGAGCTGACCAAGATCGCCTGGAAGCACGACGTGCAGGTGATGATCGAAGGTCCCGGCCACGTGCCCATGCACCTGGTCAAGGAGAACATGGACAAGCAGCTCGAGTACTGCGACGAAGCGCCCTTCTATACCCTCGGTCCGCTAGTCACCGACATCGCGCCGGGCTACGACCACATCACCTCGGGCATCGGCGCGGCGATGATCGGCTGGTACGGCTGCGCCATGCTCTGCTACGTCACGCCCAAGGAGCACCTCGGCCTGCCCAACAAGGACGACGTCAAGACCGGCATCATCACCTACAAGATCGCCGCCCACGCCGCCGACCTGGCCAAGGGCCATCCCGCCGCCCAGCGTCGCGACAATGCCCTCTCCAAAGCGCGCTTCGAGTTTCGCTGGGAGGATCAGTTCAATCTCGGCCTGGACCCGGATACCGCCCGCGAGTACCACGACGAGACCCTGCCCAAGGACTCCGCCAAGGTGGCCCACTTCTGTTCCATGTGCGGACCCAAGTTCTGCTCCATGAAGATCACCCAGGAGGTACGGGACTACGCGAAGGAGAACGGTCTCGAAGGCGACGCGGACGCGGTGATGAAGGGTATGGAGGAGCAGGCGGAGAAGTTCCGCCAGCAAGGCGCGGAACTCTACAAGGAGGTGTGATTGTTCTTCGCTTGACACACGCCGGCCCAAGTGGCCGGCGTGTTTTTTGCCACCGCAGGCGACAGCACGGAGCGCTCGGATGTAGCCTGTAGGAATCTGTAAGGAGAAGTGCGGAGGGAGCGAGCCCATGTCACACCTGCACGTCGCGCTGGTAACAGAGCGCCCCGAGGCAAGCCTGATCCCGATACTGCAATTGCGTCCGCAGCGAATCGTGCTGATTCCGTGCCACTCATCGCCACAGGCGGCCGAACGGCTGGCGATCCTGTTGCGCCATGAACTGCCCAGGGATACCAGGATCGAGACATATCCCAGCCTTCCCTCGGACGAACCGCGACGTTGCGCCGAATACGCCGATGCGTTGGCCGATACCCTCTATCGCCAGCAGTTCGACACTCCTTCCCTCTCGGTCACCCTGGACGTAGGCGATTGCCGTACGCTCATTGCCCTGCTGTTCCAGCAGGCACTGCAACGCTGCGCCGCCGATCTACTGTATGCCGACGTCAAGGCCGGGGCTATCTACCGTCTGTCACATGACGATCCCGGCTCCGCTCCCGAGATCATGGCCATCGAACCGGTACTCGACATCGATCGTTACCTGCAGGCCAACGGCCGCAAACGTGTCAGGGCCTTGTCCGACAGCATGGAGTGGCGTTCGGCTTGCATGCAGCGCCAATCCCTGACGCGCCACTTGGCCCAGCGCGCCGACCGGCTTGCCTCCCTCCTCGGCGAGCTGCACGATATGGTGCATGGTGATGGCGGCGTGCTGGAAACTCCCGACCCGCATGCGTCTCCCCGGTTACGGACCGGCGCCGAACATCAGCGACTCCATGTCGCCCCCCGTTTTCCCGCCACCGATGCCTTGACGGCTCTGAGCGAGGCCGGCCTGCTCGAATGGGACAATCAGGCGCCCTGCAGCCTTTCCATTACCTCGCTGGAAGGCGCTCATTACCTGGGCGGCGGCTGGCTGACGGAATATGCCTGGCTCAGCGCTCAGGCAGCCCGGCTCTCTCAAGTGTGTAGTGGTGCCCATCTCCTCGATCTGAACGTCGATCGCAACGACAGGCCGGTGGTGCCCAGTTGCCTGGCGGTCGAGCGCAACCAACTGCTGTTCATCGAATGCCTGATCGCCCGCCCCGGCACCGAAGTTTGCCTCGAGCAGGGCCTGCAGCGGTTGCACGAAACCCTCGATCACTCCGCCGGGCTTTCGGCGACCCGCGTCCTGCTCGCCTGCGGTGAGTTCGACAAGGCCAAGCCGCGCCTTACCGAACTGCAGCGCCGACAGAGCTTACGAGTCGAGGTCGTGGAAAGCGCAGAGCTGAGGCACCTGCCCGCATTGCTGTCCAAGTGGAAGGAACATGGCAGGTGGCCCGGCGGCTGAACCCTGCGGCCAGTCATGACAAGCAACGGAAAACGCCTCCGGTCGCGAGACCGGAGGCGTTTCACTATCGCGACATGACTCAGGTGTCGGCTTAGAAGCGGAAACGCAAACCGACGCTTGCCGCATCGAAGGTATGGTCGGAGCGATCCAGGTAGCGCATGTAGTCGGCACCGACGGAGAAGTTAGGCGCGATGTCGAATTCGGCACCGGCACCGTAGGAGAATCCATCTTCACGCCCCACATCGAAGTCGACCTCGGTGATACCGGCCAAACCGTAGAGGCGGAATTCATCGGAGAGCGGCAGAATGCCCTTGCCGTAGGCCCCGACGAGGTGATCCAGCTCGACCGGACCATCCGAGCCACCGGTGCCCAGGTGCGCTTCGAGACCGAAAAATTCGTTGAACTGGGCACCACCGCGCAGGCGCAAGCCAGCGGAATCGCCCGAAGGCCCGACGTCGTTGCTGAGATCCCAGAACATGGCATCTGCGCCAATATAGCCTTGCGGGTACATTGGCATATGGACCTGCTGCTGTGTGCGCGGCTGAGCCTGACCCTGAGTCTGTGTATGCTGCTGGGTCGGAGCTTGGGGTTGGGCCTGAGGCTGAGTCTGAGTCTGCTGAGCCTGGGCCGAGGAAATGAACGTACCTGCCATCAATGCTGCAGCGGGAACGGCTAGCAGTTTCATGTCTTCACCTCCATTAAGAAACGGTGTTTCCATACACCGATTCCAGTGTGGTACAGGGTTTTCGACCATGCAAGCCGAATAGACAGAAGATAGTTTCGATTCGTAACGAGAAGTCAGCCCTCAGCGTGGAGATAGGCTCAGCGCCACGATGCCGCCCAACACGATCGCCCCGCCGACCAATTGAGTGCCAGACAGAATCTGCCCCAGCACCAGATAGCCCAGCAGCAGCGAAGCCACCGGCTCCACGTTCATCACCGGCGCATTGCGCGCCATTTCCAGCCGCGGCACGCTGATGAACAGTACCGAGAAAGCCACGCTATAGAGCAGCGCCAGGGCAGCGAGCGCGCCCCAACCCGTACCGCTAGCCGGCAGGGCCATACCGCCCGGCACCAGTTGCAGCACGCCGGCTACGATCATCAGTACCAGCACCGTCAGCATGGTCAGGAGGCTACGCAGGGTACTCCCCACCTCCCCCAGATGGTGCTCGGTGGTCCACAGCGCCACGGAAAAGGCGGCGGCGGCCCCCAGGCCGAAACCGATGCCCGGCAGCCACCCCGGGCCAAGCGCTTCGGGCGTAGCCAGCCAGGCGGGAATGTCGAGCACGACCATCAGACCGACCAGAATCGCCGCCATGATCAGCGCCGCGCGCAGCGTCGGTCGCGGCCCACCCAGCGCCCAGGTCAGCAGTGCCAACTGGATGGGGAAAGTATTCATCAACAGCAGTGCCACGACCACGGGGATACGCGCCACCGCCGCATAAAGGCACAGGCTCTGGATGGCCACCATCAGACCGGCCAGCAGTTGCCAGCGCCCGGCGCCGGCCGGAAAGGAGAAACGTTTGCGCTGCAGGAAAAACAGCGCTACCAGCACGCTGAGAGCCACGGCGGAGCGCACCAGCACGGCGAGCAGCAGCCCGGTGCCCTCGTCGAACGCCAGGCGGGCCGCAACATGGTTGCCGGCGAACAGGGTGGCAACGGAGGCCAACAGCAATACGGCGAAGTGGCGCGGCAGCAGCGATGCACTACCAAGCACTGCGGTATCAGTCGTCATGGCGTTTTCCAGCGGAATAGAAGCTCATCAGCATGCCAGCATTTTCGATAGACGGCTAATTAAAGTATGCACTTGACTTGGGGCAGGACCGATGGCGGCATCGGGATGATAGACTAAAGTCTTGCGCCTATCCTGCCACTATACTCTCATCATGCGGAGCTCCGATGAACGCCTCGGTACTGGTCATTAACTGTGGTTCGTCGTCGATCAAATATGCCCTGGTGCCATCCGCGCCGGACCAGCCACGCCTAACCGGGCTGGCGGAACGTCTGGGTAGCAGCGATGCACGCCTGAAGGGAACCGACAGCCAAGGCGAGACGTTCGAACAGTCGCTGGGTGCCGCCGACCCTACCGAGGCACTGGAAGCCATCCTCGGGCGGCTGGAGGGGCGTCTGCCGGTGGCAGTCGGCCATCGCATCGTGCACGGTGGCGAGCGCTTCACGCGCGCCGCGTTGATCGATGACGAGGTGGTCTCTGCCATTGAGCAGACTGCCGCCCTAGCCCCGCTGCACAACCCCGCCAATTTGGCAGGGCTTGCCGCGACTCGCCGTCTGTTTCCCGGCCTGCCCCAGGTAGCGGTGTTCGATACCGCCTTTCACCAGACGCTGCCAGAGCGGGCCTATCGCTATGCCTTGCCCGAGGCGCTCTACCGCGACCACGGCATACGCCGTTACGGCTTCCATGGCACCAGTCATGCCTATGTCAGTCGGCGTGCCGATGCCCTGAGCGGGCTCGAGGGTGGCGGTTGGCTCACCGCCCATCTGGGTAACGGCTGCTCGACCTGCGCCGTATGGAAGGGCAAGAGTCTGGACACCAGTATGGGGCTAACGCCTCTGGAAGGGCTGGTAATGGGTACTCGTAGCGGCGACATCGATCCGGGCCTGCACGCTCACCTGTCGCGCCAGCTCGGCTGGACCATCGAGCGCATCTATGAGGTCCTCAACCGCGGCAGCGGCTTACTGGGACTCTCGGGCCTGACCAACGACATGCGCGAGCTGGAGGCCGCCGAGGCAGAAGGCCATCCCGGCGCAACCCTTGCCCTCGAGGTGTTCTGCTACCGCATCGCCAAGTCGCTGGCCGCACTTTCCTGCGCCCTACCCCGCCTGGACGGTCTCGTCTTTACCGGCGGGATCGGCGAGAACTCGTCGCTGGTACGCGAGCGGGTCGTCGCCCTGCTGCCCCACTTCGGGCTGCAGCTCAACCGTACCGTCAATAGTGAGACGATCCGCGGCCAGGAGGGCCGCATCGACGCCGGCGGCCGACAGCTGTGGGTCATTCCCACCGACGAAGAAGGGCAGATCGCCACCGAGACCCGCCAGCGACTGGAAGAGATTTCCGCATGACGCCACACGACGTACGTCCACACACCAAGGTGCTGCTGATGGTACCCACCTCGGTGGGAGTCGGGCTGACCTCCGCCTGCCTGGGCCTGATGCAGGCGCTGGATACCATCGGTCTGAAAACGGGCTTTCTCAAGCCGTTCCGCCAGGACGAGCTGAACGGCCCCGGCCCCGACCGCTCCACCGTCCTGGTGAGCAGCACCCTCGATCTGCGCCCGCCGGCCCCCATCGCCCAGACCGACATGGAGCGCCTGCTGCGCCAGGACCGTCTCGATGTGCTGATGGAGCAGGTCATCGAGCTCTTCGATCAGACCATGGACGGCCACGACGGCACCACACCGGACCTGATCGTGGTGGAGGGGGTGGTCCCCACCGCCCACGGCACCTACGCCACCCAGCTCAACGCCCAGTTGGCCCATGCGCTCAACGCGCGTATCGTCCTGGTCGGCAGTGGCGATGCCGCCGCCCCCGGTGCCTTGGCCGAACAGCTCGACATGCACGCACAAGCCTTCGGCGGAGTGGGTTCCACACGGACCCTGGGCTGCATCCTGATGCGCATGCAGAATCTGCCCGGCGCCGAGGAGCCGGCCCTGGCCCCGGGCACCAGCAGCGTGCTGCTCGATGACGATTTCCTTGCCGAGTTGCGCCGTCACTCGCCGGTGTTGGCCACCGACCGCTTCCACCTGATCGGCGTGGTGCCCTACAACCCCGCATTGATCGCACCGCGAGTGGTCGATGTGGCACGGGCGCTCGACGCCAGGTTCCTGCATGAGGGTGACGCCGCCAACCGCCGCGTGCTCTCCACCAGCCTATGTGCCCGCAGCGCCGCCAATGCCCTGCACGTATTCCGCCCGGGGAGCCTGATCGTCGCCTCGGGTGACCGCGACGACATCGTACTGGCCTCGGCGCTGGCCACCATGAACGGCGTCCCCATGGCCGGCGTGCTGCTGACCAACGGCTTCATGCCCAACGACAACATGATCGAGATGTGCCGCCCGGCACTGAAGACCGGCATGCCGGTGCTGGCGGTCGATACCGACAGCTTCACCACCGCCAAGAATCTGGGCCGGATGAGCAACGACATACCCATGGACGACCTGGAGCGCGCCGAGCAGGTAACGCGTTTCGTCGCCGGCCACCTGGACCTGCAGTGGCTCAAGGACCACCTGAGCCGTGGCTTTGCACGGCGTCTGTCGCCTTCGGCTTTTCGTCATCAGTTGGTCAAGCTGGCCCAGCGCGCCAACCGGCGCATCATCCTGCCGGAAGGCAATGAGCCGCGTACCGTGGAGGCCGCCGCCATCTGCCAGCGTCGCGGCATCGCCAACTGCGTGCTGCTGGCCCGCCGCGAGGAGGTCGAGGAGGTCGCCCGCAACCGCGGGATCGAGCTGCCGGAAGGGCTCGAGATCCTCGACCCCGAGCTCATTCGCAGCCGCTACGTGGCACCCATGGTGGAGCGCCGGCGAGGCAAGGTGAACGAGCTCACCGCTGAGGATCAGCTGCAGGACAACGTGGTGCTGGGCACCATGATGCTGCAGCTCGATGAAGTGGACGGCCTGGTTTCCGGCGCCGTTCATACCACCGCCAACACCGTTCGCCCCGCCTTCCAGTTGATCAAGACCGCGTCCGGCTATCGCCAGGTATCGTCGATCTTCTTCATGCTGCTGCCGGAGCAGGTGGTGGTCTACGGCGACTGTGCTGTAAACCCGGACCCCGACGCCGAGGCACTGGCCGAGATCGCCATCCAGAGCGCGCGCTCCGCCCAGGCCTTTGGCATCGAGCCGCGGGTGGCCATGATCAGCTATTCGACCGGGGAGTCCGGCAGCGGCGCCGACGTCGACAAGGTGCGCCAGGCCACGCAGCTGGCCCGCGAGCTGGCCCCGGACCTCTTGATCGACGGCCCGCTGCAGTACGACGCCGCCGCCATCGAGAGCGTGGGCCGCCAGAAGGCGCCGGACTCTCCCGTGGCGGGCCGTGCCACGGTGTTCGTGTTCCCCGATCTCAACACCGGCAACACCACCTACAAGGCGGTGCAGCGCAGTGCACGGGTAGTCAGCGTGGGGCCGATGCTGCAAGGCCTCAACAAGCCGGTCAACGACCTCTCACGCGGTGCCCTGGTCGACGACATCGTCTACACCATCGCGCTGACGGCGATCCAGGCCGCCGAGCGCGGTTAGGCACCTGTCCTGCCGGCCCCGCCCAGGCACGCGGGCCGGTAGGGTGCGAGGTCGATAGCCGGTTCGCGCCCCAGCAGCAGATCGACCAGCAGTCGGGTTGCCGCCGGGGCCAGCACCAGTCCATTGCGATAGTGCCCGGCATTGACGAAGAGCCCAGCGATGCCCGGCACCTCGCCGATGAAGGGGATACCATCCGGGGCACCCGGGCGCAGTCCGGCCCAGTGCTGCTCCACCCTGCAGTCGGCTAGGGCCGGCAGCATGGCAACGGCGCTGTGCCACAGCGATTCGCGAGCCTCCGCGGTGGTGCTCTTGTCGAAGTCGGTCTGCTCGAGGGTGGAGCCGACCAGCACCCGACCGTCGCCACGCGGTATCAGATATCGACCGTCGCTCAGTACCACACGCTTGAGCAGTTGACGCCCTCCCGCCATCGGTGGCGTGGCGAACAGCATCATCTGACCTTTTACCGGCCGCACCGGCAACGCCACGTCGTGCTCGGCCAGCAGCACGCTACTCCAGGCTCCGCCACAAAGAATGACCCGACCAGCCTCGACGCGCCCCTGCTCGGTCTCGACACCGCAAGCACGCCCCCGTTCGACGATCAACCGCTGCACGGTGGCCTGCTCCATCAGGAGAACGCTGGGTAGCGCCTCGAGGCGTGTGCGTAGCGCCCGACACAGTCGCGGGTTGCGCACACTACCCAGTGTCGGCATCCACAAGCCCTCATCTATCCCTTCGCACAGCCAGGGCTCCTTGGCATAGATGAAGGGAGCCTCCACCTTTTCCAGCGGCCAGTCCTGCCGCTGCGCCCAGGCGAAAGCCTGCTCAGCGTCCTCCACCCGCAGGTAGAGCAGTCCCTTCTGGCGGTACTCGATATCGATACCGGTGGCATCTAGCAGCATCGCCGCCATCTCGGCATAACGCTCTCCCGCGCCTCGAGCAAGCTGCGACACCGGCTCGCTGTAGCGCCAGGGGTAGAGCGGCGAGACGATACCGCCGCCGGCCCAGGAGGCTTCCTGGCCGCAGTAGCCCCGCTCCACCAGGGTGACGCCATGGCCAGCCTCGGCCAGTTGACAGGCGGTCAGCATGCCGATGACGCCGCCACCAATGATCAGGAAATCGTTCACGCAGGGACTCCGACTCTCACGTGCCCGAACACCAACGCTCTTGGACACCGACACGACTGCGCCCCGCGGTACGGGGCGCAGTGACAGACGAATGCGGCGAATGGCTCAGGAGTTGCCCCTCAACCTCTCACTGCGTCGTCGCAGCAGCTCCATGGTAACCAAAAGCAGCGTCGAGATCAGGATCAGGATGGTGGCCATGGCAGCGATCGCCGGGCTGATGTTCTCGCGGATGCCGGAGAACATCTGGATCGGCAGTGTACGCTCGGTGGGGCTGGCAATGAACAGCGCCACCACCACTTCGTCGAAGGAGGTGGCAAAGGCGAACAACCCGCCCGATACCACACCGGGCACGATCTGCGGCAGCACCACGGTGAAGAACACCCGCACTGGGTCGGCGCCAAGGCTAGCTCCGGCGCGCATCTGGTTGAAGTCGAAGCCCTGCAGCGTAGCGTTGACGGTGATCACCACGAAGGGCACGCCCAATACCGTATGGGCCAGCACCAAGCCGGTATAGGAGTTGAGCAGCCCGACCTGGGCAAAGAAGAAATACATGCCGACCGCCACGATCACCAGCGGCACCACCATCGGCGAGATGAGCAGCGCCAGGATCGCCCCCTTGCCGGGGAAGTCAGCGCGGTTGAGGCCCACCGCGGCCAGGGTACCGAAGATCATCGCCAGCAACGTGGCCAGCGGCGCCACGATCAGGCTGTTCTTCAGTGCTCCCATCCATGCCGCGGAGGTGAAGATCGCCTCGTACCAGCGCAGCGAGAAGCCTGGAAGCGGATAGGAGAGGAAGGAACCGCTACTGAACGACAGCGGAATGATCACCAGTACCGGCGCAATCAGAAACAGCAGTACCAGACCGCAGAACAGGCGAAACGTCCAGAACCATACTTTCTCCACCGGCGAAGCATAGGGAGGCAGCGACATGGCTCAGCTCCTGATCAGTTGCTTGCGGTTCACCAGGCGGTGGTAAACCAGATAGAGCAGCAGCGTGACCACCAGCAGCAAGCTACCCAGTGCCGCGGCCATGCCCCAGTTATTGGTGGTGTTGGTGTAGTAGGCCACGTAGTAGCTGACCATCTGGTCGGCCGGGCCACCCACCAGCGCCGGTGTGATGTAGTAGCCGAGTGCCATGATGAAGACCAGGATGGTGCCCGCCGCCACACCGGAAATGGTCTGCGGCACGTAGACCTGCCAGAAAGCGGCGAAGGGGTGGGCGCCAAGCGATATCGCAGCGCGCTGGTAGCTCGGTGAGATCCCTTTCATCACGCTGTACAGCGGCAGCACCATGAACGGCAGCAGGATGTGCACCATGGCGAAGAAGACACCGATCCGGTTGAACACTAGTTGCAGCGGCGATTCGATCAGCCCGGTGACGATCAGGCTCTGGTTCACCAGTCCATTGGACTGGAGCAGGATGATCCAGGCCGCGGTGCGCACCAGCAACGAGGTCCAGAATGGCAGCAGCACCAGGATCATCAGCAGGTTGCTGGTCTTGGCCGGCAGCGTGGCCAGCAGGTAAGCCAGCGGAAATCCCAGCACCAGGCAGATCAGCGTCACCCCGCCGGCAATGATCAAGGTGCGCTGGAATACCGCCATATAGATACGCTCGCGCTCGGCGATGCGCTGTAGCTCACCGTCGGCGCCACGCTGCAGATCGAGCGAGGCCAGCAGGTAGCGGTCGGTGGTGGTGGGCGCGGTACGCTGAATACCGAGCCAGGTCTCGGTCTCCCCCCAGGCGGGATCGATCTCGGTCAGGGTCGCGACCCAATCGGTATCGGGGCCGACCGCATCCACCGTCGTCAGGCCACGCAGGGTATTCATCAACAGGCTGCGATAACGGGAATCCTCGTAGTTGAGGCGCCGGCTGATGCGACCCAGCCCACCGCCCTGACGTGAATCGCGCAGCTCGGCGGCGAAGGCGGCCAGAGTGGCCTCGTCCGGCAGCCCGCTGCCGTCCCAGTGGCGCAGCCCCTCTGCCGTGAGCGGCATCACCGAATCGAGTTCGGTGTTGTCGACGCTGCGCCACAGCATGTTGCCAATGGGTACCACGAAGACGACAATCAGAAACAGCGCCAGCGGCGCCACCAGGCCAATGGCCTTGAGCTTGCGCAGCCGTTCGGCACGGCGTAACTGCGCCTTGAGATTACCGCCAGGCTTCGCCGGCGATAGGGTTGCCGACAGGTTCGCAGACATCGCCTACCCCATGGTTCAAGCGTGCCGGGCCCAGCCCTAGGGCGGGCCCGAAGTGAAAGCAGGGCTAGCGGCGGCCCAAGGCCGCCGCTCGGCGTCGCTCAGCGGGCCGCCCAGGCGCTGAAGCGTTGCTCCAGCTCTTCACCATGATCGACCCAGAAGCCGGTATCGATGGCCAACGCCCCTACCATGTTCTCCTCGTGGGTCGGCATGCGCCGGGCCTGGGCATCGTCCAGTTGCTCGATGGCCGCCGGATGTACGGGGCCGTAGGGGATCTCGCTGGAATAGACCGCCTGGTTCTCGGGCTGACTGGCAAACTGGATGAAGTCGTAGGCTTCATCGACATGCTCGCTGCCGGCCACGATGGCCCAGTAGTCAAGGTCGTAGATGCTCTCGTTCCAGACGATCTCGAGGTTGCTGCCCTCTTCCTGTGCGGCGGCGATACGGCCGTTGTAGGCAGAGGTCATCGCCACGTCACCGGAAACCAGCCACTGGGGCGGCTGGGCACCCGCCTCCCACCACTGAATGTGGTCCTTGATCTCGTCGAGCTTGGCGAAGGCGCGATCGACGCCCTCCGGCGTGCGTAGCACGTCGTATACCTCGCTGGCGGCGACACCGTCGGCCATCAGCGCAAATTCCAGGGTGTACTTGGCGCCACGACGCAGCCCGCGGGTCCCCGGGAATTGCTCGACGTCCCAGAAGTCGGCCCAGGAGGTCGGTGCGCTACCCAATGCATCGGCATCATAGGCCAGCACCGTCGACCACACGAAGGTACCCACACCGCACTCGTCGAAGGCCGCATCGATCAGTTCGCCACCCAGGCCAAGACGCTGCCAGTCGATGGGCTCGAACAGACCCTCGAAGCAACCGCGCACCAGCTCGGGGGACTCCATCTCCACCAGGTCCCAACTGACGTTGCCGGTCTCCACCATGGCGCGAATGCGCGATAGCTCGCCATTGTAATCGCCCGGGGTCAGGTTGATACCGGTCTGTTCGGCGAAGGGACCATAGTAGGCCTTCTCCATGGCTTGGCCCGATGCGCCACCGAACGAAATGACAGTCAACGCCTGGGCGTTGGCGGATACCGCCAAGCCGAGGGTGACCAGGCTGCCGAGGGCGATGCCACGGCTGATGCGGGATAGCGGGAAGCGGTTGTGCGTCATTTTTCTATCTCCCGGCCTGATGGGCCTTGTTATTGATGTGATATGACCGAAGCATTGCGTCCCTGCAGGCTGATACCCGAATTCAGGAGGCGTTGAGCGCGCGTACGTCCTCGTCGCGCCAGCCCAGCTCTACCATGTCTCCCGGCTGCATGCCGGTCTCGAAGTCATCCACGGGAACACGAGCCATGAACTCGTCGTTGCCAGCCAGCTCGCAGCGCACCCGCAGGTGATCTCCCAGATAGATGAATTCACGTACGCGGGCCTGAAGCCGGTTGGGCAGCTGCCGTGCGGAGCCGTTGAGCTTGACCCGCTCGGGGCGAATCGACAGCCGGGTGGCATCGCCCACGGCGAGACCGGAGCCGATCAGCGCTCCGGTAATGAACCCATCGCCGAAGCGAGCCCGGCACTGCGGCCCTTCCACCGACTCGATGCGTCCTGTCAGCGTGTTGTTCTCGCCGATGAACTGGGCGACGAAGGCATTGGCGGGGTGTTCGTAGAGATTGCTGGGCGTATCGATCTGCTGGATGACACCATCGTTGAACACCGCCACCCGATCCGACATCGTCAAGGCTTCGCTCTGATCGTGAGTGACGAAGACCACGGTGAGCCCGAGCTGGTCGTGAATATGCTTGATCTCCAACTGCATCTGCTCGCGCAACTGCTTGTCCAGTGCCCCCAGCGGCTCGTCCATCAGCACCAGTTGAGGCTCGAATACCAGTGAACGAGCCAGTGCCACCCGTTGCTGCTGGCCGCCGGAGAGCTGGGTCGGCCGGCGCTTGGCGAAGTCGCGCAGTTGGATCATGTCGAGGATGCGCGCCACCTTGCGATCGGCCTCGGCGGCCGGCATCTTGCGCGTCTTGAGTGGATAGCGGATGTTCTCCTCTACCGTCATGTGCGGAAACAGCGCGTAATTCTGGAAGACCATGCCGAAGTTGCGCTTGTGGGGCGGTACGCTGTTGAGGCGCTGCTCGCGCAGGAAAATGTCGCCGCTGGTAGGTACTTCGAAGCCCGCGAGCATCATCAGGCAGGTGGTCTTGCCGGACCCGGACGGGCCGAGCAGGGTGACGAACTCACCTTGGCGGATCGTCAGGTTGAGGTCCTTGACGACCAGATTTTCGCCATCGTAGGTCTTTTGTACCCCTTCGAAGGTGATCAAGGCTGGTGATGAGTAGTCGTTCGAATCGCTGGTATTGTTATGAGGCATTGTTGCACCCGGCGGCACGATGGATGTGCGATCAGCGTCAATAATTTATGACATTCGCTCAAAATTTCTCCATTTTCAAGCGAAAAATCGCCTCACATCACGTCAAGTATATTAAACAACCTTCGTAAACTATAATTAAACGTAAGTGTATCCAAGCCAGCCAGCCATGCCTTGGCGAACGAAGTAGCGCACCGCCACGAAGCACCCCAGTCTTTCACGTCGGCGCAGGCTGGCCTAGAGTGGAGGCATATTCAGCAAATACTGAAGGAGGAATGCCCATGGCGGTTCAAGAGCGACCCTCGGTCTTGGCAGGCCCCGAGCGACGAGCCCAACTGACGCTGTTCGCCCGTAACTTCTTCAAGCATCCGCGCATGCTCGGCTCGATCATTCCCAGCTCGTCCTTCCTGGTACGCCGCTTGCTGGAACCGGTCGACTGGGAGCGGGCCCGGGTTGTCGTCGAGTACGGTCCTGGAGTCGGCACCATTACCCGAGAGATCCTCAGCCGCTTGCATCCCGACGCCACGCTCGTGGTGATCGAAACCAACGATGACTTCGTCGACTTCCTCAACCGTTCCCTGTCCGATCCGCGCCTCAAGGTGATCGCCGGCTCGGCCGAAACGATCCTGGCCGAACTGGAGCGCTTGGGCCTGCCCGCTGCCGATTACGTGGTGGCCGGCCTTCCTTTCAGCACCATGCCCGCAGAGATCCGCGAGCGCATCCTCAAGGGTAGCCATGAAGCTCTGGGACCGGAGGGAGCGATGCTGATCTATCAGTTCTCGCCCAAGGTGTCGTCCGACCTGCGCCAGACCTTCACCCGAGTGGAGAGCACCTTCGAGCCGATCAACATTCCGCCAGCCAGAGTCTATTTCTGCCACAAGTGAGCCCAATCGCGCCGACATCGCGGGCTATCGACTCGCAGTGTCGGCCACCTCGGGTCGCACCAACCGGGGTATGGTGCGGCCCGATGGCCTAGTTTCCTGTGTTTCCATTCCCCCTGCACTGGCCCATGGCCGGGAAAGGACATATCCTCTTCGGTTCAAAGACACTAATTCGAAGACATTAGCTCGAAGACACAGCTACGCACCGAAGGGAGAAAGCAATGCCCGGCCTGTTGCCCGACGTCGACCCCGATGGCCTGCTCGAGTACTCGGTGGTCTATACTGATCGCTCGCTCAACCATATGTCCCAGCGCTTCCAGGGTGTGATGCGTGACGTCTCGGCGACTCTCAAGAGAGTCTACCGGGCACGCAGTGCCGTGATCGTGCCCGGCAGCGGCACCTTCGGCATGGAGGCCGTGGCCCGTCAGTTCGCCACCAGCCGGCACTGCCTGATCATCCGCAACGGCCAGTTCAGCTATCGTTGGTCGCAAATCCTGGAAATGGGTGCCATTGCCGCCTCGACCACGGTGCTCAAGGCGCGCCGTCTGGACCCGCAGGATCCGCACTCCCCTTTCGCTCCGGCTCCCATCGAGGAGGTCGAGCGCACCATTCGCGAAGAACGGCCAGGGGTGGTATTCGCGCCCCATGTCGAGACCTCCGCTGGCCTGCTGTTACCCGACGATTACCTGAAGCGGGTCGCGGCGGCGGTACATGACATCGGCGGCCTGTTCGTACTCGACTGCATCGCCTCGGGCACGCTGTGGGTGGATATGGTCGAACTGGGCATCGACGTCCTCGTCAGCGCGCCACAGAAAGGCTGGAGCGGCCTGCCCTGCTGCGGCATGGTGATGCTCTCCGAAGCGGCCCGCGAGCGCATCGAGCAGACTGTCAGCACCAGCTTTGCCTGCGATTTGCGCAAGTGGCTCTCGATCATGGAGACCTACGAGAACGGCGGCCATGCCTATCACGCCACCATGCCCACCGACGGTCTGGCCCGGCTGCGCGACATCATGCACGAGACCGCCGAGTACGGCTTCGAGCGTGTTTGCGAGGAGCAGTGGGCGCTGGGCCAGGGAGTGCGCGAGCTACTGGCCCGCTACGGCTACCGCAGCGTGGCAGCACCGGGCTTCGAGGCCCCGGGCGTGGTGGTCTGCTATACCGAGGATCCCGGCATCGTGACCAAGTTCGGCGCCGCCGGACTCCAGGTCGCCGGCGGCGTGCCGCTGATGTGCGACGAAGGTGCCGACTACCAGGCGTTCAGGATCGGCCTGTTCGGCCTCGACAAGCTGCATAACCGCGAACGCAGCCTGACCCATCTGGAAGCCGCGCTAAAACAGATCGCCTGACCTTCCTTCCGGCAGATGCACGTCAGAAACGAACAGGGCGGCCCCTTGGCCGCCCTGCTGCCTACCACCACATCCGTCGCATCAGTGAGCTTGTCCCCCCTCCTGATGCACCCTGACCACATCGACGATGCGTGACCGGCTCATGACGATCTTCCAGCGCTGCAGGATCGGCTCGGCGTTGGCCACCTCTTCCCGTATCACCAGGTTAAGCAGATGGCGCTTTTCGACCGACTCGCGGGAAACCTGCCCATCCTTGAGCCGATAGACATGATGGCTGCCCTTGTCCATGAGCCGGGTTAGCAGCGACAGGTCGATCGAAAGGGTCTCGTGGGTTTTTTCGTAGCCGCTGAGAAAGCGCGTCGGCGACATGCGTGAACTTGAACGGTAATGCAGCACCACCTCCTCACGCTGGGCCACATTGCGCTTGCGCACACGCTTGATCTCCTCGTCGAGCTTGCCAAAGCGCTTGTAGTCGAACCATTCGAGCTGGCGTCCTACCAGCTTGTTGCTGGTCGCATCGACATACTGCCGGCGCCACTTGGGCCGCCCCTTGCGTAGCCAACGCCATAGCGTATTGCGCAAATCATCCTTGAACACCTCGCGCATGGCATAAAGCACCGCCATGGCCAGCACGAACAGCGCGGTGACGTTACCCACGGTGTCACGAGCCTGGAGCAGCCCCAGCGAGACGAAGATCATCACCACGCCGGTGGCCAGGCCCTTGACCGCCTTCTGCTCGGCACCGCCCAACTCCTGGTTCTGCTGCTTCAGAGTCACGGGGTACTCGATGAGGCGCCGCAACAGGCGCATCTTGTTGGACATGCGCGTAGGATCGCGCACCACCCGGCTGGCGTTGTATTCGGCCTGCTCGCGGTGCGCAGCCTCGGCCTGGCCGATCTCCAGCAGGCGCTCACGAATGGTGCGGTAGCCGCGCCCCCGCGGCAGGTGAGCGACCAGCGCTAGCAGGCGCTGTTCGGTGAACCACGAGAGATAGTTGTCGATGTTGGCGTAGTACTTGTGCAGGCTCTCCTCGCTCGGCTGATTGCGACGCAGACGGCGCAGGATACCCTGGGCCAGCTCGCACAGCTCCTCGAGGCGCTCCTGCAAACCGGCGGACACGATCCGCTCCGAGAACTCACCGTCACTATCCTCGGCGTTGCCTTCATCGGCCTGCGACTCCCCCCGCTCGGGCTTCTCGGCATGACGTTCGACCTGCTGCACGCGTCTTGCGGTATCGAGTAGCGTCTGGGTCGCACGCTCGAGCGCCACCACGTATTGGTAGGCATAAAGACTCAGGCTCAGGCGGTACTGCTCGGTACTCAGCCTGCCACGGCTGGCCAGGCGGCTGAGCACCAGCGGCAGGTGGTGCTTGTCGCTGTAATAGGTCCGCTTGACGTGGATCGCCCTGTAGTAGAAGGCATCCTCGGAGATGACATGTTCGTTGAGGCCGAGCTCTCCCGGCACGAACAGGAACAAGTCCAGCCGATGTGACGTCTCCTCCTGCAGCACACGGGAAACCTTGAGATGAAAGCTGTCCTTGCGTTCGACGGTGATCACGTCGTCGCGGCTCCTTGTACGGCCCGAGGCCATTGTCAGGCCGAATGATTGTCATGGTACGGGCAATGCCGGCCCGCTTTCCATCTCGGGCCGGCTCACACTAGCGGCATGTGCCTCAACTCAGGAGGAGTCCGGCGAGGAGCGCCAGGGGCTGGTCGATCCCTCCGGGTCGGCGATACCGGCTTCGCCGGGCGCCCGCCCCTTGGCATCGCGCGGCATCGTCGCCTCTTCATCGGTGCCAGGCGCCTCGCCAGGCTGGCCTTCCATGCTCACGCTCAAGCGCGGCATGCCGAGATCGAGGCCCTGCGCCTCCATACGCTGCTTGAGCAGCAGATTGAACGCACGCGCTACGTCCCATTGCATGACAGGTGCGGTGCGAAAGCGCATGCGCAGCACGGCAGCGCCCTCGTCGAACCGGTCGATGCCCTGCATCTCCAGCGGTGACCAGATGTGATGACGCATCATCGGGTCCTGGCGCAGCTCCTGGGCGGTCTCCTGCATCAAGGTGATGGCAGCGTCGATTTTCATGGTATGCGGAATGCGGATACGCATCAGTGCGATACCGAAGTGGCGTGACATATTGTGAATCGACTGGATGGCACTGAAGGTGATGATGTGTAGGATGCCGTCCAGGTCGCGCAGCCTCACGGTGCGCAGGGTCAGCCCCTCGACGGTGCCCATGTGCCCGTTGATCTGGACAAAGTCGTCCACGGCCAGTGAGTCCTCGACGATGATGAAAATCCCCGTGATAAGGTCCTGTACCAGGGTTTGGGCACCGAAGCCCACGGCCAGGCCGATGACGCCGGCACCGGCCAGTAGCGGTGTGACGTTGACCCCCAGATTGGCCAAACCGACGATGGCAGCGATGAGCACGATGGTGGCGAAAATCACGTTGCGGATCATCGGCGTGATGGTCTGGGCGCGAGCCTGGTTGACACGCCGGCCCCGTGAGCGGGCGGAAGAGACCAACGCGCGCTGAATGGCGGTATCGGCAAATATCCATGCCAGCCAGGCCAGCAGTACCGTGAAGCCCAACGCCAGCAATGCCTGGCCGATACGCACCCCGGCCACACCCTCGCGGCCCAGGCCGAACAACGAGCCGCCCCACACTTGCAACGACAGCTCGGCAAACACGATCCAGGCCGTCACGTGCGAGAGGGCATAGCCGAAGCGTTCGAGACGGCGACGGTACTCGCTGACCCGACGCCGCCGGGTACGCCTCTCGCTATGACGCTGGATCAGCCGCGTCACCACCAGGGTCAATACCAGCAGCGCGGCCGAGATGATCGAACGCGCCAAGGCCGCCCCGACATCGCCCACGGTGATGAAGATGGCCAACAGCGAGCCCACTACCATCAGCAGTGCCGGCACGTGCCACAACCGACCGACGATACGGGCCATCTCGATGGCGGTGCCGCCTTCGCGCCGCACCTTCCATGAGCGATTGCGGATCAAGTGCTTGATCGGGCGCTTGAACTTGAAGATGAAACGAATGCTGAGCAGTGCCGCGAGCATGTTGGCCAGGACCGAACCCAGCGCCGCCAGCTCTTCTCCAACCTGCCAGGAGAGCCGCGCCGCATTCAGCGCATCGCCGAGCGCGATCAGCGCGCCGATCAGGAATAGCATGCGCAGCCCCTGCTGCTGGAGCATCCTCACGGCCGGGTAGCGATGGCCACGGGTGAACACCGATACCACGCATTCGACGATGACCGACAGGGTGCGCCCGCATAGGGCCAGGTAGGCAATGACCAGCGCCAGGGTGTGTCCAGGGTTGGCCGGTAGTACCTGGGTCAAGCCCATGATGATGACGAATGACAGCGCCCAAGGCAGCATGCGGCGCAGGAAGTGCAGTGCCAGCAGCCAGCCGCGAGGCTCGCGCGGCAGGTCGAGGGGCAGATCGCGGCGCGCGAACAGTCTCCTGCCCAACGCGATGAGAGCGACCAGAGCGGCCATCCAGATGCCCAATAGCAGGGCGCCGTCGAATGCCGAGCGTAGCAACTGCGGCGTCCCGGTCTGCACCACCAGTGCGCTGAGATCGGCCCAGCCCTGCTCCAGCTGACGCTGCCATTCATTGAGGGGAGATTCTCCCGCCTCGGCTTGCTCGCCCAACTCACCGAGCGTTTCGGCCAGTGCACCAAGCAATCCCTGACGCTGGAGCGTGCCGTCCTCTTCCATACTCTCGCCGTGGGCCTGCTGGATGTCGCGCAGCTCGTCGAGCAGGGCACCGCGCCGTTCCTCATCCTCCAGCGTGGCAATCACTTCGTTCAAGGACTGCTGGAACGTTTCGGCGTCATGCGTCTCGCCCCGAGGCGACTCCTCCTGAGCCAATCCACCGAGTGGAAGCCCCTGGGCCTGCAGCGGTCCAGCCAGCAATAGCGCCAACACGAGCAGCAGCCCGCTGCGAATCGTCCTTCGCCAGAGCCCGCCATTGTCACGCGAGGAAAACACGTCTGGCATCGATTACTCCCTTGTTCCGTTTATCGTGCACCTGGGCGAACGGCCTCAGATCACTCCGACTGACCGCCGCTCTGTGCTAGGCTGGCGTTCAGACTCTCGAGTCGCACAGGATGCCTTCATGCTGCCGCAATCACCACCCGAGCCTCTGAATGCCCAAGGCAGGACTCGACGGGTTGGCGTCGAGATAGAATTCGCCGGACTTCCTCCTCAGCAAACCGGCGAGCTGGTACGCGACCTATTCGGTGGCGACCTGCAACTGATCAGCCCGCATCGCTTACGGGTCGAGGCTACGCGTTGGGGCGACTTCGTCATCGAACTCGATACCCAGTACGCCCACCCCGATACCAGGCTGCTGCAGGAGATACCGCGACACGACACCGAATGGGAACGCCAGCGTCATCAGATGCGCCTGGACTTCCACAACAAGACTCGAGAGCTGATCGGCGACGTGGTCACCGGCCTGGTACCGACCGAGATCGTCTGCCCGCCGGTGCCCTGGAACGAGCTGAGCGAACTCGACAAGCTGTTTGCCGCACTCAACGCTCACGGCGCCAAGGGCACCGACGCCAGCCTGCTGTACGGCTTCGGCCTGCATCTCAATCCCGAGGCGGCCAGCCTGGAGCCCGACGCCATCCTGCGCCAGTTGCGCGCCTTTCTGTTGATGGCAGCCTGGTTGCGCAAGGAGATCGATGTCGATATCACCCGAGAGGTGCTGCCACACGCCAATCCCTTTCCCAAGCACTACATCCTGCATGTGCTCGACCCCGACTACGCACCGGACCTGGACACACTGATCGCCGATTACGTCAGCTTCAATCCCACGCGCAATCGCGAACTCGATCTCTACCCGCTGTTAGCCTACCTGCGCCCCGATTACCCCAACGAGCTGTTCCGCAACGATTTGATCAAGCCACGGCCCACGTTCCACTATCGCTTGCCTAACGCCCAGTTGTCCCAGCGCGGTTGGGGCGCGGTGGTGGAATGGAACCGCTGGGTCGCGGTGGAACGCCTCGCCGCGGATCGCAAGGAACTGCTCGAACGCGCCGGGCGCTACGTCAACCTGCATACGCAATCGCTCATGACTCGCATGGTCGGCAGGCTACGCCACTGGATCAAGGAGGTCCGCCCGCCCTCATGACGCGTCCGCTCATCGGCATTACCACATCGGATTACAAGAGTCGCATTGCCTGGTGGTTCGATTGGTTCGCCGTATGGCGACACGGTGGCAGGCCGCTGCGGCTCTCCCCTTCCCGTCCTTTGCCACAGGCGTTGGACGGTCTGATCATCGGCGGTGGCGATGACATCCAGGCCCACCTTTACGGCGGCGAAGTCCAGCTCGACGTGCGCCTCGACCCTCAGCGCGACGAACTCGAACTCGAGCTGATGGAGCGTTTCATCCCTCAAGGCAAGCCGGTACTGGGCATCTGTCGCGGCGCTCAGATGCTCAACGTTCACCTCGGCGGCACACTGGATCCGGATATCTACACCACTCACGAGGGTCTCAAGCGCCGGCGCACCGTGCTGCCGCGCAAGACGGTGGATATCGTTGCCGACAGCCAGCTCCACCGCATCCTCAAGGTGAGCTGGTGCCGCATCAACAGCCTGCACCACCAGGCCGTGCAAGAGGCGGGGCGAGGCATCGAGATCGTCGCTCGCGATCGCGACGGGCTGGTCCAGGGTATCGAGTCGCGCAACCATGAGTTCCTGATCGGCGTGCAGTGGCATCCCGAGTGGCTGGTCTTCAATCGCCCCCAGCAGCGGCTGGTTCGCGCTCTGGTCGAGGCGGCACGCCGTACCATGCCTTCGGCCTAGTGGGTGCTGAAACCAGCGCGGCCACCCGTAGGTGGCCGCTGCGAACCGAGCGAAGCGCCTTCAGTTCTCCAGGCTGGCATCCAGGGTGATTTCGGCCTTGAACAGCTTGGAGACCGGACAGCCCTCCTTCGCCTTTTCAGCCGCGCCATGAAAGGCCTTGTCGTCGGCACCGGGGCTGCGTACCCGGGTCGTGAGATGGATCTTGGTGATACTGAAGCCACCGGCATCCTGCTCGAGGGTCACGGTGGCCTCGGTGGCAATGCGCTCGGGGGTCAGGCCGGCCTCGCCCATGATCATCGATAGTGCCATGGAGTAGCAGCTGGCATGGGCGGCACCGATCAACTCTTCGGGATTGGAGCCGGGTTCGCCTTCGAAGCGCTTGCCGAAGCTGTAGGGCACGTCCTTGAGCGCGCCACTTCCGGTCGAAACCTGACCCGTGCCCTCTTTGAGGCTACCCTCCCAGACAGCGCTACCGGTTTTCTTGATACTCATGTGGGTCGACTCCTTGCGATACGAGAACTGGCCAAAGGATTGGGCGATGACGTCCATGGGACATCACCACTTCCTCACCATAGCGCATCGACTTGTCTTCGCCATCTCTTTGGCGAATAATTTTGAAAATATTTTCCAAAATATACTTATGAGCTAGCCATGACCGATCACCGCAACCCCCACGTGACCTTACCCGCCACTGCACATGAATCGGCGTTAGAGCTGCCTGCCATCGGCCAGGGCACCTGGTATATGGGAGAAAACCTGGTGCCACGCCGTGACGAGGTGCGTGCCCTGCAGCACGGCCTGGAACTGGGCCTGACGCTGGTCGACACCGCCGAGATGTACGCCGACGGCGGCGCCGAGGAAGTGGTCGGCGAAGCGCTGGCCGGGCGCCGCGACCAGGCCTTCCTGGTCTCAAAGGTCTATCCGTGGAACGCCGGACGCGACAGTGCCATTGCCGCCTGCGAGCGCAGTCTGAAGCGGCTCGACACCGACCGCCTCGATCTCTACCTGCTCCACTGGTCAGGCGATATTCCGCTCGAGGAAACCCTGGAGGCATTCGAGCGGCTGCACGCGCAGGGCAAGATTCTCCGTTTCGGCGTCTCCAACTTCGACGCGGACGAACTCGCGACATTGCACGGCCTGCCCGACGGTAACACCTGTGCCGTCAACCAGGTGCTCTACCACCTTGGCTCACGCGGCATCGAATACGCCCTGCGTCCATTGATGCAGCGCCTAGGCATGCCGCTGATGGCCTACTGTCCGCTGGCCCAAGCCGGCAAGCTGCGCCAGGACCTGTTCGGCCACTCGGTGGTGAGAGAAGTAGCCGACGGGCTCGGCATTACCCCCGCCCAGCTACTGCTGGCCTGGGCAGTTCGCCCCGTGGAGGGCGAGCGCAACGTCATCGCCATTCCCAAGGCGGTCCAACCGCGGCACGTCGAGCAGAATGCCGGGGCACTGGCGGTCGAGCTCAACGACGAGGCCTTGGCCCGGCTCGAGGAAGCCTTTCCGGCGCCCCGACACAAGGAGCCGCTGGATATCGTTTAGCGTTTATCGGCCCTATCACGCAGCGCTGCCAGTGTGGCAGCCAGGCGTTCACCGCCGAGCCGGTGCATGGTCTCGATGTTGCGCTCGGGAATCGCCTCGGGGTCGGGATAGTGCGCCAAGGCGCGCTCCAGGCCCGCTTCGCGCAGCAGGTGCAGCATCGGCCAGGGCGAGCGATTGGTGAAGTTGGCCGGATCATCCTCCGTCGCGCCTTCGAAGCAGTAGTCGGGATGAAAGCTGGCGAGCTGATAGATCCCCTCGTAGCCTTGCTCGATCAGCAGCGCCTCGGCCACGGCGAGGAAATCGAGATAGTCGTCGAAATCCTCGAGCCCCGGGCGCAGGACCATCAGCGTGGTCTCGATCCCGGGTGTGACGTCGAGCCGACGGCACTCCTCGATCATCGTCTCTAGGGCCGGCTCCCACTCGTTCGCCGCTACCTCGACGAAACAGATGGAATCGCTTACGAACTCCCGCCGTGCAAAGGGGCAAACGTTGTGGGCCACGACGAAGCCTTCCACCCAGGCACGGGTGGCGGCGCAGGCGGGCGTCAGGGATTCAGACATTGGCAGGCTCAGGTAATGGCGGAAAGAGCCAGTATACCCGAGCCGATGCCGGGCGCGGCTTCAATCCGCCGGTCGCGGCATGGGCCCTCGCCTCGAGGCCAGCCGATCGGCCAGCCGGGTCGGCTCCGGCAGCTTGGTTCGGCCCAGGCATTTCACCACCCAGTCGAGCGAGGTCGCCAGCGTAATGCGATGCCCCAGCGAGACGAACAGCGGCTTGACACCCACCCGCGTGCGCAGCACCGCGCCGATCGTCTCACCGCGATGGCGTAGCGGCGTCCATTCTCCGCGCGGCTCGGGCACTTCATCATGTACCCCGCACAGCCGCGACTTGGCCACGCCGATGGTTGGCAGGTCGAGCCACAGCCCCAGGTGAGAGGCCACGCCGAGACGCCGCGGATGGGCGATGCCCTGGCCGTCGACCATCACCAGCTCGGGACGTGTAACGAGCTTGCCGAAGGCCTCCAGCGCCGCCGGAACCTCGCGGAAGGAGAGCAGTCCGGGAATGTAAGGCATGCGGGTCGGCTCACGGTGCACCACTTGCTCCACCACCTCGAAACCGGCCACGGGGTCGCCGGGCCAGGCCAGCACCACGATTGCCGCCCGGGTGATCTCGCCTTCCTGCTCGAAGCCGATGTCGACGCCAGCGATATGGCGCACCGGCCCCAGCCGATCCTCACGCTCGATGCGGGGAGCCAGCTCACGCTGCAGCGCGATGGCCTTCTCCGGGGTGGGGGTCCATTCATGTAGTGGCGTCATCTCGGCGTCCTTCGTCGGCTTGAGAAACTTGCTTCCTTGCACAAGGTGAGCTGCTCGGCAGTGTAGGCGGTTGCAGCACACTTCCCAAGGCCGGTCGACGGCGACGAGGCCGTGGGGCATTCGTGTATCATCGGTGCAGAACCGACGACGAGGGATACCGTGATCAAGCTGATCCACACCGCCGACTGGCACCTGGGCCAGACCTTTCACGGCCAGGAGCGCCTCGCCGAACATCGCGTCTTCCTCGACTGGTTGCTCGACACCCTCGTCGCCCGCGAAGCCGACGCGCTGCTCGTCGCCGGTGACGTCTTCGATGTGGTCAACCCGTCGCTGCAGGCGCAGGCGCTGCTCTACGACTTCATCGTCGCCGCCCACGAGCGCCTGCCGATGCTGGATATCGTGCTGATCGCCGGCAACCACGACAGCGGCAACCGCATCGAGCTGCCAGCGCCGCTGATGCGCCGCCTGCGCGCCCATGCCCTGGGCCGGGTGAGCTGGCTTCCCGACGGCTCGCTCGACACCGAGCGCCTGCTGGTACCGCTCACCGATGCCTTCGGCGAAACATGCGCCTGGTGCCTGGCACTGCCCTTCCTGCGCCCCGCCGAGGTGACCGGCCTTGTCCGCCCCGGCGAAGTGGAGAATGGAGAACGCAATGACGACGCTCGCAATGACTATGTGGCCGGCATTTCCCGCGTGCATGAACAGCTGATCGCCTCTGCACGCCAGCACCGGGCGCCCGGCCAGGCACTGGTGGCCATGAGCCACGCCCACCTGCACGGCGCCGCCGTTTCCGAGGCGAGCGAACGCCCCATCGTGATCGGCGGCGAGGAGTCGATCTCCGCCGGCCTCTTTTCCTCCGATATCGCCTACGTGGCCTTGGGCCACCTGCACCGCGCCCAGCAGGTGGGTGAGGCACGCATCCGCTACAGCGGCAGCCCCCTGCCGCTCGACTTCAGCGAGGTAACGTATCCTCATCAGGTAGTGGAGGCGGTGCTGGAGGGCGAAAGCCTCGCCGCCACGGAAGCGATTCCCGTACCGCGCCCGGTGGCCATGTATCGTGTCGGTCCCGATGAACTCGCTACCGTGCTGGCCGAGCTCGAGGCACTGCCCGACGACCCGACCCTGCCGCGCGAGCGCTGGCCCTGGCTGGAAGTGCGTGTCGAACTCAGCGCCCCGGTACCCGACCTACGCGCCCAGGTGGAAGCCGTGCTGGAAGGCAAGGCCGTGAGGCTGCTGCGCCTGGAGCGGCGCCTGCCTCAGCACGCTGCCGAAGGCAGGCCGGAGCGAGTCGATCTGCAGCAGCTGGGGCCGAGAAAGCTATTTCAGCGCACCTGGGAAAAACAGTGGGGCGAGGCCCCCGGGACCGAGGTCATGGCCGATTTCGACCGGCTGCTGCAGGATGTGCTCGATGCCGACGGCGAGGAAACTGCCGGGGAGGGCCGCTCATGAAGATTCTCGCCCTGCGCCTGGCCAACCTGGCCTCCCTGCCCGGCCCGTTGGAACTCGACTTCACGGCGTCGCCGCTCAGCGATGCCGGCCTGTTCGCCATCACCGGCCCCACCGGGGCCGGCAAGAGTACCCTGCTCGACGCCCTGTGCCTGGCGCTCTACGGCAACACCCCGCGGCTGCGCCAGGCGCCGGTACGCGACGCCCCGCTACCCGACGTGGAGGGCGAAACGGTGAGCACCGCCGACCCGCGAACCCTGCTGCGCCGGGGTACCGCCAGTGGCCATGCCGAGGTCGACTTTCTCGGCCGCGACGGGCGCCGCTACCGCGCCCGCTGGGCCGTGCGCCGCGCACGGGACAAGGCCAGCGGCCGCTTGCAGACCGTCGAGCAGTCGCTACGCGATCTCGACGACGATCGCCTGCTCACCGCCCAGAAACGTGAGTTCGACCGCCTGCTGCCGGAGCGTCTGGGTCTCACCTTCGATCAGTTCACCCGCGCCGTGTTGCTGGCCCAGAGCGAGTTCGCCGCCTTCCTCAAGGCCGACGACAACGAGCGCAGCGACCTGCTGGAACGCTTGACCGGCACCGCCGAGTATTCGCGGATCTCCATGGCGGCCTATCGCCGTGCCAGCGAAGCGAAGAAGCGCGTCGATGCCCTGCAGGCCCGGCTTGCCGACGATCTTCCCGCCGAGTCCGAGGCCCGCGCCGAGCTCGAGCGCCATGCCGAGGCCGCCGAGCAGGCTCTGGCTGGTTTGCAGCATCAAGCCAAGGAGCTCGACGCCCGCCAGCAGTGGCACCTCGACGACCAGAGGCTCCGCCAGGCCCATGCCGAGGGCCGTCATCAGCACGACCGGGCGCTATCGCATTGGCAGGCGCTGGCCGACGCCCGCGCCGATCGTGAATGTCGCCGGCTGCTCGCTCCCCAACGCCACCGCCTGCTGCGCCAGGCCGCGCTGCCCGGCGAGATCGCCACGCTGGAACAGGCCCACGGCCGGACCTGCCAGGATCTCGAACGGGCCAAGGCCACCCAGCAAGCAGCCCAGCAGGAACGCGACCAGGCCGCTCAGGCGTTGGCCGAGGCCAGCGAGGCCCGCCAGCAGGCCGAACCCGCTCTGCGCCAGGCGCGCGAACACGCCCAGGCGCTGGCGACCGTGGAGCGCCAGTTGGCCGACATCGAGACACGCCACGGGGAGTGCCACAAGCAGAGCGAGGCATTGGCCAACCAGCGCGAGGCGGCCCAGGCCAGGCAGCTCGAACTCAAACGGCGACGCGACGAATGGCAGGCCACTTTGCGCCAGTTGATGGGCCGCCACGAACGACTCGACGCGGCACGCCAGGCAGCCCAGCAGGATCATGACCAGGCCGCACGGCGCAGCCTGGCGCTGAGCGAGCTGGAAGGGCGATGGCAGGAGGCCTGCCGCGCCGAGCAAGCCCGGCAGCAGCTGGCCAAGCGTACCAGCGACGACGAAGCGCGCCAGGCCGAGCTGGTCACCCAAGGCAAGGCCGCCCGAGAGCGGCTGGACGAATGCGAGCGCCACCACCGCACCCTGAGCGACTTCATCCAGCGCAGCCGCGCTGCCCGCAGCGAGAGCGTGGTACGGCTGCGGGAAGCGCTGAGGGAGGGTGAACCCTGCCCGGTCTGCGGTGGACGCGACCACCCTTTCCGTCACCAGCCGCCTGCCACCCCTGAAGCGGCGCAGCTCGCCGCCCAGCAGGCGCAGGAAGAGCAACAGTTGAACGAGGCCAGGCAGGCCTTCGAGCAGGCCCAACTGGCACGCAACGAACTCGAGGGCGAGTACCGCGCCGTCCTGGCGGCCATCACGCGCTGCCGCCAGGAGCTTCACGAGGCCGAAGCGCGCCGGGTCCAGGCACACCAGGTCCTGGCGGATCACTCGCTGTTTGCCGAGTTGACGGCCATCGACAGCGCCGAACGCGACGCCTGGCTGAGCCATCAACGTCAACGGAGCGAAGCGGCGCGCGAGCGGCAGCAAGCCACGCTGCAGGCACTGGCCCGCGCCGATGACGAGATCGCACCGCTGGAACAGGCATTGCACCAGGGCGAACTCGAGCTCGCCCAGCTCGAGGCCCGGCGGGCCTCGCTGGAAGAGGAAACCGGCAGGCTCGCGGAGCAGCTCCCGCCCCTGCGCCAGCAGCACAGCGATCTCGCCAGCCGGCTCAAGGCCCTGCTCGGCGAACACGCCTCGCCGGACACGTGGCAACGGCAGTTGGAAGCGCACCAGGAGGCCGCTCGCCAGCAGCGCGACCAGGCCATCGAGCGCTGCCATGGTGCCGAGCGCGAGCAGGCACGACTCACCCAACAGGCAAATCACGAAGCCGAGCGCATCGAGCAGCTCATCCAGGAAGGCGCCACACTGGAAAGGGAACTGACCGAGTGGCGCCAGGCCCATCCGCAGCTGGACGATGCCACGCTGACCCGGCTGCTGGCACAGCCCGAGGAGGAAGCCGAGCGCCAGGAGCGTGAACTGAATGAGGCCGACGAGGCGCGTCAGCGCACCAAGGCAAGCCTTGGCGAGCGCCGCCATGCGCTGATCGAGCACCGCCACGTCCTGGCACTGAGCGACGCTGGTGATAGCGACGAGGCGCTACTGAGCGAAGCCACCGAAGCGAGGATCGCCAGCCGCCATGAGGCGCTGGCCGTCGAGCGTCAGGATCTCGCGCCACAGCTGAAGGAAGCCCAGCAACTGCGCGATGACGCCGTTCACGTCCTGCGCGACGACGACCGCCGCCGCGCGCGCCAGCAGGAGGGCCAGGTCGAGCTGGAAGCCGCCCGTGTCGAACAGGTGCGCTGGGGACGCATCAGTGAGCTGATCGGCTCCGCCGACGGCAAGACCTTCCGCCGTATCGCCCAGGCCTACAACCTGGAGCAACTGCTGGAACACGCCAATCTTCACCTGGCCAACCTCAGCCGCCGCTACCGGCTGGTCCGCGGCGGCAGCGAACTCGGCCTGCTGGTGGAGGACCGCGACATGGGCGACGAGCGTCGCTCGGTGCACTCGCTCTCGGGCGGCGAGACCTTCCTCGTCTCGCTGGCCCTGGCGCTGGGACTCGCCTCCATGGCCTCCGGCGAACTCCTCATCGAATCGCTGTTCATCGACGAAGGCTTCGGCAGCCTCGACCCGCAGTCGCTGGCACTGGCCATGGAAGCGCTGGACGGCTTACAGACACTCGGCCGCCGTGTCGGCGTGATCTCCCACGTACAGGAGATGCACGAAAGAATTCCGGTACAGATCCAGGTGGAACCGCTGGGGAATGGCACCAGTCGGGCGAGGTTGGTCAGCCTTTGACGTCTCGTCATCCTTCACGGCTCATTGCGCTGGTCCATCCCGTGCGGCATCTTCTACGGATCAGCATTCCAAACGTGAGGGTTTCCCCATGAAGTACCTCTGTCTCGCCTATGAGGAAGAGCGAATATTCAGCGAAATGACGGAGGCCCAGTGGCATGAGCTACTACAGGAAACCCTGGATTATGTGGCCGACCTGCAGAAACAGGGCAAACTGGTCCTGACCAACGCCCTGCAGAGCGCCACCAAGGCTCACACCCTGAGAATTCGTAATGACGAACTCATCATGACCGATGGGCCCTTTGCCGAGACCAAGGAGCAGCTAGGCGGTTTCTTCTTGATCGAGGTCGTGTCAGAAGAGGAAGCCCTGGAGATTGCTGCCGGCTGGCCGTCAGCGCGGCTTGGCACCATCGAGGTGAGACCCGTCGAGGAGGAGTTGAGACCCACAAGCCGCTACTGAGCGGGAGGTTGGTGAGTGTCTAGCCGCTCGAAGAGACGTCGATAGGCGGCCTGCCTCGGCTATGCTGCATGAGTCATGGAAAGATTGAAGGGGGCAGCATGAAGGAGTTGGCGTTGCACGGCATGCGTTGCCTGGGCCTGACGCTGCTGCTGGCACTGGCGGGCCAGGCGCTGGCAGCCGAGGTGAACTGGCCGCGAATGACCGAGTCGGCAGACGGCGTACCGATCGCCTATGAGGTACAGGGCAGCGGCGAACCCACGCTCGTGTTCATTCATGGGTGGAGCGGCGACGGACGCTATTGGCGCGGGCAGGTGCCGCACTTCTCGCGCCAACATCGGGTGGTGACGATCGATCTCGCCGGCCACGGCCATTCCGGCCTGGCGCGCGAAGATTTCACCATGCCGGCCTTCGGCGAGGATGTCAAAGCGGTGCTGGAGGACCTGGACGTGGCACAGGCCCTCCTCATCGGACACTCCATGGGCGGACCGGTCGCCGTGGAAGCGGCACGACTCATGCCGGAACGCGTCATCGGGATCGTGGGTGTCGATACCTTTCACCATGTCGCACCGCAAATGACCCAGTCCGATCTCGAGCAAATGCTGGCACCAATGCAGGAAAACTTTACCGACGCCGCGCATCATTTCACGGCTACGATGTTCGTCGAAGAGACCGATGCCACGCTACGCGATTGGGTCATACGGGACATGGCAGCCGCTGTGCCAGACGTTGCCCTCAGTGCATTCCAGGACATGGGAACACGCCACATCGATGGGGAAGCGGCGCAGCACTTCCAAGAACTGACCGTGCCGGTAGTCGCCATCAATGCCGACCTGTGGCCGACCGACGTCGAAGCCAACCGGCAACTGTTGGCCGAATTCGACGCCGTGATCATGGAAGGCACCGACCACTTCCTGCACATGGCCAAACCAGATGCCTTCAACCGCGAGCTGGAACGGATGATCGGTACGCCGCCATGATAGCCGGGATGCCAAACCTTCGCTACCGATCCACGCCGAGGGTCTTGACCCTGTGGTAGAGCGCCACGATTGCGCCTCCGCCCAGTATCATGCAAAGACCCGCCACCACGATGACCAGGGCATCGTAGGCCACGGCGCCAGTGGTAGAGTAAGCCCCCACCAGCATGCCAACATGGCGTACCACCAGATAGACGCCTATCAGGAAGGTGCCGGCACGCACCAGATCCTCATCCGTAACAGCGACGGCCGAATCCGAATCGCCATGCCATCTGTCCGCCAGACTACCCGCGAAGCACCATAGCAGCACCCCGCCCAGCATCGGCACCATCACCGTGGCGATCAACACCGGCAGCATTTCTCCGGTCCAGAACTCACCAACATTCGGGATGAACAGCGCCGGCAGCACTGAGAACAGAGTCTTCAGGAAGAGATAGAGACCCAGCAGGCGAATCATCAGTATGGAAAAGGGCTTCATGGAACCTCGCTGATCAGTCTGACGCCTCATCATCGATAATGGGCGTTCCCTGCGTATCGATCATCACGCTGTGGCACTCGACCTCGAACCACTCATCGAAGCGTTTCAGGGTACGCTTCGGCCACAGCGCCGGATCGGTGTACCACTCCTCCAGTTCCGACTCGAACAGGTTGCGCCAGTTGGCCTTGATCCACCGCCTGACCTCCTCGAGTGATTCGGCTACCTCATCGCTGACCAGGTAGACGGTGCGATCGCGATTGACCTCGGCTTCGGTGATTGGAGTGCTGCCCGGCGCGGGGTCAGCGTCGTTGATCCACTGCACGGCAGGAGTCTTGTAGCGCAGCAGCAGGGCGGAACGGTTGAGCATGTCACTCTCCAGAGTTTGAAGACTGATTACAGCATACAGACAGCTGACCTGACTCTTTCAGAAAACACTGGGGCATGTCGTGTTCCGTTCGAGGCCGGCAAAGCCGGCCTTATTTGAATTTGAGGCTGAAATTAAAATAAGCCGCGTCACTATTTGAATCAGCGGCCTCATGACGCCGGGTAAGGCACGACCTCATTGCTGTCTTCGGTCATCAGGCGGACCAGCTTGGGATGCACGAACAGCTTTTCTCGCCCGGCTCGGACCCCCTTAAGCACACCGATATCGCATAGCTGCTGAAGATAGCTGGAAGCGGTCTGGCGCCGGGCAATGTCACGCTCCACCAAATTATTGATTCGGCAGTAGGGCTGCTCGAAGATCACCTGCACCAGCTCATGGCTGTAGACCTTGGGCAACTGCTGCTGGATATGGCGGGTCGTATCCTCAATCAGCGTGCGGGTCGCCGCAATCTTGTCGGTGGTCCAGCGGGCCGTGTATTCCACGGCCTTGAGCATATAAAGCAGCCACTCCTGCCACTGCCCCTCGCGAGTCACGGCCAGCAGCAGGCGGTAGTAGTCAGGCTTATGCAGCACGATAAAGCGACTGAGGTAGAGGATCGGCAGTGTCAGCAGCTGCTGCTCGATCAGATAGAGGATGTTAAGCACTCTGCCCGTACGCCCATTGCCGTCGGTGAAGGGGTGGATCGCTTCGAACTGGTAGTGAGCCACGGCCATCTTGATCAGGGGATCGACGCCATCCTCCTCGTGGAGATAGCTTTCCCAGTTCGCCAGCAATCTGCGCAGCGCCTCCTCTCCCATGGGCGGGGTGTAGATCACCTCGCCCGTGGCCTGGTTGGCCAGGGTGGTGCCCGGCACCCGCCGAAGCTCCATTTCGGCGCCCTTGATGGTGCTGCAGATCTCCACCGCAGTATTGGTGCACAACGGCCGCCTGGCCAGCTCGCGGTAACCATGGCTCAGCGCGGTACGATAGCGCAGCGCCTCCTTGGTGGCAGGATCAGCGTGGGTATCCTCCTGGGCAAATTGGAAGAGCCTGTCAGTGGTAGTGACGATGTTCTCTATTTCGGAGCTGTCGCGGGCTTCCAGCAAGGGCAGCAGGTTGACGAGCAGCCCCTGGTTGGGCAGCAGCTCACCCGCTTGCTTCAGTTCCGCCAGTGCCGCCCTAGCCGGAATGCAGGCCTTCAGCACGGCTGGCCTTTCGAGCTCTTCGGTGGGGGGCAGCGGCGGTAAGTCATTGTAGGGCTGATCGGGACGCCAGCTCATGTTCATTTCTTCCTGAAAAATCGACACATCGTCAGCTTATGTCGAAGGCATCGACATATCCAGAGGACGTGTCGAAAAAAACGGATTTTTTAAACATGTTTGAGAGACATGTTTATCACATCGACATATTGGCATGACGTGTCGAAAAAATGCGTTTCGTAAACAAATTAAGAAGCGCCCGTTGTCGGGGCGCCTCCGTCACGTCGCCTTCGCTCGGACGTCAGGACAAATCGAAGCGATCCGCGTTCATTACCTTGTTCCAGGCGGCGACGAAGTCCTGAACGAACTTCTCCTTGGCGTCGTCCTGGGCGTAGATCTCGCTGATCGCGCGCAGTTGCGAGTTGGAACCGAACACCAGATCGACGCGGGTGCCGGTCCACTTCAGCTCGCCGCTCTTGCGGTCGCGACCCTCGAACACGTCGGCCTCCGCCGAGGCCGGCTGCCACTGGGTGCCCATGTCGACCAAGTTGACGAAGAAGTCGTTGGTCAAGGTGCCGGGGCGGTCGGTGAACACGCCGTGGCGCGCGTTGCCGTAGTTGGCCTCGAGCACCCGCAGCCCACCCACCAGCACGGTCATCTCCGGTGCGCTCAGGCCCAACAGCTGCGCCTTGTCGATCAGCATCTCCTCGTCGGAGACGGTGAAGCGAGCGCGGCAGTAGTTGCGGAAGCCGTCGGCCTCGGGGCGCAGCCACTCGAAGGATTCGACATCGGTCTGCTCGTCGCTGGCGTCGGTACGCCCCGGTGTAAACGGCACTTCGATGGCGTGACCGGCATCCTTGGCTGCTTTCTCGATGGCGGCAGCGCCACCCAACACGATCAAGTCGGCCAGCGAGACCCTCTTGCCGGACTGCAGCGCATTGAAGTCGCTCTGGATGCTTTCCAGCGTCTTGAGCACCTTGGCCAATTGCTCGGGCTGGTTGGCTTCCCAGTCCTTCTGCGGGGCCAAGTGAATACGCGCACCGTTGGCCCCACCGCGCATGTCGGAGCCACGGAAGGTGGATGCCGACGACCAGGCGGTGTAGACCAGCTCGGCAACGCTCAGGCCCGAACCGAGAATCTTGCTCTTGAGGCTGGCGATGTCCCGGGCATCGATCAGCTCATGGTCCACGGCGGGCACCGGATCCTGCCAGATCAGTTCTTCTGTCGGCACTTCCGGACCGAGGTAGCGCGCCTTCGGCCCCATGTCGCGGTGGGTCAGCTTGAACCAGGCGCGGGCGAAGGCATCGGCGAACTCGTCCGGATTGTTGTGGAAGTGCTCGGAGATCCTGCGGTACTCCGGATCCTCACGCATGGCCATGTCGGCGGTGGACATCATGATACCCACACGCTTCGAGGCATCTTCGGCGTCCGGTGCGTGGTCCTTGTCGGCAAGCCCCTTCGGCGCCCACTGCTTGGCGCCCGCCGGGCTCGTGGTGAGCTCCCACTCGTAGCCGAACAGCACGTCGAAGTAGCTCATGTCCCACTTCGTCGGCGTCGGGGTCCAGGCGCCTTCCAGGCCGCTGGTGATGGTGTCGCGGCCCTTGCCGCTCTTGTGGCCGCTCTTCCAGCCGAAGCCCATCTCCTCCATGGGCGCCGCCTCCGGCTCGGGGCCAACGTTGACCGGATCACCCGCGCCGTGGGCCTTGCCGAAGGTGTGGCCGCCGGCGGTCAGGGCCACCGTCTCGTAGTCGTTCATCGCCATACGGCCGAAGGTTTCGCGGATGTCCCTGGCCGAGGCCAGCGGGTCCGGGTTGCCGTCCGGCCCTTCCGGATTCACATAGATAAGGCCCATCTGCACCGCGGCCAGCGGGTTCTCCAGGTCGCGTTCGCCGGAATAGCGGCTCTTGGCGTGGTCGCTGGTAGCCAGCCACTCGTCCTCGGCGCCCCAGTAGATGTCCTCTTCCGGCTGGTAGACATCCTCACGCCCGCCGGCAAAGCCGAAGGTCTTGAAGCCCATGGATTCCAGCGCGACGTTGCCCGCCAGGATGTACAGGTCGGCCCAGGAGAGCTTGTTGCCGTACTTGCGCTTGATCGGCCACAGCAGGCGCCGCGCCTTGTCCAGGTTACCGTTGTCGGGCCAGCTGTTGAGCGGCGCGAAGCGCTGGGTGCCGGTACCGGCGCCGCCACGCCCGTCACCCACCCGATAGCTTCCGGCGCTGTGCCAGGCCATGCGGATGAACAGCGGACCGTAGTGGCCGTAGTCCGCCGGCCACCACTCCTGAGAGTCGGTCATCAGCGCTTCAAGGTCTTGCTTGACGGCGGGAAGGTCGAGGGACTTGAACGCCTCGGCGTAGTCGAACGCCTCGCCCAGCGGATTGGACTTCGGCGCATGCTGGTGAAGAATGTTCAAATTGAGCTGGTTGGGCCACCAGTCCTGATTGGCGTTGCCGGTGTCGCCCTTCTTGGTGCGCGCCCCGTGCATGACGGGACACTTGCCTGCGCTGCTGTCGATTTTCTGGTCCATGATACTCTCCCTTTGTTGCCGTGCTGTCGTGCAATGTGGCTGTATCGTGAGAATAGGTATATCAGCGAAAGCGAAAGAGGGAGACTTGATTTTCCACACCGCAGCAATAGCCAATTTCAATAGCACTACCAAATTCGATTGAGCCAGGCTTTTGTCATGCTAAGCTGGAGACGACCATCCGCTGCGAGCTGCAGGCGTGTTAGGCTTCAGGCAATGCCCCGAAGGAGAGAATCATGACCGCCACCGAGATGCTCGAACGCCTGGTAGGCTTTGCCACCGTTTCCCGCGATTCCAACCTCGAACTGATCGCCTTCGTAGAGGGCTACCTCGACGAGCACGAGGTCGAGCATTGGCGGGTGGAAAGCGACGACGGCAAGAAGGCCAACCTGCTGGCACGCATCGGGCCGGAGGTGGAAGGCGGTGTGGTGCTCTCGGGCCATACCGACGTGGTGCCAGTCGACGGCCAGCCGTGGTCGACCGACCCGTTCACCCTGGTCGACAAGGGCGACGGCAAGCTCTACGGACGCGGCACCTGCGATATGAAGGGCTTCATCGCCTGTGCCCTGGCCGAACTGCCCCAATGGCTGAAGCGTGGCTTGGACAAGCCGATCTACCTGGCACTCTCTTACGACGAGGAGGTGGGCTGCATCGGTGCGCCGCGTATGATTGAGCGGCTGATGGCCGACCACCCACGCCCCGCGGCGGTGATCGTCGGCGAGCCGACCCTGATGCAGCCAGTGGTGGCCCACAAGGGCGCCACCAACCTGCGCACCACCGTGACCGGTCGCGCCTCGCACTCCAGCCAGATCGACCAAGGCGTCTCGGCGATTCACGTCGCCGCACGCCTGGTCACGAAAATCGAGGACGTGATGAGTGAACTGCGCGCCGAAGGTCGCATCGACGAGGCCTTCAACGTCGCCCACTCCAGCCTGCACGTGGGCAAGATCGCCGGTGGCACCGCGATCAACATCATGGCGCGGGAGTGCACCTTCGAGTGGGAAATTCGCCACCTGCCCAGCGACCGCTTCGAGACGCTGTTCGAGCGGGTGGATGCCTATGCCGTCGAACTCGAGGCCGAGATGCAGCGCCGCGCCCCCGAGGCGAGCATCGTCACCGAGGCACTCAATCTCACGGTGCCAGCGCTGGCCGACGACAATAACGCCGAGGTGCTCGACCTGTGCCGCGAGCTGCTCGGCGAGCAGTCCAGCGGCGCAGTGGCCTATGCCACCGAGGCCGGACAGTTCCAGCGCGTAGGGCTGCCCACCGTGATCTGCGGCCCCGGCAGCATTCGCCAGGCGCACCAGCCCGACGAATACATCGAGATCGAACAGCTCGCGGCGGGCAGCCGCTTCATGCAGGCGCTGGGGCGGCGGCTGGCGGGGGGCTAGCCACCGAAGCCGGGCTCGGCGAGCCCCTCCACCCCCGTTCTCATCTGCAGCAGGCTGCCGGCCTGCGGCCAGCGCGCCTTGCCCTCGGCATCCAGATGCTGAGTGGCCGTGGTGATGTAGAGCGTGCGCAAATCGGGGCCGCCGAAGGCCACCATGGTCGGATGCGGGCACGGCACCGGGTGCTCCGCCACCAGCTCACCCTCGGGCGTGAAGCGCACGATGCGCCCGCCGTCGTAGAGCGCGCTCCAGTAGCAGCCTTCGCTGTCCACCGCCGCACCATCGGGCACGCCGGGCAAGCCCAGCGTTTCCAGATCGACCCAGGTCTGCCCCTCCCCCAGCGTGCCGCTATCGACGTCGAAGGGGTAGCGCAGGATGCGCCGGGTCAGCGAGTCGGTATGGTAGAGCCAGCGTCGGTCGGGGCTGAAGGCCAAGCCGTTGGAGATGCCGATGCCCGTTAGCCGCCGAGTAAGCTCGCCCCGGTCGAGGCAGTAGAGCGCCGCGCTGGCGTTCGACTCTTCGGCATCGATAGTGCCCGCCCACAACCGCCCGGCGGCGTCGCAGCGGCCGTCGTTGAAGCGGTTTCCCTGCCCCGCTTGTTGCCACTCTTTTTTCCACTCAGGATTGTCGGCCAATCGCTCGGGCTCGCCGCTCTCGGGCAGGCGCAAGATGCCCGAGGCGGTAGCGACCACCAGCCCCGCCTCGTCGAGCGCCACGCAACCCACCTTCTCGCCCAGTTCGGTACGCGTCGGTGCCCCGCGCTTCTGCGGACACCAGGCATAGACATGGCCGTTGTTGATGTCGGTCCAGTAGAGGGCCTGGCGCGCCACCGACCACACAGGGCTCTCGCCCAGGCTCATGTCGAGCGCTACCGCCACTTCGATCACACCGTCTTGCATCACTCGTCTCCGTTCGCTCAGTGAATTCCCTTTGCCTCAATGGTTGTCCCGCGGTGGGCTCTGGCGGGCCACGTCGCGGTACTGAGTAGCCCCTGCCAGCGTCATGCCGCGGTCGAGCGGCTCCACCAAGGTGCGCTGAATCTCCTGCCACGGCGTCTGGTGCCCGGGATAGCGATAGCCGCCCTGCTGCTCGAGCCGTTCACGTCGCGCCTGTATCTCGGCTTCGTCGATCAGCAGGCGCACTTCGCCGCGGTTGAGATCGACGCGCAGGCGGTCGCCGTCTTCGAGCAGCGCCAGGCCACCGCCGGTGGCTGCTTCGGGGGCGGCATTCAGGATCGACGGCGAGCCGGAGGTACCCGACTGGCGCCCGTCACCCAGGCACGGCAGCGACTCGATGCCACGCTTGATCAGCGCCTCGGGGGGCTGCATGTTGACCACCTCGGCACCGCCGGGGTGACCCACCGGGCCGGCCCCGCGCATCACCAGAATGGTGTGCTCGTCGATGTCGAGGGCCGGGTCGTCGATGCGCGCGTGGTAGTCCTCCGAGCCGTCGAATACCACCACCTTGCCCTCGAAGGCGTTGGGATCGTCGGGATTGGAGAGGAAACGCGCGCGGAAGTCGGCGGAGATCACGCTGGTCTTCATCAGCGCCGAATCGAACAGATTGCCCTTGAGGTTGAGGAAGCCGGCCTGCTCGACCAGCGGATTGTCGTAGCGGCGTATCACCTCGGGATCCTGCGTCTCGCGCCCGGCGCAGTTGTCGGCGAGTGTTCGACCATTGACGGTAAGGACTTCGCCGTGGAGCTTACCGGCACCGAGCAGCTCGTTGACTATCGCCGGCACGCCACCGGCACGGTAGAACTCCTCGGAGAGATAGGCCCCGGCGGGCATCACGTTAGCCAGCAGCGGAATCGCATGCCCCAGCGCCTGCCAGTCGTCGTTGCTCAGCTCGATGCCCGAATGGCGGGCGATGGCGTTGATATGGATTGGTGCGTTGGATGAGCCGCCCAGCGCCGAGCACACCACGATGGCGTTCTCGAACGCCTCGCGGATGAGAATGTCGCTGGGGCGCAGGTCCTCCCACACCATGTCGACGATGCGCGCACCGGTGTCATAGGCCACCATCGCGCGCTCCTTGTAAGGTGCCGGAATCATCGCCGAGCCGGGCAGGCTCATGCCCAGCGCCTCGGCCATGGAGTTCATGGTCGAAGCGGTGCCCATGGTGTTGCAGTGGCCCACAGAGGGCGCCGAGTCGGTGGCCCGGGCGAGGAACTCGGCATAGTCGATGTCGCCCGCCGCGAGCCGCTTGCGCAGCTCCCAGATGATGGTGCCGGAGCCGACCCGGTCGGCCCCGCGCCAGCCGTTGAGCATCGGCCCGCCGGAGAGCACAATGGCGGGAATGTTGACCGTGGCCGCCGCCATCAGGCTCGCCGGGGTGGTCTTGTCGCAGCCGGTGGTGAGCACCACGCCGTCGAGCGGATAGCCGTGCAGCACCTCGACCAGGCCCAGGTAGGCCAGGTTGCGGTCGAGCGCGGCGGTGGGTCGCCGTGCGTTCTCATGGATCGGATGCAGCGGGAACTCGAACGGCACTCCGCCGGCGGCACGAATGCCGTCCTTGACCCGCTTCACCAGCTCGATGTGGTGTCGATTGCACGGCGTCAGGTCGGAGCCCGACTGGCAGATACCGATGATCGGCTTGCCGCTGGCGAGTTCCTCCAGGGTGATGCCGTAGTTCATGTAGCGTTCGATGCACAGCGCCGTGGTGCCCGGGTGCTCAGGGTTGTCGAACCACCAGCGCGAGCGCAGCTGGTCGGGCGTGATCTTGCGTTGGGTCATGTCCATTCCTCATGCGAGTCGGCGTCTTGGCCTGAGTGTCGGTTGTCGTGCAGACAGTGATACACGAGATGAGCCATCAGCGTCATTCATAGGCCATCTCCTCGAGTTCCTTGCCCCGCGTCTCCTTGACCAGGCGCAGCACGAAGAAGACCGATACCACCGCGCACAGGGCGTAGAATCCGTAAGCGCCCGCCAGGCCGATCGATGCCAGCATGATGGGGAAGGTCATGGTGATGCCGAAGTTGGCCAGCCACTGGAACAGCCCGGCAATGGCAAGGCCCGAGCCACGCATCTGGTTGGGGAACATCTCACCGAGCATGACCCACATCACCGGCCCCCAGGAGACATTGAAGAAGAACACGTAGGCATTGGCGGCCAGCAAGGCGAATACGCCCATGTCGTCGCCGAGGCGCAGGCGGCCATCGACCAGGGTGGCCGTGGAGAAGGCGAAGGCCATGCAGGCCAGGGTAATGGCCATGCCTACCGAGCCCGCCCACAACAGCGGCTTGCGTCCGATCTTGTCGATCAGGGCGATGGCGAGCAGGCAGGCGCCGATGCTGACCGCTCCCGAGATGACGTTGATCAGCAGCGCATCGGCCTCTGAGAAGCCCACCGACTGCCACAGCACGGCGCCGTAGTAGAACACCACGTTGATGCCCACCAGTTGCTGAAACACGGCCAGCCCGATACCCACCCAGACGATGCCGTGCACCTTGCCGGTGGTACGGTCGAGCACGTCGCGCAGCCGTGGCTTGTGATCGCGAGCCAGGGTGGCGTCGATCTCCGCCATCTTGGCGCTCACTTCCCCTTCGGGCATCACCAGCCCCAGCACGCGGCGTGCCTCGCCCTGTCGGCCGCTGCTGATCAGGTAGCGCGGGCTCTCCGGAATGAACAGCAGCGCCAGCAGGAACACCGTCGCCGGCAGCAGCTCGATCCAGAACATCCAGCGCCAGGTGGCGAAACCCAGCCACAGTTCGGCCATCGCCGAGCCCGACACGTGAGCCAGCACATAGTTGCTGAGAAAGGCCACGAACAATCCCGAGATGATCGCCACCTGCTGAATGGTGGCAAGCCGCCCGCGATAGGCGGCAGGCGCCACCTCGCTGATGTAGGCCGGGGTCATCACGCTGGCGGCACCCACCGCCATGCCGCCCAGCACACGATAGATCACGAACTCCAGGGAGCCTCCGGCAACACCCGAGCCCCAGGCGCTGACGAGGAAGAAGACCGCGGCCACGATCAGCAACGTGCGGCGACCGAAGCGGTCCGCCAGGCGCCCGGCGAAGAAGGCGCCCACCGCACAGCCGAGCAGCATCGAAGCGACGTTGAAGCCGGTCCCCACACTGTCGGAACCGAACGCGGCCTGCAAGCCATCGACCGTACCGTTGATGACGCCACTGTCGAAGCCGAACAGGAAGCCGCCGATGGCGGCGATGCAGCAGATCATGAAGATATAGGCCGAGCGGCTCATTACCTTGCGTTCCTGCATGACAAGTACTCCGCAAAAAGGGCGCCCGTCAGGGCGCCAAAGGGAAGAAACCCCGCGATGAAGGGGCCCGAGAGCGCGTTACCACCACACGTCCATCTGCAGGCCGAAGGTCACACCGTCGCTGTCATCGATGTTGATGGCATCGCCCGCCGCGCCCGCATCGATGGAGCGGCTGGTGCGATTCGCCTGGAAGGCATCGCCATTCCAGTCCGCATAGGTAACGAAGGCACGAATGACAGGTCGGGCGAAGCCACCCACGCCTGCCGACCACTGCTGCGCCAGGGTGGCCTTGGTCAGGCGACGGCTGGGGTCGCCGTTCTCGGGATCGACGTAGTCATGGCTGAGCTCCAGTGCCGTGCTCAGGTGGTTCGTCCAGTAGTAGGTCGGACGCACGCCGAGCGACATCCAGGTGGCCCCGGAGTCGTCGTCGAAGCGCTTTGCTTCATAGATGGCCGCATAGAGGAGATCGAGCCTGTCGGGCGCGAGCCACACGTTGCCGTGATTGATCACGCGCCACATCTCGCCGCCGGGCACGTCCGGGGAAACCCCGGCATTCATGCGCCCCTGGCCGGTGCCGGCGTTGATGATGCCGTCGGTGGCATACTGCAGCGCCAGCTTGTTGGTGCCACCGAACCAGTTGTCCTGTTGATGCTGCAGGGTCACCATGTGGCCCCGCTTGGCCTCGCTGCCCTGGTAGTAGGCCTCCTGGGCTTCGCTCAACTGGGCACGACCGTAGTTGTAGCCCAGCACCAGGGAGCCGCCGGGATTGACGGAGATGTCCGACCAGCGAATGTCCAGGGTGTCGTTGGAGATGCGGTTGTCGGCATCGGGGTATTCGGTATCGTCGGTGCCCGTGGCGCGCATCCACGCCAGGTGCAGCCTGCCGGTGCCCACGTCGATGTTCTCGATACCACCGCCAGGGCCGGTGGAGTCCCAGTAGAAGAAGTCGTTGATGTGTACGTCGTGGCGGCGGTAGAAGCGCTTGCCCGCCCACAGGGTGGCGCCGGGCAGGGCGTCGACCACGTTGTTGCCCTGCACGTACAACTGCCGGAGGGAGACCTCGGTGTCCTCGGAATCGTTCAGCTGATTCGAGAAATAGCCCACCATGCTGTTGAAATAGAACGACCTGTCGCCCTCTTCGAACAGCGTGGCGCCCAGGCCCAGCTCGGCGTAGGTCTCGCACTCGTTGCCCAGGCGGTACTTTGCCCCCGCACCGTTGGCCCGAAAACAGGCCTGGTCGCCACCGCCGGCGGTGTTGCCGACGCCGGATCGGGCATAGCCGGTGAAGTCGATGCCGGAGGTCGACACCTCCTGCGCCTGTGCACTGGCAAAGGCGAGGCAGCCAAGCCCGATCAGGCCCAGGCGGGAGAAGGAGTAGATGGAGTGAGTTGGCGCTTTCGCTATTGTGTTCATTGTTTTGCTCCTGTGAATGATGGCGCTGCTTGTTATTGGTAATAAGTCTGAACTAAGTATCTAAGCGATGCGTGTTGTCTCCTTGGTCGTCAAAGCGGATATCGAACGTGAGTTCAGTCAGCGGAGTGACAGCGGAAGCGGCAGCGCACTTCGCAACACTCTCCTTCCCCCAGCGTCACCAGGCCCGCCCCTTCGGAAGCAAGGCCCTGGGAGGAAGAGTCGGCGAAGCGGTGGGCGTCGACGTCATGGGACACCGGCTCGAAGCAGAAGAAATCCGCCTGCTCCCCCGGTGAGAAAACCAAGTAGCGCGAGGTATCGGCACGCACCTCTAGCGTCACACCGCGCTCGGGCCAACTCAGCTCGGCCCGGCCGTTCCAAGCGGTGAAAAGGTTGTCGATCCGGCCATCGGGCAGCGTGGCGCCACGGGAGAAGTTCCACGCCTCTGCGGCGGAGAGCTGCCGCCAGCGGGTGGGAAGCTGGTCGGCATCGACCTCCCACACGCCTTCGGCGGCGGCGACGAGCCGTACGCCTGCGCTGCGCGGAAACCAGGGATGCAAGCCCAGCCCGTAGGGAGCCGGCGCCTCTCCCAGGTGGGTCACGGCGAGGGACACCTCGAGCGTGTCGTCCGTCAGGCGATAGGTCAGCTCCGCCCGGTAGTCGAACGGGGGCTGATGCACCGAGCGCAGGCCAAGCCGCAGCCACGTAGCGCCCTGCTCTTCCACCTGCCAGGCCCGTTGCCAGCCATCGCCGTGAATCGGCAGGGGCTCACCGTCCAGATTGGCCGCAAGCGGGTAGTGGCGACCTTGCCACCTGAAACCGCCTCCGCCGATACGGTTGGACCATGGCACCAACGGATACATGGCCAGCCGGTTAGGGTCGCATTCGGCCTCGCTGCCCGGACGCATCAACGGCTCGGGGCCGTGTGCAGTCAACCTGTCGAAGCGCACCACGGAGCCACCGACCCGCGGGTTGACCACCAGTCGCAACCTGCCGTTATCCAGGGTGATCGTCGTCATCGCGCTGCTCCCGGCTCAGGCCATGCTGGCCTGAGGCTTGGCCAGTGCCTCATCCGGCAAGCGTCGTCCATCGTTGCCGAAGGCGTGCAGCAGCTCATGACGCGGCGTCAGGTGGAGCACATCGCCGCTGCGCACCTCAGCATCGCCCGGCAGGCGCACGGTGAGCGGGCCGGTGGCCTCGCTGTCGACATAGGCGAAGGCATCGGCACCGAGCATCTCGACTACCCGCACCTGGGTGCGCCACTCCCCTGCCTCATGGCTCACCTCGAGGTGCTCCGGGCGGATGCCGAGCGTGGTGGCGCCATAGGCCTTGGCCACGTCGCCTTCGATCAGGTTCATCTTCGGCGAGCCGATGAAACCGGCCACGAACAGCGTCTCGGGACGCTGGTAGAGCGCCATCGGCGTACCGACCTGCTCAATCTGGCCGGCGTTCATCACCACGATGCAGTCGGCCAGGGTCATCGCCTCGACTTGGTCGTGGGTGACGTACACCATGGTGGCATCGAGCCGCTGGTGCAGCTCGGCCAGCTCCACGCGCATGCGGTTGCGCAAGGCGGCGTCGAGGTTGGAGAGCGGTTCGTCGAACAGGAACACACCGGGGTTGCGCACGATGGCGCGACCGATGGCCACACGCTGGCGCTGTCCACCGGAGAGCTCGGCCGGCTTACGCTCGAGCAGCTCTTCCAGGTTGAGCAGGCGCGCCGCCTCGGCTACCTTGGCGCGGCGCTCCTCGGCGGGCACCTTGGCCAGGCGCATGCCGAAGTCGATGTTGCGCGCTACCGTCATGTGCGGGTAGAGCGCATAGGACTGGAACACCATGGCGATATCACGGTCACTGGGCTCGGCGGTGGTGACGTCGCGCCCGCCAATGGAAATCGCACCGCGGGTTACCGTCTCGAGACCAGCGATCATGCGCAGCAGGGTCGACTTGCCACAGCCGGAGGGCCCCACCAGCACCGTAAAGGAACCGTCTTCGATTTGCAGGTTGAGGTTGGGAATTACCGTGGTCTTGCCACGGAAGGTCTTTTCGACTTCGACCAGTGTTACTTCAGCCATAGCGTGCCTGTTTGTTTGGTTGTGGGCAAAAACGGGATCAGCGGGCGTTGCGACAGTAGCGGAACCCGGCGAAGTCGGCCGGTGTCGCGCGTCCGCTGATGTCGTGGGCCGCCATGCCCAGGAAGTTGCCGGTAAAGTAGCCGTGGGCGCGGCCACTGCCCTCGTCCGAGAGCAGGCCGGCGTCCAGCACCGGGCCGATCGACTGCCAGTCGGCGTCGCCCTGGGCGAAGCGGAACTGCAGCTCGCGCTCGCGAATGTCGAGGCCGAGGCGCACCGGCAGGCCGGCCTCGAGCATCACGCCAGCCTCGGCGATGTCGAGCTGCCCGCTGGGCCATTCGTCGTGGCAGCTCATCACGCTGAGCACCCGGTCGCCCGCGTCGTTCAGGCTCACCGCGAGATAGTGGAACTTGAAGCGGTTGTAGTAGGCGATCAGCCCGGCAAACTGCTGGATGTCGTCGGGCTCGTACTCGAGTTCGGTCTCGGCGCTGCAGTGCCAACTGTCCTGGCGCCGTGCCACCAGCGCCTGCTCGAACCAGGAGCCGACCGACTCGCGGCCGAACAGGCGCAGGTAGCCGGGCCGGGCGTCGAGCGAGAACAGCCGCTCGGGCTCGGGTGTGCGCAGCCACTGGAAGTCCGCCGGCAACGCACCGGGCTTGAATTCATAGGTTTCGTCGGCCGCCGGCCTACGCTGCTCCACGCCGGTATTAGCACCAGAGATGGCGACCTCGAGCGCCGGAGCATTGCCGCCATGAGCCAGGCGCAACCAGCCATCCTCGCCCCACTCGACACGCTGGATCGCCGTCTCGCGCCCCAGCGGCGAGCGGCGCGTGCCGGGCAGCGGCCGTCCGCACAGGTGCACCATGAAAGTCTCTCCATCGGGCGCTTCCACCAGGTCGGCGTGGCCGGCGCGCTGCAATGGGTTGTCCGGGTCGTGGCGGCTGGTCAGCACCGGGTTGTCCGGGTGCACCTCATAAGGGCCGGCGATCTCGCGCGAGCGAGCCATGGTCACGGCGTGGTCATAGCCGGTGCCGCCTTCGGCCACCAGCAGGTGGTACCAGCCGTCACGGCGATAGAGGTGCGGCCCCTCGGTGAGCTTCATTCCGGTGCCGGCAAAGATGTTGTGTATCGGGCCGACCAGCCGTCGGCGCTCGGCGTCGTACTCCTGCAGCAGGATGCCGCCGAAGCGGTCGCCGCCCTCGCGCTGGCGATAGTCCCACTTGAGGTTGACCAGCCACTTGCGGCCATCGTCGTCGTGGAACAACGAGGGATCGAAGCCGCTGGCGTTGAGATACACCGGGTCGCTCCAGGGACCCTCGATGCTGGGTGCGGTGACCAGGTAGTTGTGGCCATCCTTGAAGTTGCCCTCGTAGCGCTTCATGTCGGTGTAGATCAGCCAGAACAGGCCGTCGGCATAGGACAGGCAAGGCGCCCAGATGCCGCAGGAGTCGGGATTGCCGCGCATGTCGAGCTGGGTGGCCCGGGCCAGCGGACGGCTGACCAACTGCCAGTTGGCCAGATCCCGCGAATGGTGAATCTGCACGCCCGGGTACCACTCGAAGGTGGAGGTGGCGATATAGTAGTCCTCGCCGACCCGGCAGATCGAGGGGTCGGGATTGAAGCCGGGGAGAATCGGATTGCGGATGTTATCGGCCATCGGTGTCATCCCTTGACGGAGCCGCCGGTCAGCCCGGCCACGATGTATTTCTGCGCGGCGAGGAAGAAGATCACCGCCGGCGTAATGGTCAGCGTCACGAACGCCAGGATCATGTTCCACTGGGTCAGGTACTCGCCCTGGAACTGCATCATGCCGAGCGGCCAGGTGTAGATGGCGCGGTCGTTGAGCACCACCAGCGGCAGCAGGAAGTTGTTCCAGCTCTGCACGAAAACGAATACCCCCACGGTGGCCAGGATCGGCGTCGACAGCGGCAGGGTGAACGACCAAAAGAAGCGCAGGTAGCTGCAGCCATCGACGTAGGCGGCCTCGAACAGTTCCTTGGGCAGCTGATCGAAGAACGCCTTGAACAGCAGGATCGCCAGCGACAGGCCGAAGGCGGTCTGCGGCAGGATCACCGCCCAGTAGGTATCCAGCAGGCCCAGATCGCGCACCTTGATGAACAGCGGCAGGATCGCCGCGGCGAAGGGGAACATCAGCCCCAGCAGTAGGTAGGAGTGGATCATCCTCGAGCCGAAGAAGCGGATCTGCGAGAACACGTAGGCCGCCGCCGCGCCCACTACCAGAGTGAGCAAGACCGTCATCGACGAGATGAAGAACGAATTGCCCATGTAGCGCCAGAAATTGCCGTCGAGGAAGATCGCGACGTAGTTCTGCGGATTCCAGGCATCAGGCAGCCACAACGGATTGGTGCGCAGCTCGGCGTTGGTCTTGAAGCCACCGAAGAAGGAGGCCAGCAGCGGGCCGAGGACCAGGCTGGCCACCAGGATCAATACGATCACGCGCAGCGTGTTGCGGAAGGTCGCACTGCTCATGGGCGCTCCTCCTTCGCCGTGGCGCGCTGGTAGAACAGCGCGATGCCGATGGCGAGCACGAACAGCACCACGGCGGCGGCGCTACCGAAGCCGATGTTGAGCCGCGACAAACCGAAGGTGTACAGGTAGGTGACGATGGTATGGGTCGAGTTGGACGGCCCGCCGTTGGTCATCGGGATGATGATGTCGAAGATCTGCAGCGAACCGATGATGGCGAAGAAGCCGCTCACCACGATGGCATGCTTGATCAGCGGAATCTGTACGAACAGGGCCACCTGGCGCGGCTTGGCCCCTTCGAGCTTGGCCGCCTCGATCAGGTCCTTGGGTACGCTCTGCAGCGCGGCGATGTATATCATCATGTGGAAGCCGAAGTACTTCCACACGATTACCGTCATGATGGCCGGAAAGGCCCACTGGCGGTCGGCCAGCACATAGACCGACTCCTGCCCCAAGGCCTGGAACATGAAGGCGGTGATGCCGTAGTCGCCATCGAAGACAAAGCTCCAGATCAGCCCGGCGGCCACCTCGGCGAGAATGTAGGGCAGGAAGAACACCAGCCGGAACAGGGTGTTGGTCGGTGTCTTGCGATACACCAGCAGCGCCAGGCCCAGCGCCAGCGGCATCTGAACGACCAGGGAGACGAGAATCAGCTTGGCAGTGTTCCACAGCGCGGTATGGAACACCGAGTGGTCGAGCAGCCGCTCGTAGTTCTGGGTGCCGACGAAGTTGGTCGGCGTGCCATAGCCGTTCCAGGAGAAGGCGCTATAGTAAGCGGCATCGGCCAGCGGCAGGATGACGAACAGCGAGAACAGGATCAGCGCCGGCGGCAGCAGGATCAGCACGGCGGTGAACTTGCCGCTGGCCAGCCCCTGCCGGAAGCGATCGGCATTGCTTCTCCTGTGCACGGCAGGTCGGGTCAGGGTACTCATGAGGGTTTCCCTTCGGAGAACGGGACCCGGCGCAGCGTGAGCGCGGCACCGGGCAGGCTCAGGATTCGTGAATGTTTCCAGCGAACGGCTCAGCGGAACATCCAGGCCTCTTCGACCTGGGCGGCCGCCTTCTCGGGCGTGATCTCGCCCAGGGCCAGGTCGCCGCTGATGTCGTTGACCGTGGCGCCAACCGAGGTACCCAGCGCCTGGTCGAGAAACACCTGATGGAAGTTCGACTCGCTGAGGATCTGCGCCACCTTGCGTGCATAGGGCGTGTCGAGCTCCTCCTCGGAGCCGTGAGCTACCGGCACGAAGATGCCGAGTCGGGCGGCCTCGCGCTGGTTCTCCTCATTGAGCAGGAAGCGCAGGAAGTCGACCGCCTCGTCGGAGGCGTCACGGGTCACGGCAAAGCCGTTCATGCCGCCAAAGCTGTCATCGTTGCCCACACCATCGTCCACCCGGGGAAAGCGAATGAACTCGAGATCTTCGTCGGGCACGCCCTCGCCCGTCATCGAGCGCTCCTTGGAGGGGATGTAATCCCAGTCGCCCATCAGGTGCAGGGCCGCTTCGCCATCACCAAACATGGCACTGGCGCGCTCGTAGGAGGTCGCCATGAAGCCCGACTGGAAGGGATTGAGTTCGACGAACGCCTGCAACAGCTCGCCGGCGCGCACGAAGGGCTCGCCCTCGAAGCCACCGTTCGCGCCCTCCTTGGCCATTTCGATGCCCTCGCCGCCGGCCAGGCGCGTGGCCAGGTAACCCCAGTAGAAGTGCATCGGCCAGCCATCCTGGCCACCCACCACGACGGGGGTGACGCCGCTTTCGCGCAGGGTGGTCACCGCCTCCTGCAAGTCCTCCCAGGTCTCGATGGCTTCGATGTCGACGCCAGCCTGTTCGGTCAGAGCGGTGTTGGCCCAGAAGCCCACTACGGTAGCGTAGAGCGGCGCGCCGTAGACGCGATCGTCAAGCGTGAAGGCGCGCACGGCCGACTCGGGGTAGAGATCCTGCCAACCGTCCTGCATCTCTTCGGTGAGGTCGCGCACGAAGCCGGCCTCGACCTGGTCGCGCAGCCCCTCACCGCCCCAACTGTAGAAGATGTCGGGGCGCTGATTGGATTGCAGCAGGGTGGGCAGGCGCGTCTTGTAGGCCTCGTTGGCGATGTATTCGAAGACTACGTTGACGCCCGGATTCTGCGCCTCGTACTCGGCGACGACATCGGCGTAGTACTGCTTCTCGACGTCACTGATCTCGACCCGCAGTACCCGCACGGTGGTATCGGCTGCCGCAGCGAACGCCGCGAGCCCGGAAGAAACGGCAAGCGCCGCGGCCAACCAGCGCCTGCCGCGCGCCGGCAGTGGCAAGCGTTGTTCTGACATGTGCATGGCGTGCTCCTTGTTGTGTTGTAAGCGCATGGTGCACCTCTTGTTTTGAGAAAATCATTGCAATGAAAATCAGCCCCAGCCGCCATCCACGGCTATCTCCTGGCCCGTTATCGCGGCGCTATCAGCGCTGGCCAGGAACAGGACGGTGGGGGCGATGTGCCTGGGCTCGAGCCGCAGCTTCAGGCACTGATGGGCCTGGATCGATGCCTCCTCTTCGGGGCCGATCCACTTCTGCAACTGACGCTCGGTCAGGATCGAGCCGGGCACCAGGGTGTTGACGCGGATGCCGTAGCGCCCCAGGTCACGCGCCAGGCTGCGGGTCAGGCCATGTACCGCCGCCTTGGCGGTGACATAGGTCGACAACTCGGGGATGGCCATCTGCACGCTGATCGAGCCGAAGTTGATGATCGCGCCACCACCGGCCTCGATCATCTGGTGCGCCGCCGCCTGAGCGGCAAAGAACATCGGCCTTAGATTGAGCGACATGCGCTCGTCCCAATAGGCAACGTCGACCTCCTGCCAGGTATGGCGATCGTCGTTGGCAGCGTTGTTGACCAGGGTATGGATGGGCCCCAACTCCCGACCGACGTCAGCGATGGCGGTTTGCAGGGCCGCGACATCACGTATGTCGCAGTGACGATAATACGGCGCCCGATCGGTTTCCGCCTTGAGCTGTTCCACCAGCGCCTGGCTGGCGGCATCATCGATGTCGACGAAAGCGACTCGAGCCCCCTGCCGATGAAAGGATCGGGTCAGTTCAGCGCCGATGCCGCTACCGCCGCCAGTAATGAAGACCACCCGCTGCTCGAGGCTGGGGTAACGCGCCGCGTCGTTGTTCATGCTCTCTCCACTTAGTTTTTTCTATTTACTAATTGGAGAATGAACATCACCTTGCAAAGCGACAATGAGACGTTGGTCTAAACCCTTTTTATTCACCGGGAAAGAACAGTTACGTCTTACTGTTGGGCACGCTTCGGCCGATAGGAGCGTAGATGATGAATCGGAATTCGTTTAATCTTGCAACCAACCGACGACATCCGCATCGTGAACGTCTTGGTGGAAACCTCGCGCGCCTCCCTATCGAATGGCATCATCGATGCGCGACGAAACACGTTCGGCTTTCACTTTCCGCGGCGTCCCGATGTGCCAATTGCAGGGCTTCATTCACATGTCAACCAGCTACCAGCACAAAGCGGGCGACCTACACTTCCTCAAACGGCTCAATCGCAGCGCCATCCTCGAACTGGTACGTCGTACTCCCGGACTCACCCGGGCCGACATCGCCACCTTGGCCCAACTCACCAAGGCCACCGTCGGCGCCGGCGTACAGTCGCTGCTGCATCAGGGCTGGCTGCGCGAGGGCGAGCTGCAGAAGAGCAGCGGCGGCCGCCCGGGGCGCGCCCTGCACCTCAATGACGACAACCATGTCCTGTTCGGCGCCGAAGTGGGCGTGCACGGCCTGCGCCTGGTCGCCTGCACCCTCTCCGGCCAGGTGCTCGAGTCACACCACGAACACCTCGTTCCCACCACGCCGGAGGTCACCGCCGAACTACTCGCGGAGCTGCTGCACGGGCTGATGCGCACTGCCTCGGTGAAGGGTCGTCACTGCCTGGGGCTTGGGGTCGCACTACCAGGCCCCATCGCACCGGGCAAATCCGTACTACGCCTGGCGCCCAACCTGGGCTGGCGCGACATTCGCTTTCTCGACCTGCTGCGCCCTCACCTGCCGCACCTGGAAGGCACCTGGCTGATGGACAACGAAGCCAAGTCGGCCGCCTTCGGTGAGCTCTATTTCCGCACCGGCAACATCCCCGAATCGCTGATGTACGTCAGCGCCGGCACCGGGATCGGGAGTGGCATGGTCGAAGGCAGCCACTTGCCCCTGGTGACCCGCGGCGTTCAGGGCCTGGCCGGAGAGATAGGCCACACCGTGCTGCAACCCGGCGGCCTCTACTGCCATTGTGGCAACCGCGGCTGTGCCGAAACCCTGGTCAGCGGCTGGTCGATCCGGGCCGCGCTGGGCATCGCCGAAGAGCAGGACCTCATCGAAACCCTGCTGCCCCGCCTGAATGACCCCGACGTGCAGGTCACGCTGCGTCGGGCCGGCGAAGCGCTGGGCATTCTGCTGCTCAATCTTCACCATACCCAAAACCCCTCGGAAATCGTGCTGGGCGGCTCACTGACCCGGCTCGGCGACGCGTTGCTGTCTCCCGCCCTCGCCTACTTCAAGGCCAATCAGAACAGGTTGTTGGGCACGACCCAGCAGGTCCCCCTGCGGGTGATCGAGGACTCCACCTTCATCGCCGCCCGCGGCGCCGCGGCCCAGGTTCTGGCCAGCATCATTCACGGTCCGAGCGACCTGACCTAGTGTCAGGCTCTGGCTCTCCCTTTCTTGCTCCGGCGGCCAGGATCATCCAAGGTTAACTTCGTGCCCTGTCGACCTTGTCCGGCCAGGACACTGCGACCAAAGTCCAACTCAACATATAAGTTAAGAGATTGAACTTAGTCGGCACCTCGCGCAGGATACTCCCGGGCGTCTGGAAATGCGCCCGTCGGTCCGAGTCATTCATCGACAACAACCGTAGGAGCCCACCATGTCCCTGGAAGGCAAGATGCTGATCGGTCGCGAGGCCGTCAGCGGCAGTTCCACGCCCATTCATGCCGTCAACCCCGCTACCGGCGAGCAGCTCGCACCCACCTATGCCGGCGGCACCCAGGCCGAGGTCGAGCGCGCCTGTGCGTTGGCCGAGGCGGCGTTCGGCACCTACCGTGAAACGACGCTCGAGGAGCGCGCGGCGTTTCTCGAGACGGTCGCCAGCGAGATCGAGGCGATCGGTGACGCACTGATCGAGCGCGCCATGGCCGAGACCGGCCTGCCCCGGGCACGCCTCGAGGGCGAGCGCGGCCGTACCTGCGGTCAGCTGCGCCTGTTCGCCTCGGTGGTACGTGCCGGCGAGTGGCTCGACGTACGCATTGACCCGGCCCTGCCCGAGCGCGAGCCGATGCCCCGCGCCGACCTGCGCCAGCGTCATATCCCGCTCGGTCCCGTCGCTGTGTTCGGCGCCTCGAACTTCCCGCTGGCCTTCTCCGTGGCCGGCGGCGATACCGCCTCGGCACTGGCTGCCGGCTGCCCGGTGATCGTCAAGGCCCACTCCGCCCACCCCGGCACCTCCGAGCTGGTCGGTCGTGCCGTGCAGAAAGCGATCAAGAGAAGTGGCTTGCCGGAAGGCGTGTTCTCGCTGCTGTTCGGTTCGGGCAACGAGATCGGCCAGGCTCTGGTCAGTGATCCGCGCATACAAGCCGTCGGCTTCACCGGCTCCCGTGGCGGCGGTACGGCCTTGATGAGGACTGCCCAGGCCCGCCCCCAGCCGATCCCGGTCTACGCCGAGATGAGCTCGATCAACCCGGTATTCCTGCTGCCCGAGGCGCTGCGCGCTCGCGGCGCCCAGCTCGCCGAGGGCTTCGTCGCCTCGCTCAACATGGGCGCCGGGCAATTCTGCACCAACCCGGGCCTGGTCATTGCGGTGAAGGGCCCAGAGCTCGACGCCTTCGTCGAGGCGGCGGGCGATGCCGTGAAGAGCAGCGCCGCCCAGACCATGCTCACCCCGGGCATCCACGCGGCCTACGAGCAGGGCGTGGGCCGGCTCTCCGGCAACGGTAAGGTCAGGGAAGTGGCCCGCGGCCAGGTGGGCGAATCCGCCCATCCGTGCCAGGCGGGGCTCTACGCCACCGCAGCCGAGGATTTCCTGGCCGATCCTGAGCTGCAGGAGGAGGTATTCGGTGCCACCTCGCTGGTGATCGAGTGCGCCGGCCTGGAAGAAGTGAAGCGCGTGACCAGCCGGCTCGAAGGCCAGCTCACCGCCACCCTGCAGATGGACGACGCCGACCTCGAGGCAGCGAAAGCCCTGCTGCCGATCCTCGAGCGCAAGGTGGGCCGGATCCTGGCCAACGGCTGGCCCACCGGGGTCGAGGTGTGTCACGCCATGGTCCACGGCGGCCCGTTCCCGGCCACCTCCGACTCGCGCACCACCTCGGTGGGCAGCGCGGCGATCTTCCGTTTCCTGCGCCCGGTGTGCTACCAGGCGCTGCCGCAGGGGCTGCTGCCCGAGGCATTGCGTGACGGCAACCCCTGGGGTGTGTCACGGTTGGTCGATGGCAAACGCGAGGCATGAGACGTGAACGACAACAAGACGAACGCTTATCTTCCCCAGGATGTGGAGCAGGCCCTGCTGGTGGGGCGCGTATGGCGCGATGAGGGGCCGGCACTGGTGGTGGTGCGCCAAGGGGAGGTCATCGACATTTCCGCCCAGTGCGACTGCATGGCCGACCTGCTCGACCGCGACGATGCCGCCGATTTCGTGCGGCGTGCCGAAGGCGAATCGCTGGGCCCCGCCACGGCCCTGCTGCAGAACTCGCTGGCCGAACCGCAAATCACCCCCTACCTGCTCGCCCCCTGCGACGTGCAGGCGATCAAGGCCTGCGGCGTGACCTTCGCCGTGAGCCTGCTGGAGCGGGTGATCGAGGAGCAGGCCGGCGGCGACGCCGCCAAGGCCAGCCAGCTGCGCAGCGAACTCAACGAGATGATCGGCCAGGATCTGTCGCGCATCGCCCCGGGCTCCGACGAGGCCATGGCCCTCAAGGCGGCGCTGCAGGCGCGCGGCGCCTGGTCCCAGTACATGGAGGTGGGGCTCGGCCCCGACGCCGAGGTGTTCACCAAGGCGCAACCGTTCTCGTCGGTGGGCTTTGGTGCCCGCGTGGGCCTGCACCCGGCCTCCGAATGGAACAACCCCGAGCCGGAAATCGTGCTGGCGGTGGATGCCAAGGGACACGCCAAGGGCGCCACACTGGGCAACGACGTCAACCTGCGCGACATCGAGGGCCGCAGCGCCCTGCTGCTGGGCAAGGCCAAGGACAACAACGCCTCCTGCGCCATCGGCCCGTTCATCCGTCTGTTCGACGAACGCTTCACGCTGGACAGCGTGCGCCAGGCTCACGTGACGCTGCGCATCGAGGGCAAGGACGACGGCTTCCTGCTCGAAGGCGAGAGCGACATGCGCGAGATCAGCCGCGATCCGCTCGATCTGGTACGCCAAACCGTCGGCGCCCACCACCAGTACCCGGACGGCTTCATGCTGTTCCTTGGCACCATGTTCTCGCCGATTCAGGATCGCGACGGCGAGGGCCAGGGCTTCACCCACCATATCGGCGACAGCGTGACCATCGCCACACCGGCACTGGGGGCGCTGGTCAATCGCGTCGACCGCTCCGACAAGCTGCCGCCCTGGACCTTTGGCATTCGCCAATGGCGAGCCCATCGCCGCTAGGCTTCGTCCGGAAAGTGTCTGGCCTTCGCTCGCCGACTTTTCAGACGAAGCCTAGGCCTCGTCCGATGAGAACCGACGCAACGACAGGGCGCATTTCGTGCCCTGTCGTTGCGACCTAGGCAGTATTGCGAGTATGTTGAACATATGACACTTTAGGCGGCAAAATCATCGACATGAGCTGCCATGACTGCGACGCCACCCAAGCGCCCCACCAAACCTGTCCGGCCCAGCGTGGCGGAGTATCTCGCCGAAGCCATCTTTTCCGGGCGCTATCAGCCCGGCGACTTCGTCCCCAAGGAGATTGACCTCTGCCAGCAGTTCGCCATCAACCGCTCGGCGGTGAGAAGCGACCTGCGTCAATTGGTCGATGTCGGCATCATCGCGCGAATCTCCGGCCACGGTTCCAAGGTGCGCGACTATGAGGAGTGGAACATCCTCGACCCGTCAGTGACCGAATGGATGACCCGCTATGCCTCGCCCAACCCGCGCATCCAGCGCGAGATACTGGCCTTCCGCCTGGACGTCGAACCCTATGTGGCGATGACGGCGGCACGCCGCGCCAAGGCCCTCGATCTGGTCGCCATCGAGGAGGCGCTGGAAGGCATGAACCGCTACCTGCACGCCGAGAGTGCCGAGGAGCGGCAGCGCTACAGTGATCATGACGTCGCCTTCCACGTGGCCATCTTCAAGGCCAGCCACAACATCGTCTGGGCCCAGCTCTCGCATATCCTGCGTCCCTCGATTCACATGCTGGTGGAAACCTCGAACGACAGCACCGCCGACCCCGAGGCGAGCTTCGAACGTCATCGCCTGGTGATGGAGGCAATCCGCGCCCGGAAGCCTCGCGAGGCCTTCCAGGCCGCGCGAGACGTGCTGCAGGATACGGCCGACGCGCTGGGCATCGAGCCGGGGGATGGGACGTTGGGGAGTTGGCTCGCCCCCGACTAGGCAGCAAACATCGGCGATGAGAGACCCCGAATCCCGGGAGCCACGCGAAACAGACTACCCGCCAGCGCCTCCTGTTCACGGCCATCGGCCGCGGTGGTGATATAGAGCTGGTCCAGCTCGGGGCCGCCAAAGGCGCAGGATGTGACCCGCGAGGCAGGCAGGATCAGGGTCTCGTCCAGCGTGCCGTCAGGCAGGAAGCGGCTGACTCGCCCGCCGCCCCAATGAGCGACCCAGAGGCCACCCTCAACGTCGCAGGTCATGCCATCCGGATAGCCTTGGGCACCATGGAAGCGCAGGTGCTCGCGCTTGCCGGAAAGCCCCCCTTCCAGCGAGAGATCGAAGGCGTAGACGATGCCGGCCACCGTGTCGCTGTGATAGAGCGTCCTGCCGTCGGGGCTGATGGCGGGGCCATTGGCGACGCCGTAGCCATGGTCAACCCGGCGCAGACCAGCGGCGTCGAGGCGATAGAAGGCTCCTTGGCCCGGCTCGCCACTCTCTTTCTCGTTCTCACGCATCGAACCGAACCAGAGACGCCCCTGGGCGTCCACCGCCGCGTCGTTGAAGCGGTTGCCCGCCGGCTCTTCGGGCGTGGCCCAGGCGTCGACGATACGCGGCCCATTCTCGTCGAGACGCAGGTGCACCAGCCGTGAGGCGAGCCCGGCAATGAAGCCGTCACCGTCGGCCCGCGGTGCCAGCCAGCAGCACGCCTCATCCAGCGGCCAGCTGCGGGTCCTGCCGCTGGCGAAATCGTGTACATGCAGGGTGCGTCCCAGAATGTCGACGAACAGCAGTTGACCGGCTTCCCCCCGCTCGGCACACCAGAGCGGGCCTTCGCCCAGTTGCGCCCTGCCCCGCCATACGCACTGGATCATCGAACCGTCGACCATACGTCGCTCTCCTCCCAGCCGGTTCAATGCGAATGCCTCGGCACCTCGGCACCGCGACACCCGACCAGAAAATCGAAGTCGCAGCCCTCGTCGGCCTGCAGTACCCGCTCTATGTAGAGCTGGCGATAGCCGCCATCGCTGGCGATACGGCGCGACGCGGCAGTGGGATCGCTCTCGGCCAGACGCGCCTCGAGCTCGGCGTCGCCGATATCCAGGTGCAGCTTGCCGGCGTCACAGTCAAGTTCGATCCAGTCGCCACTGCGCACCGCGGCAAGCGGCCCGGCGGCGGCGGACTCCGGCGCCACGTGTAAAACCACGGTGCCATAGGCGGTGCCGCTCATGCGTGCATCGGAGATGCGCACCATGTCGGTCACGCCCTGCTCCAGCAGTTTGGCGGGAAGGCCCATGTTGCCGACCTCGGCCATGCCGTGATAGCCGCGCGGCCCACAGTTCTTCATCACCAGTACGCTGCTGGCATCGACCTCGAGAGCGGGATCGTTGATGCGCGCCTTGTAGTCGTCGAAGTCTTCGAACACCACCGCCCTGCCGCGATGGGTCATCAGCTCGGGGCTCGCCGCCGAGGGCTTGAGCACCGCCCCGCGCGGTGCCAGGTTGCCGCGCAGCACGCACATGCCGCCGTCCTCGCGCAGGGGTTTATCCAGCGGGCGAATCACCTCGTCGTTGTAGAGCGGCGCTTCCTTGACGTTGTCCCACAGGGTCCTGCCGTTGACCGTCAGCGCCTCCTTGTGCGGCAAGCGGTCGGCCTCGCCCAGCCGGCGCAGCACCGCGGGCAGGCCGCCGGCGTAATAGAACTCCTCCATCAGGAAACGCCCCGAGGGCTGCAGGTCGACGATGGTCGGCGTGCCGCGACCGACGCGGCTCCAGTCGTCGAGGTCGAGTTCAACGCCGATGCGCCCGGCAATCGCCTTGAGGTGAATCACGGCGTTGGTCGAGCCACCGATCGCGGCGTTGGTGCGGATGGCGTTCTCGAAGGCCTGCTTGGTCAGGATCTTCGACAGGCGCAAATCCTCCTCCACCATCTCGACGATGCGATTGCCGGAGAGGTGCGCCAGCACGTAGCGCCGGGAATCCACCGCGGGGATTGCCGCGTTGTGCGGCAGCGAGGTGCCCAGCGACTCGGCCATGCAGGCCATGGTCGAGGCCGTGCCCATGGTGTTGCAGGTGCCCGCCGAGCGCGACATGCCGGCCTCGGCGGCCATGAAGTCGTGAATCGAGATCTTGCCCGCCTTGACCTGCTCGGAGAGTTGCCAGACCACGGTGCCCGAACCGATGTCCTTGCCCTCGTGCTTGCCGTTGAGCATCGGCCCGCCGGTCACCACGATGGCCGGAATGTCGCAGCTCGCCGCGCCCATCAACAGCGCCGGCGTGGTCTTGTCGCAGCCCACCAGCAGTACCACCGCATCCAACGGATTGCCGCGAATCGACTCCTCCACGTCCATGCTCGCCAGGTTGCGGGTGAACATCGCCGTGGGCCGCAGCAGTGACTCGCCGTTGGAGAACACCGGGAACTCCACCGGGTAGCCCCCCGCTTCGAGCACTCCCTTCTTGACGTGCTCGGCCAGCTTGCGGAAGTGCGCATTGCAGGGCGTAAGTTCCGACCAGGTGTTGCAGATGCCGATGATCGGCTTGCCCTTGAACTCATGGTCCGGGATGCCCTGGTTCTTCATCCAGCTGCGGTACATGAAGCCGTTCTTGTCGGCGGTGCCGAACCACTGGGCGCTGCGCAAGGGACGCTTGCGGTCGGTCATACGAGGTCTCCTGAAACCGAAGGGTCAAGCACGCTGGCGTCGGGTCTGCTTCCAGCGATCGAACATCACCGCCAACAGCAGGATCGCGCCGCGTACCAGGTACTGATAAAAGGTGGGCACGTTGAGCAGGCCCATGGCGTTCTGCACGCAGCCCATGATCAGCACGCCCACCAGCACGCCGGTGATGGTGGCCACGCCGCCGGAAAGCGCCACGCCGCCCAGCACGCAGGCAGAAATGACGGCAAGCTCCAGGCCCATCGAGGTATTGGGATCGCCGAGCCCCATGCGCGAGGCGAGCAGTACACCGGCAATGCCGGCCACCACGCCCTGCAGGCCGAAGACGATGATCTTGAGACGGCGCACATTGACCCCGGCCAACGCCGCCGCCTCGGCGTTGCCGCCGGTGGCCAGCACGTTGCGCCCGAACGCGGTCATATTGAGCAGCACGCCGAAGATCACGAAGCAGGCGATCATGGTCCACACCGGCAGGGTCAGGCCGAGGAATGAGGCACTGCCGAGATCGAAGAACTCGGGCACCGTGATCATCACCGCATCACCGCGGGAAGTGATGTAGGCCAGGCCGCGCACGAACTCCATGGCGGCGAGCGTGGCGATCAACGAATTGATGCCGAACTTGGCCACCACGAAGCCGTTGAAGGTCCCTACCGCGCCCCCGGCAAGCACGCCGCCGAGCACGCCGATCACTACGCTGCCCGAGGCCGAGGTGACCACGGCGGCGACGACACCGGCGAAGGCGACGATGGAGGCGACGGACAGATCGACCTCGCCCAGTGCCAGCACCATCATCATGGTGGTGGCGATGGTGCCGATCAGGGTGATGGAGAGCAGCAGCCCCACCATGTTGCGCCCGGTGAGAAAGCCGGGAATGAATACCGCCAAGGCAATGAACAGGATCACGAAGATGGCGATCAGCCCCGAAGTGTCGAGCAGGGTGCGCAGGGGCTTGGGCAGCCCGCGGCGCGGGGGTGCCGCGGCCGTGCCGCCGTCTCCCTCAGCGAATTTGTGGGTGGTCATGGGCAGTCCCTCAGATGACTCTTGTCGAAAAATCGTTCGGAAAATCAGGCGGGCAGCGCCAGCCCCAGCAGGCGTTCCTGGGTAGCCTCACGGCGCGGCACGATGTCGACCAGCGCACCGTCTCGCATCACGCCAATGCGATCACAGATGGAGCTCACCTCGGCCAGGTCGCTTGAGATCACCACGACACTCTTGCCCTGCTCGGTCAGCTCGAAAAGCAGGTTATAGATGTCGCGACGCGCGCCGACGTCGATGCCACGGGTGGGTTCATCCATCACGAACAGATCGATCTTCTCGGCCAGCCAGCGCGCCAGGATCACCTTCTGCTGATTGCCGCCGGAGAGCTTGCCGATAGGTGCGCGCGGCCCCGGGGTCTTGATGCTCAGCCGCCGAATGTAGTCTTCGGCATTGGCCCGCTCACGCCGCGGATCGCGCAGCAGTCCCCAACGCTTGAAGAAGCGTCGACAGCTGATGTTGAGGTTGTCGGCGACGCTGGCAACGGGAAAGATGCCCTGCGACTTGCGATCCTCGGGGCACATGGCGATGCCCATGCGGATGGCCTCGCCGGGGCTTGCAAAGCGCCGCGCCGTGCCCTGGAAGCGCACCTCGCCCGCCTTGGCGGTCTCGGCGCCGCATACCAGCCGCATCAGCTCGCTGCGCCCTGCCCCCACCAGGCCGAACAGGCCGAACACCTCGCCGCGCTTCACCTCGAAGCTCACCGGCGCCTTCAGTCCCCTGCCTTGGATACCTTCGATCTCGAGCATCACTTCGCCCTGCTCGCGCTCCCGATAGCCATAGACGTCCTCGATGTCGCGGCCGACCATCTCGCTGACCAGGGTGTCGTGATCCAACGCATCGAGGCTCTCGTGGGTGCGGATGTGCTTGCCGTCGCGGAACACGGTGACCGCATCGCACATCTTGAACACCTCCTCCATGCGATGGGTCACGTAGAGCACCACGCGACCCTCGTCGCGCAGCCGGGCGACGATGCGCTCGAGCTGGCGCGTCTCCTGCACCGACAGGCTGCTGGTGGGCTCGTCGAAAGCGATGATGCGGGCGTCGCGCAGCAGCGCACGGCCAATCTCGATCATCTGCTGCTGGCCGATGGAGAGATCACGCACCTTGGTCGAAGGGTGAATGCTGCCCTCTCCGAGTTCCTCGAGCATGCGCATTGCCCGCTCACGCAGCCGGCGCCGGTCGATGAAGCCATGCTGAGCCGGCAACTGGCCGAGAAGGAGGTTCTCGGCCACCGACATGTTGGGGGCCAGGGTCAGCTCCTGGTAGATGATGGCGATACCCCGGCTGAGCGCTTCACGGGCGTTGGCGAACACATGGCGCTCGCCGCCGATCCACAGCGCCCCCTCCGTGACACGATTGATCCCGCTCAGTACCTTGAGCAGGGTCGACTTGCCGGCGCCGTTCTCGCCCATCAACGCATGCACCTGGCCGGAGCGGGCGCCGAAGCTGACCTTGTCCAGTGCCCGCACGCCGGGAAAGACCACGCTGATGCCGTCGAATTGAAGATAGGGTTCAGTCATGCCGCTCTCCCGGTCACCGCCTTCCGTCACGTTCACAGCCCGAGTTCGGCGCGTACGTCCTGCCAGTTGTCGCGCGTCATCAGGGTGCCTGAGGTTTCGGTGTTGGCCGGCGGCTCCTCGCCTTCGACGATCCAGCGGTAGAGGTTCTCCGCTGTCTGGCGCCCATGCTGGGTGGAGCTCACCGCCACGGTGCCGTGGAACCCCGTCGGGTTGCTGCGCGAGAACTCGGCGAAGGCCGCCCCGGAACCATTGATGCCCACGCCGATCACGTCGTCAGCGGAAAGACCGTACTGCTCGGTGGCACGGACACCACCCAACACGCTCTCCTCGTTGAGGGCGTAGATGATCCAGTGCTCGAAATTACCGCGCTGGGAGATGACCGGCGAGGCGGCCGAGAAGGCGCTATTGGTGTCGGTATTCTGCTGGGGTGCATCGAAGACGTTCTCGGCGGGGAAACCCCATTCGATCAGCGCATCGGTGGCACCGTCAGTGCGCTCCTTGGCGGTAGGCAGCTCATTGTTGGTGATACGCAGAGCCGCGACTTCCTGCGGGTCCCAGCCACGCGCCTCCATTTCAGCGGCAATCGCCTCGCCGACCTGCTGACCGATCTTGTACCCCGACATGCCCAGGTGCGGCACACCCTCGAGCGGCTCGCCGTTGCCATCCACGAACTGATCGTCGACCGTGATCACTTTCATGCCGTACTGGTTGGCACGGTTCATGACTGCCGGCCCAAGGCGTACGTCCGGCGGGCAGATGACGAAGCCCTGAGCACCTTGTGAGTAGAGATTGTCGATGGCGCTGAGCACCCCCTGGCCGTCCTCACCGCCCAGCCGGACGACGCGAAAGCCCAGTTCCTCGCCGACTTGCGTCGCCGCCTGCTGCTCGTTGATGAACCACGCCTGTTCGGGCTTCTTGACGATGAAGCCGATGCGGACGTCCTCATCGGCAGCCTGAGCCGCACCGACGGTGCCGAGCGCCAGGCTGGCGCCAAGAGCCAGGCGAGTGAAGGTCTTTGTCATGGACATGTCGTACTCCTACGTCTCTTCGGATGTTGTTGTTGACGTTCTAACTCAGCGTCACGAGCCCGCAGTCTCCTGGACGGAGAATCGATAGATCGTGCGTGAGCGATAGGTCTCTCCCGGCTCGAGAATCGTCGAGGGGAAGTCGGCCTGGTTGGGGGAATCGGGGTAGTGCTGGGTCTCCAGTGCGAACCCTGAACGGTGCTCGTAGGCTTGGCCCCGCTTGCCCGTCAGGTCGCCGGCAAGGAAGTTACCCGAGTAGAACTGGATGCCCGGCTCGGTAGTGGTGATCTCCAGCAGGCGCCCGCTCTCTGGTTCCCACACCCTGGCGGCCAGCACAGGCTCACTGGAAGACGCAGTCTGCTCGGCGAGCACGAAGTTGTGGTCGTAGCCCTTGCCGAACGTCAGTTGCTCGTTATCCTGCTCGATGCGCTCGCCGATCGCGGTAGCCTGGGTAAAGTCGAAGGGCGTACCTTCGACCGAGCGAATCTCACCGGTGGGGATCAACGTTTCGTCCACCGGGGTAAAGGCGTCGGCATGGATCGTCAGGTGATGATCGAGAATGCTGCCGCGGCCCTCTCCCGCGAGATTGAAGTAACTGTGCTGGGTCAGGTTGACCGGCGTCGCCTTGTCGGTCGTCGCCTGGTAATCGACGATAAATTCATTGGCATCGGTCAGGGTGTAGGTCACCTCGGTTTCCAGTTTGCCCGGATAACCTTCCTCGCCGTCTTCGCTGGTATAGCGCAGAACCAGGCCGGCCCCTTCCTCGCTCTCGAACGGTTCGGCCTGCCATAGTACCCTGTCGAAGCCCTGCTCCCCGCCGTGCAGGTGGTTGCTGCCATTGTTGGTCGCCAGGGTGTAGGTCTCGCCATCCAGTGAGAACTCGCCGCCTGCGATGCGATTGCCATAGCGCCCTATCAGGGCACCGAAATAGGGATTGGCCTGACGGTATTCATCGGAGAGGTAGGCTTCCAGCGAATCGAAACCCAGAACGACGTCGTCGAATTTGCCTTCGATATCCGGGGTCTTCAGCGAGAGGATGATGCCGCCGTAGTTGGTGACACGCATCTCGATGCCGTTGGCATTGGTAAAGCGGTAAACGTCGACCTGGCGACCGTCGGGTAGCTGGCCAAACACGGATTTGTCGACGCCGCGCTCGGTCGCACCATCGGAAATGTCCTCGGCACTGCCATGCGCCTGGGCCACGCCCAGCATCAAAATGGCGGCGCCTGCGCTCTGCAACAGGCGCCCACCGCTACTGCGCATCGAGGCGTACGTGAGTGGCATGATCTTTCTCCTTGATCCTGGAATTGTTGTTATCGGAGCGACGTAGTCGTTGCGGATACAGCCGCTACAGTAGATAGACCTGACATAACCAACCAATACAAAATCCACCAAAGAGTGATATATAAATTGTTATCAATAAGCGAAGCGGAGAGGCACCATGCGCACGCTGGATGACGACTGGTTCCTGCAGGCACGACTAAAGTTGCGCCATCTGCAGCTCTTTCTGGCCCTGGACGAGCAGCGCAACCTGCATCGCGCGGCTGCCCAGTTGGGCATCAGCCAACCGGCGGCCTCGAAGCTGCTAGGCGATATCGAGACCCAACTTAGGGTCAGGCTTTTCGACCGCCACCCACGCGGTCTGGAACCGAACTGGTATGGGGAGGTGCTGGTACGGCACGCGCAGGCCATGCTCTCCGAGCTTCACAACACCGGCGAGGAGTTGAACGCCCTGTTCGAGGGCAACGCGGGCAAGGTGGCTATCGGCACGGTGATGGCGCCGGCGGTGACCCTGCTGGCCAGCGCCATCGAACGGGTACACCGTAGCCACCCCAGGCTCAAGGTCAGCGTCGAGGTCGACGTCAGCAAGCGGCTCGTGCCGAGGCTGCTGGAAGGTGAGCTGGATTTCGCCATTACCCGGATACCGGCCGGGTTCTCGACCGACCCATTCGTGTTCGAGGAAATCGGCGAGGAGGAGATCTGCTTCGTGTGCCGCGAGGGTCACCCCCTGTCGGGGGCCGAGCCGCTTACGCTGGAGGCAATGGCCGCCTACCCGTGGGCGCTACAGCCGCAAGGGGCGCTGATGCGCCAGCGTGTCGACGCGCTGTTTCTCTATCACGCCATCGAACCCCCGGCGCAGATCGTCGATACCACCGACATACTGGTGGCGCTGGCGCTGATCGACCGCTCGGATACGATCACCGCCACCACACGCCAGGTGGCCGAGCTGCTGTGCGCCCCGACGCGCTTTCGCATCCTGCCCTTCCATCAACGGCTCAGTGTGCAGCCATTCGGCCTGGTCAGCCTGAGGCGTCGCCGCCCCTCCCCTGGGGCAGCGACGCTGATGGGCATGGTACGGGAGTTGGTCGCCCACCAGCGCCAGCAAGGACTGCTTTAGCTCATTCGATGAAGGGCTCCGTCGGCTCGCGCCAGGCGGCGAGGCAGGCATCCGCCACATGCCGCAGAGGCGCAAGGTCCACATCGCTTTGTTGATCCCGGATCAGCTCGGCGAATCGGGCATAGAGTCCCGGGTATTCATGCTCCTCGGCGTCGAGCAGGCAATGACCATCGAGTTCCAACCGACAGCCTCCCTGCAGCAGGCTGAGCCGTCCCGCGTCGGTCTCGACGTGAATGCTCCAGATCGGCGGGTTCGGCTGGCGAAAATCGAAGTCGGCCACGATCGGCGTGCCCTCGGTATCGCTGAAGGTCAGCGCTGCGGCGATGGGGGCCTGGCAGTTGCTCGGCACCCACAGCCGCGCATCGCGCAGGAAAAAGGCGCGCGGCAATATCTCGGTGGCAATCGACAGCGCGTTGATGCTGGGGTCGAACACCCCCATGCCAGCCGGCTCCCAGATCCAGGCCTGACCGGGATGCCATACCCGGACGTCTTCCCGCCAGTCGATCTCGACCCGCTCTATGCGCCGCACCCTCAGCCACTCGCGGGCCTGCGCCACGGCCGGGGCGAAGCGCGAGTGCCAGGCCGCGAACAGGGTGCAGCCCTGGCGCTCGGCCAGTTCGATCAGATCCTCGACCTCGCTCAGGGTCGCCCCAGGCGGCTTCTCCAGCAGTACGCTCCTGCCCTGCTCCAGCGCGATACGCGCCTGCGAGTAGCGCAGGTGAGTCGGCGTGCAGATTGCCACGGCTTTTAGCTCGGGATGCGCCTCGAGCATCTCGCCCAATGCAGCGTAGCCGGGCACCGAGTCGTGGTGGGCGTGAGGATCCGCCGTCGCGACCAAGTGAAAATCGCGGCTCTTGGCCAGGGCCGGAAGATGCTGATCGCGAACGATCTTGCCCACCCCTACCAGGCCAATAGTGAAATCAGACATGACGGTGCCTTGTGGTAGAAACATAAGGAAAAAAGCAGGTAAGTATGCGTCTCCTGAAAATCACGACGCACTCGACCGGTCTGTCGGTGCTCGCAACGCCGGGTCGACGCCTGCACGCAGCCTCAGCTCCAGCCGGCGTTCATAGAACCCCTTGGCAAACAAAGTGCCGAGCACCAGGACGCCGCCGATCATTGCCATCGGTGCCGGCTGTTCGGCGAGGATCCACCAGGCCAGCAAGGTGCCCACGACCACCTCCAGCAATAGCAACAGGCCAACTTCGGCGGCAGGCAGATAGAGTGGCCCCCGCTGCAGCAGGGTCACCCCGCAGGGCACGATGACCAGGCACAGCAGGACCACCACGGCGAGCTGATTCGTCGTCGGCAGTGCCGGCTCGTTGCCGGTGAACCACAGTAACCCGGCTACGCTACCGACGATCAGGCCGTTGAAAACCAGCATCGGGCTCATATCGATGCCAGGACGCGTACGGCATAGCGTGAAATTGATGGCCAGGGTGGTGGCCGCCATCAGGGCGAAGGCGTTGCCCACCCAGGAGCCGGCTCCCGCATCGCCCAGCGCGATCATGGCAATACCCGCCATGCACAGCCAGATCGCCAGCCAGGTTCGACGCGGCAGCCGCTCCTTGAGAATCGCCCAGGATAGCGCCGCTGCGATCAACGGTGCGCCGGCCAGGATCATCAGCACGTTACCCGCCTTGGTGTATTGGTTACCCAGCACGAAGCCGCAGGTGGTAAGGCTGAACAACAACGCCACGGCGATGCCGGTCCAGCCACAGCGGCGGTAGGCCGCCCAGGTACCGCGGCCATAGCGCACCAAAGCAATCAGCAAGAAACCCAGTGCCGAGAGAAATCCGCGCCACATGAGGATCTCTGCATCGGGAAGATCTGCAACCTTTATCAGCAGCGCATCGGGCGCCATGATCAGCGCCCCGCCACCGGTCAGTAGCAGCCCCTGTTGACGATGTGACAGCGTGCTCAAGTGGCCCATTGGCGCTTAACCCTCGGCGGATGCTGGTAGCAAATATTAGCCTTTTATAGCTGACCTTACGCTGCCCGCATCTTTCTAGTCGATACATACAAAAGTATATGTTGAACAAATGAAGAATAAGTCCGACATTCTACCCCAGGCCGGGTGAACAACCTCCCTGTCGTTATCGTGATACCCGACAACAAGAATGCACCGCGCAGCCCAACAGACGCTGGAAGCACCACCCCAAGCGGCACTGCGCATGGAGACTCAAACATGCACCACCCCTGGAAGCTTACTCTGGCAGTGGCCGGCGCCACGCTCCTTGGCAGCAGCCCGGTCTACGCCACGACGCCCAACCTGTCTGACCCGCCTCCCATCGAGGGCGAGGTGGTCACCGAGGATCTCGGCTCCCATACCATACGCGTCGGCCTTGGCCTGGCCGAGACCTCACCGCTCTATATTTCCACCCGGTATTTCGGCGACATTCTCTCCGAACGAACCGAAGGTCGCCTGACCGTCAATGTCTTCCCCAATAGCCAGCTCGGCGACGATGCGCAGATGATGGAGATGCTCCAGACCGGCTCGCTGGACATGACCATACCCTCGACCTCGCCAGCGACCACCTACGTCCAGGAACTCGCCGTCTTCGACCTGCCATTCTTGCTGCCAACGCGTGAAGCGGCAATCGCCGTACTGGAAAGCGATGTCGCCCTTGGCCTGCTCGACAAGTTCGAGGGTACCGGCATCAAGGCCTTTGCTTATCATGAGAACGGCTACCGCCAGCTGACCAATAGTGTGCGGCCGGTCGAATCCCCCGACGATATTGCCGGACTCGACGTCAGTGGCTTGACCATTCGCACCATGGAGAACCCGGTCCAACTGAGCATCTGGGAAGCGTTAGGCGCCAATCCCACGCCAATGGCCTTCGGTGAGGTCTTCTCGGCCATGGAACAAGGTGTCATCGACGGCCAGGAGAACCCCTGGAGCACCATTCTGACCTCCAATTTCCACGAGGTGCAGGACTACGGCTCCGAAACACGCCACGTCTACACCCCATTCATCATCATGATGTCCGAGCGCACCTGGGACCGCCTCGACCCTGTCTATCAGGAGTTGGTACGGGAAGCGGCTCAGGAGGCAGCAGCCTACGAGATCCAGTTGGCCACCGAGTACGACGACTGGGCCCGTGATCAGCTCGAGGAGCGCGGCATGCAAGTCACCCGCCTCGACGACGACCAGATCGCTGCCTTTCAAGATGCGGTACAGCCCGTCTACGACCAGTGGGCGCCGCGCATCGGTGAGGACCTGATTGCCGAGATCCAGCAGATCGTCGAAGACACCATGAACGACTGACCCAGCCAATATCTCGACGCCCCCAATCAAAAAGCGCGGGGGCGGTGGCTACCCGACCTCACCGCCCTACGCGGCAACTGCTTCCAAGCCATTAAGGGACCCTCGCATGCGCTTGATCCAGTATCTCGACCAGAACCACCTGCGGGTAGCCGTAGTGGAAAGCCCTGACGCGGTGCGGCCGATCGCCATCGACGGCGGCACCTACGCCCTGGCGCGTATCGCCATCGACACCGGCCAGCCGCTCACTCAGGTCGTCGAGGCACGCCTCGGCGAAGCGCTGACCGACTACCAGCAGTTGATCGACGAGAAACGCCTGCTGCCGCCGCTGACCCATCCCGACCCGGCCCACTGCCTGGTGACCGGTACCGGTCTCACCCATCTGGGTAGCGCCGATACCCGCGCAGCGATGCATGCCAAGGCTCAGGCCGCTGAGAGCGAGCTGACCGACTCCATGCGCATGTTCAAGCTGGGTGTGGAAGGCGGCAAACCCGCCCTCGGCGAGACCGGCGCCCAGCCGGAGTGGTTCTATAAGGGCGACGGCAGCTGCGTGGTGCCCCCCGAGGCAGCGCTGTCGGTGCCCGCCTTTGCCGAAGACGCCGGCGAGGAGCCGGAGCTCGCCGGGCTCTACGTGATCGGCGACGACGGCCAGCCCTGGCGCGTGGGCTACGCCATCGGCAACGAGTTCTCCGATCACGTCACCGAGCGCTTCAACTACCTGTGGCTCGCCCACTCCAAGCTGCGCGCCTGCAGCTTCGGCCCGGAACTTCTGATCGGCGAGTTGCCCAAGCATCTGGAAGGTACTAGCCGCATCGTGCGCAGTGGCGAACCCCTATGGGAAAAGCCCTTCCTCACCGGTGAAGCCAACATGGCCCACAGCCTGGCCAACCTCGAGCATCACCACTTCAAGTATGCCGGCTTCCGGCGCCCCGGCGATGTTCACGTGCACTTCTTCGGCACCGCCACCCTGAGCTTCGCCGACGGCATTCAGACCCAGAATGGCGACCGCTTCGAAATCAGCCTCCCGGAGTTCGGTCGTCCCCTGCGCAATCCACTACGCTTCGAGGCAGGCAAAGCAACCATCGAAGTGAAATCGCTCTGAGCAGCAAGGAGTTCGTCATGCCCCTGGAAGGCAAGATGCTGATCGGCCGCGAGGCCGTCAGCGGCAGTTCCACGCCCATTCACGCCGTCAACCCCGCTACCGGCGAGCAGCTCGCACCCACCTATGCCGGCGGCACCCAGGCTGAGGTCGAGCGCGCCTGTGCGTTGGCCGAGGCGGCGTTCGGCACCTACCGCGAAACGACGCTCGAGGAGCGCGCGGCGTTTCTCGAGACGGTCGCCAGCGAGATCGAGGCCATCGGCGACGAGCTGATCGAGCGCGCCATGGCCGAGACCGGCCTGCCCCGGGCGCGCCTCGAAGGCGAGCGCGGCCGCACCTGCGGCCAGCTGCGTCTGTTCGCCTCGGTGGTGCGCGCCGGCGAGTGGCTCGACGTACGCATCGACCCGGCCCTGCCCGAGCGCGAGCCGATGCCCCGCGCCGACCTGCGCCAGCGTCATATCCCGCTCGGTCCCGTCGCTGTGTTCGGCGCCTCGAACTTCCCGCTGGCCTTCTCCGTGGCCGGCGGCGATACCGCCTCAGCACTGGCTGCCGGCTGCCCGGTGATCGTCAAGGGCCACTCCGCCCACCCCGGCACCTCCGAGCTGGTCGGTCGTGCCGTGCAGAAAGCGATCAAGAGAAGTGGCTTGCCGGAAGGGGTGTTCTCGCTGCTGTTCGGTTCGGGCAGCGAGATCGGCCAGGCCTTGGTCAGTGATCCGCGCATCCAGGCGGTCGGCTTCACCGGCTCGCGCAGCGGCGGCACGGCCTTGATGAGAACCGCCCAGAACCGCCCTCAGCCGATTCCGATCTACGCCGAGATGAGTTCGATCAACCCGGTGTTCCTGCTGCCCGAGGCGCTCAAGGCGCGCGGCGAGAAGCTTGCCGAGGGCTTCGTCGCCTCGCTCAACATGGGCGCCGGCCAGTTCTGCACCAACCCCGGGCTGGTGATCGCGGTGAAGGGCTCCGAGCTTGCCGCCTTCGTCGAGGCCGCGGGCGAGGCGGTCAAACAGAGCGCCGCCCAGACCATGCTCACCCCGGGCATCCACGCAGCGTATGAACAGGGCGTGGACCGACTGGCATCGAACACCAACGTCAGGGAAGCGGCCCGCGGCCAGGTCGGCGAGACCGCCCATGCCTGTCAGGCCGGGCTGTTCGTCACCGCCGCCCAGGACTTCCTCGCCGAGCCCGAGCTGCAGGAAGAGGTATTCGGTGCCACCTCGCTGGTGATCGAGTGTGCCGACGTCAGCGAGATGCAGCGCGTCGCGGCTCACCTGGAAGGTCAGCTCACCGCCACCCTGCAGATGGACGACGGCGACCTCGATGCAGCGAAACAGCTGCTGCCGATCCTCGAGCGCAAGGCGGGGCGTATTCTGGCCAACGGCTGGCCGACCGGGGTCGAGGTGTGTCACGCCATGGTTCACGGCGGGCCCTACCCGGCCACCTCCGACAGCCGCACTACCTCGGTGGGCAGCGCCGCGATCTTCCGCTTCCTGCGCCCGGTGTGCTACCAGGCGCTGCCGCAGGGCTTGCTGCCGCAGCCGCTGCGTGACGGCAACCCCTGGAAGGTCTCGCGGCTGGTGGACGGCAAGCGCGAGGGCTGAGGCAGCACTAAAGGCCTCAAGGCGGCTAGAAACAGGTGGACAGGCTGTCCCTAACCTCCAGCGTCTCATCCACCAGCAGTAGCTGGCGCCACTTGTCGAAAGTCAGGCACGGGTGAGAGGCGCCGAAGGCGATGATGTCGCCAATGGCGACATCATCGGCGTCTTCGGGCAAGCGCACGAAGGTGTGCTGGTCCATCAGCTTGGTCACCTGCCATCCCGCGACGGAGAGCGTTGCATTCGCAGCGCCTCCCTCGCGGTAGCGGCGCAGGGGCACCGGCAACTGGTCGAAGCCGATGTCTCGCTTGCCCAGGGCGATGATTGCCAGGCCCGGCTCGGGCAGCGATTGCACCTGGGCAAACACTTCCAGCGCCGGCTCGAGCCCATGCTGCAGGTCGGGGCGCCGCACCAGCACATCGCGCTGGGCTTCACGGTAGAGGCCGTGGTCGTGCACCACATAGCAGCCCGGGCGCAGCACCGGCACGAAGCGATTCTGCAGCGAGGCATCCTGGAACGCTTCGGCAATCAGGTCATACCAGGCCGAACCGGAAGCGGTGACGATGGGCTCGTCTACCTCGAAATGCCCCGCCGATTCCAGCGCCAGGGCGGCCTCGACCAGGCGCTGGGCATAGGCACTCACCGCAGCGGCGGGATCGTCACCGTGCACCACCCCCTCGTAGCCTTCCAGCCCGGCGAGGACCAGTGCCGGTTCGGCCGCGATGGCCTCGGCCAGTGCCTCCACGCCCGCCTGGTCGCGACAGCCGCAACGCCCTCCTGGTACACCCAGCTCGATCAGCACTACCAGGCGCAGCCCCCGCTCCTCGAAGAAGCGCCCCAATTGGCGCACGTTCTCGACCCCGTCCACCACGCAGTAGAAATCGGCACCGGCCTCAAGCAACCCAGCCACTATGGCCATGTTGGCCTGCCCCACCAGCTGATTGGCCATCAGCAGGCGTCGCGCGCCATGGGCGAAGGCAGCGCGGCACTGGGGCGCGGTGGCCAGGGTGATGCCCCACGCCCCCGCCTCCAACTGACGTCGAAACAGGGCCGGCGTCATGGTGGTCTTGCCGTGCGGCGCCAGGCGAGCGCCATGCGCCTCGGCGAAGCGCTGCATCCACGCCAGGTTGTGCGCTAGCGGTGCCTCATGGATCACCGCAGCCGGTAGACTGACCCCGCTCAGCAGGTCGGGCCTCAGCTCGACGGTGCCCTTGTCGACGCCTCCCCGCTCGGCATTACCCCGGTTAGCCTCTTTTGCCACCACACTGTTCTCCGTTTCACGCATTCCTGTAGCCCCTCGTCTCTCTTGCTTGCTCGCTTGCTGCGCACCTGATAGTTATTTTCACACATGCTTGACTAAAAGTTAGAAACTAACATACTTTTCAAGCGAGGCAAGAGACAGGAGCCCTTTGGTGAGCCAAGAGATCGATATCCTTTCCCGCATTACGGCGGACTTCGCCAGCCTGCGTGAGGCTGAAAAGAAAGTCGCCGAGCTGATCTTCTCAGACATCGACTTCGTCACCGAGGCCAGCATCGGCGAGATCGCCGCCCGGGCCGGCGTGAGTGATGCCAGCGTGACCCGCTTCGCCCGCGCCGTAGGCTGCAGCAACGTACGCGATCTCAAGACTCGACTGACCCGGGCATTGGCTGCGGGCCGGCGCTTCATCCAGGAGGCGGCTCCCGAAGACGGCCCTGCGGTGGTCTACGAGATCGCCACCCAAACCTTGGCGGTGAACCGCGACCTCATGGCCCAAGCCGACGTGGCCGGCGCCGTGGAGCGTCTCGACGGCGCCCGCCAGATTCTCGTCTTCGGCGCCGGCGGCGGCTCCAGCATGCTGGCGCAAGAGATTCAGTTCCGCCTGGTACGCCTCGGCTACGCGATCAGCGCCTACCCCCAGGCCCTGCTGCCGCGCATGGTGGCCTCCACCCTGGACCCAGAGGATGTGGTGGTGGTGCTCTCGGTGACCGGCTATACGCCGGAAATGGTGGAATCGGCACGTATTGCCCGCCAGTACGGCGCCAAGGTAGTGGCCATCACTTCCCAGGGCTCACCCTTGGCGGAGAATGCCGACGTGGTGCTGCCGATAGCGGCCCGCGAGACCGACTTCATCTACCACCCTTCGGCTTCTCGCTACGCCATGCTCGCCGCCATCGACGTGCTGGCCCTGGAGCTGGCCCTGCGTCACCGCGAGCGTTCACGCGACAAGCTGCGCCGCCTGAAACTGACCCTGGACGCCCATCGCGGCGGCGACAACCGCCAGCCGCTGGGAGACTGACATGCGCTACGATCTGCTGATCCGTAATGCCCAGGTCGTCGACGGTACAGGCGCCGCCCCCTTTCGGGCCGATGTGGCCGTATGCGGCGATCGTATCGTCGCCGTGGGCGATCTGGATGGTGCCACGACCGGAACCGCCAGCGAGGTCGACGCCAGCGGTCGTTATTTGGCACCGGGCTTCATTGACGTACACACCCACGACGACACCAATGTGATCCGCGCTCCCGAGATGCTGCCCAAGCTCTCCCAGGGAGTCACTACGGTGGTGGTAGGCAACTGCGGCATCAGCGCCAGCCCCGTGGCACTTGCCGGTGAGGTGCCCGATCCCATGAACCTGCTGGGTCAGGCCGAGGATTTCCGCTATGCGAGCTTCGCCGCCTATGCCGAGGCGGTTGAGGCAGCGACTCCCAGCGTCAACGTCGCCGCCCTGGTGGGACATACCAGTCTGCGTAGCCAGGTGATGGACGATTTCGCCCGTCCCACCAGCGGCACAGAGATTGCCGAGATGGAGCGCCTGCTGCGCCAGGCGTTGGATGAAGGTGCCCTGGGGCTCAGCTCGGGGCTCGCCTACCGCAACGCCTTCCATGCCCCCACGGCGGAGATGGAAGCGCTGGTGACCGCCGTGGGGCAGGCCGGCGGCGTCTATACCACTCACTTGCGCGACGAGTTCGCCGGGCTGTTCGAGGCCATGGACGAAGCCTTTGCTACCGCTCGTCACGGCCGGGTGCCGCTGGTGATTTCTCATTTGAAGTGTGCCGGCGCCGGCAACTGGGGCGGCGCACCGCATGCCCTGGCAAAGCTCGAACAGGCGGCCCGCCATCAGTGCGCGCACTGTGACTGCTACCCCTATACGGCGGGTTCCTCGACCCTCGATCTGGGGCAGGTCACCGACGAGATCGAGATCGTCATTACCTGGTCCGAGCCGCACCCCGAGCAGGCTCGCCGGCCGCTTGCTGATATCGCCGCCGACTGGAACGTCTCCCTGCTGGACGCAGCGCGGCGCCTGCAGCCGGCCGGGGCGGTCTACCACAACATGAGCGAGGAGGACATGCGCCGGGTACTGGCTCATCCCCTCTCGATGGTCGGGTCGGACGGGTTGCCCAACGATCCGCATCCGCACCCACGGCTGTGGGGCGCCTTTCCCCGGGTGCTGGCACGCTACAGCCGCGATCTGGGCCTGATGCCCCTGGCCGAAGCGGTACGCAAGATGACCGGCCTGTCAGCCGCCAACTTCGGCCTCGTCGATCGCGGCGTGATCCGAGAAGGGGCCTTTGCCGATCTGACGCTGTTCGACCTCGAAACCCTCGCCGATATCGCCGACTACGACACCCCCATCGCCCCGGCACGGGGCATCGAGATGGTCATGGTCAACGGCGTCATCGGGTATCGCCAGGGAGCGGCTACCGGCGAGCGCGCCGGGCGCATGCTGCGCCGCACGAGTCGAATCAGCGACACACACCTCCCCCACCACCCCCTTACGGAGAAATCCTCATGAGCATTACTCGATACGGCGTCGAAGGCGGCGTCGGCACCGGTGGACAAAAGCTGCCGTTCGCCCGCGCCGTGGAAGCCGGCGGTTGGCTCTACGTTTCCGGCCAGACACCGATGCGAGATGGAGAAGTGGTCGAGGGCGGCATCGTCGAGCAGACCCGGCTCGCCTTCGACAACTGCCTGACGATCATGCGCGAAGCCGGCTACGGCGTGGAGGATGTGGTGCACGTCACGGCAGTGCTCACCGATGCCCGCTATTTCTCGTCGTTCAACAAGGTGTTCCGCGACGTGTTCGGCGACAACCCGCCGGCGCGCATCTGCAGCGTCCAGGACCTGGTCGTGGACTGCAAGGTGGAGGTGGATGTGAAGTGCTTCCGGGCCGACCGGATGTAAGAAAGGGGGTGCCGTACCCCGGCAAGGGCACGGCACCGGATCGCCGGCGGGGCCTCACAAGACAAGACCACCCCGCCTTCGATCGTGACATTGCTTACCCCGACCGCGGCAACGGTCGGGCAAACAACGATAAGAGGCTACCATGAACAGTCAGATATTCCTTGGCACCTTTGTGGTGTACGTCATCGCCATGATCGGTTTCGGTTGGTGGATCTCCCGCCACAAGCGCGGCAGCGGTGACGACTTCCTGCTCGGCGGACGCAGCGTTCCGCTCTTCCTCACCATCGGCTCCACCGTGGCGACCATGGTCGGCACCGGCTCGAGCATGGGCGCGGTGGGGTTCGGCTACGCCAACGGCTGGGCCGGCGCCCTGTATGGCATCGGCGGCGCCGTCGGCGTGCTGCTGTTGGCGCTGCTGTTCGCCCCGGTGCGCCAGCTTCGCTTCATGACCATGAGCGAGGAACTCGCCTACTACGTGGGCGCCAATCGCCTGGTACGCAACCTGGTGGCGCTGCTGATCTATATCGCCTGTATCGGCTGGCTGGGCGCGCATATCCTCGGCGGCGGGCTCTATCTCTCCTGGATGGCGGGCATCGACCTCAACACCGCGCGCGTCCTGGTGGCACTGGGCTTCGGCATTTACTGCGTGATCGGTGGCTACTTCGCCGTGGTGTGGACCGATACCGTGCAGGCGATCATTCTCTTCGCCGGCTTCCTGCTCATGGCCGTGCTCGCCCTGGTCGAGGTCGGCGGCTTCTCGGGGCTGACCGCCGGAATGAATGCGGGTGCGGCCAGTTTCCTCGGCATCGGGGCAATTGGCGGCCTGCCGGCGCTGTCGCTGGCGGCAGTAATCGCCGTCGGCGTACTCGCCACCCCTTCGTTTCGCCAGCGCATCTATTCCGGCGAGTCGGTCTCCTCGGTGCGCCGCTCCTTCGTGATCACCGGCGTGCTCTACCTGGGCTTCTCGATCATCCCGGCGATCATCGGCATGGCCACCCATGCGCTCAATCCCGGCCTCGAGAACAGCAATTACGCCTTCCCCTTCCTGGCCACCGAGGTGTTGCCCCTTGGGCTCGGCCTGCTGCTGCTGGTGGCTGGGCTCTCGGCGACCATGTCCAGCGCCAGCTCGGATGCCATCGCCGGGGTCTCCACGCTGATGCGCGACCTCTATGTGCTGGTCACGGGCCGGGCGCCCTCAGCCCATAACGTGGTGCGTTTCTCCCGCATTGCCCTGGTCGCCACCATTGGCCTGGCGCTGGCGTTCGCCCTGACGTCGGACAACGTGATCACCTACATTACCCGCATGATCGCCACTATCATGGCCGGGCTCTTCGTCTGTGCCCTGCTGGGTCGCTTCTGGCCGCGCTACAACTGGCAGGGCGCGGTCGCCACCCTGGCCAGCGCCTCGGCGACGTCGCTGGCGATCATCGCCAACGCAGACTGGAGCGCCTATTGGGGCAACCCGAGCATACCGGCGGTATCGGTGGCGCTCGTCGCAGGGGTGGCGGTCAGCCTGCTCACGCCTGCTTCCCGAGTGACCTCCGAACAGGCGCTGGAAATGCTCAACGAAGAGCGCCGCCGCATGGAGCAGGTTCCCGATGCGGCCCTCACAACAGGCCAGGTCGCCGCACCCGGAAAATAGAGGCGCTGCCGGCAACGACAAGGCCCCCGCCGAGCGTTCGGCGGGGGCCTTGTCGTTTTCTCCAGCAGCTCTCAGCTCGTCAGCCGCCGCACCGCCAGTTCCACGCCGCGCAGCTCGGCGAGCCCCTTCAGACGCCCGTAGAGCGGATAACCCGGGCGTGTGTCGCGGCGCTGGTCGTCGAGGATATGATGGCCATGATCCGGCCGCAGCGGCAGGCGCGGCCCACCCTCGCGTTCGCGGCGCCTCTCCTCCTTCACTAGGGCAGCGATCACCGCCACCATGTCGACGTCGCCGCCAAGGTGATGCGCCTCGTGGAAGGTGCGCGGATCGGCGGCCTCGCGCCGGGTCGAGCGCAGGTGGGCGAAGTAGATGCGCGGGCCGAAGCGGCGCGCCATGGCGGCCAGGTCGATGTCCTCGCGCACACCGTAGGAGCCGGTGCACAGCGTCAGGCCATTGGCCTCGCTCGGCGCCGCATCGAGTAGCCAATGGGCATCCTCGGGAGTGGAGACCACCCGCGGCAGGCCGAACAGCGGACGCGGCGGGTCGTCCGGATGAATGGCGAGTCGCACGCCGGCTTCCTCGGCTACCGGCACGATAGCGCGCAGGAAATGGCCAAGATGCTCACGCAGGCGCTCGGCGTCGATGTCGGCATAGGCGTCCAGCGCCTCTTGGAAGCGCGCCAGAGTGTAGTGCTCTTCGGCCCCCGGCAGGCCGGCGATGATGGTATCGATCAGCGCCTCGCGCCCGGCGGCGTCGAGGCCATCGAGATAGTGCCTGGCCTCGGCCCGTTCGGCCTCGGTGTACTCGGCCTCGGCGCCGGGGCGCTCGAGCAGGTAGAGATCGAAGGCGGCGAAGGCCGTCTGATCGAAGCGCAGCGCCAGGCCGCCATCTAGCAGGCGCCAGGCGAGGTCGGTGCGGGTCCAGTCGAGCACCGGCATGAAGTTGTAGCAGACGGTGTCGATACCGCACGCCGCCAGGTTGCGCAGGGTCTCCTGATAGGCAGCGATGTAGCGCTCGCGCTCGGGCGTGCCCTGCTTGATCGCCTCGTGTACCGGCACGCTCTCCACCACCGACCAGGTCAGCCCCGCCGCCTCGATCGTCGCCTTGCGCTCGGTGATGGCCTCGAGCGGCCAGGCCGTGCCGTTGGGTATTTCGTGCAGCGCCGTAACGATGCCGGTGGCACCGGTCTGGCGAATCTCGTCGAGGGTGATCGGATCACTGGGGCCAAACCAGCGCCAGGTGTGTTCCATGACGAACCTCTCCCTATCAGGTGGATGCATCGAGTCGCGCAAGCGCGGTGTCTAGGCCAAGCGTCGTCAGGCAGCGGTAGGCCGACACCACCTCCGCCGCGAAGCCGGAGTGCTCGGCCAACGCCGGGGGAACCACGGCATCGAGTTCGAGAAAGGCCAGCACCAGATTTTCATGATCCTCACCATGGGTTTCGTGCAGCAAGGCGAACGTGTCCGCCATGGGGTCGTCAACGGCATGGACATTACCGTGCAGGTCGCTTCCAGCGGTGTAGCGGATCCATGCCGCAAGACCAAGTGCGATACACGGTACCTCGCCTCCCGCTTCTAGCCGCGCCAGGGCGCCGTGCAGCCAACGCTGGGGCAGCTTCTGCGAGCCATCCATGGCGATCTGGTGCAGACGATGACGCAGGCTGTCGTTGGCGAAACGATAGAGCAGCTGTTCAGCATAGCCCTCGAGGTCGGTGCCGGCAGGCATCGCCAAGGTCGGTGCCGCCTCATGCAGCATGTAGCGATGCAGCAGTGCCATCAGATCGTCGCGGCTCACCGCGTCGAACACCGTCTCGATACCCTCCAACGCGCCCAGGTAGGCGAGCAGCGAATGGCTGCCGTTGAGCATGCGCAGCTTCATGGTTTCGAACGGCGCCACGTCGGCGACCATCTCCACGCCCTCGGACTCCCAGGCCGGTCGGCCGAGGGGGAAGTCGTCCTCCACCACCCATTGAGAGAAGGCCTCGCCCACTACGGCATTGGGATCGTCGACGCCCAGCTCGGCCAGGCGGGCGAAGTCGGCCGCGGTCATGGCCGGCACGATGCGGTCGACCATGCTGCACGGGAACGCCACCTCGCGCTCGATCCAGGCGGCAAGTTCGCCATCGCGACAGGCGGCAAGCTGCATCACCGCCGCTCGTGTGCGCTGGCCGTTATTCGGCATGTTGTCGCAACACAGTACCGTGAACGGCGGGATTCCCGCGCTGCGCCGCCGGGCCAGTGCCTCGACCAGGAGTCCCGGCACGGTACGCGGTGCCTGGGGATGCTCGATGTCATGGGCGATCAGCGGGTCGTCACGCAGCAAGGTGCCCTCGGCGGGACTCAGGAAATAGCCCTTCTCGGTCACCGTCAGGGTGACGAGCCGCGTGTCGGGCGAGGCTAGGCGTGTGAGCAGCGCTGTGAGATCGCGTCCCCACTGGCCCGAAGAGTCTCGGCCAGTGAACAGGACCTCCTCGATCACGCCGATCTCGCGCAGGGTGATGTGGTCACGGTCGGCGTATTCGGCGACATGGTAGTGATAGTCGGCGTCGCGCAGGGCATCCACCAGCGCCACGCCGCCACGCAGGTTGGCGCTGCTCACGCCCCAGGCGTCGTCGCCGCTGCGCTGCCGATAGCGCTCCAGGTAGACCGCCTGGTGGGCGCGGTGGAAAGCGCCCAATCCCAGGTGGACGATGCTGATGCACCCGCTCGGCGCAGCGGCAGGCACGCGTGTCACGTCGTTCATCTTGCCCCCATCAACAGGTCGGGAAGCCATAGCGAGATGGCCGGCACGTAGGCCACCAATAGCAGTACCACGAGGTTACAGGCCAGGAACGGCAGGATGGCACGGGCCACGGTGAGCATCTGTAGCTTGCCGATGCCCGAAACCACGAACAGGCACACCCCCACCGGCGGTGTGGTCAAGCCGATCATCAGGTTGAGCACCGCCATTACCGCGAAGTGCACCGGGTCCATACCCACCCCGGTGGCCACACCGAGCAGCGCCGGGAACAGGATGATCAGCGCGGCGATGGTCTCCATGAAAGCCCCGACGAACAGCAGGATCAGGTTGAGGATCAGGATCACAATGATCGGGTTGTCGCTGACCGCCATGATCAGGGCAGCGATCGTCTGGGGAATCTGCTGACTGGTGAGGATCCAGCCGAACAGGTTGGCCAGGCCCACCAGCAGCAGCAATGCCGATGAGGTCAGTACGGTGTCGGTGAGAATCGCCGGCAACTTGCGCCAGGTCAGCCCCTTGTAGACGTACATGCCCACCACCAGCGCATAGAGACTGGCAACAATCGATGCCTCAGTCGGCGTGAAGAAGCCGCCGATGATGCCGTAGAGAATGATCACAGTCATCAGCAGCGCCCAGAACGCCGTGCGCCCCTCACGCAGCAGCTCGCGCAGGGTGGCGCGACGCTCCTTGGGATAGCCGCGCTTCACCGCCAGCAAGTAGACGGTGATCATCATCGCCACGCCCAACAGCAGGCCGGGCACGGCCCCGGCCAGGAACATGCGCCCCACCGAGACGCCGGCCAGTGAACCGACGATGATCATCGGCACGCTGGGCGGGATGATCGGGCCAATGGTTGACGAGGCTGCGGTGACGGCGGCAGCGAACGGCTTGTCGTAGCCAGAGCGCGCCATGCCGGGGATCATCACCGAGCCGATGCTGGCAGCATCGGCCACCGCGGTGCCCGAGATACCGCCGAAGATCATGGAGCCGCCCACATTGGCCAGGCCCAGGCCACCGCGGATATGACCGACCACGGCGTTGGAGAAGCGCACGATATGCTCGGTAATGTTACCCACGTTCATCAGGTTACCGGCCAGCACGAAGCCGGGAATGCAAAGCAGCACGAAGGTATCGATACCCGAATACATGCGCTGCGGCACGATGGTCAGCGAGATGCCTTCCAGCAGCAGGTAGGCGAGCGACGAGATGCCCAAGGCAAAGGCAATGGGCAGCCCCAGCACCAGCAGCAACAGGAACACGCCGAAGAGCACCATCACTTCCATGATGCCTCCTCGCGGGCGCCGTCGACGGGCGGACGCCATGCCGCGGCCAGGCCTTCGACGAGGCCGACGGCGCTATAGAACAGCACCAGGACGAACAGCAGCACGGTAGAAAAGAAGATGTAGAGCATGGGCACCCTCAGGGTGGGCGAGGTCTGCCAGGCGCCGTTCTGGGCAAACTGCCAGGCGGCGGGCAGCACCATCAGGGCGAAGCCGCCGACCAGCAGGCAGATCAGCGCCTGGTAGGCAGCGCGCGTACGCAGCCCGAGCCGGTGATGGAAGAGTTCGACGTTGACGTGCCGATGCCGGCGTATCGCCACCCCGGCCGCCAGAGCCACCATATAGATGAACAGGTAGCGTGACAGCTCCTCGGTCCAGGACAGAGTGAACGGCAGGAACAGCCGGCCCGAGATCTGCAGCAGCATGGTCGCGGCGATCCCTACCAGGGCCAGATTGGCGAGCAGTACGAAGAAGGTGTCCACCCAACCGATGACGCGGCCCAGCGGCCCTCCGAGCCTGGGCACCGCGGACAGGGCGTCGAGGCTAGCCACCACTTGCTCGCCATCGCTACGCTGCGGGGTAATATCCATTGGCGTTCCTCGCTGGGGCTCGTCGACCCCGTGGAGAGTGGGCGGGCACGGACCCGCCCGGGTGGATCACAGGTTCTGGATGGCGTCGAACAGCGCGCGCTGCTCGTCGTCGAGGGCTGCTTCCACCGCCGGCCGCGCCTTCTCGGCGAATGCCTCGGTGTCGACTTCGATGAACTCCATGCCACGCTCCTGCAGGGCACGCTCCAGGCGCTGCTGGTCCTCCTCGAACAGCTCGGCCTGGTAGACCTGCATTTCCTGGGCCGCCTCGCGCACGACCTGCTGCAGCTCTTCGGGCATGCTCTCGAGGCGGTTGCGGCCGATCACCACGTAGATCCAGCTACGTACGTGGCCGGTCAGGTTCACGTAGTCCTGCACCTCGTTGAAGCTGGCGCTCTCGATCAGGCTGAGCGGGTTCTCCTGGGCCTGGATGGTGTTCTGCTGCAGGGCGGTAAACACCTCGCTGAAGGCCATCGGCGTGGGCCGCGCACCCAGCGCCTCCCAGGTGTCGACGAACAGCGGCACATTGGGTACGCGCAGGCGAATGCCGTCGAGATCGTCGGGATGACGAATCGGCTGGTTGGAGGTCAGCTCACGCGGCCCACGCTCGAACCAGGCCAGCGGCACCAGGTTGGCACGCTCGGTAATCTGCGCCTCGATCTGCTCGCCGATCTCGCTCTCCACCGCCTGGCGAAGATGCTCGGCATCGCGGAACGCATAGGGCACGGCCATCATCGCCGCCTTGGGCGCCCAGTTCTGCAGGCTCTCGCCGGTGATGGTGATGTCGGCGGTACCGAGCTGGATGCTGTTGATCACATCCATCTCGTTGCCGAGCTGCTCGTTGGGAAATATCTGCACTTCGATGCGCCCATCCGAATTTTCCTCGACGAGCTCCTTGAAGCGCACGGCGGCCTGGTGCCAGATGTTCTGCTCGTTAGCCAGGTGGCCGAAGCGCAGGGTGACGTCGGCGGCAAGCGCGGTTTGGCTGGCCATCAGGGCCGTCCCGAGGACGGCGCCGATAATGAGTCGTTTGATCATGGCGTAGCTCCTTGTTCTGCTGTTCAAGCGGTTATTGCTGTTATGTGCATCGCCGTGGCGATGTCTGCTGCGTCGAGCTGGCTCAGGCGCGGATGTCGGCACCGATGCCGATCAGCACCTTGCGAGCCCTTTCAGGATGATGGTCGAGCATGTCGATGGCCCCGGGCATGTCGTCGAAGGGCAGGCGGTGGCTGACCAGCGCCAGCGGATCGAGACGCCCCGAGGCCATGCGTTCGAGCACCTCCGGAAACTTGCGGTTGTTGAGCCGCGAGCCGACCAGGGTCAGCTCCTTCTTGATCACCTCCAACTGCACCAGATCGCTGGGGGTGGGGTTGAAGCCGAGCAGGCCGATACGCCCCGCCGGCGAGGCGATACGCAACATCTGCGGCAGCAGCGCCGGCACGCAGGCGGCATCGGCGATCAGCGGAATGCCCTCGCCGCCGGTCAACTCACGCGCCGCGGCCTCGACATCCTCCTTGCCGTGCCAGGTGCGCGTGGCACCAAGTTCACGGGCCGTGGCCAGGCGCTCCTCGATCAGGTCGATGACGGTGATGTCCTCGATACCCAGGGCGCGAGCCATCTGCAGGATAGTCAGCCCGATTACCCCGGCGCCATAGACCACCAGGCGGTCGCCGCGCAGCGGCTGCATCCGCTCCAGCACGTTGGCCGCGATGGAATAGGGTTCCACCAGCGCGCCGGCTTCCAGCCCCAGGCCCTCGGGCAGCAAGTGGACGTTGGCCGCCGGCACGTTGACCCACTCCTCGAAGCCGCCGTCGCGGTGCACACCGATTACCTGCAGCGCCCTGCACACGTTTGGGGCGGCCGATGCGGCACGGGTAGCACCGCCCGCAACTGACCACCGGGTCGATGCACACCCGGGCGCCGATCTCGATCCCTCCGACGCCCTCACCGAGTGCCTCGACCGTGCCGGCGAACTCGTGCCCGGTAATGCGAGGAAAGCGCACGAAGGCATTGTCACCGTGGATGATGTGCATGTCGGACCCGCAGATGCCGGCGAAGGCTACCTTCACCAGCACCTCGCCGGTAGCAGCACGGGGCGCCTCGACTTCGGCGATGGCATAGTCCAGTGGTGCGTTGACCTGAAAGGCTTTCATCGGTGCGCTCTCCTCACCAGTGCCACAAGGTGCCGTCTTCCAGCCGATTGACCGGAAGGCTGGCACGCTTGTAGGGGTATTGCTTGGCCAGTTCCTCGTCGATGTCGACGCCGTGCCCCGGTGCTTCGCCGACCAGGAAATGGCCATCCTCGAAGCGATAATCGTGTGGGAAGACGGCGTCGGTCTCCGGAGTATGGGGCATGTGCTCCTGAATGCCGAAGTTGGGCACCCAAGTGTCGAAGTGGACCGCCGCACCCAAGCACACCGGCGACAGGTCCGTCGGCCCATGGAAGCCGGTGCGCACGTGGTAGAGCCCGGCCAGATCGGCGATCCGCCGCATATGGGTGATGCCGCCACCGTGGGAGAGCGGTGTGCGGATGTAGTCGATCCACTGGTTCTCGATCAGCTCGCGGTAGTCGTGGATCGAGTTGAACACCTCCCCCACCGCCAGTGGCGTGGTGGTGTGCTGGCGAATCAGGCGAAAGCTCTCCTGGTTCTCGGCCGGCACGCAGTCCTCGAGCCAGAACAGGTGGTAGGGCTCCACCATCTTGCCCAGGCGCGCCGCCTCGATGGGCGTCAGCCGATGATGCACGTCGTGCAGCACGTGCAGTTCGTCGCCGAAGCGCTCGCGCACCGCAGCGAACAGCTTGGGCACATGGTTGAGGTACTTCTCGGTACTCCATACGTGCTCGGCGGGAAGCTCGGCGTCCGCCGGCTCGTAGCGCTCGCCCTCGCGCTTGGCCACGCCGTAGATGGTGGGGATGCCGGGCACGCCGGCCTGCACCCGCACGGCGCGATAGCCGAGCTTGACATGCTTTTCCACCTCGATGAGACAGCTATCGATGTCCTTGCCGGTACAATGGGCGTAGGTCATCACCCGCTCGCGGCTCTTGCCGCCAAGCAGCTGATAGAGCGGCATGCCCGCCGCCTTGGCCTTGATATCCCACAGCGCCAGATCCACCGCCGACACCGCCGCCATGGTCACCGGCCCACGGCGCCAGTAGGCCCCACGGTAGAGGTAATGCCAGATGTCCTCGATGCGGCTGGCGTCACGCCCGATCAGGGCGGGGATCACGTGCTCCTCGAGATAGGCCACCACCGCCATCTCGCGTCCGTTGAGGGTGGCGTCGCCGATGCCGTAGGTGCCCGACTCAGTGACGATCTTGAGGGTGACGAAGTTGCGCCCCGGCGAGGTGACGATCACATAGGCGTCGCTGATTTTCATGGGTATTCCGTCGCAGTCATGGGGGGTTGGCCGTTGTCTCTATCGTTATCTCTGGAACAGGTAGCGCTGCACGTTGTCGTAGCACACCGCCCGTACCAGCTCGCCGATACGGTCGAGATCGTTCGGCAGCTCGCCGTGCTGGATCTGCGCACCGAGCATCTGGCAGAAGATGCGGCGGAAGTAGTCGTGGCGGGAGAACGACAAGAGGCTGCGCGAATCGGTGAGCATGCCGACGAAGTGGCGCAGCAGGCCGAAGTTCATCTGAGTCACGAGTTGACGCTCGATGCCGTCGCGCTGGTCGTTGAACCACCAGGCGGCACCGAACTGCAGCTTGCCGGGGATGCCGTCGCTCGAAAATGAGCCGACCAGGCTCGCCAGCATCTCGTTGTCGCGAGGGTTGAGGTTGTAGACCACGGTACGAGGCAACGCCCGCTCGCGGTCCAGCGCATCGAGAATCGCCGCCAGCGGTTCGGCGTAGGTGACGTCGCCGATGGCATCGAAGCCACTGTTGGCGCCGATCTCGGCCAAGCCGCGCTGGCTCAGGCTGCGCAGCGCGCCGAGGTGGAGCTGCATCACCCAGCCACGGCGGGCGTACTCGCGCCCCAGCCACAGCAGCACCGCGGTAGTGAAGGCGGCGCTTTCGTCGCCGCTGAGCGTTTTGCCACGGCGGCGGCGATCGATCATCCGGTCGAGTTCGGCCGCGCTCGGCGGCGGAACGAACACCGGTTTCTCCAGGCTGTGGTCGGAGAGGCAGCAGCCGTGGGCGGCGAAGTGCTCGAGGCGCTGGTACAGCGTCTCGAGCAGATCGTCGTAGCCGCGGATGGGCACGCCACTGGCACGCTCCAGCTCACCGAGGTAGTCAGCGAAGTCGGGCTGATCGATCTTGAGCACGGCGTCGGCGCGGAAGGTCGGCAGCATGGCGGGCATTGCCCCGTTCCCGGCATGCCGCCGGTGCAGGGCGAGATCATCCACCGGGTCGTCGGTGGTACACACGGTGCGCACCTTGAAGCGCTCGAGGATACCCTGGGCGCTCAGTTGTGGGGTGGCCAGCCGCTCGCGTGCGGTGGTCCAGATTTCCTCGGCGGTGGCCGGTGAGAGCAGCGTGTTCTCGATACCCAGCGGGTGGCGCAGCTCCAGGTGGGTCCAGTGGTAGAGCGGGTTGCCGAGGCAGTGCGGCACCGTTTCGGCCCAGGCCTGGAAGCGCTCGCGGTCACCTGCTTCACCCGTAATGCGCCGCTCGTCTATACCGGCGATGCGCATTGCCCGCCACTTGTAGTGATCGCCCTTGAGCCACAATTCGGTGAGGTTGTCGAAGCGCACATCGCCGGCAATTTCCTCTGGGCTCAGGTGCGAATGGTAATCGCAAATCGGCATGGCCGCGGCATGCTCGTGGTAGAGCCGGCGTGCCGGCTCGTTCTTGAGCAGGAAGTCCGGTCCCATGAAAGCGATCTTGTCGGTGAAGTCCATTGAACCCTCCATAGTTATCGCTCGTTCAGGCTCAGCCCATCAGCATGTTGGGCAGGAACAGCACGATGTCGGGGAAGAAGATGATGCCGAGCACCACCACGAATACCGCCAAGGCAAATGGCAGTAGCTCACGGCTGTAATCGAAGAAGGAGCAGCGCAGGATGCCGCACACGGTGTACATCGAGATCCCCACCGGTGGGGTCATGCCGCCGAAGGTCACCAGCGTCATCATCAGCAGGCCGAAGTGCACCGGATCGATGCCGGCCGCCTTGATCACCGGCACCAGGATCGGCGTGAGCAGCATCACCACCACCGTGGCCTCGAGCAGCATACCGAGCAGCACCAACAGTACGGCGAGGGTCAGCAGCAGCGTGGCCTGGCTGGAGAAGACACCCAGGGTCAGCTCGGCGATGGTCTGCGGCACCCGCTCGAAGGAGACCACGTAGCCGATGATTCCCGAGAACATGATGATCAGCATGATCATGCCGATATCGCGCACGCTGGCATGCATCGCCGTGAGTACCTCGCGCAGCCCCATCTCACGATGGATCACGCAGCCCACCAGCAGCGCATAGGCCACAGCGAAGGCCCCCGCCTCGGTGGGGGTAAACAGGCCGTAACGGATGCCCACCAGCAGCCACACCGGAAACAGCAGTGCCCAGATACTGCTGCGTGCGGCCTTGAGCACCTCTCGGCCCGACGGCAGCCCCTCGCGTACCGGCGCGTAGCCGCGGCGCTTGGCCACGAAGAAGGTCGTCACCATCAACGCTACCATCAGCAGAAAGCCTGGCACCACGCCGGCGATGAACAGCCGCCCGATGGAGACCTCGCCCAGGTAGCCGTAGAGGATCAGGCCGATACTCGGCGGAATGGTGGCGGTGATCAACCCGCCGATGGAGAGCACCGCGCCGGAGAACCCGGGGCTGTAGCCCTCCTTGATCATGCCCTTCCCCAGCACCCGCGACTGCATGGCGGCATCGGCCACCGCCGAGCCCGACACGCCACCCATCAAGGTACTGAGCACGATACTGGCCTGGGCCAGCCCGCCGCTCATCCAGCCGGCCAGCAGCGTGGAGAGCCGTATCAAGCGCGGAGTGATGCCACTGGCATTCATCAAGTGGCCGATGAAGATGAACAGTGGCACCGCCAGCAGCGGGAACGATTGGGTAGCAGAGACGATGCGCTGTGCCCCGATGTTGGTGGGCAGGAAAGTCTCGGGCAGAAAGAAGTAGGTGAACCCGGCAATACCGATGGCAAAGGCAACGGGCATGCCAATGACCATCAGCACCAACCCCAGGCCCAGCAGCAGAGCAGCAGTCATGATGCTCCCTCCACGCTGTCGTCATCCGGCACCAGGCTCAGCACGATGCCCTTGGCCGCCACGCGACGCAGCAGGGAAACGATCATCAGGCTGGCCCCCACCGGCAGCGCCAGAGTGATATAGCCGTAGCTCAACCCGGCCACCCCCATCGGGCGCTGCCAGTTGGAGAGCGCCAGGGGAAAGCCGTAACGCACGAGCAGGGCCAGAAACCCCAGCATCAGCACCAGGCACAGCCCGGTGACCAGACGCTGCAGCGTCAGCGGCAGGCGTACCGCCAGGGCATCGATACGCACCTGCCCGCCATGGCGCAAGGTAATATCGGCACCCAGCACAGCGGTCCAGATGAACAGCAGTTGGGCCAGTTCGGCCCCCCCGGCGAAGGGCTGACCGATGGCGCGTGCCGTCGAGCTTACCAGCAGGGTCAGGGATGTCGCGCCCAGCAGCACGACGGCTAGCCAGGCTTCGAGTCGGTCGTACCAGTACCACATGTCGAAGATCCTCGGTGCCGGAACGCGGCCGGCCGATTCCATGGAACAACGTGCGAGTCGATCAGCCCTTGCCGCCATAGCGACAAGGGCCGTCAGGCTCACTCTCCCGCGGTCAATTGGTCACGGTACTGGTCGTAGCCAAGCTCCTCGTAGACGCCGGCAACGCGTTCGCGGAACAGCTCGACATCCACCTCGGTGAAAGTCACGCCCTCCGCCTCCATGCGCTCGCGCACGGCATCCTGAGCATCGGCAGTAGCCCGGCTGGCGGCCTCCCCCGCATTGTGTAGCTCCTCGTCGAGGATGGTGCGCAGCTCTTCCGGCAGCGACTGGTACCACTGCTCGGACGTGGCAAGACCGGTCATCAGATGGATATGGCCGGTCAAGGCGATGTGGGTGATCACCTCATGCAGGTTCTGGCCCTCGGCGGCGGTGAGCTGCGCCTCGGCGCCGTCGATTGCTCCCAGTTGCAGCGCGGAGTAGACCTCCGACCAGGGCAGCGGCGTGGGTGTAGCGCCCATCGATTCGATGGTGCGCAGCCACACCGGTGAGTTGATGGTGCGTACACGCACCCCTCGCAGGTCGTCGGGTGTCTCGACCAGCTTCTGGGTCAGCATGTGGCGGGACCCCTGGAACCAGTTGTAGTTGAGCAAGCGCAGGCCGCTGCTGTCGGCCAGGCTCTCGACCCAATCCTGGTAGAGCGCGGACGAGGTGATGCGTTCATAGTCGGCGTGTTCCTCGACCAGGTAGGGCGCGCTGAGAATGCCCAGCTCCGGCTGGTACTCCGCAAGCCTCCCGGCATCGATCAGCACCGCGACATTGGCGCCGCTACGAATCTGTTCGACCACGTCCTCGTCGGAACCGAGCTGGCTATTGGGGAAGACACGCACGGTGAGTTCGCCATCGGAGCGCTCCGCGATGGCCTGGCTGGCTTCCTCCATGGCCTGGACGATGGGGTCCTGGGCGCTGAGCGCCGAGGAAAGATTCAATTGATAGGCCGCGTGGGCCAGGTTGGCGCTGGCGGTCAGAACGATGGCCGCTGCGATGACGGTGGTTTTCATGTGAGCCTCCTGACGTGTGTTGTGGTTGTTACTTCGAGTGGTCTGGCGTCTTGCTCAGTACTTGCTGGCTATGGATTTATGGTGATGGCTCCTTGGGGAGTCCCCGTCGAACATCTCTGGGAAGCGACGCATGAGTTCCGGCAGCGAGTGCAGAATCTCGCGCTGATGAATACTCATGGCCCGGCCAGCCGCTTCGGGGTCCCGCTCGACAATGGCCTCGACGACCATCGCGTGCTGGTCGGTCAGCTTGGCGATCGGCGTCGACTCGGGAATGCTCAGGTAGCGGACCCGATCGAGCTGTGCCTTGACCTCCTCGGTGACGCGCCATGCCGCAGTGTGCCCCACCCCCAGCGACAGCGAACGATGGAAGGCCTCGTCGAGCTTGAAGAAGCGGTCGTAATCGTTGGGCTCGATACAGCGGCGCTGGCGTTCGATCAGCTCGCGCAACTCGTCCAGGGTGTACGCTGCCACCCCCTCCTCGGCCGCGGCACGGGCCACTGCCACCTCGATCGCCTCGCGCACGAAGCGTGCCTCGAGCACAGCCTTCCGGGAAATCCGCACCACGTAGGTACCGCGTTGCGGACGAACCTCCACCAATCCCGCCTCCGACAGCCGGATGAAAGCTTCACGCACCGGCTGACGGCTTACCGAGAAGGTGTCGGCCAGCTCCTTCTCCGACAAGGCCTGGCCGGGGGCCAGCACCATGCGGATGATCGATTGGCGCAGCACCCGATAGAGCCTCTGGCGAACCGAACCGTCGTCGCGCGCTTCCTGCCACAGGGCTTGCAGGGGGGTCGTCATGGCACCACTCCGTCTTGTCATCGCCAATTCTGAACATACTAGTATGGTAGTATGGCAATTGCCAAGCCGACACAAAAAAGCCCAGGTCGGTTTTTCCGACCTGGGCTTGGATCGTGTTCGCCGCTAGTGGCGAACGCTGCGCTTAGGCGCTGGTGCGGCGACGCACCGGCGCATCGCCGTCTTCGCGACGACGGCGCGGGGCACGCTCGGGCGCACCGCTGTCTTCGCTGATCTCAAGCGCACGACCGGCGACGCGAGCGCGGGCCATCTTGGCCAGAATGCTCGGCGGCAGCGAACTCGGCAGCTCCACCACCGAGAAGGCATTGCGGATGTCGATGCGACCGATCCGCGAACCTTCAATGCCACCCTCGTTGGCCAGGGCGCCGACCAGCTGGCCCGGCTTGACGCCATCCTTGTGACCGACGGCGACACGGTAACGGGTCATGCCCTCGCTCGGACCACGATCGCGGCGCGGCGACTTGCCATCGCGCGGGGAACGATCACCGCGGTCGGCACGCTCCTTGCGCGGCGCCTGGAGGCGACCGATGGGTGCCTCGTCGGCGCGTGCCAGGGCGGCAAAGGCGCAGGCCAGCTCAATGGGGTCGTAGCCCTCGCTTACCAGGCGCTCGACCAGTGCACGCTGCTCGTCGGCGCCGGCAGTCAGCGCGGCGATGACGCGCTGGTGGAACACCTCGTCGCGGTGAGCGCGGATGGCGGCCTCGTCGGGCAGCGCCATCTCGGTCATGCGCTGTCCGGTGGCCTGCTCCAGCCAGCCGATCTTGCGGCCTTCGCGGAAGCCGGCGAAGGTGATCGCCACGCCTTCGCGACCGGCACGGCCGGTACGACCGATACGGTGGGTATAGGCCTCGCTGTCCTGGGGCAGGTCGTAGTTGATCACGTGGGTGATGCGCGGCACGTCGAGGCCGCGGGCGGCCACGTCGGTGGCAATCAGCACGTCGATCTTGCCGCGCTTGAGGCGCTGAATGGTGCGCTCACGCAGGCTCTGGTCCAGGTCGCCGGAGAGGCTGGCCACGTTCACGCCGCGAGTGGAGAGCTGCTCCATCAACGTGGTGCAGGCCGCCCGGGTACGCACGAAGACGATCGCGGCGTCCACCGGCTCGACCTCGAGGATACGCGCCAGCGCTTCCAGCTTGGCACCGCCGTCGACCCGCACCAAGCGCTGCTCGATACTCTCGGCAGTGGTGGTGCGCGACTCGATGGCGACCTTGACCGGATCGACCAGGTAGCGGTTGACGATGCGCTCGATCTCGGCCGGCAGGGTGGCGGAGAAGAACACGCGCTGGGCATCCTGCGGGGTATCGGCGACCACGCGCTTGACGTCATCGATAAAGCCCATGCGCAGCATCTCGTCGGCTTCGTCCAGCACCAGGGAGGAGAGGCCGTCGAGCTTGAGGCTGCCACGGTCGAGGTGATCGATCACCCGACCCGGCGTGCCCACCACCACCTGGGCGCCACGCTTGAGCGCACCCAACTGTTCACGATATTCCTGGCCACCGCACAGGGTGGCCACTTCCAGGCCCTGCAAATTCTGGCCGTACTTGGTAAAGGAGACGGCCACCTGCTGGGCCAGCTCGCGGGTCGGCGCCAGCACCAGCACCTGGGGCTCACGTCGGGTCATCTCGAGACGCGACAGCAACGGCAGGGCAAAGGCCGCGGTCTTGCCGGTACCGGTCTGGGCCTGGCCCAGCATGTCACGCCCTTCCAGCAGCGCCGGAATGGTCTGTGCCTGAATTGGTGAAGGAGTTTCGTAACCCAGTGTTTCTACAGCGGCAAGAACGGCAGGCAGCAGAGCAAGATCGCCGAAGCTCGGCGAGGCGACAGAAGTCGAGGTCATCAATCACACCTTGGTAGGCCGGCACTCGCCGGCAATCACATTGAGGCATCCCCGACACAGCCATGCGGCATGGTCGGTAGCCCTGTCATCCGACCGATTTGGCCCAGACAGAGCGATCACGTTTTACGTGGACGCCGGTCGCACCTGGCATCCGGCTCGTCTCCTTGGACACGAACCGCTGTGGCGACCTTTTTGCGCCGATGTCGCCCGATTGGCGGCATCCTGTAGCGCTCCATCTTCACATCTCGGACGCGGCAGCAATGGCTGTCGTCTCGGTGATTGCCTCTCGTACGCGTGGCATACGGAGCGAATCGTCATGATGGCGGGGTCAGCACATGCGAGGAGGGCGCATGCTATCACGCCGCATGCCGCCTTGCCAGCGTTATCGCCCTTGCGTGACTGCCACCGAACTGCCACTCGATCATCATCGTTTCGTCATTAGGTGCATCTACAGTCAGTCAGTAGCGTAATGAGATCGATCTCATTGTGTTCACGAATATGATGAGGTGGTGAATGGCAAACCTGCTCAGCGTGGCAAAACTAGCAGGGGTCTCCCGGGCCACGGCGGCCCGGGCCTTTTCCTCGCCGGAAAGCCTACGCCCCGAAACCCACCGGCGTGTGATGGAAGCGGCCCGTGTTCTCGGATTTCGTCCCAACAAGGTGGCACAACAGTTGCGCACCCGTGCCACCCGGATGCTCGGCGTCATGGTCCCCAGCCTCGACAACCCGGTGTTCGCCGAGCAGTTGCAGGCCATGGAGGAGGCAGCTCGAGCCGCTGGCTATTCCTTGATCGTCACCACGAGCGGCTACGACCCTGGCCGAGAGGAAGCCATCGTCGAGGAGATGTTACGTCAACGGGTCGACGGATTGGCCCTCACCGTGGCCGAGGCGGACCACAGCGCGGTGCTCGTCAAGCTACGCCGGGAGAGCACGCCTTGCCTCCTGGTGCACAACCCTCCCGTCGCCCCATGCTTTCCTTCTGTTGGGGTGGACAATCGCGCCGCCATGGCCGACGCGACCCGCTACCTCATCGCCCAGGGCCATCGACGCATCGGCATGATCGGCGGCCCGTTACTGCAATCGGACCGTGCCCGGCTGCGCCACGAGGGCTACCGCGAGGCCATGGAGGCCGCTGGCCTCACGCCTCTTGCCTTGATCGAAATGCCCCGCCACACCCAGGTCGCCCTATCCCGACTGGCACCCGCCTTGGGAGGGACTGAAGGACTGACGGCCGTGCTCTGCACCAACGACTTGCTGGCCATCAGTCTGATCGGCGAACTACGACGCAGCGGACGCTCAGTGCCAGGAGACTTGTCGGTGATGGGCTTCGATGGCATCGAGCTTGGTCGTCATCTTTATCCCTCGCTCTCCACCGTGGTACAGCCCCGCGCCGAGTTCGGTCGCGTAGCGGTGGACACCCTGCTTGCCCTGATACGGGGAGCGACCCCACAGCCGCTCCCCCTGCCCCACGTCCTGCGTGAGGGCGAAAGCGCCGGCGCACTTCCGGCATCCCGCCAAGCCCCAGAACCCTACGATCCTTAGAGGAACACACCATGACCTTTCCACGTCTACGCCATACCCTGCTGGCTGCCGCCCTGCTAGGCATCAGCGGACTTTCCTCCGCCGCGCAGGCCAGCGGCAATGCGATCTGCTACAACTGCCCCCCGGAGTGGGCCGACTGGGGTTCCCAACTGCGTCTGATCCAACAGGAAACCGGCATCAACGTGCCGCAGGACAACAAGAACTCCGGCCAATCGCTGGCTCAACTCGTCGCCGAGCGCAACAATCCCGTAGCGGATGTCGTCTACTACGGCGTCAGCTTCGGCATCCAAGCCATGGAAGAGGACGTCATCGAGCCCTACCAGCCCTCGCATTGGGACGAAATTCCTGATGGACTCAAAGATCCAGAGGGCCATTGGTTCACTATCCACTCCGGCACCATGGGACTGATGGTCAACGTCGATGCTCTCGATGGCGCACCCGTTCCCACCTCCTGGTCCGACCTGCTCAAGCCCGAATATCGCGGCATGGTCGGCTACCTCGATCCTGCCAGTGCCTTCGTTGGTTATGTCGGCGCAGTGGCCATCAACCTGGCTCTCGGCGGTGACATGGATGACTTCACTCCGGCTATCGACTATTTCAACGAACTTGCCGACAACCAGCCCATCGTGCCGCAGCAGACCAGCTACGCACGGGTGCTTTCCGGCGAGATTCCCATTTTGCTCGACTACGATTTCAACGCCTACCGAGCCCGCCACAGCGACGGTGCGAACGTGGAGTTCGTGATTCCCGAGGAAGGCAGTGTGGTAGTGCCCTACGTGATGAGCCTGGTGAAGAACGGTCCCAATCCCGACAACGGCCGTGCGGTGCTGGACTTCGTGCTGTCCGATCAGGGACAAGCGGTGTGGGCGAACGCCTACCTGCGCCCGGTGCGCGAAAGCGCCATCTCCGAGGAGGCTCGCGAAGTATTCCTCCCCGACAGCGACTATGCCCGCGCCAAGACCGTGGATTACGACGCCATGGCCGAGGCACAGCGAGGCTTCTCCGAGCGTTATCAGACCGAGGTGCGCTGATGCTCCAGCAGGTAAACCGGCGCCAGCGAAAGCTGGCGCTGTTCACCCTGGCGCCGGCAATGGCGGTGTTCGGCGCCTTCTGGCTACTGCCCTTCACTCGCTTGGTGGTAATGGGAACGGAGCTTGACCGGGCCAGCGGTATGAGCGCTTACTTCGCCATCCTCACCCAGCGCCAGTACCTCGTCAGCCTGGGCACCACCCTGGGGATATCGCTGGCAGTCTCGGCATTGGCCGTTCTGATCGCCGGCGTGGCAGGCTTCTTTCTCGCCCGCCACTCCTTTCCCGGCAAGGCGGTATTGGTCGCCATTCTCACCTTCCCGCTGGCCTTTCCCGGTGTGGTGGTGGGCTTTCTCGTCATCATGCTGGGAGGGCGTCAGGGCGCCTTGGCACAATTCAGCATGTGGCTGTTCGACGAGCGCTGGATGTTCGCCTACTCCCTCTCGGGTCTATTCGTCGGCTATCTCTACTTTTCCATCCCCCGCGTCATCACTACCGTAATGGCGGCCTGTGAAACCCTGGACCGCAGCCTGGAGGAGGCCGCACGCTCACTGGGTGCCAGCCCCTGGCGGGTCACTCGCGATGTGATAATACCCGGCATCGCGCCAGCCCTGCTTTCCACTGCGGCGATCTGCTTCGCCACCAGCATGGGTGCCTTTGGCACTGCTTTCACCTTGGGCACCAGAATGAGCATCATGCCGCTGACGATCTACGGCGAGTTTACCAATTACGCCAACTTCGCCATGGCCGCGGCGCTCTCGGTAGTGCTCGGCGCAATCACCTGGTTGGCGCTGAGCCTGTCCCGCAAGCTGGCCGACACCAGCCTGGGAGCACCGGCATGAGCCGCTTACGCTTCTGCCTGCAGTTGGGCTTCACCCTAACGGTGTGCCTGTTCATGATCGTACCGGTGATCATGTCGGTCATGGCCGGGCTCACCGCCAACTATTTCGTCGGCCTGGAGAGCGGCCTGACACTACGCTGGGTGCAAGAGGTGTGGGCACTCTACGCCGATACCATCTGGCTCTCTATCCGGCTCGCCCTGGCCTGCCTGTGCTTCACCGTGCTGCTTGGCGTGCCCGCGGCATACGGCTTGCTGCGCAGCAAGCGCCGTTGGGCCAACGCCATCGAGGAGGCATTGCTGCTACCGGTGGCAATACCAGGGCTGGCGACGGCGCTGGCCCTGCTGCTGGCCTACGGTCACATGCGAGGATTCCGCGAGAGCTGGCTGTTTATCCTCATCGGGCATGTTCTCTTCACCCTGCCGTTCATGATCCGCCCGGTGCTGGCAGTGATGCGTGGCGCCCGGCTGGCTGAGCTGGAGGAGGCCGCCGCCAGTCTTGGCGCCGGCTTCAGGCAACGCTTCCTCGGCGTAGTGGTGCCTAACTGCGTAGGCGGCATACTCGCCGGAGCGCTGATGGTGGTGACGCTCTCCATCGGAGAATTCAACATCACCTGGATGCTGCACACGCCGCTCAACAAGACCTTGCCGGTAGGCCTGGCCGACAGCTACGCCTCAATGCGGCTGGAAATCGGCTCTGCCTACACGCTGATCTTTCTCGCCATGACCCTGCCTCTACTTGTCGTAATCCAATGGGCAGGGCGTTTCGCCAATCGTTCGAGAACGCCATGACTTCCACCTCCATTACTCTCGAAGGGTGCGGACGTACCTTTCCCGGCGGCCAGGTTGCACTGCACCCGCTGAATCTCACTATCGCCGCTGGCGAAACCCTGGTCCTGCTCGGCCCATCCGGTTGCGGCAAGACCACCACCCTTCGCATCATCAGCGGCCTGGAAAGCCCGGACGCCGGCGGTCGCGTCCGCTTCGGCGAGCGTGATGTCACCGCCCTGCCCATCGAGAAACGCGACGTAGGCATGGTATTTCAAAATTATGCACTCTTTCCCAACATGAACGTTGCCGACAACATTGCCTACGGCCTACGGATCAAAGGCTTGTCCCGCGATGCGATCCGCCAACGGCTGGTCGAGGTGATGGCCATGGTCGATCTCCAGGGCTTCGACACGCGGCGCATTCACGAACTCTCCGGCGGCCAGAAACAGCGCGTGGCGCTGGCACGAGCCATTGCTGTGCGGCCAAAGGTATTGCTGTTTGACGAACCACTGGCAGCACTGGACGCGAAACTGCGCGACCGGCTTCGCCTGGAAATCGGCCAACTACTACGAGAGCTTGGTACTACTGCCGTTTACGTTACCCACGACCAGGCCGAGGCCATGGCTCTGGGCGATCGTATCGCCGTGATGCAAGCGGGGCGCATCGCCCAACTCGCCACACCCAGGGAAATCTATCATCGCCCTACCAGCACCTTCGTGGCGGATTTCATAGGCGCCGTCAACCGCCTGGAGGTACACGCCACTCTGGCTGACCACCGCTTGCGTGTGAGCGGAGGCGAACTGCACGCACCGCACCTCACTGGAGTGGAAGCAGTCTATTGCCGTCCAGAAGACATTCAGATAGCGGCGGATGGCAACACTGACTTGAGAGGCGAGGTGCGACAGAGCATCTTTCTTGGCCAAAGCCAGCGTCTGTTGGTAGACCTTGGCAACAACACATTCCTACAGGTTGAGACCGCTTCGCGCCGCCAGTGGCGTACTGATGAGCCCATTGGTCTCCTGCTACCACCAGAAATCCTGTTTCATCCCGAGCGTCATGCGTGTCCGGCCAAGAACCTGGAGGCAAACCATGCATGACCCGAACTCAAGCAAGCATTTTCTGATTGCCCAGATCAGCGATCCACACATCAAGACCAATGGGCGCCTCTCTTACCGCCAAGTGGACACCGCCAGAGCGTTGCAGCGGGCCATCGAGACCCTCAATACACTGACGCCCTCACCGGAGCTGGTACTGATCAGCGGCGACCTGACCGACTTTGGCCGCCCCGAGGAGTACGCCGCTTGCAAGGCGTTGCTGGAGAAGCTCCATGCGCCCTATTACCTGATTCCCGGTAACCACGACGATCGCGCCGCCATGCGCGATGCCTTCGCTCAGCACGATTATCTTTTTCAGCACCCTCGTTTCCTGCAATGGGTCGTGGAAGACCATCCGGTGCGGCTGATAGGACTTGACTCCAGCGTGCCCGGGCTACCCCATGGCGAACTCTGCGCCGAACGCCTAGGCTGGCTTGACGAGACCTTGAAGAAGCGGCCCGAGCTTCCCACCCTGGTGATGCTGCACCACCATCCTTTTACCAGCGGCATCACCCACATGGACCGTCAGCCCCTGCGCGAGCCGACGGCTCTGGCGGAGGTGATCGCGCGCCACCCCCAAGTGGAGCGGGTACTCTGTGGCCACCTGCATCGCGCGATTCAGACACGCTTCGCCGGCACCCTGGCCATGAGCTGTCCCGGTGTATCTCACCAGGTCAGCCTGGATCTCGAACCAGGCGGCCCCTCAGGCTTTCACCTCGAGCCACCGGGCTATTTGCTGCACCAGTGGAGCTTCACCCACGGCCTGGTGACTCACCAAGGCTTCATTGGCGATTATCCCGGCCCCTTCCCTTTCTATGATGAACACGGCCTGATCGATTGATCGGTGAAAGCTGGGTGCATGCTATTATCCTGCCCCCGTCTCATGAGGAGCGCTCATGCCCACACTATGGGTTGATGCTGATGCCTGCCCGAAGGTCGCACGCGAGATCATCGTACGCGCCGCGGAGCGTACTACCACCATGGCCTGGTTCGTTGCCAATCACGCCGTGCCCCTGCCGCCCTCGAAGTGGGTCAGGTCGCTGTCGGTGAGCCATGGTTTCGATGCCGCCGATAACGAGATCGTGGCCCGCCTCGAGCCCGGCGACCTGCTGATCAGCTCCGACCTGCCGCTAGCCCTGGTGGCCATCGACAAGGGCGCAGCGGTGATGACCACTCGCGGCGAAATCCTCGACAAGAACAACATTCGCGCCAGGGTACAGATGCGGGATTTCATGGAAACCCTGCGCTCGAGCGGCGAGCATACCGGCGGCCCCAAGGGCTACAACGAGGCCGACCGGCGCGAGTTCGCCAATGCGCTGGACAGGTGGCTGGCGAAGCAACGCAGGCCATAGCGCAGCGATCAGTCGGCCGGCCGCCCGGTACTCTTGCGTACGATGAGTTGCGTGCTCAGGATCTGCCGTCGCACCACGCCCTCCCCTGCCAAGATGCTCAACAGCATGCGCATCGCCTGCTGGCCGATCTCGTGACGGGGCTGGCTGACGGTGGTCAGCTCCGGCTCGCAGTACTCGCTGAAGCCGATGTTGTCGAAGCCCACCACCGAGAGTGCCTCGGGCACGCCAATGCCGAGCTGACGGGCCGCCTTGAGCACGCCGATGGCCATCTCGTCGCTATGGCAGAAGATCGCGCTGGGCCGTGCAACGGTGTCCTCGAGCAGTGCCAGCCCCTGCTGATAGCCCGAGCGAAAACCGAAGTCGCCCTCCACTACCCGCGCCGAACCCGACAAACCCCGGGCGGCCAGCGTGTCTCGATACCCGAGGGTTCGATCGCAACAAATAGGGTTGTCGGCAGGGCCGGAGACAGAGGCGATACGCTCGTGGCCCAGCGAAACCAGATAATCGATGGCGTGGGCAGTGGCCTGATAGTTGTCGATGGCGACGGTCGGCAGGTCGATGTCGGAGAAGGATTCGCAGGCCATGACCAGCGGCGAATCCACACGGGCGTCGGCGTGACTGACCAGCGCACGGGGAATGTCGGAGGTCAGCAGAATGATGCCGTCGGCCTGATTGGTCGGCAGCAGGTTGAAATAAGCCTCGGCCCTGGCCGGGTCGCGCTCGCAATCGCCGATCAGTACCTGGTAGCCAGCCTGGTGAGCCACCTCCTCCATGCCGTTGATAATCTCGGAGAAGAACGGGTTGGAAATGTCAGGCAGCAGCGTGACGATCGTTCGCGACTCGGCACGGCGCAGGTTGCGTGCCGCTACATTGGGGGCATAGCCGACCTCGGCAATGGCACGCGCCACACGCTGCCGGGTGGCCTCCGTGACCTTCTCGGGGTTGGCCAGCGCCCGTGACACGGTAGCCGTGGAACAGCCTGCCGCCTTGGCGACGTCCTTGATCGTGGGCATGGAGAGAGTTCGCTTGGCTGCTGGCTTGGCTTTTAGCATAACGAGGTCGTCCCGCCGCGGTAACGCCGTGGCCGGCACCGTCCCGCCACGCTCATCTTATTGTGAGTTGGCTATCCTTGGAATGTAAAGCGTTACACCAGAACATGGGCCAGTGCATCTTCCACGACTCCTCTCGGCCGCACTGCATGAGCGGCTCGAGGCCTCCTTCTTTAGTCGAAGACCCTGCGTCCTATTACCAAGTTTTGATGGGTAACCAAGCCCGCAGCCAACGCATTTCACCTATCCGTGCGGCCTCCATTCGCTGCTTCGACAACCCTTGGCACTGCCTTGACCCTCGTTGACCTTGCTGCTGCAATGTAATCCATTACATTCACCAGACATCTTCCGGCAGGCTTCCGCCCGCGCCCGGCAAGACCGACACGCGAGGTGCTCAATGAAAACCATCAAGGGGCCGGCCCTGTTCCTGGCACAGTACGTCGGCGACGAGCCGCCCTTCGACAACCTGGAAGGCATCGCCCATTGGGCCTCCGGGCTGGGTTTCCAAGGTGTTCAGATCCCTACTTGGGACAAGCGCCTGTTCGACCTGGAGCGCGCCGCCGAAAGCCAGGAGTACTGCCAGGAACTCCAGGCCATGCTGGCCGGGCACGGCTTGGTCATCACCGAGCTTTCCGCCCACCTGCAGGGGCAACTGGTGGCAGTGCATCCGGTCTACGACAGTCTGTCCGACGGCTTCGCGCCGGCCGAGCTGCACGGCGACCCCGAGGCGCGCCAGGCTTGGGCCGTGGAGCAGCTCAAGCTCGCCGCCCGGGCCAGCGCCAACCTGGGGTTGAATGCGCTGGCCACTTTCTCCGGTGCGCTGCTGTGGCCTTTCCTCTATCCCTTCCCGCAGCGTCCCGCCGGCCTGGTGGAGGAGGGTTTCGCCGAACTGGCCACGCGCTGGAAGCCGATTCTCGACGTCTGCGACAGCGAAGGCGTCGACCTCTGCTTCGAAATACACCCCGGCGAGGACCTTCACGACGGCATCACCTTCGAGCGCTTCCTCGCCGCGGTCGACGAGCACCCGCGCTGCTGCATCCTCTACGACCCGTCGCACATGGTGCTGCAGCAGCTCGACCACCTGGCCTTCCTCGATCGCTACCACCGGCGCATCCGCATGTTTCATGTCAAGGATGCCGAGTTCCACCCCTCCGCCCAGCAAGGCGTCTACGGCGGCTACAGCTCCTGGGTGGAGCGCGCCGGGCGCTTCCGCTCGCTGGGCGACGGCCAGGTTGATTTCAAGGGCATCTTCTCGCGCCTGGCGCAGTACGACTTCGAAGGCTGGGCGGTGATCGAGTGGGAGTGCGCCCTCAAGCACCCCGAACAGGGAGCCGCCGAGGGGGCCCGGTTCGTTGCCGAGCACATCATTCGGGTGACCGATCGCGCCTTCGACGACTTCGCCGACGCCGGCACCGACCGCCAAGCCAATCGCGCCCTGCTGGGGCTCGACTGACCCGAGGAGACCGGACATGAACGCAACATCATGCAACGAGACGACGCGGCGGCTACGGCTGGCCATGGTCGGCGGCGGCCAGGGCGCGCTGATCGGCGGCGTGCATCGCATCGCCGCGCGCATGGACGATCGCTTCGAGCTGGTGGCCGGCAGCTTCTCGTCGCAGCTCGAGCGCAACCGGGCCACTGCCCGTGAGCTGGGCGTCGCCGAGTCACGCTGCTATGCCGATTACCAGGCCCTGCTGGCCGGCGAGGCGGAGCGCAGCGATGGCGCCGAGGTCGTCGCCATCGTCACGCCCAACCACCTGCACTTCCCGGCGGCGTTGGCCTGCCTGGAAGCGGGCAGGCATGTGATCTGCGAGAAGCCGATGACGCTGAGCGTGGACGAGGCGCAGCAACTGGCGGCCGCCGTCGAAGCCAGCGGCAAGCGCTTCGTGCTGGCGCATAACTACGTCGGCTACCCACTGGTCCAGCATGCCCGCGAGCTGGTGGCTCGCGGTGAGCTGGGGCGCATTCGCAGCGTGCAGGTGGAGTACCTCCAGGAGTGGCTCAGCGAGGCGCCCGGGCCGGACAACCGCCAGGCCGCATGGCGCCTGGATCCGGCCAGGGCCGGGGCGACGGGCTGCCTGGGCGATATCGGCGTGCACGCCTTCCACCTGGCCCAGTTCATCTGCGGTCAGCGCGTCAGCGAGGTCAGCGCCGAGCTGTTCAACGCCGTGCCGGGACGCGAGCTCGACGACAACGTCCACGCCCTGCTGCGCTTCGTCGGCGGCGCCAGGGGCATGCTGTGGGCCAGCCAGACCGCCCCCGGCTTCGAGAACGGGCTCAGCATCCGCGTGGTGGGCGAGAAGGCGAGCCTGCGCTGGGCGCAGGAGTCGCCCAACGAGCTCCACTTCTCCCCGCTCGACGGCCCGGCCCAGCGCCTGACGCGCCGCGACGACCGGCTCGGCGCCGACATCGCCCGTGGCATTCGTATTCCCGGTGGTCACCCGGAGGGCTACCTGGAAGCCTTTGCCAACCTCTACCAGGCGCTCAGCGACGGCCTCAACGAAGGTACTGAAACGCCCTGGCTGCCGGGCGTGGAGGATGGCGTCGACGGCATGCACTTCATCGCCGCCACGCTTGCCTCTAGCCGCGCGGCAGGCGCCTGGACCGCCTTGCAAGGTGCGGGAGGCGCCCCATGAGCCGCCCCATCCTGCGCCTGGGAGGGATCGGCAAGAGCTTCGGACCGGTCACGGTGCTCGAAGACATCGCCTTCGACCTCGCTCCCGGCGAGGTGGTGGGCATCCTCGGCGAGAATGGCGCCGGCAAGTCGACCCTGCTCAAGATCATCAGCGGTGTCTATACGCCCAGCGCCGGCCGGATAATCCTCGACGGACAGACCTTCAGCGCACTCGACCCGATCACGGCCCGCCGCCATGGCGTGGCGATGATTCCCCAGGAGTTCAACCTGATCTCGACCCTGCGGGTCTACGAGAACGTCTTCCTGGGCCAGGAGATTCGTCGCGGCGGCCTGCTCGACCGCGCGCGAATGCGCCAGCGCACCCGCGAAGTGCTGCACTCGCTGGAAGTGGAGCTCGACCCCGAGCTGCCCATCGAAAGGCTCAGCGTGGCCGAGCGCCAGATGGTCGAGGTGGCCCGGGTACTGGTTCACGAGGCACGCATCGTGATCCTCGACGAACCCACCACGGTGCTGACCGACCGCGAGGTCGCGGTGCTGTTCAACGTGGTGCGCGCACTGGTCGCCAAGGGCGTGGCGGTACTGTTCATCTCGCACAAGCTCAAGGAGGTCAAGCAGCTCTGCGACCGGCTATTGATCCTGCGCGACGGCCAGCAGATCGACCTGTGCCCTACCGGCAAGCTCAGCGAAGAGGACATGGCCTGCAAGATGGTCGGCCGCGAACTGTCGCAGCTCTTTCCTGACAAGCGCGCCACACCGGGAGCCGCAGCCCTGCGGGTGAGGGGCCTGAGCGTGCCCAGCCTGCTGCATGACATCGACTTCACCCTTCATTGCGGCGAGGTGCTGGGCCTCTCCGGCCTGGTCGGCTCGGGGCGCACCGAGATCGCCGAAACGATCATGGGGCTACGGCGCAAGAGTGCCGGCGAGATCGAACTGAACGGCAAGCCGCTGACCATCGATTCACCGCGCGCAGCACATGCCAACGGCCTGGCCTACCTGTCGGAAGACCGCCAGGGCAAGGGCTTGGTGCTGTCGTTCAATGTGATGCAGAACATCACCGCGCTGAGCCTGCCACGCTACGTGCGCGGGCTGATCCGTCATCGCGCCGAGCGGCGACGCGCCGAGGAGTACCAGCAACGCCTGGCGATCAAGGCGGCGCGACTCAGCGACCCGGTGCAGCTGCTCAGCGGCGGCAACCAGCAGAAGGTGTATCTCGCCAAGCTGCTGGACATCGACCCCGAGGTGCTGATCCTCGACGAGCCCACCCGGGGCATCGACATCAATACCAAGCAGCAGATCTATCGGCTGATCCGCTCGCTCACCGACCAGGGCAAGGCGGTGCTGATCATCTCCTCGGAGCTGGAGGAGATCATCGGCCTGTGCAACCGGGTGCTAGTGATACGCGAGGGGCGCATCGCCGCCGAACTCGACGACGACAAGATCAACGAACGGGACATCATGCTCTACGCCTCCGGTGCACGTCAGCGCGGCCAGGCAGGGGCCGAGGTACATTGAGATGAATGACGCTTCCAACTCCAAACCGATGGCACAACTGGGCCTACAGCGACTGCGCCGGCTGCCGATCAACGCCACCATCCTGGCACCGCTGCTGGCGCTGCTCATTCTCTTCGTGCTCTCGTCGCTCGCCAGCGAGTACTTTCTCAACGCACGCAACATCACCAACGTAATGCGCCAGGTCTCTTACACCGGCATCATCGCCATCGGCATGACCTTCGTGATCATCGCCGGCGGCATCGACCTATCGGTGGGCTCGATGATGGCCCTGGTGGGGGTGTTGCTGCTTTACGTGGTCAACTCCATCGCCGATCCCATCCAGGCCGTGCTCCTCGGTATGCTGGCCGCGGTGGTGGCGGGTTCGCTATTCGGATTGTTCAATGGATTGCTGGTTACCCGAGGGCGAATGGCCGCCTTCGTGGTGACGCTGGCCAGCATGTCGATCTTCCGCTCGCTGGCGCTCTACTTCACCGACGCCGCCGAAGTGACTACCCGCAACCCGTTCTTCTCCAACATCGGAGGCGGCTTCTTCCTCGGCCTGCCGATTCCGGTCTGGGCCTTCTTCGGCCTCGCCATCGTCGCCCATATTCTGCTGTTCCATACCCCCTACGGTCGCCACGTCTGTGCCGTGGGCGCCAACCCACAGGTGGCGCGCTACTCCGGCATTCGCGTCGAGCGGGTGGTACTCAGTACCTTCGTCATCGCCGGGGTCTGCGTGGGCATAGCGGCCATCATGTTGAGTTCACGGCTCAACTCGGTCAGCCCCAGCGACGCCGGTTATTTCTACGAACTCGATGCCATTGCCGCCGTGGTGATCGGCGGCACGGCGCTGTCCGGCGGGCGCGGCTCGATCTGGGGCACGGTCATCGGCGCGCTGATCCTCGGCATCATCAACAACATGCTCAACCTGACCGGTGTCTCGCCCTACCTGCAGGGGCTGGTCAAAGGGGCCGTGATCCTGCTGGCGGTGCTGCTGCAGTACCGGCGCACCGGCTGACTGGAAGCGACGGTCGGCGAAAGAGACCGCCGTGCCGTCATCGCTGGGTATGCCAGCCCATTCGTTCGACCATGATGAAACGGAGTGACAACAATGACGATAACACGCGTTCTCAGACAGGCTGCTCTGGTCACCGCCTTGGCCGGCACGTCGCTTGCCGCCAGCGCCGACGACTACCATATCGGCGTGACCGTGCCATCGGCCGACCACGGCTGGACCGCCGGCCTGCTGTGGTGGGCACAGCAGGCCACCGAGGAACTGGCCGAACAGTACGGCGACGTCAGCTTCACGGTACTGTCGGCCAGTTCGGGTACTGCCCAGGTCTCCAACGTAGAAGACCTGATGATCCGCAACATCGACGCGCTGGTGATCTTGCCCCACAACCCCGCCACGCTGCAGCAGGTGATCGCCGAAGCCTACGAGTCCGGCATCTATACGGTGGTGGTCGACCGCGAGCTGGAAGAGCCGGCACAGGACGTCTTCCTCGCGGGGGACAATCCCGGGCTCGGCGAGGTCGCGGCACGCTACATGGCCGAGGCGCTTGGCGGCCAAGGTGACATCCTGGTGCTCGAAGGTCCCTCGATCCCGATCAACTCCCAGCGCGTCAACGCTTTCAATACGGTGATGGCCGACTACCCCGGCATCAACATCCTCGACTCCCAGACCACAGACTGGAACCCGCAGCGGGCCCTGAGCGTGACCGAGGACCTGCTCGGCAGCAACCCGCACGTCGATGCGATCTGGGCCGGTGACGATGACGTGCTGATCGCCGCTCTGCGTGCGGTGGAGGAGAATGAGCGCGACGACATCCAGTTGATCGTTGGCGGGGGCGGCTCGCAGCGAGTCATCGAGATGATTCGCGACGATCATCCGATGGTACGCGGCACGGTGACCTATCCCCCCAACATGATCGCCTCCGCCATTGCCCTGGCCGTGCATGGGGTGAAGGGGGAGCGCCTCGGCAACATGTACCACGGCGTGCCGTCACGAGTGATCCTGGCTGCCGACCTGATCACTGCCGACAACGTCGAAGAGTTCTACCAACCGGATGCCGCCTATTGAGCGAGCGGCAACGCTCGACACCGCCGCTCCCGGGGAGCGGCGGAAACCCTATCCTTTCTTGCGCACGCCCTGCCCCGCTAGCCGCTCGCGGTCGTGCGGCCGCCCGAAGTCGAGCAGAGGCCCTTTCGGCACGATGCGCGTCGGATTGATGGTGTCATGGCTGTAGTAGTAGTGGCGCTTGATATGCTCCATGTTCACCGTCTCGGCCACGCCCGGCCACTGGTACAGCTCGCGCAGGTAGTTCGAGAGGTTGGGATAGTCCTCGATGCGCCTGAAGTTGCACTTGAAGTGACCGTAATAAACGGCATCGAAGCGAACCAGAGTGGTGAACAGGCGGATATCCGCCTCGGTGAGCCACCCGCCTGCCAGGTAACGGTTCTCGGCAAGACGCGCCTCGACGCGGTCGAGCGCCTCGAACAGCGCCGTCACATGCTTCTCGTACACCGCCTGCTCGGTGGCGAAGCCCGACTTGTAGACGCCGTTGTTGATGTGCTCGTAGACGTCCTCGTTGACCGCGTCGATGGTCTTACGCAGATCTGCGGGGTAGAAGTCGAGCCGGTTACCGGTCATCTCGTCGAAGGCATCATTGAAGATACGCACCAGCTCGGCCGATTCGTTGTTGACGATGCGCTCTTCCTTCTTGTCCCACAACACCGGCACCGTGACCCGGCCAGTGTAGTGCGGGTCGGTCAGGGTATAGAGTTCACGGTGGTATTCGACGCCATTGACCGGATCGCCGCTCGCGCCCTCATCCTCATGGTAGGTCCACCCCTGATCGAGCATCAGTGGGCTTACCCATGAGGCGCCAACGACCGTCTCCAGCCCCTTGAGCTTGCGCATGATCAGGGTGCGGTGCGCCCAGGGGCAGGCCAGCGAGACATAGAGGTGGAAGCGTCCCGCCTTCGCCGGCACAGCGCGTTGCCCATCGGAGCCCGGGCTGCCGTCACAGGTCACCCAGTCACGCAGCTTAGCCGACTCGCGCACGAACTCGCCGCCATGCTTCTTGGTGTCATACCACTGGTCGTGCCACTTACCGTCGATTAACAGGCCCATCACGTTCTCCGGTAGCAGGTCATGTAGCTAACCAGAGTAAACCGACCTGCCCATCGCTCAAGCGCAGTTTTTCCGCCCTGCACGTCGAAAAAAGCGAACGGTCACTCCTGGTTCGAACAGGTACTGGCCACTGCCCCATGTAGCGCCCGGGCCATGGCATGGGTCGCGGGGCCCGCCCGGTCGCGGTCGCGAAAGATCATCTGCATGGGAACTTTACGAATACCGCCGGCCGCAAGCGGCAGCGGGCGAAGCACGCCGCTTGCCAGGTCATCATGAATGCGCGTCTCGGGCAGCCAGGCAAACCCCAGGCAGCGCCGAACCATGTCGATGGAGGTCTCGAGATGGCTGACCGTCCAGCGTTGCTCCGCCTTGAGCCAGCCGGCATCCATCGACTGACGCAGCGCCGAGTCGCGCACCACCATTTGTCGATGACGCTGCAGGTCGCGCAGGTCGAGTTCGCGCTCCAGCCCGTGCAGTTCATGATCGCGATGGGCCACCGCAATGAAGCGGATCGTCACTAGCGGCTCGCCGAGAAAGCCCTGCGCCGCCAGTCCCGAGATGGCCAGGTCGGCGCGGCCGTCATAGAGCATCTCGATGCCACCATTTAGCACCGTTTCGTGGAGCTGCACGCGCACGTAGGGATAAGCGGCGGAGAAGCGGCTCAGCGCCACCGCCAAGGCATTGGTGGGAAAAATCTGATCGATCGACAACACCACTTCGGCCTCGAGCCCCTCGGCCAGGCGGCCGGCGACGTCCTCCAGTGCCTCGGCACTCTCGATCAGTTGGCGTGCCCGGCGCAGCAGCATCTCACCAGCCTCGGTCAGCCGCACCTGGCGCCCTACCGGTGCCAGCACCCGCACGCCAAGCTGTTCCTCCAGCTTGTGCACGGCGTGATTGAGCGTGGAAGGACTCTTGTGGATCGCCTCGGCAGCGCGGGCGAAGCCACCATGGTCGACGACCGCTGCGAGCATCTGCCACTGAGCCAGGGTGACACGAGACATATTCGACTTCCTCGAATGAAGAATGCAAAACGTTGCGCTTAATTTTCGAAAAAAGCGGACTAGAATGCCAGATATATCCACTTCGGGAGACCTGACCATGGTCACCAGCCCCAGCATTCGTCGCATCGAACGCCTGATCCAGAGCCACCCCAGCCAGGATGGCGATGGCGTGCACATTCAACGAATTCACCGTTTCGATGGCGAGCTCGACCCCTTTCTCATGCTCGACGAACTCGGCTCCGACCAACCCGATGACTATATCGGCGGCTTTCCGCCGCATCCGCACCGTGGCATCCAGACGCTGACTTACATCATTCATGGCGGTATCACCCATGAGGACCATTTGGGCCATAGCAGCACCATTCAGGCCGGCGACGCCCAGTGGATGCATACCGGCCGTGGCATCGTGCATTCCGAAATGCCGCTGACCGACAGCCAGGGCCTGCACGGCTTTCAGCTATGGCTCAACCTGCCGGCACGGGAAAAGATGAGCGAGCCACGCTATCGCGACGTGCGCAGCGGCGAAATGCCGCGCCTGAAGGCGGAGACCGCGGAATTGATCGCCCTCGGTGGCATATGGTCGTCCGTGACGGGCGACAGCATTTCGGGCCCACTGGAGAGCCTGGCGGGAGATGGCGCCGTGGCCCATGCGCAAATCGAAGCCGGCGGCGAACTGACCCTCGCGGCCGGCAGCGAGACGCTAGCCGTCTATGTCTTCGAGGGTACGCTGCAGGTCGATGATGCCGACGTCATGGCCGGCCAACTGGCCCGGCTGGGTTCGGGAGACACGCTACGCCTATCCAGCCGCGAAGGTGCGCAGTGTCTGCTGCTCGCGGGTACGCCCCATCGCGAGCCGATAGCCCACTACGGCCCCTTCGTGATGAATCACATGGGCGAGATCGAACAAGCACTGCGCGATTATCGCAACGGCACTTTTACCGGCTGATCACCCGCCACAGAACATTACCAAAAAAGGGGTTGTCTAATTTCCCTTTTCCACGTTCAATACATCATTGTTGAACAGTGTTCGACAATATAGCGACGGCCCAGAACCAAGGAAGAGAAGTTCTGGGTTCGTCTTGCTGTATGTGCGTACAGTCTAGGCAGGCCATATATCATGGGTTAAGGTTCCCGTGCCTTTTTATATTCTTGTCATCTTTTTTTATGGCCGATACAAATGTTGCGAATCCTCCATTCGCTGCCTCGCACGCATAAGTTGCTACTGCTACCCGTCGCCACGATGGTGACCGTGCTGGGCACGCAAAAGATCGTTACCCTCGTCGAGAATACCCAGCGTCAGGGGCAAGTTCCCCAAACCGTACTCTTCCCCCTGTCGCCCGAGGCCCAACCCGGCCTCCCCGCTCTCAACAGCGAACGCTACTCCGTCGCCGATGCCATCGAAATCGCCACCCAGGCCATCGACTCCACCCGCGACTACATCCCTCTCTCTCAGCTCAAGCCCAGTGAAATCGTCGACCTCTCCGGCGTAAGCATGGCCCAGGCCGAGCAAACGACCGAGCCTCCGACCGCTATCGCTGCCGAGTTCGATACCGCTACCGGGTTGGACGACAGCAACATCGTACTGGCAACGGAACTGGATTCGGGGGCACTGCATATGGCCCTGGTGATCGGCACCCTGGCCAGCGGCATGCTCGAAGACACGTATACCGACGACGAAGCGCTGGCCGCCAACGCGACGTCCTACGAGGATTTCCCGGACGAAGAGCTGGCGCTGTTCGAAGACAGCCCGATCCACTTCGATCACGAGATTGCCGCCGCCGAACCCTACGTGCCGGAATGGCGCACCTATACCGTGCAGCAGGGCGACACCTTCGCCGTGCTTGCCCAGAACGAACTCGGCCTGGGCTACAGCGAGGCCATGCGCCTGCTCGACAGCATGCCCGACAAGCGTCTACTGACCCATTGGCGGGTCGGTAATACCTTCGAGTATCAGCTCGACGAGCAGGAACGTCTGCTGGCCCTGCGCATCATGAAGAATGCACGCGAGGGCTTCATGCTCGAGCGCGACGAGGACAGTTTCGACGTCGCCACCATCGAGCGTGCCGGCGAAGCCACCCAGCGGCTGTTCGCCGGTAGCGTAAGCGGCAGCTTCGCTCGTTCCGCCCAGGCGACCGGTCTCTCCAGCACCGAGGTCGCCCAGGTCTCGCGCCTGCTGGAGAAAAAACTCGATTTTCGCCGCGACACCCGTCGCGGCGATGAGTTTCAGGTGCTGATCGAGTCCGACATCATCGACGGGGCGAGCTTCGACTCCCGCGTGCTGGCCATCCAGTACCAGGGCGCCCGCATGGACCTCACGCTGGTGCGCAACAGTGCCGACAACAACTTCTACACGCCGGACGGCCAGAGCCTCGATCCCGCCTTCAGCCGCTACCCGTTCGAGGGCAGCTACCGCATGAGTTCCGGCTTCAACCCCCGCCGAGTGCATCCGGTGACTGGCCGCGTCAGCCCGCACCGCGGCACTGACTGGGCCATGCCCATCGGTACCCCGGTCATCGCCCCGGCCGACGGTCGTGTCGAGAAGGTCGGCAACCACCCGGTGGCGGGCCGCTATATCGTGGTACGCCATGACAACGGCTATCGCACGCGCTACCTACACCTTTCACGTGCAATGGTGAACCGTGGCGATCGCGTCTCGATGGGTGAGCGTATCGCGCTGTCGGGCAATACCGGCCGCAGTACCGGCCCGCATCTCCACTACGAAGTGATCGTCAACAACAACGCCGTCGATGCCATGAAGGTCGAGCTGCCGGAAAGCCAGAGCCTCGAAGGCGAGCGGCTGGTCGCCTTCCAGCGCGAAGCGGAGCCGCTGCTTGCCGCACTGCGCTCCGGCCAGACCGGCCCGGTGGTGGCCCAGACCTCAGCCGACGCCGAAAGCGACGACGACTGAGCCAGCTCGGACCTTACCGCTGCATGCACACGACGCCCTGCTCCCGAGCAGGGCGTCGTTTCTCGAACGGAGCTATTCACCCAGTCCATGCGCCGTCTCGTCCTTGCCCCTCCCCGCCAGCCAACAGCAATCGCCTGACTGCCTTCTTCGGCGTCTTTCGCTACAGCCGTCGGGCACTCCTGCTGGTGCTGGACGAACCCGCCGCGGCCATGGATACGCCGCCGACCAGATCCTCGTGATCGACGACGGCGAAGTCATCGAGCGCGGTGACCACGACAGCCTGATGGCCCAGAACGGCCGCTATGCGAGATTGTTTCGGCTGCAGGCCGAGGGCTATCGATAGGTTCTGTACGAAAGCCGCCTCATGCGCAGTTTCTCGCGCTAGCGCCATTCATCCGTTGACGCTTGTTGAGCGTTTGTCTATAAGAAAAGAGTCGCATCGTCGATGCGGCACAATCCCAATCCCTCAATCGAGACGCGTTCCTCATGCGCTGGCTACTTCTAGGCAATCAGGCAAATCGGCAACATCGCGTATTCATTAACGCGATGCGTACCCGTTTGCTGTTGCCGTGGGCCGGCCGTCGAAACGACGACATTTGAAGGACGCTGGCCGCGGCACTTGTCGCGGCCAAGCCTGGATAGCACTTTTCCCGCCTGTCGCGCACAAGTTCCCGGCCTCCACTCAAGGAGACCGAGACCATGACAGCACTACGCACTATCCGTCGCCTGCTTCGCGCCGTACGCAGCTTCTACGCCAATCGCCAGCGTGATGCCCTGCTCCGCGACTGCGACCCACGCATGCTCAAGGACATCGGCCTGCGCTGGGAACGCGGCAAGCTGGTGCCGATCAACCCGGAACGTTTCGCCCCCAAGACTGAAGCCGTTGCGGCTTCCAGCACCGCTCCCGGTGTAAGCGAAAGTCCCGGCGAAGTCTGTCCGCGCTGCGGGGCGCGCCTGGCTTAGCTACGGCCCCGGCCACAGGAAGTGGCCGGGGCTTTCTTCCCCCGCCCGTTGGCTCACAACACCAGTGGGCGATCCAGTTCCCGCAGCAGGGCGTCGTCACGTTCGTAGATGTCGGGGCGGAACGAGAACTCGCCGTCATCGTCCGGGTTTACCGTCCAGTAATGGATGATGACCGGCATTCGGTTGGCAAGCGAGACGTTGCGCGTTTCACCGCTATCGATGCGTGCCTCGATGTCATGCTCGCTGCGAGTGTCCTCGAACAGCAATTGAGCCAACTCACGAATGTTCTCGACGCGGATGCAGCCGGAGCTGAAGGCCCGCTGTTCGCGGGAGAAAAGCCCCTGAGCCGGGGTGTCGTGGAGATAGACCATGTGGTCGTTGGGAAAACGAATGGCGAGCTGTCCCAAGGCATTCTGCGCTCCGGGAGCCTGCCGCAGTACGATGTTGCCGGGATTGTCCCAATCGACCCGCCAGGGGTCGAGGGGCTGTCCGGAAGGGCTCAGTACCTGAATTCGCTCCCGCCACAAATAGCCAAGGTCACGGCGCACAGCGGGCAGCACGTCCTGGCGCAGGATGGTGGGCGGAATCGTCCAGGTGGGGTTGACGGTCATGTGGGTGATGTCGGAGCGCAACGAGGGTGTACGCCGATAGGGTCGGCCCACCACGATACGTGAGCGCCAGACTTCGCCATCGGGCCGGAAATAACTGAGCCGGTAGCCAGCGATATCGACCAGCACGAAGGCGTCCGGCAGCCCGTGCAACAGCCAGCGGGCGCGCTCCATGTTGAGGCGGATCTGATCGATGCGCCGCTCAACCGGGACGTTGAGTGCCTCCAGGGTCTGACGCCCGACAATACCATCCGGCTCCAGCAAGTGCCGGCGCTGAAAGCGCTTCACCGCAGCCTCGAGTCCGGCATCGTAGCGACGCGCATCGGGAGCCTCGACTTCAGCGTCAGGAAAGGCGTCGGTATTGACAGCCATCAGCTCGAGTTCGCCTATCGCCGACAAGCGCTCGCGTAACAGCGCAACATCATCATCGACATCGCCCGGACGCAGCGCCTGCTCGCGCGCCGGCAAGCGCAGCCAGCCGCCGAGCCGCTCGAGATGACGATAGCGTGCCAGCCCCGAGCGCAGCCGCTCGTAGGGGACGAAATCCGGCCTCACCTCATCGAACAGCGCTTCGAATCGCTGTTGATCCACTGCGCGGGACACCGCACCGAGAGAGAAGTCGGGTTCCGCTACCGGCACTTCCCAATGGGTTTCGAGCGCCTCGGGATCCACCTTGCCCCGCTGCAGGTGGGTCAGCGCCGTGAACAGCATCCGGGTGGCGAATAGATCGTATTGCGCCTGCGCCGCCACACTGGCGCCATCCTCCTGGATCGCACGGTACCGGGATCTCAGCTCATCCGGGCGATAGTCCTGTGGATGGAGCCCATCGCTCTCGAGGCCATGCAGCGCCGAGGTGAATGCCGCCACGGTGTCGGCATCCTGCCATGCTGGGCGGTAGTCGCGCTGGGCATAGAAGCCCTGCAGGCGCGGCTCCTCGGTAGCCACCTGGCGCATCAACGCCTGTGCCACACCAGACTCCCCCTCCGGCCTTGCCTCGCCCTGCAGCTCCGACCAGGCCATCGGCGCCAAGCCAAGCAGCATCATCAGCATTCCCGTCCGTGCAATACACCGCATCTTTCGCTCCTGCTCCGTTGATAGCCGGTCTGGCCTTCCTGACCTCTCTCTTCATAATAGTGCCTGGCACACGACTGCAAGCCAGCCGGGTCCGTTCATCTCGTTTACGCTTACCTGCCGCGCGCGGCGCCCACCGCCTGCGGTACTTACGTCATAGGCATGTCATGCGCTTTCTACCGTCCCTGCGACTTTCGCTCCCGATGGCCGTTTCCCTGTTGGCTACCCTGCCCACCACCCTTCCCGCCACCGCCCAGGCCGGCGACTTCCTGGCCCAGGCCAAGCTCTTTCCCGCAGCCACTCACCCGCTGGGCCAGACCCTGACACGCCTCGCCCCCCGCGCCGACCCGCAGGTCCTGCAACTGGCCGCCAGCGCGCTGGCCTGTGCCGAACCCGGTGCCGAGCGGCTGGCCGTCATCGACTACTCACTCCCCTCCACCGAGCCGCGCCTGTGGGTCTTCGACCTGGCACAAGAGCAACTGCTGTTCGAGGAGCTGGTTTCCCATGGCCGTGGCTCGGGCGACGCCGAGGCTACGATCTTCTCCAACACCCCCGAGAGCTACCAGTCGAGCTTGGGATTGTTTCGCACCATGAACAGCTACTACGGCCGCAACGGTTACTCGCTGCGCCTGGAAGGGCTGGAATCGGGTGTCAACGACCTGGCCTACCAGCGCGCTATCGTCATCCATGGCGCCGACTACGTCAGCGAAGCCTTCATTCGCCAGACCGGCCGGCTGGGCCGCAGCCACGGCTGCCCTGCGGTACGCCAGGAAGTGACCTATCCGCTGATCGACAGCATCAAGGAAGATCACTACCTGTTCGTCTATTACCCCGACCCCGAGTGGCTGGCAACCTCCGCCTTTCTCAGCTGCGATCACGAGCCGGCCCAGTGGGCCATGAACTGAGTTCGCTTCGTTTCATTCCCGGCCCCTCGAGCCTGTTCATGCCCCGTGCAGCACCAGCAGGGGGCATTTCTCTGCGGCATTGCACCATTCTTGCCATACCCTCCCACTCACCCAGCTTGGTCGCGAACCATCAACTTAGCCACAACACAGTGTTTTAAAAGAAGAAACAAAAAACGTGGCAAACGAATTGCTTGATATATATCAACTGCTGGGTAGGCGTGGACCAGGCTTCCTGAGGAAGTACGAGTGCGTCAGACCTGACCTTCAACGGAGAAGGGCGAACACCTGTATCGACAATCCGTATGAGGTCACTCCATGGAAATTCTCAACAAGGCGAACCGCATTCGTCTCTTGAGCCTGCGCACCCCGCAGATGCGAGCCTTCCACTTCTCCTGGTTCGCCTTCCACATCTGTTTCTTCGGCTGGTTCGGCATTGCCCCGCTGATGGCGGTGGTACGCGAGGACCTGGCCCTGACCCAGACCCAGATCGGCAACACCATCATTGCTTCGGTGGCCATCACCGTGATCGTGCGGCTGCTGATCGGCGTGCTGTGCGACCGCCTCGGCCCGCGCAAGACCTATACCGGTCTGCTGCTGCTGGGCTCGATCCCGGTGATGAGCATCGGTTTCGCCAACAGCTTCGAGACCTTCCTGCTGGCGCGCCTGGCGATCGGCGCCATCGGTGCCTCCTTCGTCATTACCCAGTACCACACCACCATGATGTTCGCCCCCAACGTGGTGGGCACCGCCAACGCCACCAGTGCCGGCTGGGGCAACCTGGGCGGTGGCACTACCCAGATCGTGATGCCGCTGATCTTCTCCGGCCTGCTGATGCTCGGCGTCAGCGAGACACTGGGCTGGCGGCTGGCCATGGTGGTGCCGGGCGTGGTGATGTTCGTCACCGGTATCGGCTACTGGCTGTTCACCCAGGACGCGCCGAACGGCAACTTCAGCGAACTGCGTGCACGCGGCGAGCTGCCCCCCGCCAACGGCGAGAACAGTGCCGGCAAAAGCTTCATGTCCGCCGCCAAGGACATCCGCGTGTGGGCGCTGTTCGTGGTCTATGCGATCTGCTTCGGCGTCGAGTTGACCATCAACAACATCGCCGCCATCTACTTCTTCGACAACTTCGACCTGACGCTGGCCACCGCCGGCATCATCGCCGGCCTGTTCGGGCTGATGAACGTCTTCGCCCGCACCCTGGGCGGCGTGTTCTCCGACCTCTTCGCCCGCAACGGTGGGCTCAAGGGCCGCGTGCGCTGGTTGTTCATCGCGCTAATCTGCGAGGGCATCGCCCTGGTCGCCTTCTCGCAGATGCACGTGCTCTCGTATGCCATCGGCATCATGCTGGTGTTCAGCCTGTTCGTGCAGATGGCCGAGGGAGCCACCTACGGCGTGGTGCCGTTCATCAACAAGAAGGCCCTCGGCGCGGTGGCCGGCATCGTCGGCGCCGGCGGCAGCGTGGGAGCGGTAGCCGCCGCCTTCCTGTTCCGTAGTGAAGCGATCACCTACCAGCAGGGACTGTTCTACCTCGGCCTGATCGTGCTGGTGCTGGCCTCCTGTACGCTGCTGGTGCGCTTCAGCGACGAGGTGGAGGCCGTTGAGGCACAGGCCTATCGCGATGCTGTGGGAGAGGATACCGGCGCCGGCGCGCTCTCGCTGCGCTGAGCGTCTAGCGCTCGGCCGCCGCCCACGGGCAGCGTCGGCTCAAGCCACAGCCGATGCGTCCCCCTATCGGCACTAGTTGGCCGAGTGCTCGGACCCAACAACGGCCCCTGCCCGGGTTCCCATGACGAAGTCATGCGAACCCGGGCAGGGGCCGTTCTCTTCAGCAGAACCTCATGCCTCATCGACCACCACGCTCATGCCCAGCAGCAGGTAGGAGAGTGTCTTGCCGTGCCCATCCAGGTTCAAAGCGCCGTTGACCCCTCCCTGCAGCACGTCGTCGATCACCAGGTTCATGCCGGCCAGACCCGGCATCAGGTAACGGCGCACCCGGCTCGCCCCACGATGGGCGAAAAGCGCCAGCACCCGCTCCTCGGTGACCTGTTCCACCAGCGTTTCATAGTGATGCGGCTCGAAGGCGAACAGCACCAGGTTGAGCCGGTCGCCCTTGTCGCCAGCGCGGGCATGGGCCAGGCGATGCAGTGGTACGGCGTGTCCCTTGGCTGGGCTTGCGGGCACGTTCACTTCAGCGTGCGGCATGAGCAACTCTCCTCTCGTTGACCATCTTCGTCTCGAAAAGAGTGGCATCGAACAGGGTGGCGAAGGCTTCCACGTCGCTGCGCTTCACCAAGTAGGAGGCCGTGCACACCCGCCGCTGGAACTGGCGGCGCACCCCGCCGCCACCGGCCGGACCGGCGCAGTAGAGCGCCAGCAGCTCTTGGGTGGCCCGCTCCACCCAGCGCCGCTCGGCGTGCTCGGCGGCCAACCTCAGGCGGTAGTCGCCGCCGGCCGCGGTCAGCAACCTGCGTTGAAGGTCGCCGGCATCGCTGTCGAACACGCTGGCATGTCCGACGATGTCCAGCCGCGAACGCAGCTCCGGCGGTGCACGGAACGTCAGCCGCTCGCGCAGCACCTCGGCAGCTAGCTGCGCCCGGGCCAGGGCGTTGGGTCCAGCGTAGGAGATCTCTGCCTCGCCCTGCCAGCCGCCCTCGTAGCAGACGGTGGTCTTGAGACGCTGCGGCGCCGGCTTGCCGCGAATGCCACTCACCGCTACCCGGTCGGGGCCGAGCTCCTCCACCCGCACGGAGGAAAGATCCACCACCACATCGGGGGTCAAATAGTTGGCCGGGTCGTGCACCTCGTAGAGCAGTTGCTCCTTGACCGTGCGCGCAGTGACCATGCCGCCGGTACCGGCAGGCTTGGTCACCACCAGGGTGCCATCTTCTTCCACCTCGATGATGGGGTAGCCCACCGTGGCCAGACCGGGAACGTCCTTTACGCCTGGATCGGCGAAATACCCACCGGTGACCTGGGCACCGCACTCGCCCAGGTGGCCGGCCATCATACCGGCGGCCAGGCGGTCCCAGTCGTTCCAGGCCCAGCCGAAGTGATGCACCAGCGGCGCCAGGAACAACGCCGGGTCAGCTACCCGACCGGAAACCACCACCTCAGCGCCGAACTCCAGTGCCTCGACCAGGGGAGCAGCACCGAGATAGACGTTGGCCGAAATCAGCGCCTCCTCGCCAGGCAGCTCACGACTCTCCGCCTCCCAGCGCTGCAGGTCCAGTTCACCAAGGCGGGCGCGGATGTCATCGCCATGCACCCGGCCGATGCTCGCCCCGCCTCGCTCGCTGCGGGCGGCCAGCTCGGCCACCACGCGGCAGGCGCCGTCCGGGTTGGCCGCGCCGAAGTTGCCGAGAATGGCAATGCCATGCTTCAGGCAGTCGTCCAGCACCGGTGTGAGCAGCTCTTCCAACAATGGCTCGTAGCCCGCTGCCGGGTCGTCGCGCATGGCACGGTGGGCTGCCGCCAGGGTGCGTTCGCCCAGGGTCTCGAAGATCAGCGCGGCGGGCTGGCCACGGCGAATCAGCTCTCTCACCACGGGAATGGCGGCATCGGTGCGGTCGCCGGAAAAACCGGCTCCGCTGCCCAGCAGGAAGGTCATGAGCGGGTCTCCTTGGCCATCATGCCTGTGGCACCGGGGCTCTGCCCGTCAGGTCTCTTTTCAGCGATCCTCTGCTCACCAGTCCCGGGGGCGGCGGGCGAAGCGGCCAGACGCTGATGGCGCCGGGCATAGAGTGCCACCAGCAGCAACAGCGCCGCGCTCGTCGTCAGCCAGCCGGGAATCAGCGCCAGGCCCACCACCAGCCCGAGCCCCGCCACGTCGAGCAGCCGGTTACCGGTGACGGCGACCCGCGACATCAGCGAGGCGAAGGCGAGCACGAATACCACGCCCTGGGAGCTGGCCAGCAGGATGTCGAAAGCGCTGCCAAAGCCGGCCAGGGCCGGGTAGATCAGCAGCAGGAAGGGAATCACGTAGATGGCCGCCGCCAAGCGCACCGCCTCGCCCGCCGCCGGCAGCCAGTTGGTACCGGCAATGCCTGCCGCGACGAACACCGCCACGCACACCGGCGGTGTGATCACCGACAGGGTGGCGAAGTAGAACACGAACAGATGGGCGATCAGCGGCTCGACGCCGATGGTGGTGAGCGCCGGGGCCAACACCGAGGCCACCAGCACGTAGGCCGCCGTGGTGGGAATGCCCATACCCAGGATCAGGCACACGCCGCCAACGATGAAGGCCACCAGAAACAGCGACTCCCCGCCCACGTTGACAATCAGACTGGCCAGCGTCACGCCGATACCGGTCATGCCGATCATCGCCACTAACATCTGGGCCCCGGCCAGCAGCACGCCGATGATCACCATGCCCTTGCCGGCATCGATCAGCCCCGAGAGCAGCTTGCCGGCGATCTCGCGCAGCGGCCGGCGCGCCAGCAAGGCGAAAGGAACGAAGGTCAGCACCGTCATCAGAATGCCGTAGAAGGCCGCCATCTGGATCGAGCGCCCCGACAGCACACCGTAGAAGAGCCCACCCAGCGCCGCCAAAATCGGAATGATCCGCTCCGGGCGCAGCACTTCGGGCCAGGTGGGCAGTTCGTCGTCGGGCACCACCTGCAAATTACGGCGCTGCGCCACCAGGTGGATGGTCAGGAACACACCGAGATAGAACAGGATCGCCGGCAGCAGCGCGGCGAGTGCGATGCGCAGGTAACTCTCGCCGAGGATCTCGGCCATGATGAAGGCCGCCGCCCCCAGGATCGGCGGCGCGATCTGGCCGCCGGTGGAAGCCACCGCCTCCACTCCCGAAGCGAAGGGCGCCGGGTACTTGAGCCGTTTCATCATCGGGATGGTGAAGTTGCCGGTGGTCGCTACGTTGGCCACGGCGCTGCCGCTGACCATGCCGAACAGTCCCGAGGCCACGGTGGCCACCTTGGCGGCGCCGCCCGGCGAGCGCCCGCTGATGCGCAGCGCCAGGTCCATGAAGGTCTGACCGCCGCCGGTGTGCAGCAGCAGGCAGCCGAACAGCACGAAGGCGGCGATGGTAGTGGCGGCCACGCCGACCAGCATGCCCCACACGCCGAGATCGCCGAGATAGAGCGTCTCGGTGATGTAGTAGAGATCGAAGCCGCGATGCCCCAGCGGCCCGGGTATCGCCGACCCGAGCCAGGCATAGGCCAGGCCCGCCAGCACCAGTAGCGGGAAGATCACGCCGATGGCACGCCGCGACAGCTCCAGCACTGCCACCACCAGCACCCCGGTGAACAGCATGTCCCGTGGTGAGGCCCAGGGCAGCTCGACGAGAATCCGCTCGTGGTTCATCGCCACGTAGCCGCAGGCCAGCACCGTACCAGTGGCCAGTATCAGGTCGCAGGCCAGCCCCAGGGGGCGCCAGCGCCTGCCGGCGCCCAACGGGTAGAGCGTCAGCCCCAGCAGGATCACCAGCGCAAGAAAGATGCCCCGCTGGATCAGGCTCTCGAACGGGCCGGTCGCCGAGGTGTAGAGGATCAGCCCACCCAACATGAGGGCCAGCAGCTTGGTAATGTTCTCGCGCATGGCAATCGTCTCTCTGGGCCGTTACTCGACGGGCTGCAGGGCGTCGGGGATATCCAGGCCCTGCTCTTCGAAGTAGCGCGCAGCACCGGCATGCAGCGGCACAGTGCCAACTTCCAGGGTCATCTGCGCCAGGTCGGCGTCGCGCACCGCGGAGAAGGCGTTGGCCTGGGGCTCGGGGTTCTCCATTACCGCCTTGACGATCCGGTAGGCGGTCTCCTCGTCGAGGTCCGGATGAGCGTGCACGGCCACGCCGAAGGCCCAGGTGGTGTAGGCCGGAACGCCCTCCCCCGCGCCCTCGGGAATGTCGACCACGGCCAGATCGGGCATCTCACTGCGCAGAGTGTCGGCCTGTGCCTCGGAGAGCGACAGCACGTTGATCGGCGTGAAGGTAGCGATGTCCATGGTCGAACCATCGAGCTTGTTGCCCACCCCAGACTTGGCCGAGCCCATCACCCGGCCATCCTTCATGGCATCGACGATATCGGTGGTCGAACCGCGCACGTAATCGGGCGAGATATCGAGGGTACGCATCACCGCCTCGGTGGTCTTCTCGGTGGCCGAGCCGGTGATGCCCGGGTTGAAGCGCACGCCCTCCAGATCCGCGAGGGTCGAGACATCGGCATCCTGGCGCATCACCACGTTCTGGGGCGCCACGGTATAGACCCACAGCAGGCGACTGTCGACCGGGCGGCCGTCGAAGTCCTCCTGGCCAGCGTAAGCATGGTAGCCGGTGTTGGTGGTGACCAATCCCATGTCGATCTGGTTGCGGCTCAGTCGGCGCAGGTTGTCGACGGTGGCACCGGTTTCCGCTACCGAGGCGCTCACGCCCTCGACCTGGCTGTTGATGATCTGGTTGACGGCGACAAAGTAACCGTAGTGGCTCGACGAACTGGAGGTCGAACCGATCAGCAGGCGCTCATCGGCCTGAGCGGTGGCTGCAGCGGTAACGAGCGTAGCGCTGGCTGCCATGGCAGTCAGCAGGGTTTTCATCTTTAGAGTTGGCTTCATGAGTGGCTCCTTTGGGCCCGGCTTTGCGGGCTTGTTGTTGTCATGCTGCGCATGGGGTTGCCCCAAATAGCAGCATGAAGAGTGAGCTATGTTTTGACTATTGAATTGTTTTTAATATTTGTTTTACTTTATAAATAAATCCGAGCGTCAAGCAACTGCGCGCCTTCGTCGCCGTGGCCGTGCTGAAAGGGATGTCCACTGACTGGCACAGGAGACGAGCAGATAGGCTCGCCGCTCGCGGCGAGCAGCGGCGTGGTCTCCGGCTCAATCGGGCACAGTCACCTGCCCGTCCGTCACTTCGATGGCGTCTGCGGCATCGGGCGACGCCGCGACCGTGGGCAACACTAGGCCGATACCCGCCTCTCCGGCGCCGTCCGCCGTCACCTCAGGCCGGACCACTTGGCTCGGCGGCAGCGGCGCATCCTCCGTCAGGTGCGCGTACATCAGCTCGAGCGCGTCGATGTGGTAGGGGTCGATCGGCACGAAGCGCTCGGCGTAACCGGGCAGACCGGCGCTAAAATGCTCGACATTGGTAAGCTCGTAGAGGTGCAGGTTGCCGGCGCCGTCGGTCAGCGAGTTGAGACCAAGATAAGGGCGCGAGGTGAAGCCTATCGGTACCCGCGCATCGGCGCGGCCATGCACGATGATCGTCGGGGTGCCGTGGAGATCGGCGTCTCCGGTTACCTCGTCGATACCCTGCTGTACGCGCCGCGCCTCCGGGCTGTCGCCCGTCACGAGTTCACGCAAGCACACCGCACCGTCGAGATTGAAGTCCAGCAGGCCCGTGCTGGGCGATTGAGAGATGAAGTCGCGCGTCGGCCCGCGCGGATCTCGGTCGTTCACCACGTCGATCGTGCCGGTCGGCGCACCGCCGGGAGCGACGGCGAAGATGCGCGCCAGTTCCTCGGGCGGCGCCGACTGCGGATGTCCGCCCTCGTCCACCGAAGCGATGGAGTAGCCGCAGAGACGCTCCTCGACGCCGAAGCGGCCCTGCGAGTTCGCATACTTCATCGCCGTCGCTGTCGGAGCGATCACGTAGTGCGAGGCGTGAAGCATGTCGGACTCGGGCTCCCACCCGTAGTCGCGAAGCTTCTCAAGCGACTCCTGCGCTGCCTCCTCGGCTGTCTTGGCCTCGACCAGCCCGCGTTCGATCAGGCTTTCGCAGCGGTTCTCAGCGAACATGACACGATCCGCCCAGGGCGCGTCGGGTGTCGCCGCAGCGGCGCAGGGTTGATAAAGGATCGCATAGGTGAAGTAGTCGAGGAGCGGTCGTCCCGTTCCCTTCCGCACCGTGTTGCCCCGCTTGACCGTCACCCGCTCGTCGGGATCGAGTTGCACCTGCGGCTGTGCCGCCACGATGCCATCGATGAGGCCGCCTTCGTCGACCTCGCCAGCGTAGAGCGCAGCGCCGCCGCCGTTTGAATTGCCGGTCACGATAACCAGGGTATTCTCGGGCGTGAGATCCGCCTTCTCTGGCGTAGCATTCAACTGATACATCGCGAACTCGATCGAGCGCACGACGTCGCGCCCCCAGGTCGCGTCGGGATTCTGCTTGGAATGCGCGTGCTTGAAGGCGATCCGATGCGGGAACTCTTCAAGGAATGCCTCCCGCGCCGCACCGTCGGCAGTGAAGTGTGAATCCCGGCCCGCATCCTCGGCACCGGCCCGAGTGCCGTCGATCAGAGTCACCGTGTCGGACGCGAGGTCGTGGAAGCCGTTGCCAAGGCCCTTGTCGGAGTAGACGACGGCGCAGTTCTTCTGCAGCCCCCAATAGCCAATATTGCCGACGTTGCGGAACAGACTGTTTGACCCGCTCACGGGAACTGCCAGGATGCAGGGGCTTTCGCGGTCAAAGCTCTCGGGCACCTGTAGCAAGAAGGCCACGTTCTGCTGCCCCGGGCCATCGTCGGCATAAGCGAGGTACTCGGTGCCGGCGACCTTGCCGTCCCCATCCAGGGGCTCGCCCGTCGACGCGTCGATGGTCGGGCCATAAATGGTGCCAAAGCCGGTAGAGCCGTCGGTCACGATGGAGACACGACGCAGCTCTTCAGCGGTCGGTGCCAGTGGATCGGCGTAGGAGAGGTCCGGCCCCTCGATCATTCCACTGACGCCGAACCCGCCCGTCACGAGGTCGTTGCTCTGACCGTCGAAAGTCGTTTCCGACATGACGCGGAGCCATGGCGGCGCCTCCGACTCCTGCGCGGCACCCGCCGAAGAAATCGCCAAGCTAACGATGGCTGCACCCGCCGTGGCCGTTATGGTTGCCTTCAAGATCATGCCGAATTGCCTCCCCGCCTTGATTGCGCCTCTCCAACGCCGACGATCAGCACGCGCCGACGATCTCCAGGATCACCGAGTCGAGGCACTTGCCGTGGGCGTCGAGTGCAAGCGACCGTGTGACGCCGCCATGCGGCATTCCCTTCGGCACGAAATTTAGCGCGTGTAGTTGTGGCAGCGCGTAGCGTATGACCTAGCCCACCATGTGGGCACCGAAGTGCACAACGATACGATTCGCTGCGACCTCGCATTCGATCGGCTGCCAGTCCTTGGCGCGGTAGGCTATGAATGGCGGCACTAGCGACCGCTGCGGTGAGCAGTGTTTTCATGAGTGGCTCCTTTGAGCCCGGCTTTGCGGGCTTCTTGTTGTCATGCTGCGCATGGGGTTGCCCCAAATAGCAGCATGAAGAGAGCACTATGTTTTGACTATTGAATTGTTTTTAATTTGTGTTTTACTTTCCAAATGAAACCCAGCATCCGGCAGCTCAGCGCTTTCGTGGCCGTGGCGCAATCGCGCAGTCTCGCCGAGGCCAGCGAGCGCATTCACCTTTCCCAGCCCGCCATCTCCATTGCCCTGCGCAAGCTGGAAGAGAGCGTGGGTGGCTCGCTGTTCTCGCGCACTACCCGCCAGCTATCGCTGACCCCGGAAGGCGAAGCCTTTCTCCCCGTGGCCATTCGTCTGCTCAACGACTGGACGGAAGCCTTCGAGGATCTTGAGGAACGCTTTTCCAAGCAACGCGGCAAGGTCACCGTGGCCGCCCTTCCCACCCTGGCGGCGGGGCTGCTGCCGGGCATCATCGCTACCTTTCACGCTCGTTACCCACGCATCAACCTGAGCCTGCACGACGTGCTGGCCGAGCAGGTCAGCCAACTGGTGCGCGAGGGGCGCGCCGACCTGGGGCTTTCCGTGGCCCCTCATGACACCGAGGAGCTGGCCTTCGAGCCGGTGCTGGTGGATCGCTACGTGGCGGTCTGCCCCAGTGGTCATTCGCTACTCGAGCAGCCCAGCGTGCGCTGGGCGCAGCTCGCTGAATACCCATTCATCGGCATCAGCCGCCTCTCCAGCTCACGCCAGGACATCGACCGCATCATGGCCGAGGTGGACGCGCCGCTTTCGATCCTGTGCGACGCCAGCCAGATCGCCACCGTAGGCCGCATGGTGGCTGCGGGCCTCGGCATCAGCGTGCTGCCACAACTGAGTTTTCGCCAGATCGCTACCGAAGGCATCGAATATCGGCCGTTGACGACACCCGACGTAGAAAGACCACTGGGTATCGTCATGCGCCACCGTCATCCGCTCTCGGCTTCGGCCACGGCGCTGCGCGCGTTGATTCGGGAACATGCTGACTGAAGGGCCCATCAGCCAAATACGGTAAAGGCGAGTGTGCTATGACTACACTACTGACTTGGGCGACATGGCGCTCGCCGCTTCCATAATGAAAGGAGGAGCGATATGAAAGACGGAATGAATGCACGCGGCAGTTGCCTCTGCGGAGCGGTAAAAGTTGCCGTGGCAGTCAACAAGCAGAACGTCGGCGCCTGCCACTGCGACATGTGCCGCACCTGGGGAGGCGGACCGCTGCTGGCGCTGGAGTCGGTCAGTGACGTCGAGGTCGAAGGCGAGGAGAACGTCACGGTCTATGCCTCATCGGATTGGGCCGAGCGCGGCTTCTGCCGGCGTTGCGGCACTCATCTCTTCTATCGTCTCAAGGCCGGCGATCATTATGCCATTCCCGTGGGCCTGGTCGATGGCGGCGAAGCATGGAACTTCGACAGCCAGATCTTCATCGATCAGAAGCCGGAGTACTACCGCTTTGCCAACGAGACCCACAATATGACCGGCCAGGAAGTCTTCGATGCCTACCAGGGCAGTTGATCGTCGCTACACTCGGCAACGCACCCGGCTGCCAAATTGCACTACAGTGTTCCCACCGAAGAGATGAACAGGAGCTGCCCATGCCCATTTCCGTAGGCGACAAGATCCCTGATGTCACCATCAAGACCAACGGTCCCGACGGGCCCGAGGACATTTCCACCGGCGAACTCTTCGCTGGCAAGCTCGTCGTGCTGTTCGGCGTCCCCGGCGCCTTCACCCCAGGCTGTTCCAACACTCACATGCCCGGCTTCGTGATCAAGGCCGACAAGGTGCTGGAAAAGGTCGACACCCTGGCCTGCATGGCAGTCAACGACGCCTTCGTGATGCGCGCCTGGCAGCAGGACCAGAACGCCGAGGCGATCCTGATGCTGGCCGACGGCAACGCCGAATTCACCCGTGCCCTGGGCATGGAAAAGGACGCCAGTGGCGCCTGCATGGGCGTGCGCAGCCTGCGCTTCGCACTGATCGCCGAAGATGGCGTGGTGACCTACGTGGGCATCGACACCGAGCGAGGCGTGGTCGACAAGAGCAGCGTGGATACCGTACTGGCCCATCTACAGGGCTAAAACTTCCAGATACTTGCCCAGAAACTTTCCCAGAGACGTTCCCTCAAGCTCCCTTCCTTCCCGCCGATACCTTAATTGAGGCCGCTGTCGGCGCAATGCTTCACCGGGAAGGGAGGGAACTGCATGGAAGACGTGGCGCAGAAAGTCGTACCCGCCAGGCTGCTGCTGGTCAACGACGAAGCCTGACCGTCACTTGTCCTGTCCTTGTCCCTGCCCCAATACCTTTACCTCATCGCCCAGCACATCCTCGACGTAGAGCATCTGCACGGCCACCACCGCCACCACCGCCAGCGGTGCGGAGAGAATCACCCCAGCCACGCCGGCTACCGCGGCACCGGCCAGCTGTACGATGACGGTATAGGCAGGGGGCAGGCGCACCATGCCCTTGGCGGCAAGAGGCATCACCAGGTTGGACTCCAGCGTCTCCACCACGAAATAGAGCACCACGGCATACAGCGCCAGCTGCGGCGACTCGAGTAGGGCAATCAGTATGGTGGGGATGGCACCGATGATCGGACCCAGGTAGGGAATGAAGGTGAACAATCCGGCAACCAGGCCCAGCGCACCGGCCATCGGCACCCCCAGGAAGGCCAACCCTATCGCCACCGACACTCCCACGAAGACCATCGACACCAGCCGGCTCAGCAGCCATAGGCGCAACGCCCGCCCCTGCATGCACAACACCTGCTGCAGACGCTCGCGATGAGCGGGAGGGCAAAGTAACACCACATTGCCGACGTACTTGGTAGGGCTGAGCACCAGGTAGAAGCCGATCAGCAGAATCAGGAAGAAGCTGGCAATGGCGCCGAAAGTGGTGGAGAAGAAGCCGGTGAAGTGATCGATGACCGGCTGGCCGAGGAGCTGAGCCGGCTCCTCCACCTCAGCCATTAACGCCTCGATGCCGGGCAGCTCGCGCAGATTGGTCACTAGCTGCTGGAATGCCTGGGGGAGCTCCGTAATCAACTGCGGCAGTTGCTCCCCGAGGCGCGGGCCGATCAATACCCCCAACCCAACCAGCAGCAGACAGATCGTCAGCAGCGCCAGCGCAAGGGCCCACTGTCGCGAGAGCGGCAAGTAACGCTGGCACAGACGCACCACACCATCGATCGCCACGGCAAAGAGCACACCGGCGAACACCAGCAACAGTACGTCGAGCAGTTGAGCGGCAAAATAGAGCAGAATCGCCACCAGGCTGGCGATTCCGACCACGGTCAGAACGCGCCGCGAGAACCGGGAAACCGTTTCGACGCCACTCTCCTTGTCGGCCATGTCTGCTCCTTGTCGCTTGCGGCGGGATCCGCCCGCGCCATTCCGGGCGCCTGTGGCCTAGCCTAGCAGAAGCTTCAGGCATGGCCCGGTTGCCAGGAACTTCGTCAGCTATGCTGCCTCTATGGAGCACCCCAGGACCAGGCGTGCACATCGAACGCAACCAGGGAGGTTCAGCGATGACTGCCGACAGCAAGCGCAAGCCACAGGGCTACGATCGCCTCAAGCAGCACCAGGGCAAAGGCTACTCGGGGATGAAAGTCGGTCGCTCGCACAAGTGGTATTACGACCAGGGCGAATGGCGCGAGCGCAAGATTACCCCCGATGAGTGGGAAATCTCCTACCAGACCACCAAACGACGGGCAGCCCGCGCTCCCGAGGAGTCGGGCGCCCCCATCGGTACGGAGTACAACTGGCTGATCGTATCCCACCAGCGCGTCGACAAGCTCGACGCCAACAGCTACACGACCTGCATGGAGGGCAGGAAATTCAAGGTGGCCCACAAGCGGGCCAGCAGCGCGGCCTGGAACGTCAGCGAGCGAGCCCAGCGCAAGAAGGTAATCGAGTATCTCGAACAGGTGATCGAGGAACTCAAGGCAGCCGACGCCGCCGAGCCGCTCCCCTTCAGCGTGGGCGAGCACGAGCACGTGTACGGGCTCAACCTGCGCACCAAGGCCGAACTGCTCGATATGGCGAAGGAGTACGGACTCTCCGGCACTTCCAAGATGAAGCGGGAGGAATTGCTGGAAGCCGTGAAGGAGCAGATCGCACAGCAGGGAAATAACCGTAGCAGCAACGGCAGAGACAGCGATAACGGCAGCGCCGAGCCCGACAGGCGACAGCCGGACGGCGATGCAACGAAACTCGAAGCAAAAAGCAAGGACGAACTATACCGGCTGGCCAGCGAGCGTGATATCGACGGCCGCTCGAGCATGAACAAGACACAGCTCGTGCATGCCCTCGCCGCTCGCCGCCAACGCCCCAGTTCGGGCTCGCGGGCCTAGTTCATAGGATTAGTTCGTGGGATTGGATTAGCTCGTGGTATTGCCTTGCGCGATCGCGGTTCGCGCCGTGCTGGTCGCCACCATGCGTACCACGCTACCCACCACGATCAGGCAGGGCGAAGGCAGCGGCGAGGCGGCCAGCTTCTCCGGCATATCGGCCAGGGTGCCCACCAGCGAGGCCTGCTCGGGCAGGCTGGCGTTGGCCACCAGCATGATCGGCCAGTCGTCGGGCAGTCCATTACGGCGCAGCCCGGCACAGATGGCCTCGACCTTGGTCAGGCCCATGTAGAAGATCAGCGTCTCGTCCTGGCGCGCCAGGGTGGCCCAGTCAGGCTCGCCGCCCTTGCGGCACAGTTGGGCGGTAATGAAGCGCAGCTGCTGGGAATGGGCGCGGTCGGTCAGCGGGATACCCATGCCGGCGGCGGCGGCCGAAGCGGCGGTGATACCGGGCACGATCTCTGCCTCTATCCCGGCTTCGGCCAACGCGGCGAGTTCCTCGCCCATGCGCCCGAACACGCCGGGGTCGCCGCCCTTGAGCCGCACCACCGACTTGCCCTCCCGCGCCAGCTTCACCAGCAAGGCACCGATCTCGGCCTGGGGCACGCTGTGGTGGCCACGCTCCTTGCCCACGTAGTAGCGCTCGTGGCCGGCGGGAATCAGCGCCAGCACGTCCTCGCCCACCAGGCGGTCGTAAACTACCGCCTCGGCCTGCTGCAGCAGGCGCGCGGCCTTGAGCGTGAGCAGCTCGACATCACCACTGCCCGCCCCCACCAGGTAGACCCGACCGGCGCGACACTCGCCGTCCAGGGTCAGGGTGGGTGCCTCGACGCGCGTGGAACGGCCGAACGGCGATCGCACGATATGGCCCAGGCCGTGCAGCCGTGAGAACGCCGCCTGCCCCAGTGCCCGGGGCCGCTGCGCCCAACGCCACAGCTCAGGCGACAGCAGTGATTTCAATTGGCTCAGCGCTCGCATGGGCCTTCTCCTCTTCGATCAACGATTTCAGCTCAGGAACGCAACTTCCGCACTGGGTGCCGCAGGCCAGCCTGGCGCCCAACGCCTCGACGCTGTCATCGCCTTCACGGATAGCCTCTAGGATAGCGCGTTGGCCCACCTGATGGCAGCTGCACACCACCGGCCCCTGATTGGCGGCGCCGTCGTCGCAGCCAGCCAGCAGCCGACGGCGATGCTGCGCCGAGAGCCCCGCGCCCACCCTCGCCTCTTCGAAGCGCGCGTCGAGCCAAGCCAGGTTGGGCAGCTCTAGCGGCGGCCCCGCCATCAGCCACCAGCGCAGGCGCCCCGCGGCATCCACTCCGGCGGCACGTAGCCTTCCGGTGGCCGGATCGGTGCACCACAGCGTCGGCGCCACCGGCAGCGTCGCCTCGAGCCAGGCCAGCCAGTCGCGGGACGCTGCTTTTTTATCCCCGGGCGGCTCGCCGCCGGCCAGCTGCCAGCGCTGGCAGCCGTGCAGAGGAATACGCGCCCAGTAGCGGCTCTCGTCGCACCAGCTCGACTCCGCCACGCCCAGGTCGTCGGCCACCAGCAGGGTGGCCTCCCATTCCACCGTCAGCGGGGCCAGCGCCACCGCGCCGTGCTTCGATTCCGGCTGGCCGGAGACCGGATCGAGATACGCTTCGAGCAGCGCCCCCATGCGCGCCGTGCCGCTGAAGTAGCCGCTCCAGTGCATCGGTATGAACACCTCGCCGCGACGCTGTCCGCGCGACAGCCGCACCCGGCCGACATAGTCGCCACCCGCTCCCTCCAGGCGCGCCAGGCCATGCTCCGCCACGCCCCATTCGGCGGCATCTTCCGGGGTGAGTTCGATGAACGGCTCGGCGCGGTGATTCATCAGCCGCGGCGCACGGCCGGTGCGTGTCATGGTGTGCCACTGATCCCGCACGCGCCCGGTATTGAGCCGCAGCGGACGGGCCGCGTCCAATGCCTGGGCCGGCGGGCGCGGACGTACCGGTAGCAACCGCGCGCAGCCGCCCGGCGTGGCAAAGCGGCCATCGGTGAACAGTCGGGCGGTACCGTGGGGGGCGTTGGCGTTGACCGGCCACTGGATCGGCGCCAGGGCATCGTAGGCGACGCGGTCGAGCCCGGCCAGGCCGGAGATATCGAACAGCCGGTGGCTCTCGCCCGGGCCCTCACCGTTCTCGAAGCCCGAGAGCCGGGCATGCTCGTCGAAGATCTCGCACGGATGGGTATAGGCGAACGCCTCGCCGAAGCCCAGCCGCTTGGCCACCTCGCAGACGATCCACCAGTCGTGCCGGGCCTCTCCCGGCGGCGGCAGGATACCGCGCTGGCGCGAGATGCGCCGCTCGGAATTGGTCACGGTGCCGTTCTTTTCCGCCCAGCTCGAGGCCGGCAGCACGATATCGGCATAGGGCAGCAGGTCGGCGTTGGCCATGCACTCAGAGACGATCACCAGCGGGCATTTCTCCAGCGCCGCACGCACCCGGTCGGCCCGCGGCAGGCTCACCGCCGGGTTGGTGGCCATGATCCACAGCGCCTGCACTTCGCCGCGCTCGATCGCCTCGAACAGCGCCACCGCCTTGTGGCCGGGCGCTTCGGGCAGGCACGGCACTAGCCGCTCGGTGGCCCAGAAGCGCATGACCCGGTCCCGCGCGCCGGGCGTGTCGTAGTCCATATGAGCGGCCAGCTGATTGGCCAGCCCGCCCACCTCGCGCCCGCCCATGGCGTTGGGCTGGCCGGTGACCGAGAAAGGTCCCGCCCCCGGCAGGCCGATCTTGCCGCCCGCCAGGTGGCAGTTGATGATGGCGTTGCCCTTGTCGGTGCCGCTGCTCGACTGGTTCACCCCCTGGGAGAACAGCGTGACCACATGCAGATAGCTGGCGAACCAGTAGAAGAAGGTCTCCAGGCGCTCGGCATCGACATCGCAGTCGGCGGCGATGGCCTCCACAGCGGCATCCTGCTCCCGCGCCGCGGCAAGCGCCTCCTCGAAGCCCTGGGTATGCGCCTCCAGGTAGACCCGGTCGAGCTTGTTGTGCTTCGCCATCCACGCCAGCAGCCCGGTGAACAGGCGCGCATCGCTGCCCGGCTTGAGCCCCAGGTAAAGGTCGGCGATCTCGCAGGTATCGGTGACCCGAGGGTCGATCACCACCACCCGCAGCAGCGGGTTGCGCTGCTTGGCCACCTTCAGCCGCTGGTAGAGCACCGGATGGTTCCAGGCCAGGTTGGAGCCTACCAGCACCACCAGTTCGGCCTCTTCGATATCCTCATAGCTGCACGGCACGGCATCGGCGCCGAAGGCGCGCTTGTGGGCCGCCACCGCCGAGGCCATGCACAGCCGCGAGTTGGTATCCAGGTGCGGCGTGCCGAGAAAGCCCTTAAACAGCTTGTTGGCGACGTAATAGTCCTCGGTCAGCAGCTGCCCGGAAAGGTAGGCGGCCAGCGCCTGGGAGCCGTGGGCGGCCTGCACCGCCGTCAGCCGCTCGGCTACCGCGGCCAGCGCCGTGTTCCAGTCGGTCTCGACGCCGTCAACCCGCGGCCGGGTCAGGCGGCCATGATGGCCCAGCGTCTCGTGCAGCGCCGAACCCTTCACGCACAGCCGGCCGAAGTTGGCCGGATGCTCCGGGTCGCCCTGCACCTCGACGATCCGCTCGTTCTCGACGCTGGCCAGCACGCCACAGCCGACGCCGCAGTAGGGGCAGGTGGTTCGGGCCTCGCGCATGTCGATCTCCTGTCTGGTTCCTGGCGAAACGACGACGCCCGCCAACGGCCGACCCCGAAGGGTGGCGTTGGCGGGCGTCGTTGCCGCTTGGGGCACCGCATGGCGCCCCTATAGAGTATTTCCCCCTATTAAGCAGGAAGCGTGCCATCCACCGAAGAACAAGTGGGTATCAGGCAGATGCTCCTTCATCTACGGCACGCCTTCATGCTGCTTTGCACCATTTCCCCACGACCGGCTCCGCCCTTGCACCAGACTGGTGCCAGTGGACGGATCAGACTCGCTCGCCGCCAGCCAGTAGCGCGTCAAATGCCCCACCACCCGCGGCGGAGTATCAGTTGGAATGTTTCTTGCAGCGCGTTTCGCAAGAAGTACCACAGGAGCCGCTAGGCTCTTGCGCCAATACCAAGGCGCGACACAGAGCGAGACTCTATGCCATCACCTCTGAACATTCTGTTGGTCGACGATGAGGTCGTGCGTGCCGCCATGGTCGAGGAAGCGCTGATGGCCGAGGGTCACCGGGTCATCTGCCGGCTGACGAGCCCGGCCAGCCTCAACGAGATGGTCGAGCGCCACCAGCCCGATGTGGTGATCATCGACATGGAGAGCCCCGACCGCGACACGCTGGAAAGCATGGCCCTGCTCAACCGCGAAAACCCTCGTCCGGTGGTGTTCTTCGCCGACCAGCACGACTCCGACACGCTGCAGGCCGCGCTCAAGGCCGGCGTCAGCGCCTATGTGGTCGACGGCCTGGTGCCGGAGCGTGTGGAGGCCATCGTCGAGGTTGCCATCGCCCGCTTCGACGCCTTCCACAGCATGCGCCAGGAGCTCGACAAGGCGCGCAATCAGCTCGCCGAGCGCAAGCGCATCGAACGCGCCAAGGGCCTGTTGATGAAGCACCAGAGCTGCGATGAGGAGCAGGCCTACCGCATGCTGCGCAAGCTCGCCATGGACCGCGGCCAGCGTATCGCCGAGGTCGCCGACAGCGTCATCGACATACTCGACCGCCTGAATCCACCCCTGGAATCGCCCCAGGGGCGATCCGACCAACGGGGATCCCGCTCATGAGCCACCCGCAACACCACGCCGCCAGCCCCGAACTCGAGCGTCTCACCCTCGGCTTCGTGCCGCTGCTCGACGCCGCCCTGTTGATCGTCGCCCGCGAGCAGGGCTGCTTTGCCGACCAGGGTCTCGATGTCAGCCTGTCCCGGGAGAACACTTGGGCCACCCTGCGCGACAAGGTCGCTGCCGGCTTGCTCGACGGCGCCCAGATGCTCGCTCCCATGCCGCTGGCCATGAGCCTGGGCCTGGGCCGCGCCCCCTGCGAGACGCTTGCGCCGACGCTGCTCTCGCGCAACGGCAATACCATCACGCTCTCTGCGTCGCTGTGTCAGGCCAGCGGCGCCGCGCTAGCAACAGACCCAGGCACCAGCGCCCTGGCACTGGGCGACTGGCTACGTGGGCCGGGCAGCGGCAAACGCCCACGCCTGGCCATGGTCTACCCCTACTCCTGCCAGCACTACCAGCTGCGCGAATGGCTGACCCTGGGCGACATCGCCCCCGACCGCGACGCGGAGCTGGTCGCCCTGCCGCCGCCGCGCATGGTGGAAGCCTTGCGCAACGGCCAGATCGATGGCTTCTGCGCCGGCGAGCCCTGGGGCACCCTGGCCCGACACTGCGGCGTAGGCCAGCTGGTCGCCACCAGCGCCCAGCTGTGGCAGGACCACCCGGAGAAGGTGCTCGGCGTGACCCGCTCCTGGGCGCAGCGCTATCCCGCCACCCTGGCCGCGCTGCTGCGCGCCCTGGCAACGGCCAGCGAGTGGCTGGCCGCCTCGCCGGATCACCGCCATCAGGCACGGGAATGGCTGGCCCTGCCGCCCTACCTCGACCGCTCGATTCGCCACCTCGAAACGCTCGACAACGACGCAGCCCCCATTCATCAGCATCTCTGCGGGGCGGACATGCTGCGCCCAACGCCACAGGCCGCACTGCACTTCGCCGCCCCCATCGTGAGCCAGCTCGAAGCGCAGGGCGGCCGCTTCGATCCCGCGCTACTGGCGGCATGCTACAGCCCTGTGCATTTCGATGCCGCAACGCACCATTGATGTGCATGGCCGGTGAATACTGAGTTTCCTCCGGCCAGCATCACGCCCCCAAGTCACTTTCCAACACACTGGCACACAAGGAAAAACTTCACGCACCAGGTACCTTGGCCAGAATCTTGATACCTGCAGGACAAAGCGGCGATCAAAGGCGATCGCCCACATGAATGCGACAACGACGTCTCTGTGCTCCCCGGTTCGATCCTCGAATCGACAGGGGAAGCGCCGAGGCGTCGTTGCGTTATAGGCCCGTCATTCTGACAAGCGCAGCGAGAGGAGGTGTTCGCATGCCACGGCGACATCCCGAGACATCCACCGTCGAGCATCTGGTCATCGTCGGCAACGGCATGGCCGGCCATCGGCTGGTCGAGGCACTCCTCGCCCGGACCGAGCGCCCCGCGAAGATCAGCGTGATCGGTGCCGAGCAGGCGCCAGCCTACAACCGTATCCTGCTCTCGCCGCTACTGGCCGGCGAAATGGAGCGCGACGCCCTCACCCTGCACAGCGCCGAGTGGTATGCCGAGCAGGGCATCGAGCTGGCATTGGGCGAACGGGTGGAGGCCATCAACCGCGACGCACGCACCCTCACCACCGATGCAGGGCGCCGGCTCGACTACGACCGCCTGGTACTGGCCACCGGGTCGAACCCGGCCCGCCCGCCAGTGCCGGGGCTCGAGCTTCCCGGTGTGCACGTGTTCCGCGACCTGCACGACGCCGACGCCCTCGCACGCGCCGCTGAAAGCGGCCGCAACGCCGTGGTGATCGGCGGCGGCCTACTCGGCCTGGAAGCCGCGGAAGGGCTGCGTAAACGCGGCATGCAGGTAAGCCTGCTGCAGCGCGACGACCGGCTGATGAATCGCCAGCTCGACCTCACCGCCGCCCACCTGCTGGAGAACGAGCTGCGCAGCCGTGGGCTCGACATTCATACCGACGCCCAGCTCGAGCGCCTGGAGGCCGACGCCGAGGGCCAGGTGTGCGCCGCCCTGCTCGCCGACGGCACACGGCTCGCCGCCGACTGCGTGGTGGTGGCCATCGGCATCGTGCCCAATGCCGAACTGGGGCGCGTGGCCGGGTTGGAGGTCAATCGCGGCGTGATCGTCGACGAGTGGCTGACCACCAGCGACCCGGCGATCCACGCCCTGGGCGAGTGCTGCGAGCACCGCGGCAACCTCTACGGCCTGGTCGAGCCGATCTGGCGCCAGGTCGAGGTGCTGGCCGAGCGGCTCTGTCTCGACCATGACCATGCCGATGCCGAGCCCGCCCAGGGCTACGTCGAGAAACCGACCGCCACCAAGCTCAAGGTCAGCGGTATCTCGCTTTACGCCTTCGGCCCCACCGATGCCGAACCCGATCACGAGGTACTCAGCTATCGCGACCCCCAGCAGGGCGACTACCGCCGCCTGCTGCTGCGCGACGGCCGCCTGGAGGGCGCCGTGCTCTACGGCGACACCGCCTTCGGCCCCTGGTACTTCGAGCAGGCCCTGGCCGGGGCCGACCTCACCGCCTGCCGCGCCGCGCTGCTGCTCGGTGCCACCGACGCCCAGGCCCTGCTCGACGACGCCTCGAACGAATCACCGCACAGCCCCGCCAAGGAGGCCGCATGAACACGCCCGCTAAACCGCAACTGATCGTCATCGGCAACGGCATGGTCGGCCACCATATGGTCGAACGGCTCGTCGAGCGCGGCGCCACCGAGGCGTTCGACATTCTCGTCTTCGGCGAGGAGCGTCACCTGGCCTACGACCGGGTGCACCTCTCCGACTACTTCAGCGGCCGCGACGCCCAGTCCCTGGCGCTGTGCGCCACCGACTACTACGCGGAGCACGGCGTTCAACTGCGCCAACGGGAAGCGGTCACCGCCATTCATCGCGACCGTCAGGAGGTGGAGACCCCCCAGGGCCGCTACCGCTACGACCGCCTGGTCCTGGCCACCGGCTCCACCCCCTTCGTGCCGCCGATTCCCGGCAACGACCGCGATAACTGCCTGGTCTATCGTACCCTGGACGATCTCGACGCCATCCGCGCCGCCGCGGCGTCGGCCACCACCGGCGTGGTGGTGGGCGGCGGCCTGCTCGGCCTGGAAGCCGCCAACGCCCTGCGCGGACTGAACCTCGACACCGCCGTGGTGGAATTCGCCCCGCGGCTGATGCCGATGCAGGTGGACAATGAAGGCGGCGAATTGCTGCGCGAGAAGATCGAGGCGCTGGGCGTGCAGGTACTCACCGGCCGCGCGACGCAGGAGATCGTCGACGGCGAGGCCAGCCGCCACCGCATGGTGTTCCAGGACGAGAAAGTGCTGGAGACCGACCTGATCGTGTTCTCCGCCGGCATTCGCCCCCGCGACGAGCTGGCCCGCGATAGCGGCCTGGAGATCGGCGAGCGCGGCGGCGTGGTGATCGACGACCACTGCCTCACCAGCGACCCGACCATCCTCGCCATCGGAGAAGTGGCGCTGTGGAACAACAGCATCTTCGGCCTGGTCGCCCCCGGCTACCAGATGGCCAAGGTCGCCGCCGCCACTCTGCTCGAGGGCAATGAAGCCTTCAAGGGCGCCGACATGAGCACCAAGCTCAAGCTGATGGGGGTCGACGTGGGCTCCATCGGCGACGCCCACGGCGACCGTACACCCGGAGCACGCCAGTTCCGTTTCCTCGACCCGCTCAAGCAGCAGTACCGCAAGCTGGTGGTCTCCAGCGACGGCAAGCGCCTGGTCGGCGCCATGCTGGTGGGCGACAACAGCTACTACGACACCCTGCTGCAGTACTACGCCAACCGCATCGAGCTGCCCGAGGATCCGGCCGCGCTGATCCTGCCGGCCGGCAGCGAAGCCGCCCCCGCACTGGGGCCGGACGCCCTGCCGGAAACCGCCACCATCTGCTCGTGCCACAACGTCACCAAGGCCGACGTGTGCAGCGCCATCGACGGCGGCGCGGTGGACCTCGGCGCAGTGAAAGGCGCCACCAAGGCCAGCACCGGCTGCGGCGGCTGTGCCGCGCTGCTCAAGACCCTGGTGGATCACGAGCTGGAGAGCCGTGGCGTGGAGGTCGACAAGTCGATCTGCGAGCACTTCGCCCATACCCGCCAGGAGCTCTACGACATCGTACGGGTGGAGGGCATCAAGACCTTCAGCGAGCTGATGGAGAAGCATGGCTCCAAGGTGGGCCACAGCCTCGGCTGCGATATCTGCAAGCCGGCGGTGGCCTCGATACTGGCCTCCTGCTTCAACGAGCCGATCACCGACGCAGCTCATATCCCGCTGCAGGACACCAACGACACCTTCATGGCCAACATGCAGAAGAACGGCACCTACTCGGTGGTGCCGCGCATCGCCGGCGGGGAGATCACCCCCGACAAGCTGGTGGTGCTGGGCCAGGTGGCGCAGAAGTACAACCTCTACACCAAAGTGACCGGCGGCCAGCGCATCGATCTGTTCGGCGCCCGCCTGGAGGACCTGCCGGCAATCTGGGGCGAGCTGATCGAAGCCGGCTTCGAGACCGGCCACGCCTACGGTAAATCGACCCGCACCGTGAAGTCCTGCGTGGGCAGCACCTGGTGCCGCTACGGCGTGCAGGACAGCGTCGGCATGGCGATTCAGTTGGAGAACCGCTACAAGGGCCTGCGCGCCCCGCACAAGCTCAAGTTCGCCGTGTCCGGCTGCACCCGCGAGTGCGCCGAGGCCCAGAGCAAGGACGTCGGCGTGATCGCCACCGAGAACGGCTGGAACCTGTACGTATGCGGCAACGGCGGCATGCGCCCGCGCCACGCCGAACTGTTCGCCACCGACCTCAGCGACGAGGAGCTGTTCCGCACCATCGACCGCTTCCTGATGTTCTACATCCGCACCGCCGACCGCCTGCAGCGCACCTCGATATGGCGCGAGAGCCTGGAAGGCGGCCTGGACTACCTCAAGCAGGTGATCCTTGAGGACAGCCTCGGCATCGGCGAGGAGCTGGAGCGGCAGATGCAGGCCGTGGTCGACACCTACGAGTGCGAATGGGCCAACGCCATCAGCGACCCGGAGAAGCTCAAGCGCTTCCGCAGCTTCGTCAACGACGCGCGCCCGGATCCGGACATCATCTATACCACCGAGCGCGGGCAATTAAGGCCTGCGTGATGGAAATGGCGGCGCCCAGCGCGCCGCCCGCTTCATCTCGCTCGGCAGTGACCAGATAAAAAGTGGAGAAGACCTGAATGAGTTCAGCAATTGCGGCGAAGACCATGACCCAAACCTGGCAAATCCTCTGCACCCGCGCCGACCTGGTGCCCTACTCCGGCGTCGCCGCCTGGGTGGAAACCCCGGAAGGCCCGGCCCAGGTAGCAATCTTCTACCTGCCCGGCCAGGCGCAGGAACTCTACGCCATCGACCACCACGATCCCTTCTCCAACGCCAACGTCATCGCCCGCGGCATCGTCGGCGACCTCAAGGGCCAGCCCGTGGTCGCCTCGCCGATCTACAAGCAGCACTTCCGCCTGGAAGACGGCCAGTGCCTGGAAGATGAGAGCGTACGGCTTCGCACCTGGAAGGTGAGCTTCAAGGGCGACGAGGTGTGGATCGAGGCGTGAGGTTGCGGCCCTAGAAAAGCAAAAGCCGCCGACGCTGGGAAGCGCCGGCGGCTTTGGGTAAGCCCACTCTCATCTCAACCGCGAAAGGCGGCCTCGATCTTGGCGATGTCGATTTTCTGCATCGTCATCATGGCATCGAACGCCCGCTTGGCGGCGGCACGGTCGGGGCTGGTGAAGGCTTTCGTCAGCGCGATCGGCGTTATCTGCCACGAGATGCCCCACTTGTCCTTGCACCACCCGCATTGGCTCTCCTCGCCGCCATTGCCGACGATGGCGTTCCAGTAGCGGTCCGTCTCCTCCTGGTCTTCGGTCGCCACCTGAAACGAGAACGCCTCGCTGTGCTTGAACATAGGCCCGCCGTTCAGCCCGAGGCACGCCACGCCCAGTACGGTGAACTCGACCGTCAATACGCTCCCCTCCTTCCCCGAGGGATAATCCCCAGGCGCGCGGTGCACCGCGTCGAGCGATGAATCGGGGAAGGTCTCGGCATAAAATCGTGCGGCTTCCTCAGCGGCGTCATCGTACCAAAGGCAGATCGTGTTCTTGGCCATATGCTTCATGATCGGCTCCCTTCTGTGGGTGATTGCTGTGAGTGGCAACCTAACGTCGAACGGAGCTGATCGAAATCGACAGGGGGGCACATCGCCAACATGCGCAGCTTTTTAGTGAAGGCAGAGCCGCGACAAAAAAGCTGCCGCCGTGATTGGTCTGGTTATGTGCGGCGCTGCGCAACACTAAAGGCCTTCCCTTGCTCTCGAAATAGCGGCCTCAACTGCCGACAAGGCTTGAGGGCTATTTTTCCAGCAGGTGTTTCTCAGCATCGAAGCCACCATTTCGGCAATATCTTTTGCATTATGAGCCGATAACTTACTGAAGGAATCGATACCGATTTCCTCAAATCGTTTGACGACCGTCGGCCCGACACCTTTCACCTCTAACAAAGCGGCTTTTTCGGATTCAGAGAAGGCCACTGCTCATCTCCTTTTAAGCACATAACGATATGCTTTGGGACGGCTGGAGCGAAGCGTAAGACATTCCATCCAAGATAGCGTTAACTGGTGCGTATTGTTACAATTTTATTTGTTCGTATTGATCAACAGCCATCCCCCTTTTTACAATGCTACGCTCTACAAACATTGATCCTGGCGCTATAACAGCATTTGCGCCAATTCGAGAATTGTCTCCTAGGATCGCACCAAATTTTTCAACACCAGTTGCAATTGCTTGGTCATTATAATTGACATATATCTCCTTATTCTCTAATTCATTCCTATAGTTCGCTATTACAGCACCAGCTTCCACGTTAGCACTGTTTCCTATTATGCTATCCCCCCACAAAATTAAGGTGAGCAATTTTACTTCCTGCTATCATTATTGAGGTTTTTAGCTCTCCACAATGCCCAACAATACAATTTGAGTCTAACATAACGCCTCCACGCAACAAACTCCCATTTGACACAAAACACGAAGGGCCAATAACCATCGGACCCTTTAGCTGAGCGGTTTCTTCAATAATTGCGCTTTTATGCACAGCTTGATTGTTCTTGAAATAATATTCAGAAATATCCAAAGTCTCCATCAGGGATTTAATGACAGCTTCTATTTCTGATATCGCTTCCCAAGGCTTCATCTCTTCAATGATTGGAAGAATGGGGAGCACGGAATCTTTAACAAAATCCTTTATTAGGGGAGTGTTCACAGGGGTTCCAAATTAAGTTTGTAACGCCGGACATGATCGGCGGGCGAAAAGCGCCAGCTTTTTGACGGTCCGCTCGATGGACTTGTTGTGCCATCTTCGGTCACTCCTTGTCTGGAGCGACCACCGCAATATGCAGCTTCCCGTGCGGGGCATCAATTGATTGTTCGTTTACGGTGTGCTTCCACCCAGGCCTAAGCGCAGGAATAAAGACTATACCGTGTGACAGCTCTGACGCTATCAGATAATGCCTAAGCTGCTCTACGCCTTCTCGTGCCCGACGCCTCCACTCATGTGGCGAGTTCTTCAGTTCAAGAATCACAGCGTCATCACCCTTTTCCAAGAGCATATCGACGCGTAGGCGGCCGGACGCATAATTTATCGGTTTTTCCGTAGATATCCGAATCTGCGGGTCGGAAGCGGCTATGAAACCCGAGAGCTTCCCAAGAAGCTCTTGCTCCTTCAACTGCGACCGGTCCGGCTTGTCGCGTTGAAGCTCTGTTCCGAAGTGAGTGACTAGCTCAACACACTGCTGGATGAATTCCATCGACCCATAGTCCGGTACATCCTCGAACAAGGACTTTGCAACCTTGCTGAGGCGAGCCTTCTCGGTCTCATAGAAGTGCTTTTCCATCATTTGATCTAGCAGTATGGAGAAGAAGGCCGAAACGCTCACTATGGCGAGCATTGCTTCCTGCGACGAGAAGAAAAGCTGATAATCGTGCGTGGACTTGTTTCGCCACTCTGTCCGGTAGTTTGTCAGCTGGCTGAGAACCCGCTCCTTCAGGATCCCCTCGGATTCAAGGTGCTTCTCGATCTTGTACGGGCTAAGTTTGGATGGATCCTCACCCTTAAGGACACGGTAGGCCTCCTTCAGGGCCCCTTCAAACGCTTGGTTTGAGCGATATATAACATCTGTGTACAAATGCTCGCCAAGGTTCTTGCTCTGTCCGAAGTGGCTCTCTGCGATCTCGATGTGATGAACGACAGCCTCCAAACCTTGTTGAGATCCAGTCCCCTGAAAAATCTGCACCTTCGACTTGATGATATTTAGTAGATCCATCCTGTCCTCACCGCCCAGCGGGGGGTTAAGCTGCGGGCGTTTCGGCTCCAGCGTGATGTTGGGCTTCCGTCTTTTGGTACGCGCGGCAAGCACATGCTTGCCGGAACGGTACACACTTGACGCTCTAGCACCAGATAGGTACGCGCTCAAGGCTGTACGACTCGCTGCTCAAGCGCGCCAGGTAAAGGGGAATCTTCAACCGGTGCTCGCGCAGCAATTCGGCCAGCCACGTGATGTCGTCTTCGCTCGCTGCTGCGCCTACCAAGATGGACGTCAGCATCCCCGGCGGATGAACGATCACCCCCGGCTCTTCGCTCAGCGCCCGTACCTCTTGCTTATGTGCCCAGTCGGATGCCTTCGTGATCACCGCTGCAAATAGGGCCTGCGCGCGATACTCGTCATCATCGAGTAGACGAGCTACATGAACTTGCGGGCGCTGAATTTGGTACTCCACCTCAAACACACGGTCGAAGCCACTCTTAGGCTCAACTTCGTACTCGAGGCAGAGCCCTTTACCGTAATCGGCGTAGTACGCCCACTGGGTGAGTAGGCGCCAGTCCTTCGACATGCAGAAAACGCCAGTACCTCTATCCAAGAACGGCTTGAAATGAGCTGCAGCGCCTTCGTGGGTACTGAGCTGCGCCATGACCCTTGATACGTGCTGACTCTCTTGGCCTTTTGTCGGCTTCAGCTGTGCCGGATGCGCCGCGCGGGCATGCCCCTCCCTCCGCGCACGCGCAATGCGCGCGCGGTCCTCAGCGGGCTCTCCGGTGACGAAGATCGGATGGCAGTCGTAAGGGTCGTTGAAGCGGCTAGGCGACGAGAACATCATTTCGCGGTTCGTGATGAGCCTGGCGAGATGCTCCCTTTGTGCTGAGCCACGCTTTCCGCAAACCCTGTACTTGTAATAGCTGCCGTAGAAATACTGCATATGATCCCGCTAGAGAACTAGTTGCCAGCGCCATGAGCGAATCTGGCCGCCCAACGCTAAAGCTCAGCCGCGCCGAAGCCGTCGGCTGCAGCAACCTGTTAGCCGCTTGCTTCATCGTGGAGTCGCCTCGCCTCTTCGCGGGTGTCTTCGCGGAGGCTCGCGCCAAGGTTCTCGGCCTTGAGCACCGCGAAGCCAGTTGGATTGAGGCGACAGTGGTAATCATGATGTTCCATCCTGCGGCGCCTTTCCTCCTCAGCAAGCTCCCGTTTGCTTTTCGGGAGATAGCCCAACACCCTCAAGCCTCCAACAGCAGCATCAGCAAGAGCTCCAAGCAGACCGAGAAAGCCCAAAACAGGATGTAGATAGAAAGCAAGCGCAATTACGGCAGGAACCACCGCTCTTCGCACAAACAGAATGCCGAGGAGTAGCCTGATACCCGCCCGCTGCTCAAGCGCTTTTGTCCGCGTACGGGCTTTCCGTTGGGCTAGCGTACTATGGGGCAAGGACCTATAAGCGCTTAGCAGCGTTTGCGGGTCCGTAGAGAACAGCGGCATTTTGAACTCGCCCAAGCGTCCCCACTCAAAGACGAGCTCCCCGTCTATGGAGAAGACCAGGAGGTCACGCTTCCCCTCACCACCCGAGATATCCAGGGCATCATCGTCCTCACCGACCGCATATGCGACGAGCGGCACTGGATAGCGGCCAAACCACATCCTAGCCTCCTCTTCTATCTTTTTCGCCACCTCTTGGAGATCAACCTCCTCCGTATAGACCAACACTAGGGATGCGAAAGGCATGTTCTCGCTCGCCGGGGTGTACTGCACAAACATGTGCGGCCCGCGGGACTCCTTGACGGTTTGGAAGACCAACCCGATTTTCTCGTCACTCATGCCAACGGCTTCCCTAGTGCGAATAGCAGGTTTATGGCTAACAGTGATTAGAAGCTTTTACTCCCACCTTCGTAGCCCCTCTACAACCCCGTAAAGGCTAGAAACTACATAATGGAGCATTTGAAAGCCCTGATGAACAAAGGGTAAATCTCTATCTATTTCAATGAGACTGAAGGCGTCCTCAATTTTTCTACTTGGGAGATGAGCATCTGCATGTCTTAGTTCGTAAACACCCACTAGTGGTGCGGTCATTTTCCGAACGAGTTTTCTGTCATATTTTGAGGCCAGAATATTTTCTAATGACTTTAGAGAGCCCCATTTTTGCCCCTTCGGAGGAGGAACAATGCTTTGCATGGCTTGAGCATCAAGGCTGTCAGCGGTCAAACGTGCCAAATCTTTAGCCAAGGCAAAGAATGACGCTTCATCGATAGCGCGAAACCTATGCGTCTTTTTCATAAGCTCAGGAATAGCTTCGTGTTCTTGGAAGACCTTAATGCCTAGCTTTTCCTGAGATAGCTTGTTAACCTCTTCAATACCTTTCGATAGGAACTCTTCTGGCGCTTGGGTATCAGCTGGCTCTGCCCTTACCTGAGATGCAAGCAGCTCGGCAGAGACACCCCCTTCCGGCGCGACGTTGTAGCCCGACCATATTTGTTGTTGCCATTCTGGTAATAACCCAACGTCTTTTGCATAGACGTTTATCAAGCCCAATTCATTGACACCAAAGTGAACCCCATAGCCATAACTACCAGAAACCTTACCCGTTTGTGCTGTATAGAAAGAAAGGTGGCCACCTCTTCTATGGTACAGCGCCATCACCAGTTCTGGCTTGAACCAAAGCCATTTCCCAGAATCAACTAAGTCGCGGCCACAACTCTTGTTTCCTTCTGCATCTACAATAAAAAATACTGTAGGCTCAACTTCGTCGCCACGAACTTTGGGACTTATAACCCCCGGCATTATGATTTCGTTTCGCCAAAGCTCTCCGGATATTCTGTACAATTTCCGACCTTCAAACCCCTTCTCCCATGATTCGCCATGAGTATTTTCATCAGTGGGAATACCTGATATGTCTGGCACATCATCAGATTCATCAACATCTGTTCTAGAAACATGAAAAACGGCCATCTTCTCACCAAACGGGTGGCCACCTTCATGTATTTCACTGACAATTCCTTCCCAGCGGTCTTGTTCGTTGCTCTCTTGACTACGCCCTTCATTCCATGAAATGTGAGAGGCGTCATCACATATAATATCTCGATTGTAATAATGGGTCATATATAGTGCTAATCCCCTAGCACAAAGGTAATCTTTTAGATATTGAGATTTTATTTCTATCAATGCGGGGTCATTATTACCCAAAGCTTTTAATCGCGCAACTTCAATATACCCATCTTTCGGGCAAACCCAGGAATCCCCCTCTCGGACCAAACCCAAAGTTATGATCAGATCTTGATTGAGATGCCATATATTAGGGCTGTCATCATGGGTCCTTTGCTCTAAGACGAGATGTATCCCTTCAAATTCTTCTCCGTAATCTTTATACACCTCTGCTGGAATATATACTCCGTCTTCAATCCATCCCGAGTGCTCATGGCTGATCCCAATATCCATCCAACCCAATTTCTTCGCTGCATCAATTTTATCAACTGGTATCGCGACTGACCCTGTTCCGAAGAAATCTTCTTTGTAACCGTCGTAACCGTACCTTCCTTGCTTCTCATTGTGAAGAACGGCTCTCAACGGTATCCATACCGACCTAGCAAAGCTTTTTCGGCGGATATCCTTCATTTCAAACCAATCTTGGTTCACGGTTATTATTTCTCCTTGATTGGGTGCTGACTGCTTCTAACGCCAGCCATGAGCCGCGGCTGCGAAGCAGCCGTCGCGCTCCATGACTTTGTTAGACATTTTCTTCTGCAGGCCAATATTCGAGGACCTTATTTTCGAGGCGGCGCTGGGATGAAAACAACTTTTTCCAAGACTTCTTCGTCATCCGGGCGAGAGATTTCCCCGACCTCTGCCGCCTTACCACGGCGCTTTGAAAAAGTTCGTCACAGTATGTCCAGTAATCACTGCGCTCTTGCTCCTCGTTACGCGCTAGCGCAACAAACTTCGCGGCCTCACCCTCGCAAGGATAGAAGTAAATCGACTTCGCGATTTCTATAAGAGCTTGATCAGCGGTCACGAGCCAACAGTCCTGAACGACGCCATCTAACGGCTTGCCATCCTGAAGCGCTGTGAAGCGGTAATAGGCCAAATCTCTCGCGTAGTTCAACGTGTACTGCAGCCGACCACGCCCTTTTCCACCTTTATTGAAGTTGTCGCGTATTATTTTGCATCGAGACCTGAAGGACTCGTCTCTGACGCGGGTTCTGTCGAAGAAGAAGTACTTGGCCACCTCAGCCTCAATGGCAGAAACCATATCTGCGTCGGTTCTCATGAAATCCAAGTATGCCGAGAACTTTTGCTCCGGCGACGCCCCCTGGGGCTCCTTGCTGATCACTTGGATCGCCAACATGGCCGTGTACATTATTACGAGAGTGTATCGGTCGCCTCGGCCAAGCCTCTTGAACTCTCTGCTCCTAGCTCGTTTCCCGAAATCGTGCGTGCAGTTAGGAGTGTCGATGTATCCGGGACAATACCACGACATAAACTTCTCGTAGTCAGCACGGAGTCCCGCGACATACTCCTTGTCAGCTTCTCTGAACGCGAAGCCCGGCGTGATGCAAACGAGATTGCTGTTGAAGAAATCGACGAGGCCAGAGAGATTCTCTTCGTCCAGTGTGCTGTCCCCCGACATCACACTGCGCATCATGTTTAGGATATTCAGGTCAAGAACCACCGATGTTTCGACGCCACGCAAGCTGTTCAAGATTGTGACGGCCTGTGACAGCGGTTGGACCTCGTCCATAGTCCGAGACGGCTTGATGAACGTCGGAACATTCGGCATTTCTTGTTTCTCCCCTGTCTAACACCTGAATTAAGCCGTGCCGCGAAGCGGCATCGGCTTGAATGAATTGTTAGGCTAAATTACTGGAATACATCCATAAGCAGGAAGGTTCCAGGTGATCTCTGATACTGATCTATCTGCGGCACCAGCCTTTTGAAGTGCTCGGTGTCGCAGTGCGCGTCCAAAGCTGCACGATCAGGCCACTCCTCTATGAACACGAAGTGCCCCGGGTCTTTCTGGTTGATGTGGAGATCGTAAGACACACACAGCGGTTCTTCTTTGGTTTTTTTCACAAGCTCTCGATATAGAGGCATGACGTCCTCAATGTGTTCCGGCTTGATGAAGTCTTGAGCAATTACTTTGAGCATGAAGGGGGTATCCGATTATTTAGCCTAACGCAAATCACAGCGGCGCGAGTTTTACGAGCGTCCGGCGGCCGAAGACCGCGAATTGCTGCGTTTTGTTAACTGTTCAAACCTCATTTCCACCATCCCGACAGCATTCTCTACTAGTATTACTGGAACACCGGCTTCTTCAATACCTCTTGCGACTGGACAAGTGCAATCTGTAAGCATTGAAATAGCACAGTCTCCTTTCATTCTCATTAAGTCGTATTAATTATTTTTCATAGCCTGTATCCTAAAATTAACCGCACCTGAATTGAGAGATATCTGGCTCGATAAAAAATAAATACCTTATATAAAGCTACCTTTAAATTAACTTAGCTTATGGTTGTATGTATTTTGAAGAACTATCGCCTTCTAATCTCCGGCTCAATAGTTCCTCAATAGTAACCTTTAACTCTGGATGAGTTAAATTAGAACCTATATCATTTAAAGGAACAAGGACAAAAAGCCTTTCATGAAACCTAGGGTGAGGAACGGTAAGGATTATAGATTTAATTATTTCACTACCGTACAAAATCAAATCAATATCTAGCGTTCTAGGCGCATTCCTATATGAGCGAACTCTTCCGTATTTTTCTTCAATCATGAGTAGCTGGTTTAGTAAAGCCTCTGGCTCAAAGTAAGTTTTAAACAGTAAGGCTAAGTTAAGAAAATCAGGATCGTCAACATATCCGACAGCGCTTGTGCTATAAATTGGACTAACAACAAACTCATCCGGCTCACACAATTTTTTATCTCTTGGCATGCGAGCAATATGTTAGTTTCCCTATCTCCCAGGTTACTGCCAATTGATACCGCCACTAACATAAACGCCCCTTTTAATCCAAAGAGTAACCCGCCCTCTCTCTGAGAGTTAACGCCAGCCATAAGCGGCGGCTGAAAGCCCGTCCGGTGAAGTGGCCAACGGGCCAGAACAACTTCAATGGCCTTGCTAACTTCTGTCGGTACCAGTGAATTGGATGATGTTGCTCGGAAATCTCATTGACCTGACTTCCTCCGAAAACTCCGTCGCCACCTTCAGAACGGTTTTGCTGACATACGTATACTGCTTTGAAAATGGAGGCCAGTAGTCGCCGAGCCCCAATGCGTCATTGATCACAAGGACTTGCCCATCACAATCCGGCCCAGCACCAATGCCAATAGTGGGAATAGACAAAACCCTGGTGATTTCGCCTGCTAGCGAATAAGGGATATGTTCAAGCACCACCATGAATGCACCAGCATTCTGTATTGCTTGAGTTTCATTCATGATTCGCTTTGCTTCCTTGCTGGACTGGCCGACTTGCTTGAAGTTTTTGGCGGTCTGGGGAAGCAAACCAGTATGACCTACGACAGGAATATTGTGCTTCACCAAGTGCTGGATGACCTGGATGTTGGGGCCTTCCAGCTTCACGCTGTCTGCGCCCGCTTGGATAAGCCGCCGAGCGTTCGTAAATGCTGTTTCCGGATCTACATCTGTTCCGTAAGGTAGATCACCAATAATGTGGGTATTCTTCGCACCACGGCGCACAGCACCTATGTGGTATTCCATATGTTCTATGGTGACATCTCGAGTGCTATCAAAGCCCATTTCAACCATCCCGACTGTGTCACCAACAAGAATCACCGGAACCTGAGCTTCCTCGATACTTCTGGCAACCGGGCAGGTATATGCTGTCAACATAGGGATGGGCTTGGCGCCTTTCATAGCGACAAAACCTTGCGGATTCATTTTCATTCCTATTTCCTCCTGTGGTTACTAAGACGTTAACGCAAAGCACACGGGCGGCGAGCCGCGCAGCGGGTTGACGTCCCAGCGACCGAAGGGAGCGAGTGACGCGCCTTGTTATGCATTCTTGACCTCGATGAACCACTTTGGCTGCATTTCATTGAAGTCCGTTCGAATATTAGATGGCAGGTAGCTTGCTGAATCCAGAACAAAACCCTTACCACCTACACGCTTGAAAACGACCCAGTGCCAGAAATTTTTTCCACCTTCCTGGTGATGCTTGATGGACAGCAATGCCAGATCGGGCAGTGTACTCCAAGATCCAAAAGGGATTTCATCGGAAGACGTCTCGACTCCAGCATGGGATAACATTTTCCTTACATACTGGGTATCAGACCAAAGCGAGTTATCTTCAGCATGAATACCCATAGCATTTGCCGTTGCTTTCATTTCCGAATAGCTCTTGCCCAGAATGTTGGCAACAGACGCAATTCCGCATCCTGTGGTTTCTTCCTGTATTACAGGCTTCAGCACCGTACACTCCTTAATGCATAACGCTCGGCTCTGGGGCTGCATGGAGCGCAGCGTAATGCAGTCCCTAGCAGCCGCTTGCTAGGCGACTGAATTGTACTAAACATGTTTCCAGGCTCCCCTTCCATGTTTCTTCATCGTCTATATCGATATCCATGCCGGCGACTGTCATATTTATATGACATATAACGACACTAAAGGCATAAACAAGATGATACGGATTTTGAAAATAATTATCAAGAATGCCATATAGACGATTGAACGATCTTGGATGGGTTGTTTCCCTAAACTCACCAGCTAGTATGTCTTGCGTCGTAATGACGAGGGCCGCAATCACTATTCCTAACCCCCTTTTCTTTAGAACGGTTTCATCAGAAACACCTTCAAGAATCCACTTTGTGGCTGAATCATCTGCTTCCTTTTCTTGAGCACGAGATTCTTCATCATTGATAGGCTCATTTTTGTGGCCACAATATATGTGCGCGAGTTCATGGTGGATTATCCACGATGCAGAGCAAAGATATAGCTCATTTGCAACTTTAATATCGCAATTTGAATTGGTCGTGTTTGCTACCGGAGCCGGAAGATGAGAAGGCCACTCTTCACTCGGATTTTTGCTTAGCTGCTCTATACCCCACCGATATACAGACATAGCTGTTCGCGATCTGTCTGTACCGTTTGCATCGAACTGTATTGCATTATCTTGGTTTGCCGCAGTGTACTCTTGACAGAGCACGTAAAAGGCATAGCAAGCACACCACAAATATTCTAAGGCCACTGTGGGCAACTTAATTTCTTTCGATTCAGTGTTAACCCTGAAGCTAAACTTCTTGTCATTCGTAAATACAGCGCACGGATCATGCTGAAGCTGAAAAGAGTCCAATTCATCCATTTTCTCAGGTGCAATTCTAGCTACCGAATTTATTAAATCTGAATCTAGTTTTCGAATAGGTGTCACTTGATCTCCTTACCGCCTAACGAGGCTGTAGCAAAAGGCACGCGCTTTTCAAAAGCCTCGAATTGCTCAATTTTTGCACTGATTTTCGTGCTCTCTCGTAAAATCCAGACCAGTTCTCATCAGAAGCTCGACCAGATTTCGCGTACGAGCGCGACCATCTGAAGCACATGGACTTTTGCTACAGCCTCAACGCCTGAGCTCAGGTGCGTTTGAGGCGACGCCCGTTTTTGCGGAAGCAAAAATGGTGGCGGGTCAAACGTCACCTGCAGCGATTTGTTGGGCGACGCGGCACCCACGCTACGAGTGGGCATCTTTGAAGCTACTCGTTTTGTTTGGCGCGATTACATAGCTAAAACGAAGAGCGTATTTCTTCGAGCCATACCCTCGTGCCTCAACGTGCTCCAGCTTGGTTGCCGCGTAGTAACCCGTTTGATTTCTCCAGACCACGATGTCACCGATGTAGGGTCGGCGCACTCGTGATGATGTGTCATACAACGACGCATCCTCAATGTCTGAAATCTCTTGGACGTCCTCGGCAAGCGCAACTGTGTTCACCGCGTCGCTGTACGCATAGATTGAGTCTGAGCTTCCTCCGCCCCACATGAGAACAAAGCGATAGTCGCCCTCTCCGACAGCAAAGCACCCGTTGTTATTGGAATAGTCGAACTCGACAACGCCAGACATCGCCGCCGAGGCATATCTGGCCGGTGAGAATGACACCGCTGGTTCAATTTTCACCTGGGTCTCAGCAAATGGATTCGGACCCAGCGCGGGTCGAGGCTTGATCCGAACACCATGAATATCTCGTATGAGTTCGGCGTAGCGCTCCTCGTAATGAGCGTTGTCGCGAAAATCAATGTAGCGCCGAGTTGAAAGAAATGTTGGGGTTGGTTCGTCTAGGGAGTTGTCGCGGATGATCGGAATAATTCGGTCACTCGAAATGTCCTTCATCAGACTCGATGTAAGAATCATTCGCTCGTAGCCAACACCGCCTTGGCCCAAGTTTGCTTTCTCTAGGTATCTAGCTGTGCACACCGCCAACACTCGCTTGGCGTCGGAGAGGCCATGTTCCATGAACAACGGCAGGTCTGCGCCAAGGCGTAAATCCCATTGGTCGAGAACCACATCCACGCCATTCTTCACCAGCCGGCCGGCCAAGCTTTCTACCCAAGACTTATGCAACTCGCTGTCGTGGGAGTACGAGATGAAAACCTTTGGCGCTTCGATGTCTGACATGAGGTCTCCAGGGGTTCAGTTCATTGCCGAAATTTCAAGCCGCCCAACGCCGCGTTAAGTAGTGAGCAACGCTGCCACCTACCTAAACCATGTGCCGTAAACACTAAAGCTCATTCAAACCAAAATTGCCAAGCGTTGCGAATCTGTCTTAAACGCTTTGTTATGGCGCTGAAGTCAACGTTAGCTCTTGTATGTCAATTAGATCGACGTCCCTACCCAATATTCGCTTGTACTCAACTAGATGATGAACTGGAATAACTGGTAATTCGATACCTTGGTAGTGTTTGAGTACTGACTCAGAAAAGTGAATTTCGAGCTGATGCCAAGAGCCATCTAGAGCCGATTGTATCTTCGTATTTTGAGATAGACCGATTTCAATTTTTTGATTTTGGTATACCAGCTGGAAATACTCTAGATCCCAACCGTATTCAGTATAACGGGTTAACGGTTTAGAGATGAATTGCGATACGCGAGCCAAAACCTTGTTGGCGTCAGAGTTGTGGATATAAAGGTCTATGTCTGCGACGTCACGACTTCCACCATGAATCGTTGCAGCTAAACCACCGACAATTTGATATTCAACACTCTCAGCATCCAAAAGCCCTTTGAGCCATTTTAGGGCTACTTTCACTTTATTACTCATCTAGTTCACTTAGTTAAATTTTGCCCTGCGCCATAACAGTGATTGGACTGCGTGTCCTGATATTCAATGAACATCCTGCGCGTTCAACAATATTATCTGATGCGCTTCACTTCTTCCAACTCATTGATTTTTCTATGGCCTAAGTATAGCTCGGCCACCTATCCAGAATTCGCGCGCTTGCGCGTTTTGCCGGAACCAATAACACTGTATGTACATGGGTCATCATCTAATATAGTGGGTGCTGATTCCATCTGACCTTCAGTTCTTTCACCATAGTCCCTGTCATGATCGCACTGTGATGGGGAAACCATGCATCAGAACCAGCTATACGAACGCATTCTCGGCCTTTCTACTCCGTGGTTCGTCAGCAACGTGGACCTTGATGAGAGCAGTGGTCTGGTCGAGGTGCAGGTTGAATGTGAGGTCTCTGCCAGCCTGTACTGCCCCCAGTGTGGTCAACCTGCCCCGCGATACGACAAGCGGTGCCGCCAGTGGCGCCATCTCGACACCTGCCAGTTCCAGACCAAGGTAGTGGCGGACGTGCCTCGTGTCCGCTGTCCAGAACACGGCTGCCTGACGATCCCGGTGCCTTGGGCGGAAGGCAACAGTCGCTACACTGCGCTCTTTGAGGCCCTTGTGATTCAATGGCTGAAGGAGGCATCGATCCAGGCCGTCAGCCGGCAATTGCAACTGAGTTGGACCGCCATTGACGGCATCATGAAGCGGGCGGTCAAGCGAGGTCTGGCAGCGAGGACATTCCCGGATGTGCGCTTTCTGTCGGTGGATGAAACGGCGTTCCGCAAGGGCCATGACTACGTCACGATCCTCTCCAATCACCAAGGGCAGGTGATTGTCGTCGAAGATGGCAAGTCTGCCGACAGCCTGTCGCGGTGCTATCTGGCGCTCACAGAAGCGCAACGCACCAGTATCGAATCCGTCTCCATGGACATGAGCCGTGCCTATCGCAAGGCCACGTTCGCTCATGTCGAGAAGGCCCACCGCAAGATTGCCTTCGACCACTTTCATATCGCCCTGGCGCTGAGCGAGGCGCTCAACGCGACACGGAAGTCCGAACTCCACTCGGTGGACGCTTCACTGCGACGGGTAGCCCACCAATCGCGTTACACTTGGCTGAAACGCCGGGACCGGCTCGATGAGCGAGAGCGCGCCACGCTCAGTTGGCTATCGAGCCAGTTCTCGAACACCACGATCGCGTGGTACCTCAAGGAAAAGGCTCGGAATATCTGGAAGGGCAATCGCGTGCGAGGTGCCCGGGCCGCCTGGCAAGAGTGGATTCGTCTGGCCAAGGCCTCTGATATTCGGCCGGTGGTGACCGCTGCCGAGCAAGTGGAAGAGAAACTCTGGGGCATTCTCAATGCCATGAGGCTGAGGGCCTCCAATGGTTTGGCGGAGGCACTGAACGGCAAGATCCGGGGGCTGAAGGTCCGGGCCAAGGGATACCGCAGCAAAGCGCGCTTCAAGACGGCGATCCTGTTTCATTTCGCCGGACTGGAGATGACCCCCAACCCACTGAAATAAATGAAGAGCCGTACATCCTCGAAGGAGCCGCCGTATGGATGCGCACAACAAGCCACCGAAGCTGATGGACCGGGTGAAGGCTACCATGCGGGTGAAGCGCTACAGCCCGCGTACCGAGAATACCTACTGCTACTGGGTTCGCTACTTCATTCGCTTCCATGGCCTGCGCCACCCGGCCAACATGGGTGGTTCCGAGGTGCGTGCCTTCCTGGAGCACCTTGCGGTGGAACGCCAAGTGGCAGCTGCCACGCAGAACCAGGCTCTGAATGCTATCGTCTTCCTCTATCGCCATGTTCTCGAGCAGCCCTTGGGAGAGATCGGTGAATTCTCACGCGCCAAACGACCGCGCCGGCTGCCAGTGGCGCTATCCCACGAGGAAGTGATGCGCGTACTGGGTCATCTTTCCGGCTCCATGTAGCTGATGGGGGCTTTGATGTACGGCTCAGGGCTGCGGCTTATCGAAACCTGTCGCCTACGTGTTCGAGATATCGACTTCGAGCGCCAGGTTGTTACGGTGAGAGCTGGCAAGGGCGACAAGGACAGAACCACTTGGCTGCCTGCGGCCTGTGTTCCTGCCTTGCAGCATCAAATCTCCACAGCCAAACAACAACTTGACTATCGGCTACTGCGTGGCCGCGTACCAGTGACGCTACCTCACGCGCTGGATCGCAAGTATCCAAATGCGGGTATCTCCTTGGCTTGGCAGTGGCTTTTTCCTGCCACCCGGCCCTGCTGCGATATGGATGGCAAGGTGGTTCTCCACCATATTCACCCATCGGCGGTGCAAAGAGCCGTAAGACATGCCATGCGAGCCGCATCGCTACCACGCCCCGGCTCCTGCCATACTCTGCGGCATAGCTTCGCCACCCAGTTGTTGAGCCAGGGAACCGGTATCCGCACCGTTCAGGAATTGCTGAGACACAAGAGCGTGGAAACCACTCAAATCTATACGCATGTACTGGGCAAGGGCTTTGCCGGCGTGCGCAGCCTCTGGGATAAGAGGGCACCTTGGCGTTCAGGCACGCTACCGCCAGGGGATGCCGGTCGCCAGCCCCCCTCCCTTGCGGTTACAGGCCTCCAACATGCCTCTATCGGGGTGGGCACCCACTTCGAAGCATGGGATTACCTGCAGCTAATTAAATGAATCATCGGCATGTGTCGCCGCATCTTGAGGAAAAGATTGGGCTGCTGTACGTACTGCCGGTGCGTATCGCGATTGGGTGCGAGCAGCCGGCCGGTTTCGATGCTCTCCAACGCTTCCCGGACCTGATTTATCCCGCTTAACCCAACGCTAACGCCTTCTTCCTTGTAAATCTACGTAACGCTACTAAGTTTTGACCTTGGCCATGTCGGCGTAGCAGGACGCTTACAGCGTGTAGGAAATGGCTTACGTCTTATGGCCTTGCCAGAAAACATCACCGTTGAGGCAAGGCTGGTAAGTGCGACAGCTCGTAGGGGTCAAGAGTCTGGGAGTTTTCCCCGGGAACGACGAGGCTTCCCGCGGGGCGGCTGGCCCAGCAAGGCTTCCACTTTCGGATTCGTATCGTTCATTTGTCGTTGTTCTCGCTATCGAAGGCGAAGCCTACCCAGTCAGTACTTACTCACTCCTGGGCCCGCTATATGAACCATTCCAACCCTTCATAGGGGGTTTCTCGCAGTGCCGCCAGTCGGCTTTGCAGATCGCCGGAGTGAATCTCCAGCTTGTGGCCGTCCGGGTCGAGAAAGTAAAGGGAATCGCCTTCGCTGCGGTTCTCCTTCCAGATCGTCACGCCCTGCTCGCGAATGGCATCGGTACAGCGTGCGAAGGCCTCTGCGCTGATGCTGAAGGCAACGTGAGTATATTCAGGCAGCGGGCCGGTGCGCGTCTCATCGTCCAGGGAGAGGCAGATCCAGTCGCCGCCTGCCTGAAGATAGGCACCCCGCACCCATTTCACGATCGGCTGGAGCCCCACCACACGGGTGTAGAAGTCGAAGGAGCGTTCGAGGTCGCGAACCGCCAGCGTCAGGTGGTTGATTCCTGTAACCATTGCCTCCCCCCCTTTTCAGCGCAATGCTTCGTTCTTTAGCGGGCGTACCACCCGGCAGGGGTTGCCGGCGGCGAACACGTCTTCGGGGATATCCTTGGTCACCACGCTACCGGCACCGATGACAGAGCGGGCGCCGATGGTAACGCCGGGACAGAGAATCGCCCCACCGCCGATCCAGACGTCGTCGCCTATCGTAATCGGCTTGGCGGCTTCCAGGCCGCTGCGGCGCTCTTCGGCATCGAGCGGGTGGGTAGCGGTATAGACCTGTACGTTGGGACCGAACATGGTGTGATTGCCGATGGAGACCTCCGCCACGTCGAGAATCACGCAGTTGAAGTTGAAGAAGACCCGCTCGCCCAGCGTGATGTTGCCGCCGTAGTCGCAGTAGAAAGGTGGCTCGATGAAGGTGCCCTTGCCCATGGCGCCAAACAGCTCACTCAACAGCCGCTTGCGCTCCTGACCCTGGTCGTCGCGGGTGTCGTTGAAGGCCTTGGTCAACATGCGGGCGCGGTGACGCTCGCTCAGGAGCTGGGCATCGCGCGGATTGTAGAGCTCGCCGGCCAGCATCTTCTCTTTTTCGGTCATCCTTCCTCCTTCCATGCATTTGGCCTCTTCTTAACAGATCGCAGGCTCTTGTTGTCGGACCGCGACTTCAGACTCCCAGCAGCCGCCATACCAGCGGCAGCAGCATCGCAGTGAAGATGCCCGTCAGGCTCATGCCGAGCGAGGCGAAGGCGCCGGCAGTGGGGCCAAGCTCGAAGGCGCGCACGATGCCGATGGCGTGGCCGTTCACGCCGAGCGCGAAACCGAGAATCCGCTTGTCATCGATCTTGAGCCACTTGGCCAGCAGCGAGACGAAGATGGTGGTCAGCACGCCGGTGATCAGCAGACCGCCCAGCATCAGCGAGAGCGAGCCGCCGAGCTGTTCCAGAATTCCCATGGCAATGGGTGCGGTGACCGACTTCGGCGCCAGCGAGGCCAGCACCGTGGGCGGCGTTCCCAGCAGCCAGGCGATCAGCACGGCGTAGAGCGCCGCCAGCGCCGCGGCTAGCGGCAGGCAGCACAGGATGGGCTTCCACAGGGCAAAGATATGCTGACGCTGCTGGTAGAGCGGTACCGCCAGTGCCACGGTGGCGGGGCCCAGCAGCAGGGTCAGCCAAGCCACGTTGCGCTGATAGTCGATGTACTCGTAACGCAGCAGCCATAGTGCGGCTGCCGTCAATAGCGCGCCGATCAGCACCGCCGGGCACCAGCTCGGCCGGCCGAGCCGCTCGAACAGGCGTACGCCGCCGAGATAGGCCGCCAGCGTCAGGGCGACAGCCAGGATGGGGGTGTTCAGCAGAGATGCGTGCAGCTCGCTCATAGCTGGCGGTTCCGCGTCTCGGTGTCCACGGCCTCCCGTGGCATGAAGCGTCGCATCAACAGAAGCGTGGTCAGCACGCTGAGGAAGGTGCCGACCACCAGCGCCAGCATGATCGCCGTCCAGTGACCAGCGAACTCATCGATCACGAAGAACACGCCCACCACGCCGGGCATGATCAACATGGCGAGCAGTGGTATCAGCGCCTGGCTGGCCGTGGCCACACTCTCGTTGAGCCTTCGCTTCACCAACAGCCAGGCCAGCAGCAACAGCAGCCCGGCCATGGCGTGGGAGACCGGCAGCGAGAGTAGCTCGACGGTGGCGTGGCCGAGCAGTTGAAAGGCAAGCAACCACAGGAAACCACGCAACAGCTTCATGCCAGCTCCATTCGGTCCGGGAAGGTGTGTCCGCTAGTGGCTTCCGAAGCGTCAGGCAGCCAGGACGGGTGCATTTCAGGAAAGATTACCATGCTATCGTTTACCCGTGGATGCTCCTGGCCTTAACCCCAGTCCCGCCCATGCAACGGCCTCCGCCCCAGTAAGCATTCACCTACCTGGCAGCGCCTGACCCATGGGCAGTAGGAGGCCACCCTACCCTTCGCTGCGCGACTCGCCCCCCGACACCGCCCGCGAAGAGAACATCCAGGATGGCAGTTCCGCGCAGCTCAACCATGGCAGCCTCGCCAGCAGGGCGATGACCACCAGCGCGAAGCCGAGCCGTGCCCATAGCAGGCCGGAGAGATCCGCACCCATCAGCATGATCAGCAGCGTATCCTCGATCAGGCTGTGGCACAGGCCGAGAAAGCAGAGCGTGAGCACGATGTCCCGCGGGGTCAGGCGACCGGAATGCGCCTCGCGCAGCAGCAGGCCGGCACCAAAGGTGAGCCCCAGGGTGATGCCGATCACGGTGATGTTGGCGGCTGCCGGGCCGATGCCCAGCAGCCGCAGCAGCGGGTAGAGCAGCTTGTGGATCAGCCGCTCGACGCCCAGCCAGTGAAGCAGCCTGAGCAAGCTCATCAGGGCGAAGATCACCACGAAGATGGTTGCCAGCGTCGTCGCCTGGCCCTGTAGCCAGGCCGCCAGGGTTGCCTCCTGGGCGGAAGGCTGCCACACCACGTGGTTGGCGTGCTGAAGCCAGCCGCCCAGCGAGTAGCTCAAGTGCAGCAGCCATCCAAACAGCCAGGCACCGCCAAGCCGCAGCAACACGGTCAGCCACCAGGGCACGCCGGCCATGCGCGCCACGGCCCCCTCTATCGGCAGCGAGTGCCCTACGGCCATCAGCGCCCCCAGCACCGTGACCTGCGCTACGGTCAGCGGCGTATCCCGCGTGACTTCGAAGAAGATGACCAGGCCGGTGTAGATGTTGGTCAGCAGCGTGGCGGCCCACACCAGGCTCAGCGGCTCCGGCAGCCCCAGCGGCGCCATCAACGGCGCGAGCCATTGGCCGAGCAGTTCGGTCATGCCCAGCATTTCGAGCGCTTTCACGATCAGCAGTGCCGGTACCATCACCTTGAGCAGGGTCCAATAGACCGTCCAGGCCTCGCGCAACAGCTTGCCCATCGGGTTGAGCAGGCGAGCAGGAAGTCGTTGTGTCATGTGGGCATCGTTCCGTTGGGGGGTCAGCCGCTTACTTTACTCATGTAGCGAACAAGGCGATGGCGTTCTTACCCTGAAACGGGAAGAATGTTGCTTTCTGTAGGCTCCGAGGGAAATTTTCTGCACATGGACAGACTCGACCTGAGGATCCTCGACCAGCTGCAGCACGATGCCAGCCTGACCAACCAGGCGCTGGCGGAGCGGGTCGGGCTTTCACCCTCGGCATGCCTGAAGCGCGTTCGCCGCCTGAAGGAACAAGGCGTGATCCAGCGCGAAGTGGCAATCCTGACGCCGGAAGCACTGGGCGCCAACCTTCACATGGTGGTGGAAGTCACCATGACACGAGACGACAAGGCGCTTTACGGCCGCTTCATCAAGCAGATGGAGGCCGCCCCCGAAGTCACCCAGTGCTACCAGGTCACCGGCGAGGTGGATTTCGTGCTGATCGTCAGCGTGCCCGACATGCAATGCTACGATCGCTTCTGCGACCGCGTGCTGGATGCCAGCGACGGCGTGCACAAGTTCCGCACGTTGATATCGCGCAAGCGCACCAAGTTCGAGACACGGCTGCCGCTGGGCGATTAGCGCACTTGGAGGGCGCTATTCGTCCTTCGGTCCAACCCAGGCAAAGGGGTTGTGCGCCACTTCCCAGAGATAGCCATCCGGGTCGGCGAAGTAGCCGGAATAACCGCCCCAGAAGACCTTCTGGCCCGGCTTGACCAGCTTGGCCCCGGCGGCGACCGCCTGCTCCAGCAGTTCGTCGACCTCCGCCTCGGAGGCCAGGTTGTGCGCCAGGGCGATGCCGGTGAAGCCGCTACCCTCGGGTGAAACGCCAGCATCCTCGGCCAACGCCTCACGGCCGTAGAGCCCCAGCCAGGTACCGTTGAGGGTGAAGAAGGCCACTTCCGGCGGCGACTCCATGCGGGGCAGGCCCAGCCCTTGCTCGTAGAACCGAATCGATGTCGCGAGATCGCGGACTCCGAGCGTAATCATGCTGATGCGTGGCTTCATGTTGCGGCTCCTCTAATTGCCTCGCCATTGATTCACTTCAGTTCATCATTGCCGCCGAGCGACCAGCAGCCCAACCCCGGCACTGGCCAGCAAGGTCGCGCAGCTGCGATTGAACAGCTGTCTCATGGCAGGACGGGAGAACCACCGACGCAGGAAGGCGCCGACATAGGCATAGCCGGCGATGGCGATCCATTCGAGCAGCAGAAACAGCGCCCCCAGGATGGTGAACTGCAGGGCAACGTGGCCGGCCGGGTCGACGAACTGCGGCAAGAAAGCGGTGAAGATCAATATCGCCTTGGGATTGCCGGCGGCCAACAGGAATTCCTGGCGTGCCAACCCCAGCAGGCTGAGCTGCCGTCCCTCGAACTCCCGCTCTTCACCAGGCGCAGCGAACCACAGCTGGTAGGCCAGCCAGAACAGGTAGACGGCCCCCAGCAGCTTGACGGCAAGGAATAGTTTCTCCGAAGCGTACAGCAGCGTGGCAAGCCCGGAGGCCGCCAGCGCAATCATCACCATGAACGCGACCAGGCGACCGATGCCCGCCAGGCAGGCCACGTTCACACCGTAGCGCTTGGCGTTGCTCATGGAGAGCAGGTTGTTGGGGCCCGGTGCCAGATTCAGCGCGAAGCAGGCCGGTATGAAGAGCCACAAGGTCGTCAGGTTCATGTCGCTTCCCGGGGTTGAGTCAGTCCATACCCGCTTGGTCGGCGTCAGCGGTCAAGCGCTGCAACCATTGCGCTCGCCGCATTCGGTACAGGCGCACCGGGCGCTGGTGGAACTCGCACGTCTCGAAGCGTTCGAACCCCACCTTTTCCGCGACTCGCAATGAGGCAATGTGCGTCGGTTCGACGATGGCAACGATCGAATCGAAACACCGCTCCTCGAAGGCATGAGCGAGCGCGGCGGTAGCGGCTTCGGTAGCCAGCCCCTGGCCCCAGTAACGCCTGGCGAGCCGGTAGCCCAGGCTCAATACCGCACTACCTTTCACTCTTTCCGGAGATACCCCGCAGAAACCGACAAATTCGCCGCTGTTCCTGTCGACCAGTGCCAGCGGTCCCGTACGATGGTTGATATAGCAGTCGAAACACCAATCGAGAAAAACTCGGGTCGCCATCTCGTCGCAAACACCGCGCAGCGAGTAGCGCATCACTTCAGGATCGGCCAGTATTGCGGCCAGCTCCGGCAGATCGCTGGTCGCCAGCGGGCGCAGGAACAAGCGCGGCGTTTCCAATTCGAACATCATGCCCTCTCTGGCAGCGTCACGTCTTGCACTCGGCGCTGGCTGATGCGGTCCCCAGCGGTACCGCGATATCGAAATGCAGCACGTCCTCACGAACGCCGAGTTTCGAATAAAGCTCAATAGCCGGCGTATCGCCGAGATCCGCCTGAACGTAAATGACATAAGCACCACGCTGCGCTGCTATCGTCTTTAGCCGTTTTATCAGCAGAGTGGCAATGCCCTCGCGTCGGTGAGCTTCTGCCACCGCCAAATCGTAAATATAGATCTCGCTTCGTTCCTGCTCGAACTTGTGCAGCTCGTAAGCTGCCAAGCCCCCTACCACCTTGGCGCCCTTGAGAGCCGCCAGGGCGATGAAGCTATCGCGTCCCAGCAGGCGCTCCAGATAGGCGCGGCCAGGGCGCGCATCGCCATAGGTATCCGGTTCACCGAAGGCATCGCCGAATACCGTCAGCAAGTCATGTAGCGTGGAGATATCGCCTGCCGAGAGCTGTTGTACCCGAACCTGGCTCGTAGCCTCAGGGTCAGGATCATTCAGGACGGAGGTCATCGTTTCACGGTCCATTCATGTGTGCTTATCCATAGGGCGGCGTGGGCGGAGATGGCCTGTCAGTTTAGAACAGGGCCGAGAGAAACGCGTCGGCCTCGGACCTGCTTCTTTCCATCAGCCTCCCTCATGAGGAACCCCACGCTCCAGGACGGCTTTCGAGTTCTGCGCATGCTGTCGCAACTGCTCGAATTCCTCTTCGCTGACGGTATTGCGTTCGGCATCGAGGATATGGCCCCCAATGGCAGCAATGGATTGGGTGATGTCGATCAACGTCTCGGGATTGCGCGCCACGCTGCGCTTGCTCACGAAGTGGATAAGGATGGAGACACCGCTGACGATCGGCTGGTCCTCGCCTTCATGTATGGGCGGCAGGGTGCCGGGTGGCGATGAATTGGCGATGGTGAGCTTGTAGCCCGCGAGAGGATCGCGGATCTTGTACACGCCCAGCTTGGCGTCGTAGTTGGCGTTGTATTCCTTGAGCAGGCGAGCCAGGCGGCGATTGGTATCCAACCCGGGCCAGTCGAGAATCACGAACAGGCACTGCTTGATTTTCTTGTCTGAGGCGACCTGAAAGCGGCGCATCGGCTCCGGCTGGGCGCCTGCTACCGGAAGGGGTACCGTTTCAGGCACATCTATCTGGGCCGCCTCCGCCATGTGCCGCGTTGCCAAAGGCGCTTCCTCTAGTTCGCTGCGAGCACTACGGCTCTTGAGAAAGGCCACCATGCACACTAGCGCGAGCAGCAACGCCACTCCCGCTACGATCAGTACCGCTACGACCGGCTCCATCCTGCGTACCTCTGCCTGTGCTGGCCCACGAGGCATTCCCCCAGGCTCTGTCCGAAACCGGCTGCACTTGGCCATACGGCTTAACATCGGCTCAAAGTACTCATTTACAACACGTAAACTGCGTATTTTTTGCCGTTTTTGCCTTGTCTAGCCTTCATTCGCCGATTTTTCAAACAGAGCCTATCGCCGTGACACCTTCCCCAATCGCACGAATCCACATTCGTGCAGGTATGCCGTGTCGGGCCATTTGTTATTTGCTCTACCTTACGCCGTTACGCTGCGTAACGCTATATGCTCAGCCAACGTTAACACGACTTTTCTTCCTTTGCCGCTCACCATGGGCTCGACTCCAGTCACCTTGCCGGCGGTGGAGTGATGTTCGAGCAAGATCGCGATATGCTGCGGTTGCTGCTCTCGTGCCTTGCGTTGAAGTATTTCGATGGCAACCGAAGCCGGAAGACTCCATGCTTTAGGTAACGAAAGCCATATAAGGAGCTACGTTCGCGAAGTGGCACTGGCCGCCAGTGAGCCGGACTGTCATACCAATGGAATGATGTGAAGGCCAGTGTTGTAGGTGCCGTCAACTCAGGAGCCCTGCCCCGATGGTACGACTCGACAAGAAAGCCAAGCGCTTATATGTACTGGACACCAACGTCCTGCTGCATGACCCCACTGCCCTGTATCAATTCGAGGAACACGAGGTGGTCATCCCCATGACCGTGCTCGAGGAACTCGACAAGCACAAGAATGGCCTGCGCGAGATCGCTCGCACCGCCCGCCAGATCAGCCGCACCCTCTCCGATCTCACCAATCAAGTCACCTTCGACGAAATCCAGAAAGGCATACCGATCCCCCGGGCCGGCGGCGCTACGCTCGGCAAGCTTCGGTTTCTCTGCTACCCCGAACTGGAGCCGCTGGAGCATCTCGCGGAGAGCCCCGACAACGTGCTGCTGGCCGAGACCTGCCGGCTGCGCGACGAGCGGCCCGACGCCTCGGTGATCCTGGTCACCAAGGACATCAACCTGCGGGTAAAGGCCACGGCGTTGAATGTCCCGGTGGAGGACTACCTGACCGACCGTGCCTTCAGCGACAGCGATGTCATGCTCGAGGGCGTTCGCATCTATCCCGATGTGGAAGGTGGTAGCGGCCCCTGGGGCCAGATGGAGGTCGAAGTCGAGGTGGAACGAGTCGACCACCGCACCTTCTACCGCCTGGACGGTCGCATCCCCAGCGACTGGCACCTGGGCATGCTAGTGTCCGACTGCGAGAACGGTGCCAGCTTCGAGGCCATCGTGCGCGAGCTGAGCCCCACCCAGGCACGACTGCAACTGTTGACCAACTATCGCCATAAGGATGGCGTATGGGGCGTGCATGCCCACGACAGCCGCCAGAACTTCGCCCTGAACCTGTTGATGGACGACGATATCGACCTGGTCACCATTGCCGGCAGCGCCGGTACCGGCAAGACCTTCATGACGTTGGCGGCAGCCTTCCAGCAAACCCTTGATGCCAAGCGCTTCGAGCGCATCGTGTTCACCCGGGCCCCTATCTCGATGAGCGAGGACATCGGCTTTTTGCCCGGTACCGAGGAGGAGAAGATGTCACCGTGGATGGGCGCCTTCCACGACAACATGGACAACCTGCTGCGCGACGAGCATGACGGCAGCACCAGTTGGAGCCAGGACGCAACGCGCAGCCTGATCGGCTCCCGCGTGCAGATCCGCGCTCCCGGCTTCATGCGCGGGCGCACGCTGAACGACACCTTCCTGATCATCGACGAGGCACAGAACTTCACTCCCAAGCAGCTCAAGACCCTGCTCACCCGAGCCGGGCGCAACACCAAGATCATCTGCCTGGGCAATGTCGGCCAGATCGACACCCCCTACCTCACCGCCAACACCTGCGGCATGGCGGCGGTGGTACAGCGTTTCAGCAACTGGGCCCATGCCGGCCACGTGACCCTGCGCAGCGTGGAGCGCTCACGTCTGGCACTGGCCGGCGAAGAACTGATGTAGTGAGAAACTGATGTAGTGAGAAACTGATTTAACGAGGAGCTGGCCCTGCTGGCTGGGCCTACCCGGGTCCAGCCAGCAGGAAACCGAGGAACAGCAGCACCGCCACCGCAACCATCAGCGGCACGGCCAGGCGGACGAAACCACGCTCGTAGCGGGTCAGCTCGTCGAGCCAGGCGATCGTTCGACGCTCCCGTCGCGCCAAAGCTGAGCGAATACCGAGCCTACGCACCTCCAGCGTGGCACCTAACCTGCCAAGCCTGGCCGCGATCCCACTCGCCAAGGAGGCATAGCCCCACCACAGGTCGCCCGGCCTCAGGCGGGCCGTGAAGCGCCATTCTCCTTGCCTGGCCTCACCTTGCCTGGCCTTCGCCGCAAGCAGCGTCAGGCCAGCCAGAACCAGCCCCAGCGCTACCGGCCACAGCAATCCAGGTAGGTCCTTCATGGGCGGCCAAGCAACGCCTTCACCGATGGGAAGCCAGAACGGCACCGCGGCCGCCGCCAACACGGCGAACAACCAGGATAGCGACATGGGCGAGCGCCAGGAGGTGGAGTCTTCGCCACGCTCCCGCCACTGCCGCCACAGCGTCCGGGTCATCAGCACGGTACTCCCCACCGCCGCCAGGCTGAGAAAGGTGACCAACGAGGTGTGACCGCCTGCGTAGAGGGCCTCCTTCATGGCGCCCTTGGCGATCAGCCCCGAGGCCAGCGCACCGCTCAGCGAGAAGGCCGGCAGCGCCAGCAGCAGCCAGATAAGCCAGATGGGCAGTCGCGGCGGGTGCTCGCTGATACCGACACCAAGGAACAGGGCGCCCTTGGTCATGCCGTGGTGACCGGCGAACAGCGCTACCGGCACCAGCAGTGCCGGCCACAGGGAAGGTGAACTCAGCCCCATGCCAACCATGCTGGCCAGCATGCCCAACTGGCTGACGCTGGAATAAGCCAGTACCGCCTTGGGATGGCGCTGAACCACGCCGAGTGCGGCGGCAACAAAGGCCCCGGCCAGCCCCAGCAGGGTCATCGCCTGGCCCAGGGGAGCCAGCCCCGCCTCGGGTACACCCAGCGGCAGCGTGCTCAGCCAGCCCAGCACGCCCGCCTTGACCATGACGCCGCTGAGCACGGCGCTGGCCGGCGTGGGCGCCACCGGATGAGCCAGCGGCAACCAGGCATGCAGCCCGATCACCCCTGCCTTGACCCCGAACCCCAGCCACAGCAAGGTGGCCATCCACAGCCCTTGCTCGGCCTCGGCAATGGTCGCACGCAGTTCCGTCAAGGTCATGGCCTCCGCACTGCCCGCCGACCACAGCAGTCCACCCAGAATCAGCGCCTCGCCGAAGAACGCCATGACCAGGTAGGAGAACCCGCCTAGCCGGGCATCACGATGCCCGGCATGCACCACCAGGCCATAGGCGGCCAGGGTCATGATGGCAAAGCCCAGGTAGAAGCTGGGGATGTCCTCGGCCACGATCAGCAAGAGATTGCCCACTAGCGTCAGCGGCCACAGCAGCGTGAACCCCACCAACCGACGAAAGCTCTCTCCGTCGCCGGCCTCGGCCCGGCGCTGCTCGCCGGCAAGATAGCCACGCGCGTAGCAGCCGGCCAGAAACCACAGCAAGGCGCTGAACGCCAGCCACGGCCGGCGCGCCTCATCGAGCTGCCACAGGCCACCCAGCAGCCAGCCCTCCATCGCCAGCGTCGCTTCCACCGTCCCCAAGGCCAACAGCAAAGCGGGCAGCGGTGCCGTCAACCACCATGCGTCGATCAGTTCCGGAAGCGGTCCGGCGCGACGTATACCGCCCTGCTCCATGGCCAGCCACATGCCGTTGCGCAGCATGATCAGCAGCGGCCAGAGCAACACCAGAGCCAGCCACACGCTCATGGCAAGTACTCCCCTGTCGCCATCAAGGTCGCCAGATCCAGCGGGCTGAAGGGCACTCCCGCCAGCAGCCCCACGAGAAGGCTGAACATCGCCGTGGCAGCAGTGGGCAGCAACAGCCAGGCACTGGTCTCGAAGCGGCCAAGGTTGCGCTCCTCGGGCCAGGAGCCGCGGCCGTGGGCCGGGCCTTGACGGAACCACACGCGATGCAGGATGGGCAGGAAATAGGCGGCATTGAGCAGGCTGCTGGTGACGATCACTACAATGACCCAGGGCATGCCCGCCTGCACCGCACCCATGCCCAGATACCACTTGGTGATAAAGCCAGCGACCGGCGGCAGGCCGATCATGCCCAGCGCCCCGATGGTGAAGGCCAGACTGGTTAGCGGCATACGCCGCCCGGCACCGTCGAGTTCATCGATGCGGTGGATACCAAGCTCCTCGGCATAGTTGCCGGCGCAGTAGAACAGCGTGACCTTCATCAGGCCCTGGTGCATCAGATGCACCAGTCCCGCAATGGTGCCGAATGGGCCGAACAGGCTGATACCGAGCACGATATAGGAGACCTGGCTGACCGTGGAGTAGGCCAACCGAGGCTTGAGCTCCTGTTGCGACAGGGCTTTCACCGAGCCGAACAGGATGGTGACCACGGCAATGGCGGTGAGCAGCGACAACAGCCCCAGCTCGTGGCTGAGCGAGATGCCGTAGACGTCGTAGACCAGGCGCACGATGCCGAACGCCCCCGCCTTGACCACCGCCACCGCATGCAGCAATGCACTGACCGGAGCCGGCGCCACCATCGCCCGTGGCAGCCACCCATGCAGCGGCACCAGCGCGGCCTTGACCCCAAGCCCCAGCAGAAACACCACGAACAGCACGGTGAGCATGGGATGGGCCTGCGGCCCAAGATCGGCCAGCACTTCACGCTGGCCGAAGGCCACGTCCCCCACCAGGGCGTGCTGCGCCACCACGCCAAGCAGCAGGACCAGACCGCCGGTCAGTGTATAGCGCAGGTAGACCGTGCCCGCCGCAAGCGCCTTGTCGTGGCCGCGGTGTACCACCAGGGGGTAGGTGGAGAGCGTGAGCAATTCGTAGAACAGCAGGAAGGTGAACAGATTGCCAGCCAGGGCAATGCCGATGGTGCTTGCTACGCAGAGGCTGAAGAAACCGAAGAAGCGCTTGCGGTTGGGCGAGTCCTCCAAATAGCCGATGGCATAAGTCGTGGTAGCCAGCCACAACAACGACGAGAGGCCAGCGAACATCAACCCCAGGGCATCGGCCTGGAGCAGGAAGCTGACGCCCTCCACCACGGTGAAACCGAAGGTAAAACGATGCCCCTGGTACAGCCCCCAGACCATTAGCGCGACCAACAGCAGCTTGAGCACGGCGGCAGAGAGGTTGACCACGGCCCGTGCCCGCGAGGCCCGTTCCGGCAAGGCGAAGATCAGCGGCGCCACCAGCAACGAGGTAGCCAGAGTGATCACCGGTAACCAGGCCTGGCTCATGCCCCACCTCCCGGTCCACGCAGCAGCGCCAAGGGCCATTCCGCGACCAGGCCCAGCAGTAGTGCCGCCAGTGCCAGCACCAGGGCGATCGTATCCATGCCCCAGGGAACCGGACGGAAGTCGAGCGTGGGCGCATCCTCGACGAAGGAGTAGCGGAACACACGGAACACATAGGCAGCGCTGAGCAGCGTGCCGATGGCCAGCACCGCCAGCCAGCCCCAGTGGTCGCCCGCCAGAGCGGCATGCAGCAGCAGCCACTTGGCCGTAAAGCCCATGCTTGGCGGCAGGCCGACCAGGCTGATCGCCGCAATGCCGAAGCTGAGCAGCGCAAGCGGGAAGCGCCGGCTGGCACCGGCGAGCCCCTCCACCCGGGACTCGCCAGTGGCCAGGATCAGGTTCCCCGTGGCGAAGAACATGGCCGCCTTGGCCAGGCCATGAGCGGCCAGTTGTAGCCAGGTACCATCCCAAGCCAGCGCGGCGACGGCCGGATCGCTGCCCACCAGCAGCGGAAACGCCAGCAGCAGATAACCCAGCTGCGAGACGGTGGACCAGGCCACCACGTCCTTGAGCTTTGCCGCGCGCCAGGCCATGAGGCCGCCCCAGACCACCGCGGCGCCCGCCATTACGCCAACCAGGGATGCCGCCACCGCGGCGGCAGGCACCAGCACCAGCCACAGCTGCAAAGCGATGAAGAAGGATGCCTTGATCACCAGACCCGCATGCAGCGCACTGATCGGGATCCAGGCCGAAGCGTGAACCGGTGCCAGCCAGGCATGCAGGGGAAAGGCCGCCGCCTTGAGCAGCAAGCCTGCGCTGAGCAGCGCCATGGCCACCCACAGCACGATACCCTCGTCAGCCACCTGAGCCAGGCCCGCCAGGTCCAGCCGGCCCCAGGCCCCCAGCAATAGCGCGACCCCAAGCAGAAAGGCCAGCGAACCCACCAGCGCCAGCAGCAGGTAGCGCAGCCCAGCTATCAAGGCGTCAGCCTTGCCCGGCAGCAGCAACAGTCCTACCGCGGTCAGCCCCATCAGCTCCAGGCCGATGTAGAGCAGCAGTAGATCGGCCGCCAGCCAGATCAACGAGAGGCTGGCAGCCAGCAGTCCCAGCAGCGGCCAGAACCAGGCCTGACTGCGTCGCGTGGCATGCACTACGTCGCGCAGATAGGTCGGCGCATAGAGCGCACTCACCAGCACGATCAGTTGGGTAAGCAGCAACAGCACGAGAACGAGGCCATTGACGCGCCAATGCAGCACGAGACTCCCTAACTCGAGCGTCCACGACTGGCTTGGCCCGCCAGCCACCGCTGCCGCCAGCCAGATCAGGGCCGACAGCGGCAACAGCCCCAGCAGGGCAACGGGCCAGCTACGCGCTGGTCGCAGCGCTCCCCCCAACAGCCCGAGCAACAGCGGCAGGCCGAGCATGGCGAGGAGCACCAGCGGGCCATTCAGATGACCGAAGTGGTCGCTTGCCAGGCCGAAGCGCTCGATCATGACACGCCGTCGCCTTTCGCCGGGATCACGTGGTGCGGCGGCGCCAAGCCCTCAAGACGCCGGATCAGCAACGCTCCCAGCGCCGTACCCAGCAGTGCCACCACCAGCCCGGTGCCTACCAGTCCCTGGCCGGCCACCACGGCCCCTTCTCCCGCCAGGGACATGAGGATCAGGAAAATGCCCGTACCGATGACGTTGAACGCCAATAATCGCCGCAGCAGGTGACGATGCAGGGCAAAGGCCCACAGTCCCAACCCGAGCAAGCCAAGGCCGGCGGGACGCAGCGCTCTCGTTGGGCTCACCCCCAGCGCGGAAAGAGCCAAGCCGAGCATGCCGAGAACCGCCAGCGCCGGCAGCAGCCGCGCCAGGGCACGCCACCACGTCAGGTCAACGGAGTCATGCCAGCGGGTGAAAAAGCCGCGGGGCCGCCGGAAGTGCAGCGTTGCCCCCAGGGCATGGAAGAGAAAGGCGCCAGTCAGGGCAGCCCCGAGCGTGGCCTCGAGCAGCGCCAGCCAGATCAGGCCCAACCGAGCCCAGGCCAACGCGACCATCAAGGCGAAGGCCACGAACCACGAGCAGGCCCGCATCAACTGGCGATCGAATAGCGTCAACGCTGCCAGTAGCAACAGGACGGCTACCAGCAGCATCTCCTGAAATGGCGGCATTGGGTCAGCGCGCCCTAGTGATGATTGCGGTTGACGACCTCTTCGATCATGGCCTCGAGCTCGTCGCTAGGACCTTTCTCCAGCATGGCCTGCGCTTCGTGATAGAGACAGAGAAAGCGCTTACAGGACGCACAGAATACCTTGTCGTCGGGGTTGTGCACCTTGGACACACGATAGAGGTGGCTACCACAGTTGGGGCAGGCCACCGGCAAGCGTAGCTCCTCGGAAATGTCGGGCGTCATCACAGTCTCCTTGTGGTAAAGGTCCAGCGCTGATTGGACCAGGTCGTATTCCAATACCTTGGGACCTATCCTGCCTGACTCAACCCGTGAGCGACAATCCTGGCAGGCGGTCTTCCCTTAGACTGTCAGAGTCCGAGCTTCTCTGCCACGTCGTCGCCCCCCCTGCCTCAGCCCGCCAGGAACAGACCCACGTTGAGCAGGGCCAAGCTACCCAGCAGCGTCGCGACGTTGAGCCCCATCAAGGGCAGTAGCTGCGCCTGTTCACCCCGCTCGACGTCCGCTGGCAGGCACCACAGGCCGCGGACCAGCCAGGCGACGGCCGGCAGCGCCAGCCACATCAGCCAGGCCGTGCCAGGCAGGGCACCTACCCACCAGGCTACCGGCACCACGGCGAAAGCCAGGCCCAGCAGTACGGCCACCAAGCGCGCCGCTCGACGCGGCCCCAGGCGAATCGCCAGGTGGTCGCGCCCTACCCGCCTGTCGGCATCGATATCGGGCAGTTGATTGATCAGCAGCAGTGCGCTGACCAGCAGCGTAGGGATCAGCGCAGCAGCTACCGCCGTGGCGGCCAGCGTCCCGGTCAGCGCTTGATAGGCGCCCAGCACCATCAGCAGGCCGAAGCCGGCTCCGGGGGCAAGCAGGCAGAGCCAGGGGCGACGCGTCAGCCAGCCGGTATAGGCCACCACCAGGCCGAGCCCCACCAGCCCATAGAACAACATCACCGGCCCAACCCGCCACAAGAACCAGACACCGATCAACATTATCCCCACCAGGCAGGCCCAGGCCGCCATCAGCACGGCCTGAGCAGCCTCGGGCCGCTCGGGCAGCGATCCACTGCCGCCGGAGAACGGAGTGCGCTCGGTCAACTCATCCAGGCCGGAGTGGAAGTCGTGGTGCTCGTTGAACAGGTTGACCGCGGCGTGGGCCAGCAGCGCACCGAGCAGCACCAACAACGCATCGAGAGACGAGAACGCATGGCCGTTGGCCCAGGCCGCGGCAATCGCCAGACCCGCGCACAGCGGTGCCAGGATCAGGAAGTTGGGCCGGCTGCTGCGCAGGCAGGCGCGAAGCGCAGCCGGCACCCCAGCAGACGTGTCCAAGCAGGTTCAACCCAGCCGGACGTTGAGCCAGGTAGCGATGTCACCGACCTGCTGCGGGCACACCGCATGCGCCATGGGGTAGGTCTGGTAGTGCACTGCATAGCCCAGCCCCTGTAGGCGTTGGTAGGCCGCTTTGCCCAGCGACTCATGAACCACGGGGTCGAAGGTACCGTGGTGAATCTCGATCGGCAGCTCGCGGTTGGCTTCGGCCAGGGTAATGGTGTCGGCGGTGGCGAAGTAGGTCGACATGGCCAGCAGCCCGCCCAGCGGGGCATCGAAGGAGAGCGCCGCCTGGTAGGCCACCGCCCCGCCCTGGGAGAAGCCGGCCAGGATGATGCGCCGGCTGTCGATGCCGTGGTCGATCTGCTCCTGTACCAGCGCCTGGATGCGCTCCGCGGAAGCCACCAGTTGCGCCGTATCGACGCGACGATCGAGGCTCATCTCATGGATGTCGTACCACGCCGGCATCACCATGCCGCCGTTGATAGTGACCGGCAGCCGCGGTGCATGGGGCAGGATGAAGCGCACGTCGAGCCCCGCTTTCAGCGGCAGTGCCGGCACCAAAGGCTCGAAGTCATGCCCATCGGCCCCCAGGCCGTGCAGGATGAAGACACAGGCATCGGCCGGACGGCCGCTCTTCGGCTCGATGATCAGTTCGCCGGGATGGCTCATGGCTGGCTTCCTTCGTCGCAATCGGCAAAGCCGACACCCTACCGCAAACCCATGTTCTCGGCGAGTGCGTCGCGATGGCTTCACCGGGAGAAGCGCAGGGGACGGCCTCGATCAGAACGGCCACACCAGCGGAATCAGTACCAACGCGACGACCGCCGTCAGCACGTTGAGCAGCCCGCCCACGCGCAGGAAGTCACTGAAGCGGTAGCCGCCGGGGCCGTGCACCATCAGATTGGTCTGGTAGCCGATGGGTGTGAGGAAACTGGCCGAGGCGGCGAACATCACCGCCACCACGAAGGGCATGGGATTGACGCCAAGACTCTCGGCACTGGCCATGACCACCGGGAAGGTGATCACCGCCGCCGCGTTGTTGGTGACGAGTTCGGTCAGCATCGCCACCAGCAGGTAGGTACCGATCAACAACAGCCAGGGATTGCCATCGGCCAGACCCAACGCCAGACCAGCCAGGGTGGCAGCCGCCCCGGAGCTCTCCAGTGCGGCGCCCAGGCCGAAGGAGGCGGCAATGGTCAGCAATACCTGGGTATCCAGCCCGCGCTTGGCCGCCCCCACCGAGCAGCAGCCGGTGGCAAGCGCCAGCACTGCCCCCAGCATGGCGGCGTTCAGCATGCTCATCACACCGAAGGTGGCCAGCGCCACGACACCCACCAGGATGCTCCAGGCCAGCCAGGCCTTCTCGTGGTTGGGTCGCGCCTGCCCGTTGACCTGGCTGATCAGCAGGAAGTCCCGCGACTGGCGATGACGCTCGATGAAGGGGGGACGTGCCTCCAGCAGCAGCACGTCGGCGGGCTGCAGGCGCACCTGCCCCAGGTTACCGGCCACCCGCTCGCCGCCCCGGCACACCGCCAGCACCGCAGCGCCATATAGCGTGCGGAAGTGGCCGTCACGAATGCGCTTGCCGACGAACTGGCATTGATCCGACACCACCGCCTCGACCAGGCGTCGTTCCTTGAACTCTTTTTCCAGGCTCGATTCGCCATGGTGCGATGGCACCAGGCCACGGATCTGCTGGAGTTCCACGGCGCCATCGGAGGTGCCGGCAAACACCAATCTATCGCGCCCCTTGAGGCGCTCCCCCGGCCCCACCACGCTGACCACGTTGCCGTCACGCTCGATCTCCACTAGGAACAGCTCCTGCAAGTGGCGCAGCCCCGCCTCCTCGACGGTGCGATCGACCAGTGGACCCGTGGGGTCGACCTCCATCTCGATGGTGTACTCGCGGGGATTCTCGAAGGCCGAGGCCGCACCACGACGTTGCGGTAGCAGGTGCGGCGCCACCAGGACCAGATAGAGTGTTCCAACCACGGCCACGGGAAGCCCCACCCAGGCCAGATCGAACAGCCGCATGGCAAGCTCCGGATAACGCTCCACCAGCAGGCCATGCACCACCAGGTTGGTGCTGGTACCGATCAAGGTGATGGTGCCACCCAGTATCGAGGCGAAGGAGAGCGGCATCAGCAGGCGGTGCGCAGGGAGTTGCAGGCGCCGGCTCCAGCTCAGCACCGCAGGGATATAGGTAGCGACGACCGGCGTGTTGTTGAGGAAGGCGCTGAGTGCGGCGACCGGCACCACCAGGCGGGTCAGGGCGCCGCCTTCACCGCGCGGTCGGCCGAGCACATGGCGAATGATGAGATCGATGCCGCCGGTCTCGCGAATGCTGGCCACCAGCACGTACATGAAGGCCACAGTGAACAGGCCGGTGCTGGAGAAGCCGCCCAGCGCCTGGGCCGGGTCGATGACCCCGAGGGTCAGCAGCAGGATGACCGCTCCCAGCAGCACGATATCGGGACCGAGGCGGGAGAAGGCCATCAGCGGGAAGACGGCAATGACGACGATAGAAGCGAGCCAGGCATCCAGCGGCATGGGAAAAGGTCCGTGCACAAGGGAACGTGAAGCTATTGTGCACTGCCGCCACTTATTCTAAAAAGTTATTTTTAGAAATTCCTAAATATCCAAAATGAATAAAAAGCAGGACGGGAGAAAATCCATATGCCGAACGCGAAGATACGAAAAAGGCCCGCCGAGGCGAGCCTTTTCTGGACTGCTTGCGCAATCACATCAGAGTCGGATGGCGATTAGCCGATGACCTTGATGTTGGAAGCCTGAAGGCCTTTCTTGCCCTGAGTGACGTCGAAGGAGACCTTCTGACCGTCCTGCAGAGTCTTGAAGCCGTCAGCTTGAATCTCGGAGAAGTGAGCGAACAGGTCGTCGCCATTGTCGTCCGGAGAAATGAAGCCGAAGCCCTTGGTGTCGTTGAACCACTTGACAGTACCGGTAGCCATTATCGAATTCCTCTAACAGCATGGATTTCCGGGAAATACCCGAGTTGCAGTGGGTAAAACAAGAAACTTTTCACCGGGAAATCGACGCCGTGAGCGTTTCGATGACCACTTGCGATGTTCGACTTGCTAACCAACTGCATGCATCTTGCTCTGTTCAGGCACCCACGTCAAATACTATTTTGCATAGATGACGTAATTCTTACCGACCACCCTTCTTACCTCCCCTCGAGGATCCAGCCCGCCGCTTTCTCGGCGATCATCAGCGTCGGCGAGTTGGTGTTACCGCTGGTGATGGTGGGCATGATGCTGGCGTCCACCACCCGCACCCCCTCGATGCCGCGCACCCGCAGATGCGAGTCCACCACCGCCATGGGATCGTCGTCGCGGCCCATCTTGGCCGTTCCGACCGGGTGGAAGATGGTAGTGCCGATGTCGCCCGCCAAACGAGCGAGATCCTCGTCGCTCTGGTACTGCACACCGGGCTTGACCTCCTCGGGGCGGTACTTGGCGAAGGCAGGCTGTTCGGCGATGCGCCGGGTAACCCGCAGCGAGTCCGCTGCCACCTTGCGATCCTCTTCGGTGCTGAGGTAGTTGGGCGCGATGGCCGGGGCCTGGCGCGGGTCACGACTCTTGATTCGGACGCTGCCGCGGCTGGTGGGGTTGAGGTTGCACACGCTGGCGGTGATCGCCGGGTAATCGTGCAGCGGCTGGCCGAACGCCTCCAGGCTCAGCGGCTGCACGTGGTACTCGATGTTGGGGTGTTCGTACTCGTCGCTGCTGCGGGTAAAGATGCACAACTGCGAGGGCGCCATGCTCATGGGTCCGGTGCGGCGCAGCAGGTATTCGACGCCGATGGCCGCCTTGCCCAGCCACGAGGCGGCCAGGGTGTTGAGCGTCCTGGCGCCGGCGACCTTGTAGACCGATCGAATCTGCAGGTGGTCCTGCAGGTTCTCGCCCACGCCGGGCAGCTCGCGCACCAATGGGATGCCATGCTCGGCCAGGAGTTCGGCCGGACCGATGCCGGAGAGCTGCAGCAATTGCGGCGAGCCGATGGCGCCGGCGGCCAGGATCACCTCTCGTTTCGCGTTTACCCGACCGATCGAGCCATTGCACTCGAACTCGACCCCGCTGGCACGGGGTTTGCCACTAGCGCCCTCTTCGAACAGCAGGCGGTGTACCTGGGTGGAGTGCCACAAGGTGAAATTGCTGCGTTTCTCGCAAACTGGACGCAGGAACGCCTTGGCCGCGTTCCAGCGCCAGCCCGAGCGCTGATTGACCTCGAAGTAGTCGACACCCTCGTTGTCGCCGCGGTTGAAGTCTCGTGTGCGCGGTATGCCCGCCTGCACCGCCGCTTCGGCGAAGTCATCGAGCACCTCCCATTTGAGGCGTTGCTTCTCGATTCGCCACTCACCGCCGTGGCCGTGATAGTCGCGGTGGGCGGTATCGGCATCGCCGCCCTCGTCCAGGCGGTAGTGATCTTCGTGCTTAATGAAATCCGGCAGGCAGTTCTCCCAGCGCCAGTCGTCGTCGCCCACCAGCTCGGCCCAGCCGTCGTAGTCGCGGGCCTGGCCGCGCAGGTAGAGCATGCCGTTGATGCTGGAGCAGCCGCCCAGGGTCTTGCCGCGCGGGTAGATCAGCGAGCGGCCGTTGAGCCCCTTATCGGGCTCGGTCTTGAAGCACCAGTCGGTGCGTGGGTTGTTGATGCAGTAGAGGTAGCCCACCGGGATGTGTACCCAGTGGTAGTTGTCACGGCCGCCCGCCTCGATCAGCAGCACCCGGTTGGCCGGGTCGGCGCTGAGGCGGTTGGCCAGCAGGCAGCCGGCGGTGCCGGCGCCCACCACGATGTAGTCGAATTCCTGTTCTGCCATGGGGGCTCTCCCGTCCCACTCACTTATGGGTCGGCATGGCGAACTCGGCGCCCGCGTTTATGGAGTCCGACCAGCGCTGCATGATCGACTTCTGCTTGGTGTAGAAGCGCACGCCCTCCTCTCCATAAGCGTGGGTGTCACCGAACAGCGAGCGCTTCCAGCCACCGAAGCCGTGCCACGCCATGGGCACCGGGATCGGCACATTGATACCGACCATGCCGACCTGGATACGGCGGCCGAACTCGCGCGCCACGCTGCCGCTCTCGGTGAAGCAGCTCACGCCGTTGCCAAACTCATGGTCGTTGATCAGTTGGATGGCAGTGGCGATGTCGGGCACCCGCACGCAGGCCAGCACCGGGCCGAAGATCTCTTCCTTATAGATAGTCATCTCTGGAGTGACGTGGTCGAACAGCGAGCCACCCATCCAGAAGCCTTCGCTGCAACCGTCGCCTGTCGTGGTGGCGTCGAACTCGCGGCCGTCGACCACCAACTCGGCGCCCTCGGCTACGCCCTTCTCGATATAGCCGGTGATGCGCTGGTGAGCCTGGGCGGTGACGATGGGGCCCATCTCGGCGTCGAGTTCGAGGCCGTTCTTGACCTTCAGCGCCCTGGCACGCTCGGCCAGGCGTGGGACGATCTTGTCGGCCACGTCGCCCATCAGCACCGCCACGCTGATCGCCATGCAGCGTTCGCCGGCACTGCCGTAGGCGGCGCCGATCAGGGCATCGACGGCCTTGTCGAGGTCGGCGTCGGGCATGACGACCATATGGTTTTTGGCACCGCCCAGGGCCTGCACGCGCTTGCCGTGGCGCGCGCCGTTCTCGTAGATCAGGTTGGCGATGGGCGTGGAGCCGACGAAGGAGAGCGCCTGCACGTCGGGGTGCTCGATCAGCGCTTCGACGGACTCCTTATCGCCCTGCACCACGTTGAACACACCGTCCGGCAGGCCGGACTGCTTGAGCAGGTCGGCGATCAGCAGCGAGGCGCTGGGATCGGTGGGGCTCGGCTTGAGGATGAAAGTATTGCCGGCAGCGATGGCCACGGGGAACATCCACATCGGCACCATGGCCGGGAAGTTGAACGGGGTGATGCCGGCCACTACGCCGAGCGGCTGGCGTACGGTCCAGTTGTCGATGCCGCCGCTCACCTGCTCGGTGTAATCGCCCTTGAGCAGTTGCGGAATGCCGCAGGCGAACTCGACGATGTCGATGCCGCGGGCCACCTCGCCCTGAGCGTCAGTGAAGACCTTGCCATGCTCGAGTGTGATGGCACGGGCCAGTTCGTCCTTGTGGGCATTGAGCAGTTCGAGGAACTTGAACAGCACTCGCGCACGACGAATCGGCGGCGTGTCGGCCCAGGCCGGAAAGGCGGTCTTGGCGGCGGCCACGGCGGTAGCGACATCGGCGCGGGAGGCCAGCGCCACCTGCCCCGAGACCTGGCCGGTGGCAGGGTTGAAAACGTCCTGTTGGCGGCTCGACTCGCCGGCCATCATTTGCCCATTGATATAATGCGCGATCGTGTTCTGAGTCATGGTTCCACCATCTTGTCGTTGGCTGCATGCGTGTCATGGCGCATCATCCTTCGCGTGCGTCGACCTGGCGCATGATTGTGACTATGTAGCCTACCGCGCCGAGGGCAGGGATCAATTGAGAAATCCAAAAGGCAGTTATAAGCTCTGCTTATATTCCTAGCGATAGCCGCCATGCACGATCTTCCCACTCTGCGCGCCTTCGTCACCGTGGCCCGAGAAGGCAGCGTTTCCCGCGCCGCCGAGCGCCTGCACCTGACCCAGCCGGCAGTTAGCCTCAAGCTCAAGCACCTGCAAGAGACGCTGGGGCTGACGCTGTTTCGCCGCCGCCCCCAGGGCCTGGCGCTAACTGCCGACGGTCATGCCCTGCTGCCCGCGGCGGAGCGGGCACTGGCTGCCATGGCCACCTTCGAACAGAGCGCCCTTGCCCTGCACAGCACCCTCCGTGGCAGGCTGCGCATCGGCACCATCGTCGACCCCGAGTTCATTCGCCTGGGCGCCTTTCTACACCGCCTGGTGGAACGCGCCCCGCAGCTCGAGACCGAGCTGCAGCACGGCATGAGTGGCAGCGTGCTGGAATGGGTTCGCCGTGACGCGCTGGATGTGGGCTTTTTCCTCGCGCCGCCCGGTGAAGGCCCCGGGCCGGAAGCGCCGGAGATCGCTCACCGCGAACTGACCCATTTTCACTACCACGTGGTGGCGCCACCTGGCTGGGGAAGCCGTGTAGCCGGTGCCGGCTGGGCGAGTCTGGCCACCCTGCCGTGGATCGTCACGCCGACCCTATCTGCCCATCACCGGTTGCTGCACGGTGTACTCGACCCGCTCGGCGTCACCCCCAAGGGCGTGGCCCAGGTGGATCAGGAAGCGTGCATGCTCGACCTGGTACGCGCCGGCGTGGGACTCAGCCTGGCCCGCGATGCGCTGGCCATGGCCGAGCGCCAGGAGCGCGGCCTGGTGGTGGTCGATGAGGTTCGCCTGCCCTGTGCGCTGTGCTTCGTGTGGCGGCGCGAACGCAGCGAGGAGCCTGCCATTGCCGCGGCGCTGGAAGTGCTGGAGGGAGTGTGGGGGACGAACTGAACGCTCATACCCCCTTCACCGTCCTTGCCGCCTCACGCCGCCGCTTGAGTTCGTAGATGACCGCGAACAGCACCGTCACCAGGATCAGGATCAGGCCCAGGGCGTTGACCGCTGGGGTAAGGCCAGTGCGCACCTTGGAGGCGATGTAGACCGTCAGCGTGGTGTCGTAGCCCACCACGAACAGGGTGGTGTTGTAGTTTTCGAAGGATTGCAGGAAGGCGATGACCGCCGCCGAGTAGAGTGCCGGCTTGAGGTACGGCAGCAGGATGCGTCGGAACATCTGCCATTGGCTGGCACCGAGGTCCAGCGCTGCGCGCTCCATGGTGCGGTCGAAGCGCTGCAGGCGAGCGGTGACCATCAGCATCACATAGGCGGCAATGAAGGTGGCCTGGCCCAGCACGGTGAGGAAGATGCCACCGCTGACACCGAACTGGCGCCAGAAGATCAGCGTGGAGATACCGATGATCACCCCCGGAGTGAGCAGCGGCGAGAGGATCAGCGCATAGAGGAACGGCTTGGCACGGCTCGACACGGTATTGAGGAACAGCGCCGTGGCAATGCCGATGGGCACGGCTACGACAAGCACCCCGGTGGCCACGATCAGGCTGTTGCCGAGCGCCTGCCACATGCCCCGGTCGGCGGCGAGCTCACCGAACCAGCGCAGGGTGGTACCGTCCCAGGGCGTCACGGTGGGAAAACGGCTGTCGTTGAAGGTGGCCGCCGCCATGATGATCAGCGGCAGGAACAGGTAGGCGAAGAAGATCACCACGTAGAAGCGCAGGCCAAAGGCCAGGAAGCGTTGCGAACTCATCGGCCTATGTCCCCCAGTCCCACCTTGAAGATCTTCATCACCAGCGACATGAAGCCGATGCACAGCACCAGCAGCAGGAAGGCGTAGGCCGCGCCCTGGTTCCAGTTGCCGCCCTCGAAGAACCAGTTGTAAATGATCTGGGTGAACCAGCGGCTACCCGGCGAGCCGAGCAACGCCGGCACGGCGTAGCTGCCCGCGGCGAGCATGAAGGTCATGATGCAGCCAGTGGCGATGCCCGGCTTGGCGTGAGGAATGACGATACGCCGATGGGTGCGCACGGTGCCCGCCCCCAGGTCGCGAGCCGCGCGTACCTGGTTGTCGTCGAGGCTCTCGATGGCGTTGTAGACCGGGAATACCATGAACAGGATGTAGGCATAAACCATGCCGACCATTACCCCGCCGTTACCGCTGAGAAAACGAATCGGTCGGTCGATCAGCCCCAGCATCATCAGCACCTCGTTGAGCGGGCCGCGAAACGCCAGGATGATGAACCATGAGTAGGTGCGCAGGATCTCGTTGATCCAGAACGGAATGATCAGCAGCAGGATGCACAGCGCCGCCTGTCTCGGAGTGGCAACCTTGGCCAGATACCAGGCCAGCGGATAGCTCACCGCAAGCGTGAGCAGCGTGACCAGCACGCTCGACCAGATGGTCTTGAAGAAGATGGTGCGATGAATGTCGTTGTTGAACAACGTGGCGTAGTTGGCCAGGGTCAGCCGGTCGTCGGGCCCGCCGACTTGGGCCGGCAGCAGGTTGGGCTTGAGCGAATACTCGATCATCTGCAACTGCGGCAGGGTCACCATCACGATCAGCCAGATGCCCAGCAGGGTGACGATGGCCATCGCCAGCGGCCCACCGAAGCGAGCCTGCAATTGCCTAAACATGCATGCCTCCCGCCTGGGCCTGGCTGTCGGCGACGACTTCACCGGTTTCCTCGTCCACCATCGGGCTGCCATCATCGGATAACACCACGGCGTCGGCGGGCTCGAAGCCGAAGTGCATGCGCTGGCCCACGGCAACGGCACCGGCCTGGCCACGCGACACCTCATGGCCGAGTTGTACCCGCAGCTTCTCGCCCGAGGCGATCAGGCGCGCTTCCAGCATGACCCATGCCCCTTCGAAGTGCACCGCCTCGATCTCCGCCTCGAGACGCGGTCCCGCGGCATCCGCCGCCACCGGGCGCAGGTTCTCGGGACGCACGAAGAGCATTGCCGCCTCTCCATTGACCAGCCGTGCTTCGCTGCCTACCCGACCAGCCAGCTCGCCCAACGCGCCACCGTCGAGACGCACCCGCTCCCCTTCACGATCGATCACGCGGGTCTGGAGGCGGTTGTTCTCACCGACGAAGGAAGCGACGAAACCGGTAGCCGGCTCGCGGTAGAGCGTCATGGGATCGGCGACCTGCTGGATGCGGCCGGCCGACATCACCGCAACCCGGTCGGACATGTTCAATGCCTCGCCCTGGTCGTGAGTAATATAGATGAAAGTGATATCGGTCTTGCGCTGAATCGCCTTGAGTTCGGTGCGCATGTGCTGGCGTAGCTTGAGGTCCAGCGCCGAAAGCGGCTCGTCGAGCAACAACACCCGCGGCTCCACCGCCAGCGCCCGGGCGATGGCCACGCGCTGCTTCTGGCCCCCCGAGAGCTCGGTCACCATCTTGGGGCCGCTGTCCTCCAGCGCCACCAGCGCCAGCAACCGCTCGGAAACCTCGCGTCGCTTGCGCTTGTCGACCCCACGCACTTCGAGACCGAACTCGATGTTCTCGAATACCGTCATCAGCGGGAACAGCGCCAGGTTCTGGAAGATCATCGCCGTGGGCCGACGGTTGACCGGCACGCCCGCCATGGGCTCGTCGCCAATGTAAACCTGCCCTTCGCTGGGCGTGATGAAGCCACTGACGATATTGAGCAAGGTGGTCTTGCCGCAGCCCGAGGGGCCGAGAAAACTGAAGAACTCGCCCGAACCTATCGCCAGCGAGGTCTTCTCGATGGCGGTGAAGTCGCCGAAGCGCATCACCACCTCATCCAGTCTGACGCTACCGTCCATCAAAACCTCATACGCAAGATCGCCGCTATGCGGCTAAAACAAATCGGGAAGAGCGGCGCTGCGTGTCCCTCTTCCCTCTTAATTTCTTTATCCGTCGCTTTATGCCGATAGGTAGCGATCCTGGTATTCATTGCGCAGCGCCACGTACCACGGCTCCTGGATCGGCCACCACCACAGGTTGGCGAGGTCCTGTTCGGTATAGGAATCGGTGAAGAACTGGCGCGTCTCGTCGGGCAGCAGCTCAGTGGCACCCTTGGAGGTGGAGTTGTAGCCGGTCGCCTTGACGAACATGGCCCCCGCCTCCGGCGTGTAGTACCAGTTGATCAGTTCGTAGACGGCATCCGGATTCTGGGCGTTCTTGGGAATCACGAAGCCTTCCATCCACGCCATGGCACCTTCCTTCGGCGCACCGTAGGCGATGTCCTCACCCTCCTGCCGCAGGCGGAAGGCGGTGGAGTCCCAGGTCTGGCCGATGATGGCACCGTTGGTGCGGAATGCGGCTTGTGCCTCGTTCTCGGTATCCCAGAACTGCACCAGCATCTGCTTTTGCTTGACCGCCTCTTCGAGGATGACATCGAAGTTGGCGCGCATGGCCTCTTCGCTCTTGTAGGAGTCCAGCAGCGGATGAGGCAACCGGCCCTCGCGCTCCAGCCACAGGCCGATGCCCACCAGCGCTGAATGGCCGCGCACGGTCACTCCCTGGCCGTGCTCCGGGTTCCACAGGTCGGCGTAGCTGAGGTTGGCACGGTCGATGTTGGCATCGCGGCGATGCCAAGTAATCGCCTCGGTGCCCCAGTCGCTGGGGGCGAAGTAGCGCCTGCCGTCGACCACGCCGCCCACCTCGGAGCCTTCAATGGCGCTGTCGAGCGCGCCGGACCAGTTGATGCGCGATTCGTCGAGCGGCTGCACCAGGTCGTAGTCCAGATAGCCCGGCACACGATCCACGGTGGGCATGATCACGTCGAAGCCGGTGCCGTCGGTGGCCCGTAGCGAGTTCATCAGCTCGTCGTTGGTACCGTAGGGGGTAAAGGTCGCGCGGATGCCCGTCTTCTCGGTGAAGTCGGCCAGCATCTCGTCGGTGAAATAGCCCGCCCAGGCGTATATGCGCAGGGTCTGCTCCTGAGCCAGCACCTTGTTGATGTAGAACGACGGCACGGCGGCGGCGGCGCCGGCAGCCAGGGTGCCTTTGAGGAAACGGCGACGTGTAAACGACATGACGAGTTCTCCATGAGGGGTCTTACACAGGGTGACAGGGGTCAGCGGCTTGGCCCCCGCCCCTTATCTCGCGACTCCATGACGATGGGATGAACATTGAATGACCGTTCAATCCCTGTGTAACGAAGAGTAGCAGCCCTCCAGGAAAAATTCGTTCGTGCTTTCAACGCTGTGTCACCGTCACGGCTTCGGTTTACGACCGCGAGCCGATCCTGCTGGATACCTGGCATGTCCCGCCAGCGCCTCTCCCACGGGCGTACGGGAAAAGCCGATTCACCAAACTACATCACCGGTACGCCGGTCACCCACACATGCAGGTGGAAGGCGAACAGATAATAGGCAATCAGCCCGCCTACCAGGGTGATGGCGGTGCCGGCAGGACGTGCGGCGACAGGCGGTGCGGGCTGACGACGCCGGGCGGCACGGAAGTCGAGCACGGCCCAGAGCAGGAAGGCGCCGAAGAAGATGATGTCGCCAAGCCGGCCATTGGCCAGCAGGTGGGCGAACGCCCAGACCTTGACTGCCAACACCATGGGATGGCCCAGCTTGGCCTTGATGTGGTTATTGGGAACGTAGGCCGCCACCAGCAGGATGAAGGCGGGGATCATCAACAGCGCCACCGCGTGACGCAACCCCGTCGGCGGAAACCAGACCCAGGTCGGGTCGAGGCGCATGCGCCCATAACCCCAGATGGCCAGCGCCAAGCCGACGATGGAAACCACGGAGAACAGCGCCTTCCAACTCATCTCGCCCATCTTATGGATTTGCTCGCCGCGCCAGTCGTCGGCAACGATACGTATGGAGTGGACGCCAAGAAAGGTCACGAGACCCACAATCATCACGAGCACGGCACCGCCTCCATCAGCAGAAATTGAACGAATCGCAGCTCAGCCTACTCACTTGGAGTGTTCCGCGCCAGCCATGGCGCAAAGCTTCGCCCCCTACAGGAGAACCCGATGAGTGTTGATGCTCCGCCCCTGCCGGACGTGCTGGCCGGCCCACTGCTGCGACGCCTGACTCCCGAGCGCCTGGTCATGTGGCTGGTGGCCTCGCGTCCACTCGAACTGGCGCTCATGCTGCATCCCGAGGGGCAACCGCCGCGACGCCTGACGCTGAGCGATGAGCGCTTGCAGCGCATCGCCGTAGGAGAGCATGCGTGGCTGCACTTGATCGATGTCGCCCTGGCCACGCCGTTGCCCACCGGCATCCTCATCGCCTACGACCTGAAGGTACGCGACGACACGGGAGAGCGTGGCATCGCCGAGTGGGCGCCACACCTGCTGCACGAGGAGGCGAGCTATCCCAGCTTCGTGCTGGCCGAGCGGCACCATCGACTGTTGCACGGCTCCTGTCGCAAGCCACACCACGACGGCCCCGACGGCCTGGCCCACGCCGATACCTGGCTCGCCGGGCGGTACCGGCAACCACAGGAGTGGCCAGCCTGGTTGCTGCTGACCGGCGATCAGGTCTATGCCGACGACGTAGCTGGCCCCATGCTGGTAGCCATCCACGCCCTGATCGCACGCCTGGGCCTGTTCGACGAGGCACTCTCAGGCGCCACCGTGCCCGACAGCCAGGCACTCTATCGCGACGCGGCCACCTATTACCGACGCGAGGCGCTGCTGCCGGATACCGAGAGCAACAGCGCCCTGCGCGACCGCTTCTTCGGCGGCGTGCGCAAGCCGATCTTCACCACGGCCAACGCCCATAACCACCTGATCACCTTCGCCGAGGTCATCGCCATGTACCTGCTGGCGTGGTCACCGGTGCCGTGGCGCCTGATCGAGACCGCCCCGCCTCCGCTGGACGACGAGTGGCAGCAGCGCTTCCAGACCGAACGAGCGATCATCGGGCGCTTCGTGGAGGGACTGCCCGCCTGCGCCCGCCTACTGGCCCACCTGCCTACGCTGATGATCTTCGACGATCACGACGTGACCGACGACTGGAACCTGACCGCCGACTGGGAGCAGATCGCCTATGGGAACCCATTTTCGCGGCGCATCATCGGGAATGCCCTGCTGGCCTACCTGCTCTGTCAGGGCTGGGGCAACGATCCGGATCGTCTGGCCGAACTCACCGCACACAGCGCGACGCTGATGGAGCAAGCCCGGCAGAACGCAGGATGGCTCCCGGCCGAGGAGCAGGATGCCCTGCTGCAACGACTGCTGCGCTTTCAGGGCTGGGAATATCGCATACCCGGCGCGCCTCCTCTGCTGGTGCTGGATACCCGCACGCGGCGCTGGCGCAGCGAGCGCCACCCCACCCGCCCCTCGGGCCTGATGGACTGGGAGGCATTGATCGAACTTCAGGAGGGCATGCTCGACGCGCCCTCCGCGATCATCGTTTCCCCCGCCCCCATGTTTGGCGTCAAGCTCATCGAAGCGGTGCAACGGCTCTTTGCCCTGGCCGGCAAACCGCTGCTGGTGGATGCCGAGAACTGGATGGCCCATCGCGGCGCTGCCAGCGTCATGCTCAACATCTTTCGCCACTCGCGCACGCCAGGCAACTACGTGATTCTCTCCGGCGACGTGCATTACTCCTTCGCCTACGACATCGAATTGCGCCATCGCCAGTCAGGCCCGAGGCTGTGGCAGATCACCTCCAGTGGGATCAAGAATACCTTCCCCATCACCCTGCTCGACTGGTTCGACCGGCTCAATCGCTGGCTCTACGCGCCACGTTCACCGCTCAACTGGTTCACCAAGCGCCGCCGGCTGGCCATCCATCCTCGCGACCCCGACCTTGCCAAGGCCGGTGAACGACTATGGAACGGTTGCGGCATGGGGCTCGTCGACTTCGACAACGAGGGATGCCCCAGCAACATCCGCCATCTCGATGCCCGGGGCTTCGAGGTGGGCTTTCCACCCGCTCGCGATGCCAAATCGCAGTCGGTTTGTCGTCGTGCCGATGACGGTCTAGCTTGACGAGAGACTCACCAGAGCACGGATGCCCATGACCTCATCCCAGCCCCCACCGGCTCCCACTCTCCCCCACGGCTGCGCACGCCATGCGAGCGGCGGGAAGCGCTACTGCCGAGCCAAACGCGCCCCAAGCCGGTATGAGCCCGCGCCACGTTTCAGCCTTGGCTGGACGAAACCTCCGACCTTGCCAAGGGGTGGTAGGCCGGGCCTTCGATCACTTCACCGTTGGTGTCGAAGCGGCTGCCATGACAGGGACAATCCCAGGTCGATTCGCTGGCATTCCAGTGCACGATGCACTTCATGTGCGGACACACCGCGGAGAGCACCTTGAGTTCGCCGGCCTCAGTGCGATGGATGGCGAGCTTCTCACCAGCCACGGTGGCGACCCGGCCCTGCCCTGGCGCAATGGCATCGAAGCTGTCGAGCTTCTCGGTTCCCAGGTAATCCTTCACCATGTGCTTGGTGACGGTGGCATTCTCCTTGGCATACTGCAGCGCCGACTTGCCCGGCGTGATGCGCCGCGCACCGAAGCGTGCCTGCCATGGATTGGCCCGTTCGAGAATCTGATCGGCAATGAGCATGCCGGCCAACGTGCCCCATACCAGGCCATCGGCAGCGAAGCCGGTGGCCATGTAGAGATTGTCGTGGCCGTGCATGCGCCCGATGTAGGGCAGGCCATCCGGCGAGGTGTACTGCTGGGCCGACCAGTGGTGGGTGAAGGCCTCCACGTCGAAGCGTGCGGTCAGGTATTCGCGCAGTAGTTGATAGTGGTCGCCGCGATGCTCACCGGTCGGGTGCTTCTCGCCGATGACCATCAGATACTGGTCGTCGCCATGGCGGTAGCTACGCAGTGAGTGGAAGGGGTCGAGCGCCCAGAAAATGCCCTCGGGATACTCACCGCTCCTCAGTCGCGCGCTGACCGCGTACTCTCGCGAGACCGGCATTCCCGCCTGGACCAGACTGATTCCCTTCGGCGTGTGGGTCGCCTGCACGATATGCTTCGCGGTGACGCTGCCCGCGTCGGTCCTGAGCCGCCCCTTGCCTGCCTCGATCTCGCGCACCGGGCTGTGCTGGAGAATCACCACACTTTCGCCGAGCAGCGCACTGGCCAGCCCCTGGACATAATGCAGCGGGTTGAACTGAGCCTGGTTGGCGATACGCAAGCCCCAGTTGTCGAAGGGAAGCCCGGGAGCGTTCGCCATTTCGACATCGAGCCCGGCGCTGACCAGCGCATCGAGCTCTTCGTTCAGTTCGTGCCCGGCATGCTGGCGCTCGTCAGTCACCAGGCGATAGGCCGGCTGGCGCTGGAATTGACAGTCGATGGAGAAACGCTTCACCAGCGCTTCGACATGATCGACCGCCTCGGCCCTGGCCCGTACCACCTCGGCGGCCACTTCGTCGCCCCACTTGTGACGCAACGGCGCCTGCCCCGAGGCCAGGGTAGCGTAGAGATTGCCGGTGGAGCCACCCGTAACGCCGCCTCCCACTGCTCCCGCCTCGAGCACCATGACCTTGAGGCCAGCCTCGGCCAGCGGCAACGCAGCAGTCAGCCCGGTGATACCGGCCCCGACAATGGCGACATCGGCATCGGCCTCACCGCTGAGCGAAGGGTGTTCCGCCACCCCCCGACTGCCCAGTGTCCATATCGATTCCATAACGACTCCTTTCGTCAGCAAGACATCCGTCTGATGACAGTTATAGAAGCCTTGTAGACCCCATGCGAACCCTCGCTGGTGAAGCATGCAGGGAGCAGCCGACTTCTCTGCGACAAGCATCCCTTTTCATTCCCACACATATCGTCGCCGTGCAGCAAAGAAATTACGCGCGAGCGCCTGCTACGTTAGAGAGGCCGTGAGTCATCAAGATGGATCTGGAACCCACACGAGAGGAGGACCCTCACCATGGTCATTAAGAATGCTCAAGATCTATTCGTACGCCTGCTATCCGAAACCAACAGCGCCGAGAAGCAGATTACCCGCGCGCTGCCAAAGATGGCCCGCGCCGCCGACAACGAAAAGCTGGTAGAGGCTTTCCAGCATCATCTGGAGGAGACGCAAGGCCAACTGGAGCGTATCGAGCAAGCCGCCGACTCCATCCCCGACGTACGTGTAAAACGGCTCAAGTGCCATGCCATGGAGAGCCTGATTCAGGAAGGCGAAGAGCTGATCGACTCCACCGAGAAGGGACCGGTGCGCGATGCCGGCCTGATCGCTGCGGCTCAGAAAGTGGAGCACTTCGAGATCGCCGCCTACGGCACCCTATGCGAACTGGCCGAGCAACTGGGCCATACCAAGGCCAAGGAGATACTCGCCGAGACACTCAAGGAGGAGAAGTCCACCGACGACAAGCTGAGCAAGCTAGCCAAGCAGGACGTCAACAAGCAGGCGAGCTGAGCGCCTGCCTGACTGCGGCAGGCCGGCTCACGGCCTGCCGCACGCTCTCACCCAGGCCCAAGCCCACGAGAGTGGCCGAACAGGCCGAAGAAGGCGGCCATATGCCTGCTCACGGGAACGGGGCGGGACTCATCGAGCCTCATAGGCCCGGTCCACGCCAAAGACGTGCTTGAGATAGCTCACGTAACTCTCGTCGCGCGACATGGTCTTGCCCGGCGAGTCGGAGATCTTGGCTACCGGCTGGCCGTTGCACGAGACCATCTTGATTACGATGTTCATCGGCTTCACCCCCGGCACGTCGCAGGTCAGGTTAGTCCCGATACCGAAACTGGTCCTGATCCTCCCTTCCAGCGCCGTGTTGATTCGCATGGCCTTGTCGAAGGTCAGGCTATCGCTGAAGATCAGCGTCTTGGTCATCGGGTCGATGCCCAGCGATTCGTAGTGGCGGATGCACTTTTCGGCAAACCACAGCGGATCGCCGCTGTCGTGCCGCAACCCATCGAAGAGCTTGGCGAAGTAGAGATCGAAATCGCGCAGGAAGGCATCGAGAGTGACCGTATCGGTCAGCGCGATGCCCAGGTAGCCGCGATATTCCTGCACCCAGGCTTCCAGCGCGGCACGCTGGCTGTCCACCAGACGGCTGCCCAGTTGCTGGTGCGCCATGATCCATTCATGAGCCATGGTACCCATCGGGCTGATGCCGTAACGCCGCGCGATGTCGACGTTGCTGGTGCCGACGAAGTTGCCCGGGAACTCCGCCTCCATGACTTCGACGATCGCCTCCTGGACCGGCTGGGAGAGCCGCCGCCGCGTGCCGAAGTCGGCCAGGTTGAAGCCGGCAAGCTGGTCGGGCGTATAGGCCTCGCGCAGCGCCTCGAGCTTGCGGCGCAGTTGCGCCACGGCCTGGTCGATTTCCACATTCGGATAGAGAGTGCGATTGCGCACTTCGCTGATGATGGCGAGTATCACGATCTCGAACAGGATGCTGTGCGACCAGGGCCCGTCGATGACGATGCACAGCTCGCTGCCCTGCATGCCGACCTGGACATACTCCGTCCGGAAGCGAAACAGCTCCAGGAAGCGGATGAAGTCGGGCGACATGTAGGGGAAACCCGCCAGATACGCTGACTCTTCGCGAGACAGCTGTAGCGTGGCCAGGCGGTCGATCTGTTCACGAATTTCGGGAATGTAGCGCTCCAGCGGCTCGGCGTCGCGACAGCGAAACTCCCAGGTGACACTGGCGTTCGGATACTGGTGATGGACACCCTGCATCATGGTCAGCTTGTACCAGTCGGTATCCAGCAGGGAGCGGATGATCGGCCCTTCGCGGTAGGTCTCGCCCATGTCACCTTCCGTTTGCCTGGTTCGGTTGATTGCCCGTATGTGTCAGGCTAGCGCCCGCCGTAGCCCACGGCCACCAATGCCTGGGTGATGGGGCCGGTTCGCTGGGCCAGCCAGCTAAAGCACTCGAGTCGCTCGCCAAGCCGACACCGTGTTGCTATGGGCTCCCCTGCCTTCCGCACCCGCGACGGCCACGACGTTACCTACCTCGGCAATGGCGAGTTCATGATCATGGTACCCGGCGAAGAGGGTGGCGTGACCGTGAGAACCGACGATTCGGAGTTCGTTTGACGGCGCTGCACGACACCTGAGCCAGGCGACAAGAGCCGAGCGTGAGGGTTGACAGACATCCGTTCCTTTTATAGAACGTTCATTAAAAGGAACAGATCGAGGCCACCTATCTTGGACAAGCTCTCGCTCGGCACCCTGGGCCGACACTTGCAGGACCTGCGCCAGGCGCAAGGCTGGTCGCTGTCGCAATTGGCCGCTGCCGCCGGCATCGCCAAGTCGAACCTGTGTCGCCTCGAGCAGGGCAACGGCAACCCCACCCTGGATACCATCTGGCGCCTGGCGGTGCAGCTGAAGGTGCCCTTCGGCACTCTGGTGGCACCTATCGCCGTACCCCTGGGCGAGGATGGCGTGGAGGTGCGCCTGCTCGACCAGGGCAAGGATCACCCTCAGGTCGACGCCTACTGGATGCGCTGCGCGCCGCATACCCTGCGCCTTGCCGAACCCCACACCCCCGGCGCCCGTGAAACGCTCACCTTGATCAGCGGTACGCTGGAGGCCGGTCCGGAAGGCGACACCCACACTCTCTCGGCGGGTGAATCCCTCACCTTCGCCGCAGACCGCCCACACCTTTACCGCACCGGAGACACCTGGGCCACGCTGCTGCTCAGCATCGTCTATCACGAGGAACCCACGTCATGAGCCTGCAAGTCGCCTCCTCGCCCACCCGCCCCTGGCTGACCGGCATGAGCGAGGCCATCCCGCTGCTCGGCGGCTATGTGCCGGTGGCCATCTCCTTCGGGCTGATCGCGACCCAAGCCGGCTTCAGCGCCTGGGAAGCCTTGGCGATCTCGACGTTGATCTATGCCGGTGCCTCGCAATTCCTGTTCGTCGGCATGGTGGCCGCCGGAGCACCGCTATGGCTGGTGGTGGCCATGACGCTGCTGATCAACCTGCGTCATGTGGTCTACGCCCCCAACCTGGCCCCCTGGCTACCCCCTAGCCGCCTGTGGCCCTGGCTGATGCACGGCCTCACCGACCAGATCTTCGCCCTGGCCCACGCCCGCCTGCCACAGCTGCCCGCCGCCCAGCGCCTCGGCTGGTACACGGGTGCCGCCCTGCTGGCCTGGCTCAGTTGGATCGGCGGCACGGCGCTGGGCGCCCTGGCCGGCGGTGAACTCGTCGCCCGCTGGGCCCTGATGGGTGAGATCCTGCCCTTTGCCCTACCCGCGCTCTTCCTGGTACTGGTAGCGCCGCGCTTCACCTCGCGGCGCTGGAGCCTGGCCCTGGGCCTGACCATCCTCAGCGCTCTGCTGCTGACGTCCCTCGGCCTGACCAACGTGGCAATTCCCCTCGCCGCCATCTGTGGCGCGCTGTGCTTCCAGCTCGTCAAGTTCGGCCACAGCGAAAAAACAGAACACGCGCAAGGAGAGCGGCATGAGTAGCTCCCTCTGGATCGCCGTCCTGGCCTCGGCGCTGGGTACCCTGTTGATACGCCTGCTGCCACTGTTATGGATGCAGCGCCGTCTCGAGCGCCAAGGCGGCAACGACGGCCTCGAGGCCATGCCCCAATGGCTGAGCCTGCTCGGCCCGCTGATGATCGCCGCCCTCTTCGGTGTGTCGCTGATGCCGGTGACGCCCGGCGCCATCTCCTGGCTGGCCACTGCCATCGGCGTTCTGGCGACCCTGGCCGTGTGGTGGTACAAGCGCACCCTGGGCTGGCCGGTGGCCGCGGGCGTAGCGGCCTATGGGGTGGTGATGATGCTGCTCGGGTGAGTACTGTTACTCTTCTCCGGTAACCAAGACGGTGCCAGCCTTTACCCTGGAGAACGCATGACTCTCACCGCCCCGCCGCGCACTACCGGCAAGCGCCGGCACCCTTGCGTGACCCGCCGTGCAGGCCCCGGCAGCCTGTTGCTGGCCCTGCTGCTGGTAGCCCTACCGGCGGCGGCCGGTTGCCCCGAGCCATCCAGCGCCAACCTTGCCGCCATCAAGGGTATTGGTGAGCGCACGGCCCTGCCCGCCGACCGCGAGGTGATCGTCGACGGCGTGGTGACCGGTGAATTTCTCGGCCGCGAACGGCTGAACGGTTTCTACTTGCAGCAGGCAACGGAGCATGGCCCCGTCGGCCTGTTCGTCTACATGCCTGGCGCCACGCCGAGCGATGGGGCGCTCATCGCTCCAGGCATACACCTGCAACTCCACGCCCGCACCGGCGAGTACCGCGGCCAGATCCAACTACAGCGGGTCGAGCAGATCGAGACCTGTGCCCGCGATCGACTGCCCGAGCCGCTTGCGGTCGACTGGCCGCTCAGCGAGGAGCAGCTGTCACGCAAGAAGGGGCTGCTTCTGACGTTTCCGCAGACGCTGACCGTCAGCGGAAACTACGAGCTGGCCCGCTACGGCTCCCTGAAACTGGCCGCCACCCGCCTGTTCCGACCCACGAATGCGCCCGGCGAGACCCAGCAGCGGGACATTCTCGTGCTGGACGACGGCAGCTACCGCACCTTTCCGAGCCCCATTCCCTACCTGGATGCGGAGGGCACCCGCCGTGTCGGCAGCACCGTTGAGGGGCTGACCGGGATACTGACCCACGCCTTCGACGCCTACCGTCTTCACCCAACCCTAGAGCCGCGCTTCGAGGACGCCAACCCGCGCCCGGAACCGCTGCCGGCGCCGGGAGAACGGCTACGGGTAGCGACCTTCAACGTGGAGAACTACTTCATCAGCCTGGGCCAGCGCGGCGCCGCCAACGCCGACGAGCTGAAGCGTCAGCGGGCCAAACTCGCCGCTGCGGTCGAGGGCCTGCAGGCCGACATCCTGGCCCTGGTGGAAGTGGAGAACGATCCGCGTGCCTTGGCCGATCTGGTCGAGCAGCTCAGCGAGCGGACCGGCATCCGCTATCGTGCGGTGGGTGGAGATGCCGACCGCGGCAGCGATGCCATCAAGCTCGCCCTGCTCTACCGGCCGGACCGGGTAGAGGCCGTGAGCGAGCTCTATGCCGACAACGACCCTGCTCATCATCGACCACCGCTGGCGGCCTTCTTCCGTAGCCTGAACGGCGGCCCGGCCTTCGGCGTCGTTACCGCCCACTACAAATCCAAGACCGGCTGCCCGCCCAGCGGCGATATCGACCGCGGCCAGGGCTGCTGGAACCAGCGCAGGGTGGAACAATCCGAGGCCATGAACGCCTTCCTCGACCGCCTGGCTGCCGCCGAGGGGCACGAACGCCTGCTGCTGACCGGCGACCTCAACGCCTACGGCGCCGAGGACCCGATCCTCGCCCTGACCCGCGAAGGGCTCGTCGACCTGATGGCCCGCGAGCTGCCGCCGGAGCAACGCTACAGCTATGTGTTCCGCGGCGAGTCGGGCTATCTGGACCATGCCCTGGCAAGCCCCGAACTGGCCGCGGCAGTGGTAGAGGTGCGGCCGTGGCACATCAATGCCGACGAGCCCGTATTCCTCGGCTACGACGGGCCGGACAACGCAGCGCCCTACTTCCGCCCCGACTCCTTCCGCTCCTCGGACCATGATCCGATCGCGGTGGACCTGGAGTGGCGTTAGCAGAAGCAAGGCAACTGACGCTGCGGCGATCATGGAAATGAGGCTTTCGGCTCCGGGGAAGCGCGCGCGCTCGTCAATCAGCGACGCCGGCGTCCCAGGTCGATGTCATCACGGGTGGTGGCCGCGCCGGCGGCAGCGCCCAGGCCTCCACCGATCACCGCCCCCCTGGTCACGCTGCCGCCTGTCATGTAGGCGGTGCCGGCGCCTGCGGCTGCCCCCAGGCCGGCGCCACTCAGCGCTCGCTCGCCGGTGGTGGCACCACAGCCAGCAAGTCCCAGGGCCAATACACCGGTCAACAATCCGATAGATAGCATTCGCATGGCATTTCCCTCCCAACAGGATCAATTACGACCAATCATCCAGTTTGATTTTTTGGCAACCAAGCAACCGCCCCGGCTTCGATATCCACTCGACGCCTTGGCCGGAGCGCAAGTCATCGAAACCGCGCAGCGCAGCATCAAAGTCGCATGTCATGCGGCCACTGGTTGCCGATGCGCTGTATCCCTTATACAGCCGCGGGAGGGAGACGGTTCATGGACCGGATAACGATCCACACTCTTTGAGAATTTCAAGCACTTGAGTATCAAGATGGCGACAGCTGATTGCATCGGGGCGGCGACTTCGAGAGGGTGCGAAGCAACTTGGACGCGCCACAACCTGCAATTGGACGAAGGATTAACCGCAATTGGATGAAAGATTAACCCGCAATTGGACGCTGACACAGCCCGCAATTGGACGCTACAATAACCAGCAACTGGACGATGCTGGAGATTGGACATGGCCACGTCTTACCTACCTCGGCTGATTCGTGACCGTGTCGTGGAATCGCTCGCCGATACCCCGGTAGTCTGCCTGCTGGGCCCACGGCAAGTCGGCAAGACAACCCTTGCCAAACGCATCGAGCCAGAGCGAGCCTACTTCACTCTGGACGACCCTACCCTGCTGGAGGCGGCCCAGCAGGATCCGCTCGGTTTCATCGAAAGCCTGCCGGAGCGCGTTACCCTGGACGAGGTCCAGCGGGCCCCAGAGCTGCTGCTGGCTATCAAATCCATGGTGGATCGGGACCGCTCACCGGGCCGTTTCCTTCTCACCGGCTCCGCCAACCTGCTGCTGCTACCCAAGGCGCAAGACTCCCTGGCCGGTCGCATGGAGGTGATCTACCTGCACCCTATGGCCGAGCAGGAAAAACGTATCAGTCAATTCTCCCTGTTGGCCAAACTCATAGAAGGGAACCTCTCTCCCAAGATGGCCGCCGACGCCATACCGCTCCCCCCCGCGGCAGAGATCATCTGTCAGGGCGGCTACCCTGAGCCGAACCGCCGCCCCCCTCACCGAGCACGGCAGTGGTACCGCCAGTATCTCAACGCCATCATCCAGCGTGACGTAAGGGACATTGCCTCCATACAGGACGAGGATGGGATGCTGCGCCTGGTGGAACTGCTGGCCTATCGGACCGCCAACCTGCTCAACGTGAGTACGCTTGGCAAGGAATTGGGAATGGAGCGCGGCACGGTGACCAAATACCTGAGCATCCTGGAGCGGTTGTTCCTTATACAGCAACTACCCGCCTGGCACCGGAACCATGCCAAGCGGTTGATCAAGAGCCCCAAGCTGCACCTTGTCGACACTGGGCTGGCAGCCGCCCTGACTCGACTAGCGCCAAGCCAGTGGCTGACCCAGGCTGAGCGTTTCGGTGCCCTACTGGAGAGCCATGTGGTGGCGCAGCTGATGGCCCAAGCCACCTGGGTCGACCCCGAACTGCATTTCTCCCACTACCGGGACAAGGACCAGGTTGAAGTCGACCTGGTCATCGAACGCGGCCAGGAACTCTGGGGAGTTGAGGTCAAGCGGGCTGCCAGCGTACAGGCCAAGGACGCCGCTGGCCTCGCCCGACTCGCCGATCAAGCCGGCAAGCACTTCCAGGGCGGTATGCTGATCTATACCGGTCACCACTGCCTGAGGCTGAAGGTGCCGGGCTGCTACGCCGTACCCATCGGCATGCTGTGGGGAGAAGAGCCCGGTCAAGCGATCTCAAGCGAAGCCATGTTGCGGATGCTGACCGAGCAGGAGCCATGAGCTTGCACGGTAGCAGCGATGCTCAAGAAAACCGTACCACGCAGATGGAAAGACCCGATTCACTAGAGTATTACAACCTATCCAGGCGCTGGGTCAGCCATTCCCAAAGAGATGGCGAGTCCTCGCCGATAAAGACCAGTTGGCTCTCGCCTTTCAACCAGTTTTCAAGCTCTCGGCTGGTCAACCTACCCGCCGCACGCTGCAGCGCCAGCACGCGCCCGTCGTCAAGCTGGACGACTCCCTTGAAGCGCAGGATCTGTCTGGGCATACCATGCAGCAGAGTACTTAGCTCATTCATGTCGACGGTACCCTCGCGCTTCCAACTGAGCGTCTCAAGCCCCAGGGCTTGAATGCTCGTCGCCGGAGAAGGTGCAGACCGCACGCGACGAAACGTCGGCGCCTCGCTCGATGTGGGCCAGAAGACGAAATCCGTCGGCAGCTCTGCCTGGGTGGTTCTCACGTGACGGGAGCCAGGTAGTAGGACGGCCTGCTCGAGCCGGGCGATGTCCTGCTCGTCCACCAGGTCGACCTTATTGATTACCACCAAGTCGGCATTGTCGACCTGGGAGGCCACCAAGTGCCGCAGGGCCGGGCTCAGGTCGGCATGATCGAGTGCTGCATCGACCAGGGTGATGACGGTCTCCAGCCGGGCCCTGGCCCGAAGGCGCGGGTAGTACAGGACATTGACCACCCGCTCCGGATCCGACACCCCACTGCACTCGATCAGCAGGTGGTCGAGCTGCCCTCCGCATCGCTTGATCATCAATTCGATGGATGCGGAGAGTTCACCCTGCAGGCTACAGCACACACAGCCATTGCTCAGAGTGATCAGGTCGTCGCGACGCTCGTCGATCAGCGCCTCGTCGATATTGAGCTCACCAAAGTCGTTGACCATGACCCCGAGCCGACGACCGTCGGCATGCTGCAACAGGTGATTCACCAAGGTCGTCTTGCCCGCCCCCAGAAAACCGGCTACCACGGTGACACCAAGCTCGGCGGTCATGTCCTGCGTGCGCACTTCAATCACGACGCAGGACGCCAGGCAGTACGCAGAGCATCTCGTATAGCAGTGTGGCCCCCATCAGCGCGGTATTGCCGCTGGGATCATAGGGCGGCGAGACTTCGACCAGGTCACCCCCGACGATATTCAGCCCCGCCGCACCGCGCACGATCTCGAGGCCTTGGGTGGAGGTCAGCCCGCCCATCTCCACGGTGCCCGTGCCTGGTGCCACGGACGGATCGAGGCCGTCGATGTCGAAGGTGATATAGACGGGAGTATCACCCATCTGTTCACGCACCTCCTTCATCAGCGGCGCCAGCGAGCGATACCAGCACTCCTCGGCTGTGACGACACGAAAGCCCTGCTGACGACACCAGTCGAAATCTTCGGCCGCATAACCGGTGCCGCGCAGACCGATCTGCACCACCTTACCGTGGGCCAGCAGGCCTTCCTCCTGGGCACGCCGGAATGGCGTACCGTGCGCCAGCGGCTCGCCGAACATATGCTCGTTCACGTCGGCATGGGCATCGATATGGATCAATCCCACCGGCCCGTGCTTTTTTGCCATCGCGCGAAGGATTGGCAGAGTGATGAGATGATCCCCACCCAGGGTCAGCGGAATGCAGGCGTACTGGAGCAAGTCGTCGTAGAACCGCTCGATGATCTCGACTGTCTTGGGCAGGTGGAAGGTATTGATCGGCACGTCGCCGATGTCACCCACCTGAAGGCTGTCGAACGGTGCGGCGCGGGTTGCCATGTTGTAGGGCCGAAGCATGCGAGATTCGTCGCGAATCTGACGCGGCCCCAGCCGAGTACCGGGGCGATTGGACGTGGCGATGTCCATCGGCACCCCGATGAAGGCCACATCGAGACCCTTTGCACTGTCATGGGCCGGCAAGCGCATCATGGTCGCGGGCCCGCCGAATCGGGGCATCTCGTTGCCACCCAGTGGCTGATTTAACATCGCCATGTTATTTCTCCTCCCGGCTCGCCTTGAGTTCGATCTCGACGAAGGCAAAATGCCCCTCACCCGCATTAATGACGTTGTGCTCGACGCCGGCCTGGCGACGGTAGGTAGCGCCGGCCTTGACCTCGCTATCGTGACAACCCTCGGCGGTCTGCAGCCGCATCACCCCATCCACCAGCGGTATCACGATGTAGTCATGGGGATGGCGATGCCAACCGGTTTCCGCGCCAGGAGCGAAATCCCAGCGCGTCACGATGACCTTGTCGTCCTCGAGCTGTCGTGTCGGTTCGGCCGACAGCGGTTGGTGCCTCATGGGACCTCCTAATCGAAAATGAGGCCGGGCAGCCACAGGGCGATCTGCGGAAACATCACCAGCAGCACGATGCCGAGTATCTGCATGGCCAGGAACGGGACCACCGAGCGGTAGAGGTCGCCGGTCGTGACCTCCGGTGGCGCCACCGAGCGCATGTAAAACAGGTTGTAGCCGAAGGGTGGGGTCAGGTAAGCACTCTGCATCGCCAGCACGAATAGCGTGGCAAACCAGATGGGATCGAAGCCCAGCGCCTTGATGATCGGCACGTAGAGCGGCACGGTGATGAATAGAATGGCCGAGTCGTCCAGGAACATGCCCAGGATCAGGTAGCTGAGCAGGATCACGCTGAGCACGAGGTAAGGGCTCAGTTCAGCGGCCATGATCTGGCCCACGATCGCCTGGCCGGCCCCCAAAGCGATATAGATCTTCGAGAAGATCACTGCGCCGATCATGATCCACATCAGCATGCCCATGATACGTGCCGTGCTGCACAGCGCACTGTTGAGCATGGAGACGCTGAGCTTGCCGTGTGCCAATGCGCAAAGCATGGCACCACTGGCCCCCAGCGCCGAGGCTTCAGTGGGCGAGGCCACACCGACTGCCATGGTGCCCAACACCACAGCGATTAGGGCGCCGGGCAGGATCATGGCCTTCAGTGCGACGATTTTCTCCCACGTGCCGATCCGCTCGGAGGCCTCAATGGGCGGTCCCAGCGTCGGGTTGCGGTAACAGCGAATCCCGATGTAGAGCATGTAGATGGCAGCCAGCATCAAACCAGGCATGACGCCCGCGGCAAACAGCTTGCCCACCGATTCACGGGTCAGGAAGGCGTAGAGAATCATGACCAGGGAAGGCGGTATGAGAAACCCCAGCGCACCGCCCGCCATGATGGCACCCGCCGAGAGTTGCTTGCTGTAGCCACGCTTGAGCATGGCGGGCAAAGCGATCAACCCCAGGCTTACGGTGGCGGCACCGGTAATACCCACCATGGCGGCAATCAGGGCACAGATCACGACGGTCCCCATACCCAGTCCGCCGCGTATCCCGCCCATGACCTTGTAGATCATTTCGAAGAGATCATCGGCAATACCCGATCGCTCAAGGATCATCCCCATCAGGATGAACAGAGGCAAGGCGACTAGAATGAACTCGTTCATCAGGCCAAAGACCGAGGGCATCATGATACCGAGACTGTCAGGCCCCCAGATCCAGTAGCCGAAGCCAACCCCCACACCCATCAGGGTCCAAGCCAGCGGCACTCCGAAGAACATCAAGGCCAACATGGCGCCGAACATCAACAGTGTCAGGAGAATGGGATCAATGCTCACCATGCGAATCCCTCCGGGTATCGGTGGCTCGACCGGCCGAAGGTACGCTATCCACAGGATGGCCCAGCAAGGTACAGAGATGACGCAGGGTATTGGCCAGCAACTGCAACATGATCAGCAGCACGGCTACGGGAATCATCGCTTTCACCGGCCAGATGATTGGCGCCCAGGTGCTGCGGAACGAGCGCTCCTGCATGACCACCGACTGCATGGCAAAGTCGTAGGCGCTCTCCAACAAAAGAGCCAACAGGATCAGCGTGAGAACGCCAATGATAAAGGAAGCCAGCGCTTTCCCTTTCGCCGAAAGACGCTGATAAAAAATATCGATGCGCACATGGCCATGCCATTTCTCAGTGTAGGCGCCGGCCAGGATGGCGTAGACGCCATAGGTCAGGGTCGAGGCCTCATGCGCCCAGTTGGTGGGCGAGCGCAGCAATTGCCGCGCCGCCACCTCATACACCAATATGCAAACTAGGGCGAACCCAAGCCAGGCAACGAGCCGCCCGAGCCATTCGCTCAGGCGGTCCTGCCAGCGGATCCAGGTGTGAAGCAGGTGCATCGCTGGACTCCCAGTCACTCGAGACGGCCCTGGTCACGGGCCATGTCGCGAATCATCTCAATGGCCTCAGCGGCACGGGGCGACTTTTCGGCCTCGGCATCCCAGACCTCCTGCGCCGCCTCGGTCATTGCCAGCACATCGCTTTCGGGAAGAGTCGTAATTTCAAACATATGGGCCGCTTCCTCATTCCACTCGACGAACATCTGGTGGCGGTAATCGGCCCACTCGGCAGTGACTTCCATAAACGTGTTCTGGAGATCCTCCGGCATGCGGTTCCATACGTTCTGATTGACCAGCACGTTGTCAACGAAGCCCGGATAGAGCATATGCATTTCGGTATAGCTGGTGGCCACCTCATTGAGCTTGAGCACCGAGTAGTCATACGGGCCGCCATAGACCAGTCCATCGATGGCGTTGGTGCTTAGGGCGATGTAGAACTCTTGTGGCGGTATATATACCGTCGGTATGCCGAAGTGATTGAGCACCGCCGATACCGAAGGAGTGGCACGAATTCGCAGCTCGCTCATGTCAGCCAGGGACTCGACCGGCTCCTTGGTAAGGAGGTCGAATTTTCCCCCGAACACCGGCACGGTATAGTGCACGCCTTGCTCGGCGTAATTCTCGGTCAGCAGCTCCCCGAGGCCACGCTCGTCCCACAGTTCCTGGGCTTCCTCGAGGCTGGTCCAGGCCATGGGTATGCCAGATTCGAGTACGGCGGTATCCATCTGCCCACCCCAGTAACCGCCGTAACCGTATATGGCCTGCAGGGTGCCGCTACGCAAGGCGGCGAACATCTGGTCATTGGGTACCAATTCGCCGCCGCGGAAGATATTCAGCTTGATACGACCATCACTGGCTTCATGCAGCATGTCCTGAAGACGCTGGAAGATCGCGTCTTCCTCGGTACCGGTGTACCGCTGCATGCGGATCTCGATGACCTCTCCGTCCTGAGCCAGCACGGTTATCGGAAAGGCCATGGCGCTACCGGCCAGTGCCAGGCATGCCAAGCCGGCCTTGACGGAAGTGGCGATGGATAGGAGGGCGAATTTGTTGTTATGCATGGTGTGTTCTCCTGCTGTATGGGAAGCGTCAAGCCTACCGGGGTGCCTGGGAGCACTCGTTGGGTGCCGGAATCACCCAGTCGTTTTCACCACGTGGCGTGGTGATGTATTCGGGCCAGCGGAAATGGATCGGCGGTTCGTAGTCACACAGCGGGGACAGCCACTGGTACCCGCCGATGCCGCCACCGGTACGCCGTTCGAACTCGGCCTGCGCCGCGCTCAGCGCCTCCGGCTGCTGGAACAGGTCGAGCAATGTCAGCCCCACCGTCTTCGCTGCCGTCTCGATCATGGGATCGATGCACGGCGCCAACCCGCCCAGGGCGTTCATCACCCAGTCCGGGTAGGCACCGCCATCGTCGCGGGGTGCCAGCGCCGGGCGGCCGATGTAGAGGCGCACGGTCGGCGCATGCCAGCTGTATTCGGTGTAGTCATCAGAGGTGAAATGGGTCTGGTTGGGCGGGAGTATCTGGCGCAGTTCACGCTCCGCGTCCTGCGGTTTGCGCAGGGTCTCGACATCGGCCAGGAAGGGCTTCTCCATCGGCGTCATGCCCAGGTTGGCCTGGATCTGGCGGGCCAGCTCGATCGCCTCTTCGCCCAACCGCGGAGCGCCGACCCGCTCGAGGTTGGCGTAGGTCAGCTCGGCCAGGGCATGGTTCGGCAGCCCCGGGCGCGACTTGGCGACCCAGTGGCGCTCGACCCGGCAGTGGGTCAGCTTGGCCACGGATTCGGCGATGTGGTCGAGCCCCCTGACCACATGTTCGGCCTGCTCCACTGACGAGACACGAATGAAGTACTGAATCTGAGACATTTGCGCCGCCAGGTTGTCGGCAGTGGCCTGCCCCGCGTTCAGGATCGCCTCGTTCATCGACCAGTTCAGGCCGCTGGCCAGCACGTGCTCGCGCAGGGCCTTGGCGTTGAGGTACATCTGGGTAACGGCGTCGTTGGCGCCCGGGGCACGAGCACTGGCATGGGACGCCGCGATGGGCGAGTGGCTGCCGCGGGTCATCCAGGTCTCGGGGCTGTCGCACAGGAAGTTATAGATGACCCCGTAGGCGGCACCGCAGTGGGTATCCCAGCGGGTGGTATTGCACAGGGGCAGCATATAGAAAGGATGAAAGCTGATTGCCGCATCGAGGTCATCGTAGTAGCCACGAGCCGCATGGATCGGCTTCGAACCGCGCACTTTTTCGGCCGGCTCGCCGAAGAACTTCAGCGTACCAGTAATGCCCTGCTCCTTCATCAACGCCTGCATGGCCAGAAAGCCTCCCAGCGACCCCATACCCAGCGCGGAGTGCGGGTCGGTGTGGCCGCCGGCCCAGGGGCTCAGGTTGTCGCGGGGGCGTTTCACCACGTCGGCCGCCTGGCAGTTGCCCGGCACCGCATCGTACTCGGCATAGCCGCCGAGCGTGGGGCCTTCGCCGTTGCGCCAGGTGGCGCAGAAGGCCGTGGGCATGCCGCCCGAGCCCTCTTCCACCTCGAAGCCATGCTCGCGCAGCAGGTCGACGTAGAAACGCGCCGAGCGGTATTCCCGCCAGGCGGTTTCGGCATAGTGCCAGATGGTCTGGTTCCACTCGGAAAGCTTGGGCATCAGCGCTTCGACGCGCTGGGTGAGAGCATCACGTTGAGTCTGCGTGGTCATTCAGGCTCCTCTCGGGAGTGTTGTTGCTTTGAAATTCACTATAGAGCAAACTCAACTCATCTAAAGTCAAAAATAATCATCTGATTGGTCAAAATGGCTCAACAAAAAGCGAACCATCTCCCCTCGCTCCAGGCCTTGCGCGCTTTCGAGGCCCTGGCCAGGCTTGGCAGCCTGACCGACGCCGCCGATTATCTCAGCCTTACGCGCAGCGCCATCAGCCACCAACTGCGACTTCTGGAAAGCCAGCTCAACCTCCGCCTTTACGAGCGACGTGGACGCGGAGTGATCCTGACGCCGGCCGGCCAGCTCTATGCCGGCGAAGTTCGCGAGGTTCTCCATAGCCTGGAGCGGATCCACGCCAACCTGCCCGACCAGGAGTACAACGGTCATTTGCACGTTTGCATGCCGCCAGGTTTTGCGGCCAGCGTCATTAGTCGCCATATCAACGACTTCTATCGCGCCTACCCCACCATCCGCCTGCACCTCAGCACCAATCGCGAGGACGAGACGATCAATCAGCCCAACTTCGATCTCTTCGTGGTGTTCAGCGACGGCGTTCACGCCGACCAGCATGCCGAGTTACTGGCACAGCCGATGTACCACCCCGTGTGCAGCCCGACCCTGCTCAACGAACTCGATATCACCCATCCTCGCGATCTGGATCGCGCCACCCTGCTGCACCTGCACGATGCCCACGACTGGCAGCTATGGCTGGCAGGTTTTGGCGGCAAGCATCAGCTCAAGGTGGAGTCCGGTCTGTACTTCTCGAATATCCTGCTGGTGCTGCAAGCAGCCTTGTCCGGCCAGGGAATCGCTATCGGCGACGACGTGGTATGTGGCGACAGCCTGCGTCACGGCCAACTGGTTCGCCCCTTCGGCGAGAGGATCCCCAGCGATCGGGCCTATTATCTGGTCACGCCGCATAGCCGGCTGGAAGATCCCAACGTGCAGGCCTTCAGCGATTGGATGAAGAAACTATTGGAGGGCTTGCTCGGCGCTTCTGCCGTGTCCAGTTGAATAATTATTGAAGCGGCAAGAACGCTCACCTCAGGCGCAAGAAATTAACACCTCATGACCTTTTTCACTGGTTTAAGGTGAATCTTGCACAACAATTAGAGGTGATTGCCATGTTCGACCCCTGGCACTCCAGTCATGCGCCCGCCCCACGCCATGCCGATATCGTGCTGCGAGGGGGGAGGATCTATACGCTCGATCCCACACGCCCCTGGGCCGAGGCGCTGGCCATAGCCGGCGGTCGGCTGTGCGCCGTGGGAAACGACAGCGCCATTCACGAGTGGATCGGCCCCGATACGCGCGCCATTCCGCTGGCCGGTCGCTTCGTCATGCCCGGCCTACACGACATGCATACCCATCCGGACCTGGGGCTGGCCGCCAAATACGACGATTCGCTCAAAATCGGCATCGAGGACCCCACCCCCGAGCAGGTCAAGCAGGCCATCCTCGACTATGCCGCCCGCCACCCCGGCGATGGTTGGATCCACGGCGCCTACTTCGTGCGTTACACCTTTCGCCAGGCCGGCCTGACGCCAGGCCGGGAGTGGCTTGACAGCTTCATGCCCGACCGCCCCGTGGCCATCCTCGACCGCATGTGGGGCACCATGATGGTCAACAGCAAGGCTCTGGCCCTGGCCGGTATCGACCGCCACACTTCGGACCCGCGAAATGGGTACATGGAGCGCGACCCGCTGACCGGTGAACCCACTGGCCTGATGATCGATGGCGCCTATGCCATGATCCACGCCGCCATGCCCCCCACGCCGGTGGAGGTGCTGCGCAAGGCCTATCAGGAGGGCCTGCACTTCCAGACCAGCCGCGGCGTCACAGCGACCAAGTACGTGCACGTGTGCGAACAGCGGCTAGCCGCCCTCAAGCAGCTCGACGATGCCGGCAAGCTCAGCCTGCGCGTGGAGGCAGCCATAAGCTGGCAGGACGACATCTTCCCGGTCAAGCGACGCTGGGAGCTGCTGTGCGGCGAACGCCACTACTACGCCAGCAGCCGCCTAAGTGCCAATGCCGTCAAGTTCCACTTCGACGGCACCGTTGAGCCGCGCTCCTCCTTCTTGCTCACACCGTGGGAGAGCGGCGACGACTGGCGCGGCAAGATCAACCTGACCCCCGAACACCTGCGCGACATGCTGGTCGACATGGACCGCCGCGGCATTCGGGTCATTGCCCACTGCACCGGCGACGGCGCCTCCGACCTGTTCCTGGATGCGGTGGCAGCCACCCGGCGCATCAACGGATCCAGCGGCGTACGTCATCAATGCGCCCACAGCACCATTCTGCACGACGCCAACCTCGCCCGCTTCGCCGAGCTGGATGTCATCGCCGAGTTCTCCCCGGCGGCCTGGTATCCCTCGCGCTTCACCACGGGGGCCCGGGCCGGCTATGGGCCGGAGCGCTTGTCTCGTGCCTACAATCTGCGCGGTGTGCTGGATGCGGGCGGTGTGGCGGTCTTCGGCACCGATTTTCCGGTCGCCTCCATCGACCCCTGGTTGGCCCTCGAGACATTGGTGACACGGCAGAACCCCTGGGAACCGGGGGAAGAGCGCTTCGGTACGCCGATCGGCCTGGAGGAAGCGCTGCGCGTGGCCACACTCAACGGCGCCTATGCCATGGGCCTGGAGCATGAAACCGGCTCGCTCGAAGTGGGCAAGTCGGCCGATTTCATCGTGCTCGACCACGATCCCTTCTCGCGCGAGGTACGCGGCAACTTGCATCGTACCCAGGTCGAGATGAGCTTCCTGCAGGGCCAACCGGTCTACGACCGAGACCGCACGCTGATCGATTTCGATCTGGAGGCCACCTGGCACGGCCAGCCACCTGCGCTGGCCTCGTGATCCCTCACGCCACTGCCGCTTTACGGAGTCATGACATGACCTGTGCTGAACTACTCATTCGCCTGCTGCGTGATCGCTACGGTGTCGATACGCTGTTCGGCATTCCCGGGGTGCATACCGTGGAGCTCTACCGCGGGCTCGAGGCGAGCGGCGTGCACCACGTCACGCCGCGCCACGAGCAAGGCGCCGGCTTCATGGCCGACGGCTACGCCCGCGCGACGGGCCGGCCCGGCGTCTGCCTGATCATCACCGGCCCCGGCATGACCAACATCGCTACCGCCATGGGTCAGGCTCTGGCCGACTCGGTGCCCATGTTGGTGATCTCCAGCGTCAACCGCCGGGACACCCTGGGCCACGGCCAGGGCCGACTGCACGAGCTGGAGAGCCAGCGCAACCTGGTGGCAGGCGTGGCACGCTTCAGCCATACCCTGCTCGATCCCGACGGTCTGCCTGAAGTGCTGGCCCGGGCCTTCGCCGTCTTCCAGGGCCAGCGGCCGGGGCCGGTGCATATCGAGATTCCCATCGACCTCTTCGACGCTCTCGTCAGCCCACCGCGGGAGTGGAACGCACCGACAATCTATCCAGCGGCACCCGACCCCGACGGGCTGGCCCAGGCGGCGCAGTGGCTGCGTGACGCCCAGCGCCCGCTGGTGCTGCTCGGTGGTGGCTGCGTCAAGGCACCCGCGGCGGCCAGGGAACTGGTCACCCGCCTGGACGCACCGACGGCGACCACCATCAACGCCAAGGGCCTGCTGGGTGATGCGCACCCGCTCGACCTAGGCGCCAATGCGGGGCTGCCGGCCGTGCGCCGGCTGGCCCACGAGGCCGACGTCATCCTGGCCATCGGTACCGAACTGGGCGAGACTGATTACGATGTGGTCTTCGACGACGGCTTCGTCCTTACCGGCCGACTGATTCGTATCGACCTGGACGCCCAGCAGCTGGTGCGCAACCAAGCCTTGTCGCTGGGCCTGGTCGGCGATGCAGCCCAGGCGCTGCAAGGCCTGCTCGAGCATTTCCCCAGCCCGCTGAACAAGCAGGGCGTCGCGCGTGCCAGCACCACCCGCGACGCCTTGAACCTGGCCCAGGATCCTACCCTCGCGCCCTTCATACCGCTGTGCGAGACATTGCGCCAGGCACTGCCCAATGCCATCTGGGTAGGCGACTCCACGGCCCCGGTCTACGCCGCCAACCACTTGCTTGCGCTGCCGGCTCCGCGCCATTTCTTCAACGCCTCCACCGGCTACGGCACCCTGGGGTACGGCCTGCCGGCGGCACTGGGCGCCCAGCTTGGCCAGCCGAGCCTGCCGGTGATTTCCCTGGTCGGGGATGGCGGTGTGATGTTCACGCTCTCGGAGCTAGCCACCGCCGTCGAATACCGCCTGCCGGTAGTGATCCTGCTGTGGCACAACCACGGCTACGAGGAGATTCGGCGCTACATGGACAATCACGGCGTCGAACGCCTGGGCGTCGACATTCAGGCGCCCGACTTCATCACGCTCGCCAGCGGGTTCGGCTGCCTGGCCACGCGGGTCGACTCGCCTCCCGAGCTGGCCAGGGCGCTCGAGAGCCGTCCGACCGATGGCCCTTTCCTCGTCGAGATCGACGCCAGTGCCTGGATGGCCTGGTGCCATGACAATCCATACGCGGCCAAGGAGCTTTCATGACGTCCCTGACGCAGCAGTTCATCGACAATCAGTGGGTCTCCTCGGCCAGCGGGCAATGCCTGCCGGTGACCAACCCCTATACGGAGGAGCGAATCGCCGACGTCACGACCGGTCATCCGCGCGACGTGGATACCGCCGTGGACGCGGCCAAGCGTGCCCTCCCCGCCTGGCAGGCGCTCAGTGGTGCCGAGCGCGGCCGGTATCTCGAGGCGTTCGCCAAGGCGCTGACGCGCCGGCGGGATGAGCTGGCACGTGTGTCGTCGACCAATAACGGCAAGGTGCTGGCGGAAGCGTACATCGACCTCGACGACGCCATCGCCTGCTACCGCTACTACGCCCGGCAGGCACGCGCCCTGGACGCCCGGCAGGGCGAGCCGGTGCGACTCGACATGGAAGGCGTCGAGGCGCGCTGCTATCACGACCCCGTCGGCGTCGTCGGGCTCATCACGCCGTGGAATTTCCCGCTAGTGACCAGCGCCTGGAAAGTCGCCCCGGCTCTCGCTGCCGGCTGCACCGTGGTGCTAAAGCCCTCGGAAGTGACGCCGCTGCCTGAGCGCGCCCTCGCCGAGATCGCCCTCGAGGTGGAACTGCCGCCGGGGGTGTTAAACCTGCTCTTTGGCGATGGCCAGGGTATCGGCATACCGCTGTGCGCCCACCCCGATATCGACAAAATCTCCTTTACCGGCAGCAACCGGGTAGGCGAAGCGGTGATGCATGCCGCGGCCGACCGCACCGCCAGAGTCTCGCTGGAACTCGGCGGGAAATCCCCCGTACTGGTGCTGGAAGATGCCGACCCCGAACAGGCCGCGGATTGGGTGATGGCGGGAATCTACTACAACGCGGGGCAGATCTGCTCGGCGACGTCGCGGCTGCTGGTTCACCAGGACGTGGCGGAGCCGCTCTACGCGGCCTTGGCAAAACGCATCGACGCACTCGTACTGGGCGATCCGCTGGCCGAAGGCAGCGACATGGGCCCGCTGACCAGCGCAAGGCAGCGCGACGCGGTGCAGGCCTACCTCGACATCGCCGAGCGTGAAAGGCTGGTGGCGGTGCGCGATGCACGCCACCGCACCCTGCCCGACCGCGGCTTCTTCCTGGCACCGACACTCTACCGCGACGTACCCACGACCAGCCGGCTATGGCGAGAGGAGATATTCGGCCCGGTACTCTGCGCCCGCAGCGTGGCAGACGAAGCAGAGGCCATCACCCTCGCCAACGACTCCGACTTCGGCCTCGCCGCCACAGTGATCAGCGGGGATCCACAGCGGGCCCGACGCATCGGCCGACAACTCCAGGCCGGTAGCATCTGGTACAACAGCGAACAGCTGGTGCTACCTCAGACTGGCTGGGGCGGCTTCAAGCGCAGCGGGATCGGACGGGAGCTGGGTCCGTGGGGCCTGGCAGCCTTTTTAGAGGTTAAGCATCTGATAGGGCCCGCTGGCGAGGCTTGAACGCATTCGGTCGAGGGGCTGAAGCCTTCGTTCAGCGCGCTTCGTACCAAACGCTGATAGGCCTCACCAGTCCCCAAGCGCCTGATCGACGAGTTGCCGGCCTTGATATGATCGAGACGAACGGTACCAGTTCCCTTCCTGCGCCAAGATGCGGTACAGGCATACGCGCAGGGCCAACATCGCATGCGCAGGATATCGGTCCGCCTTATCCAGCGTGCGTCCCGATACCCCTAGCCGGCGAGCGTGGCCCTCGATTGCGAGCGGTCCGCTGGTTCCACCTGCAGTTGGCGACAGATATCCCCAAGCCGAGGATCTTCGGGCCAAGGCAACATCAAGCCAGCTTGATCAGCGACAGCAAGCCGATCCAACAAGACTCCGACCAGTCGCCCATCGGTTCCCGCGTCATCGTAGCGCACAGGTAGCTCACTGAATGCCTGGATCAACTCCAGCAGCAATGGACTGACCACGATCACCTCGCGCTCGGGGCATGGCATTAGCATGGCAGCAGACTCAATATAGAGACTGCGCATGAGGGTACCAGGCGAACAGGTAACGGCATGCCGCATGCCCGCCGGCACCCACACTGCCCGGCCGGGTGGTGCCAGGAAATGACCTGTCTCGGTTTCGACGCGCAGAGTGCCACGCAGCGCGTGGGACAGCTGTGCCCAAGGATATCGTGGGGCTCCCCAATGGCCCGGTTCGGCAAGGAATGCGTGCTGCCATAAAGGGGACGGGGCAATCTTCAAGCGTAAATCGCCATACAAGGCCGTTTTTAGTGCAGAATTTAAACCGACAGCTGTATCTCCATCCTTGATCGAGCCAGGGGATAGTCCACCACAGCGGTTGTGGGATTCAGTTGGCCAGCATCGATGCGCCGCGTTCACATCCAGGTTCCCGGTGCGACGTCGTAGCGAGGCAGCAATTTGAAGGACGAAACTAGGCTGGAGAAGGCCGCTGCAGGGGACAAAGCGGCCACACATCACGTCAATCCTGATAGTGCGTGTACTTTTTCGCACTTCCCTTCACTTGATCGGCGGGATATTTCTCCGCGTTCCTTTCCATCTTCGCCCGGCATGCCGCTTCGATATCCACGTCCAGCTTGCCCGCCAGCCGGATCAGATAAAGCTGTACATCGGCGATTTCATCGCATACGGCGGCCAGTTGCTGCTCGTCCAGCTCCTTGGACTGCGCCTCGGTCAGCCACTGAAAGCATTCTTGCAGCTCGGCTGCCTCCACCGTCAGCGCCATGGCCAGGTTCTTGGGCGAGTGGAACTGGTCCCAGTCGCGCTCGGTGGCGAACTGATCCATCGCGTCGCGGAGCTGCTTGAACGGGTCTGACATCTAGGGTTCACCTGATTCTGCGGGATCGAATAGCAGTGAGCATGCCTGCTCTGCTGCTCGCTATCCAGCCTGGATCGGCATCGGCGACCCTCAGGACGCCCATCCCCTCACAGCACGGATAGGAATTCGCCGATGACCTTCAGGTCCTCAAGCTCGTCCTCGAGCACAATGTCCTTATAGCCGAAGGCGTTGGTCTGGGGCTTCAGCACGATGCGCTGGTTTACGAGCTCGCCGTACTCCTCGATCTTCTCGCTCTGATACAGCTTGACCGTGAAGCTGCCGCCATGGTCCGGGTCCTCGATGGCTCGGTGCTGTACCACGACGACCTTCCCTTGGCGTGTGCCGCCTGGGTTCGCACGGAACAGGCACCAGGCGCCATTAGGGATGCGACGGTTCATCGACTCCCCCACCACCCGGCTGACGAACAGGTCGGGACTTGCTCGCATGAAGCCCGGCAGCTCGACCCAGTGCTCGGCTTCAGCGATCTGCATCTCGCTGAACTCGCCGGCGGCGATGCTCAGGTCGTACACGGGAACATGGCGCTCGAACGGCTCTGCCTGCTCTCGTGACACGATTGGAAGATGCAAGCCATCCAAAATCTCAACGTTCTCAGCCGCGTCTGGATGCTCGGTCACTGATCGGGAGCGGACGAAAGCCGCAAAGTACCCGCGGGTCTCGGGGTCGGTCGCATAGACATAACAGCCCTTCTGCCCCCGCGTCATCAGCGTGCGGTAGGTATTCTTGATGATCTGGTCTGCCAGAGTCTTCGCTCGCTCAGATTCCTCCTTGAGCAGCGTCTTGTAACCGTGAACGGAGCGGTCCTGCCCTGCCCGCTTTCCAGCATCGGTTACCACTCGTCCATCGCGAATCACGAAGTCGTCGCCGATGATGACCCCGACGTAGTCGAACTCCAGCCCCTGACAGGTGTGGATGCATCCTACCTGTCCGACTGATTCATCGGCGATGGCCCACAGCATGCCGTCGTCATCGAGGTTCCACTGGGCGGCGAAGTCATGCTCAGGAAAGACGATGTCCATGGCATGCTTGTCCTTCTTGCTCGCCCAGGGCCAACAGTACCCCGCCACCATCCGTGCCTTGTTAGCCTTGCGGTTCTTTTCAAGAATGGCTCGACGCAGCTCACAGGGGTCATCAAAGACCTGAAAATCGTAGTCGATGTCATCAAGGTCGGTGTTGGCCGTAGTGCGAATTTGAAGGGCGTGATCGAGCCAGGCCAGATAGCCATCCGATCCGTTACAGCGAAACTGCGACGCCAGCTCCAGCTCCTGAACGCCGGCACCGCACTCTGCTGCTCGCCGCCTGATCTCCTCGACCGTCCCCACGTCCTTCAGCGTCACGCGCTGCGCTTCATCAATGAAGAAGATCGAGAAGCGTGACGCGGTGATTATCTCCTTGATCTGGCTCTCGCCCAGGTTCTGGTACATGCCGGATTTCTCATTCAGGCGATGTGCCTCGTCCACGATAAGCGCATGGAAGGTATTCGGCTCGGCATTGACGTAGCTTCCCGAGCCCTTGAACAGGTTGTCGATATGAGTCTTCTTGCGCGTGCCGGTCAGCTTCTTCTTGAACACCTCGCGTGGGGCAGAGTTGCGTGACACGTACTGCGTCATCATCTCTCGGTTGGTTAGCTCTACCAGCAGATTGATGGCCACCACCGATTTGCCAGTGCCCGGCCCGCCTTTGACGATCAGACACTGCTTGTTGCCGCTACCTGCACGATGCGCAAGATCGATCGCGGTTTCATAGACGAGCTTCTGATCATCGATCATCAGAAACTCGGAATTGCCCTGCATCATCGACGCCAGCGCATCTGCCAGGTTCTTGCTCGGCTTGATCACACCATGCTCGATGCGATACATGATGTCGTTGCTGTCGCCGTACTTGATGTGCTGGCTCAAAAAAGCCGAGAGCTTCAAGGCATCCTGCGAAATGAAGACCGGTGCACGGCGCGTGTGGTGGGCATAGAAAGGATCATTGATGGCTTCCCCCTGCTTCATGTTGTGCAGGTAGGCGCAGGGCACCAGGCGAATTGACTCGGAGCGTACCGTCTCGTTGTAGTCCTCGATCAGCGCGCCATAGGACCATGCTTGATACGACGGATGGTTGGTCTCGCGTACTCTGCCGCCTAGCTGGGTACGTACGATGGCATCTTTCTTTGTCACCTCGACGGACTGCCACTGTTTCAGTTCCACGATGACCGCCGCATCGTCCCGCTGATGGTTCTTTCCGGTCAGGATAAAGTCCACGCGGCGATTGGTCAGCGGAATGTTGTACTCGATGGCCACGCCTGCCGACGCCGGAATGCCCTCATCAAGCAGAACGCTCATCATGAAGCGAAGGGAGTTCTCCCAGGATGTCACCTCACTACGGGGCGAGTTACGGTTGAGCCTGCGCGCCACCTCGTTCTCGATAGCGTCGGTGATGGAGTTGGCTCGCACATCGTCGATGAACTGCTGCTTGGTGGCTTTGTAGACCAGCATCGTTATCAGCCCCTTGCAAGATACGCTGTTATTTTATGATCGTGCTCCGATCGAAACTATTATCCCTGTTCCATTCATGCCAGTTTTAAATATAGTATTTCATGAACTTAAACTAACAAATTCTGAAAGCCAATGCACAAAAACCCGCCAGAGTGTACTTCATGAGAGGTATAGCGGGTGTATCATCCTTGATCATGCTTCGCTGGCCCTGCCATGTCAATGACCAGGTCGCCTTTCCATATGATTACAAAAATAGAGACGACGTCAAAGGCTGCGCCTCACTCTTGCGACAAGATATTAATTCGCTTCTTGATCGTCCTGAGGCTGATGATAGGGTCGCTCAGGGGCATCATCGCCAATCAGGACTGGCTTGCCATCTTGCCAGATGACTGCATAGTGGCCGAGACGACGCTTGCGCTCGAGGGTCTCGGCCACGGCAGCACGAAGGCTATCCAGCATTTCCTGAGTATCGGGTGAGAGCTGGGTCATGAACGTGCCTCCTTGGAAATCGTCTCAAACAACAAATCATTGTGAATCCGTCGATCTGGTCCGTGCTGTTCGAATATGGGTTCAGGGGCGCCTCCGTCATTCATAAAGCAACGAGCATGACTGACCAATGGCGCATAAAGGGTCAGTAGGTTATGAAGACTACGAGGGAATCGGCGCTTGATGTCATCTAGCGGAATATTGTGACCGCCATGAGAGACTCGTTCAGCAACACGCAGTCGTGACATTTCTACTGAAGGCAAGGCTAGATAAACAAGTTCGACCTTCCAATTCTCAGCCAATAGGCGCTTGATCAGCGTCGAGTAGCCCCGACCTGACAGAGTTGTTTCGAAAGCAAAGTCTTCCTTGGCGGCAATCGCTCCTTCAATTTCTCGCAGGAAGATCCGGCTAGCTGCAAGGAGCTCTCTCTCCGGAGCTAGAGGCGAGAGACCCGCCGCAATCAGATCCGCATTGATGAAGCGTGAGCAGTCGGCTACATGGGGCAGGTAGTTAAGCGCGAATGTGGTCTTACCAGCTCCGTTCGGACCAGCAACGATCCAGCATGTAGCTGCGCTCTTTTTATAGGTCATCGCCAGGTCCTTCTGCCACGTGCTCATGGCAGGTTCCCTTACCGATGCGCACTACCCACGAATTTCAGGCAACGGAGGGATAATGGTGCAGTTATCTGTCGGAAGCATGCATGGTGGGCCCAGCTGGACTCGAACCAGCGACCAAGGGATTATGAGTCCCCTGCTCTAACCAACTGAGCTATAGGCCCTGCATTGCGCCGCCGTATGATAGCGAAAGCTGCCGAGTGAGGCCAGAGGCTCGGGGTCGGCTTTTTTCCGTGCCGGCGGTTCGGGCACTTCTCGGCGTTTGGCGTGTCTTCTGGGGGAGCCTTCCGCTCCAGGAGACGCATCGCTCATGAAACGCCTTTTTTCCTCCTTCTCTCTGATGGCCCTGGGCGCCTCCGCCCTGCTGTTCACCCTGCCGCTGGCGGCCTGGGAGCTGGATCCCGAGCGCTCGCGGGTTTCCGCCACGGTGATGCAGATCGGCCCCGATGGCCCCATTCCGCGCCAGCACGAGGTGCGCCGGCTTTCCGGTAGTGCGGATAACAGCGGCACCCTGGAATTGCCGCTGCGACTCAACCAGAGCGACGTGGTGGATCGCCTCGGCTCCCTACCGCCCTGGCTTGCCGGCATTACCGAACGGCCGATGGCTATGCTGACCACCCGATTCCCGCCCGAGCGGTTGGATCAGTTGGCGGTAGGCGATTCATTGGTGGAAACCCTGACCATGAAGGTGCAGTCGGGCAATGCCGTGCGCGAGGAGTCGCTGCCGATGCGTTTCACCAAGACCGGTCGCGATCAGGTACAGGTCACCAACGCCGAGAGGGTAGCGCTGGACGGGCAGGCGCTGATGGCCAACCCTACCTTTCGCTCGGTACTGCTGTTGCTTGGCTACGAGCAAATCGGCGACGAAGTGCCAGTCAGCCTCGATGCCATGCTGGTCAGGACAAGGGACTCATAATCCTCTGGTTACGGGTTCGCGACAAAGTAATCCCCTCCTCCCGGGCGGCGTAACCCGCCCTTTTCTCACAGTTTTGCCGTCCGTTTCCGCAACGTTCATCCTGATAGCCCTTCGTTGCTGCCCTGCGAGCACTGGTCTACGGTTTGAGAGACGGGCCGCGACAGTGGCATCCTTGGTTCTATACATACTGCGCGACTACTCAAGGATGAGCCCTGGGCGAAGGAGGGAGCCGTGCCCGAGTTCGAACTGGCGAATATCGACCTGGTAATCGTTGGCCTGTATGTGGCCATGATACTCGGCATCGGCTTTTGGGCCGGCCGCAAGCAGCAGGATTCGGAGAGCTACTTTCTCGCCGGGCGTGGCACGCTCTGGCCCCTGGTCGGGCTAAGCCTGGTTTCCGCCAACCTTTCCGGCACCTCCTACATCGGCCTGGCTGGCGCGGGCTATCATGATGGCATCGCAGTGTGGAACTACGAGTGGATGGCCACGCTGGTACTGGTGTTCTTCGTCCTATTCATCCTGCCGTTCTACCTGCGCTCGCGGGTCAGCACCATGCCAGAGTTCCTCGCCCGCCGCTACGACAAGCGCTCGCGCTACGCCTTTTCGCTGTTCTCGATCTTTACCGCCATCCTGATCGACAGTGCCGGCGCGCTGTTTGCCGGCGGCATCACCTTGCAATTGCTGTTCCCCGAGGTGCCGTTGGGCGTGCTGATTGGCGCCATGGCCCTGCTCGGCGGCGGCTATGTGATTCTCGGTGGGTTGCGGGCGGTCATCGTCACCGACACCATCCAGTGCGTGCTGCTCTACATCGCGGGTGGCGTCATCTTCTTTCTGGTCTTTCGCGAGCTGGGCTCCTGGAGCGCCGTGCAGGACGCAGCGCCGGAGGGTGGTTTCAGCGTGGTGAAGCCAGCTGACGACGACTTCCTGCCCTGGCCCGGTATTTTCACCGGCGTGTTGTGGTTGGGCTTCTATTACTGGACGACCAACCACATCGTGATGCAGAAGGTGCTCTCCGCCAAGAGTGTCGACCACGGTCGCTGGGGTGCGCTGCTGGCGGGTTTTCTCCAGTTGCCGCTGTTGTTCCTGCTGATCCTGCCCGGCACCATGGGCCGCGCCATCTATCCGGACCTGGCCGAGGCGGACCTGATCTGGCCCACGCTGGCCTTCGACCTCCTGCCCATCGGCCTACGCGGCCTGGTGCTGGCGGCACTGGTCGCTGCACTCATGTCGACGCTCGACTCGGTGCTCAATGGCGCTTCCTCGCTGGTGGTCAACGATTTCATCCGGACGCGCAAGAAGAATCGCAGCGCGAAGCAATTGCTCCTGATCAGCCGCGCCATGGTCGGCGTGTTCATGGTGCTCGCGGGACTATGGGCGCCGGTGATCCTCACCTTCGAGGGCATCGTCGAGTATTTCCAATCCTTCCTCGGCTACGTCACGATGCCCGCCGTGGTCATCTTTCTCGGCGGGCTGTTCTGGCGGCGGGCCACCGCGGCGGCTGGGTTCTGGACCCTGGTCATCGGCGCGCCGATCGGTATGGTCGGTTTCCTGGCCGGCGAGATCTTCCAACTCTACCAATTGCAGTTCCTCTACGGCACCGGCCTCATGCTGCTGCTTTGCGTGTCGATCTTCGTCGGCATCACGCTGAGCACCGAAGCACCGAAGGAGGAGGAGCTAAAGGATTGCGTCTGGTCGCGCGCAGCCTGGCGCGAAGAGTCCCGCGACCTTGCCGGCAAGCCGTGGTGGCAAAACTATCGTGTGCTGGCAGGCCTGCTGGTGGTAGTGACGGTGATCTGGGTTTCCCTGTTCATTTAGCGGCATGACGGTAGCGGGCGAAGCCGCCACCGTCGGCCTGGTCGAGGGCGTTCAGCCAAGCGCCTCGCTCTCCTCCATAGCACCGGTCTGGACCCGCCATTGGGCGGCGTAGCGCCCGCCCTTTTCCAGCAGCTCAGCGTGAGTGCCCCGCTCTGCAACTCGCCCACCGTCAATCACCACGATCTCGTCGGCATGCACAATGGTCGAGAGCCGATGGGCAATCATGATCACCGTGCGACCGTGGCCGATCTTGGCCAGCGAGCGCTGGATGGCCGCCTCGGTCTCGTTATCCACCGCGCTGGTGGCTTCGTCGAGTACCAGGATAGGTGGATCCTTGAGCAGTGCCCGCGCCAGCGAGAGGCGCTGGCGCTGGCCGCCGGAGAGACGCACGCCGCGCTCGCCCACGGCGGTATCGAGCCCCTGGGGCAAGGCCTGGATGAATTCCCACGCCTCGGCGGTGCGCGCTGCTTCGATGACTTCCGCCTCGCTGGCCTCGGGACGGGCGTAGGCGATGTTGTCGCGTATCGAGCCCTCGAACAGGTAGACGTCCTGGCTGACCAGGCCGATGGCCTGGCGCAGCGAGGTGAGGCTCACCTCACCGATCGGCTGACCGTCGATGCAGACACGGCCGGCCAAGGGGTCGTAGAAGCGCAGCAGCAGCTTCATCAGGGTCGACTTGCCCGAACCGGTGGCTCCCACCAGTGCCAGGGTATTGCCGGCGGGCACATACAGGCTCACCCCCTCCACCCCCACACCGCTGGCGGCATAGCGGAAGCTCACTGCCTCGAAGCTCACCTCGCCGCGCACCGGCTCGGCCAGCGGCTTGCCTTCGTTGTCCTTCACCGTGATCGGCACTGCCAGCAGGTCGAGTATGCGGCGGGTACTGGCCATGGCGCGTTCGAACAGGTCGATCACCTCGGCGAGTCCCGTCAACGGCCACAGCAGGCGCTGGGTGAGGAACACCAGCACGCCGTAGGCACCGATATTGAGGTCGCCGCGCAGGGCCATCATGCCTCCGACGGTGAAGGTGGCCAGGAAACCGGCCAGGATTGCCATGCGAATCACCGGAATGAAGGCCGAGCTGACCTGAATCGCGCGGCGGTTGGCGTCCACGTAGGCCTCACTGACGCTCCGCAGCCGCTCGGCCTCGCGCGCCTCGCTGGTAAAGCTCTTGATGGTGGCGATACCGGAGAGGTTGTTGGAGAGCCGGCTGGCCAGATCGCCCACCTTCTCGCGCACGTCGGCGTAGAGCGGGCCGGCTTTGCGCTGGAAGAAGAAGGCGCCCCAGATGATCAGCGGGATAGGCGTGAAGGCAAGCAGCGCGATCAGCGGTGAGATGACGAAGAACACCGCCCCCACCGCCACCACGGTGACACCGACCTGGATCAGCGAGTTGGCACCGCCGTCGAGGAAGCGCTCGAGCTGGTTGACGTCGTCGTTCATGGTCGCCACGAGTTGACCCGAACTCTTCGACTCGAAGTAGGCCATGTCGAGACGCTGGGCGTGCTCGTAGGTATCCAGGCGCATGTCGGCTTGCAGGCGTTGGGCCAGGTTGCGCCACAGGATCTTGTAGAGGTATTCGAAGATCGACTCGCCAGCCCAGATGAAGAAAGTGAGCACGGCAAGCACCACGATCTGCTCCTGGGGCGTGGTGAAGCCAATTCGCGCGACGAAGCTGTGCTCCTGATTGACCACCACGTCGATGGCCACGCCGATGAGAATCTCGGGGGCAATATCGAAGATCTTGTTGATGACCGAGCAGGTGGTGGCGGCGACGATGCGGCGCCGGTAGCCGCGCGCGTAGCGTAGCAGGCGCACTAGAGCCTGGAAGCTGTTGGCGGAAGCGTTGGCTGACATGAGAGATTCCTTGCGAACAAGTGTCGCAGCTTACCGGGTCGGAGCCGATTTCACCAAGGCAAAACCTGGCCGCTCGCTCCGGGCAACCCCTCGTTCGAGTTCCGCGAACTCGCGCCGAACTTGCATCGACACGACGGAATTCACGACAATACTTAGCTTGCTCAATGGCCAAGGACGCTCGATGCTCGCCGATCTCTTCGCCGTCATGGCTCCCGTACTGGCTGGCGCAGGCCTCGGCTTCACCTGGCTTCGTCTGGGCCACCCTTATCCCGTCGACTTCGTGACCCGGCTGGTGTTCAACATCGGCACCCCGGCCCTGGTCATCGCCTCGCTCTCGAGCGCCGAGATCGATGCAGGCAGCTTCGGAAGAACCATGCTGGCGACCGCCTTGGTGATGTGCTGCATGGCGGCAGCCACCTTCGTCATGGCCCGCCTGCTGCGCCGGGACTGGCGGGTACTGCTGGCGCCGATGATGTACCCCAATACCGGCAACATGGGCCTGCCGGTGGTGCTCTACGCCTTCGGCAGTGCCGGCTTCGCCTTCGGCATCACGATAATGGTCACGGTCTCGCTGTTCCAGTTCACCATCGGTGCCATGTTCGCCAGCAGCGGTAATCCATTGCGTACGCTGGTCAGGACGCCTACGGTTTACGCTATCCTGATTGCACTGGCCCTGTTGCTGAGCGACACCGAGCTACCGCGCTGGCTAGCCAACAGCGTGGGGTTGATCTCGGGCTTTACCGTCCCGCTGATGATGATCACGCTGGGTGTCTCGCTAGCCAGCATCAAGGTGAAGAACCTGGGGTCGGGCATTGGCTTCAGCCTGCTGCGTACCCCGGTGGCGGCGTTGCTGGCCTGGGGCATCGGCTCGCTGCTCGATCTCTCGCCGCTGGCGCTCAGCATCCTCGTGCTGCAGATGAGCATGCCGGTGGCCGTGTTCAACTACCTGTTCGCGCAACGTGCCCAGCGCGAGCCGGAATACGTCGCCAGCCTGGTGTTCTGTTCCACCCTGCTGGCCTTGCTTTATTTGCCTGTCCTGCTGGCTATCCTGATGTAGCGGCCAGCGGGCCAAGAGGGTGACGGGAACACCCGGGCCGCTCCGAAGTCTCTATCTGTTGGGGGCGATATCGAAACGCAAGGGAGAAGATCATGCATGAAGCAAGCAAGCGGCTGGCAGTTCCCCTACTGGCTGGCATCGTGGGGAGCATCGGATCGGCTCAAGCCGTCGAGGTCGTCGCCGAGCGTATCGCCACCGAACACTTCGACCTGCGCCTGGAGCGCATCGCCGAAGGGCTCGAGCATCCCTGGTCCGTGGCCATGCTGCCCGATGGCCGCTTCCTGGTCAGCGAGCGCCCGGGACGCTTGGCGCTGGTCGAAGAGGATGGCAGCGTCACCCACTTGGATGGCCTGCCCGAGATCCGCGCCCGAATTCAGGGCGGCCTGCTCGACGTAGTACTGCACCCCCAGTATGGCGACGGCGAACACGACTGGATCTACCTCACCTGGAGCAAGCCCGAAGATAACGGCCAGACCGCCACCGCCCTGGGCCGGGCTCGCCTGGACGATACCCGTCTGGGCAATGTCGAAACCCTGTTCGTGCAGGGACAACCTGCCGACCCGGGCCGTCACTACGGTTCACGGCTCGCCTGGCTGCCCGACGGCACCCTGCTGATGAGCATCGGTGACCGAGGCACGCCAGCACGGGCACAGGACAGCCGCGATCATGCCGGCAGCATACTGCGCCTGACGGAAACCGGAGATGTCCCCGACGACAACCCCTTCGTCGATGACGAGGACACTCTCGACGAACTCTTCACCCTTGGCAACCGCAACGCCCAAGGCCTGATCGTCACCCAGCAGGGGGAAGCCTGGGCCACCGAGCACGGCCCCCTGGGCGGCGACGAACTCAACCTACTGGTCGGTGGCGAAAACTACGGCTGGCCCGAGGTGAGCCTAGGACTTGGTTACGGCTCCCGTAACCCCATCGGCGAAGACTCCCTGCCCGGCATGCGCGACCCGGTACACGTCTTCGAAGAGCGCTTCGCCCCCTCCGGTCTGGCGCAGGTCACCGCGGAGACGTTCGATGCCTGGCAGGGCAACCTGTTGGCGGGCGGGCTGCACAGCGAGCAGTTGCATCGCCTGGTGCTGGAGGGAGACCAGGTGAGCGACTGGGAGATGGTGCTTGATGGACAGATTGGAAGGATTCGCGACGTACGCCAAGGGCACGATGGCGCCATCTATCTGCTCAACGACGACCCGCAGGGCAGTCTCTATCGGCTGAGACCAGTGGATTGAGCCCTGTCGCGAGCCGGATTCGCTACCCGGTGCCGTTCCCGTCGAATACCGTTCGCGAGCTGCCATGCGCCTACGCAATCTGATCCTTATCACCGTCATCGCGCCGCTCTTCCTCGTGCTGCTGATTTTCAGCCTGGTGGCGATCAAGTCGCTCGAGGACAACGTGCGCAACCGCCTGGAGCGTGAAGTTCAGGTCATCACCAACGTGATCGGGACCACGCTGAGTCATGCCTTGACCCGGGATGCCACCGAACCTCTCGAGGAGTCGCTCTACTCTGCTTTCTCCTTCCATCGCATCTATGGCGCCTATGTCTTCGATACCAACGGCCGGGAAATCTATGGCCTTGGGCTGGGCCAAGCCCTGTTCAGCCCCGAGACCATTCGCGAGGTGGCCGAGCATGGCGAGATGCGCGCCGCTTACCGCGAGCATGACGGCTGGCACTACTACTCGGCAATGAAGCCGCTGCTCTCCGCTACCGGGGAAGTACAGGGCGTGCTGCAGGTCAACCGGCTCAACACTGGCATCGAGAATTACACCGGTTTTCTCAGCCAACTGGCCCTGCTGGCCTTCATCATTGGTGCAGCCGGTATCGTGCTGGGCATCTGGTGGGGCTTTCGCCGCCATATCGAACGGCCGCTGGAGCGCCTGCTCACGGTGATGCAGCGTGTCGAGGCCGGGGACCGCGGCCAGCGTGCCGAAGCCGAAGGCCCCCAGGAGTACGAACGACTCGCCGTGGCGCTCAACGGCATGCTGGATGCCATGGCGGAAAAGGATGCCGACATCGAGGCACGCCGACGCAAAGAGATCGAGCTCGAGAAACGCCTGCGCAAGTCGAAGAAGCTCGCCGAGTTGGGCGTGCTTGCCGCCGGAGTGGCGCATGAGATCGGCGCGCCGCTCACGGTGATCAATGGCCAGGCCCAGCGTCTGGCCCGACGTGAAACGCTCGACGAGGCAGACCGGGCCAAGCTCGGGCGTATTCGCAGCGAGGTGGAGCGTATCGTCGAAATCGTACGCCAGCTCATGGAGCTGGGGCGGCGTCACAATGTCGAGAAGGAGCCACTGGAGCTGGCCGAACTGGCCGGCACGGCACGCGAACTGGTGGAGGAGGATTTCGAGCGTAACGTCATTCGCCTCGAGCTCGACCTTTCTCCCTCCTCTTCACCGCTGCTGGCCAATGGTCAGCAGTTGATCCAGGTATTGACCAACCTCCTGCGCAATGCCGCCCAGGCCGAGGGAGTGAGCCGGGTACGCATACGCTCCCAGGAAAAGGAAGGCTGGCTAACCTTGTGGGTAGAGGATGATGGCTCAGGTATCGGCGACAATGACAAGCCGAAAGTCTTCGATCCTTTTTTCACGACCAAGCCCGTCGGCCAAGGCAGCGGCCTCGGGCTTTCCATGGTTCACCGCATTATCAACGACCACGGCGGTACCGTTGGGGTGTTCGACAGCGAACTGGGGGGAGCCGGCTTCGAGATCGGGCTACCACTGAACGATATCGATGAAGGAGGGACTGCCACGTGACAGGGAGCTATAGCCATACCGATCTTCCGATCCTCATCGTCGAGGATGATGCTGCCATCCTCGAGCTTCTCGAGGAAGAGCTGCAGGAAGCCGGTTACCAGACAATCGGAGTCGGCAGTGCCGAAGAGGCCGTCGTCACCTTGAGCCATAGCGAGGTGGCCCTGGTCATCAGCGACGTGCGCCTGCCCGGCATGAGCGGGATGCAGTTGCTCGAACAGTTGCGCCATGAGGGCAGCCGACTCGGATTCATCGTCATTACCGCATTCGGCACCATCGATCAGGCCGTTGAGGCGCTCAAGATCGGTGCCGACGATTTCCTGACCAAGCCGCTGGATCTCGAGAGCGTAGGAGAGGCGGTCTATCGCGTACTGGAGAATCGACGCCTGGCCGAGCGCTTCCAACAGGACGAGCCGGCGGGTCATTTCCACGGTATCGTCGGCGAGAGCGAAGCGATGCAGGCCTTGTTCCACGATGCTGCACGACTAGCCAAGAGCAATGCTCCGATTCTCATCCTGGGCGAAAGCGGCACCGGCAAGGAGCTGCTGGCTCGTGCCATCCATGCCGAGAGTCCCCGAGCCAAGGAGCCCTTCGTTGCCATCAACTGTGCCAGCATCCCCTCCGAACTGATGGAGAGTGAGTTCTTCGGCCATGTCAAAGGGGCCTTCACCGGCGCCAGCGAATCGCGTCAGGGCCTGTTCCAGGCAGCCAACGGGGGGAGCCTCTTTCTCGACGAGATCGGCGAAATGTCGCCCGGCCTGCAGGCCAAACTGCTCAGGGCGCTACAAGAGAAAATGGTCAAGGCGGTTGGCGCCGAGAAGGAAGAAGCGGTGGATGTACGTATCATTGCCGCAACGCATCGTGACCTGGAGCAGGAGATCGAGAGCGGTAACTTCCGCAGCGACCTGTTCTACCGTCTGGAGACATTTTCCCTGCGTATCCCCCCTCTGCGTGAACGCCAAGGCGACATCGAGCGGCTGATCTCGAGCATGATCGAGAAGCACGCCAACGCGCAGGGCAAGCGCATCGACCGTATCGAACCCATGGCCCTGCAGATTCTGCTCGACTACCCCTACCCGGGCAACGTGCGGGAGCTGGAGAATGCCGTCATGCGCGCCGTGACGCTAGCCGAAGAGGGCCTACTCAGCCATGCCGACTTGCCGGAGCGCATTCGCCAGCATGGCCAGGAGCAGCGCGGCACCATGCGCCAGATCGAGACTAGCCATGCCATGGTCGCCAGCAGCCAACAGAGTTGGCCCAGCCTGGAAGAGGTCGAGAAGCGCTACATTCAGAAGGTACTCGAAGCGACAGGGGGCAACAAGCGACGAACCGCCGACATCCTCGGCATTGCCAGACGCACGCTTTATCGCCGTCTGGAAGAGGAATAATCGATTCTCGTGATGTAAAAAAGCCCCCGTGGGAACTCGGGGGCGAAGCACGCCATGCAATTCGACTGACGGTGCAAGGGGGGAGGGTGGCGGGCCGCCAGCGAATTGCGCCGCGTCATGCTAATGCAAGTGGCGCGTCCTTGCGCCGGATCGTCCTCCTTCTGACCCCAGCCAAACGGCCGGGGCCGGAACCCGAGGATTACGAATCGCTCTTCTCGTCATCCTCCGGATAATCCCACTCTTCTTCCTCGTTCTCGTATTCGAACTCGGGTTCATCGCCCGGCATCGCTTCGGCTCCGCTGCCAAAACCCGGCTCGTCTTGCATCCCAGGCGCAGCCGGATCGGTACCCGGTGCAGCTTCGGTCTCCGGCATACCGGGATCCGCACCTGGCTGCGTTGTGCCATCAATGCCCGGTGCCGCAGGGTCACCTGGGGCGACGCCAGGAGCGGTCTCGTGACCCGGAGCGGCATCGGTTTCCGGCGCGGTTTCAAACCCCGGATCGGTGGTGCCAGGCTGCTGTTGCATACCCGGATCCTGCTGCATACCCGGGTCCGCTTCGGTCCCCGGCATGCCCGGATCGCCCGGGCTGGCAGGGTCAGTGCCCGGAACTGCTTCGGTACCAGGGTAGTCGCCCGGCTGCTCGGTACCCGGCTGAGTCTGATATTCGTCCTGCTGTGTCTGCTGGGCAAGGGCCAGCGGGCTGGCGGTCAGCCCCATGGTCACGCCAAGAACGCCTAGCTTCTTCAGAAATTCCTTGGACATCATACTTCCACCTCCTGCGATATCGTCTTGCGACGAAATGTAAAGGGCTTCCTGCCCTGTGCCGTCATTCCGCTGACAGCGCGTAAGCGAGAGAGACCTGGTTAGGTACCACCCTGCTGTTCCTCGTCGTCCACCAGAGGATCGCCCTCTTGATCCTCGTCCATGGTGGTTTGCTGCCCGTCAGGCTGTTCGTCAGGCACCGGCTCCTGTTCAGCCTCGGGGAGCGGATCCTGCTCGGGAGCCACATCAGCCCCCTCCGGATTCTCCTCGACACCGGTGGTGGGGTCAGCGGCGCCATCCCCAGCGGCGGAGTCGGTCTGGTCAATGCCGGGATCAGCCGTGGTATCCTGCATCGGCGAACCCTGTTCCTCCATGGTGGGACGTTCCTCCTCGACCGGAGGAAGCTCGTCATCGTCATTGCCGCAACCGGCAAGCGACAACGTTCCCAGCGCAAGGGCAACTGCCGAGGCCAAGGCCGTCAATTGCCTGGCAGACCTGCTTGCACGCTTCTCATGGCTCATGTGGATTCTCCCTGGTTGGTTCGTCCTCTCCCTTCCTGAAGCACAGGCTGTGCCAGCTCGACCAATCATCCACTTATTTCATATAAAACAAATACTTGAACCCACAACCGAGGCTCATTTTTCACTCACATACCAGCCATCAGGGTGGCGCAAACTGACACATGGCTAGGTCTGCTACAGATGGCCGCCACCTTGACCTTGGTTTTGAGGAGTTCGGCTTACGCATGGCGTAGCGAACCGGAGACGCGAAATACAGCAGTGCGTCTCGGCGTCGTGTCTGACTTCCCTTGCGCTATCGTTGCGTTCTTGTTGCAGGCTTTCGTTCATGCTGGGTTCTCGCTCGCGGCCATCGTCGGCGAAGTGAAAGGCTTTGCTCCTCAAGCTGGCCAGAGTTCTTTCCAGCCAATCACCTCCCCACAGGGTTCAAATAGCGTTGAACCGAAACTAAGGCTGACGCAAGAAGATTCCTTAACGTCATGCAACATAAGGAAAACTTTGATTACCTAGAAATCAGCACAGCTCATGCCAGGAGCTGATTCGGCATTGTCATCTCAATCGTGTACAATCTTTGTTCATAATAATATTGCTGCTGGCAAGGCCAATAATTGCGCTTCCGCACGGGCATGAAGCGCCAGAGACGCCACACTTGACGTTACGTAACGTCCTCGATGCGCAATCTCGTTCGCCTCGTTGAGCGTCCACCCACGTGAAACCGGAGAACATGACATGTATAAAAAAATCATGGTACCCATCGACCTCGCCCACCTTGAGTTGCTCGAGCCCTCCTTGCAGGCAGTGGCCGATCTGGCCCGGCACTACCGTGCCGAGGTCTGTTACGTCGGCGTGACCTCGACCGCTCCAGGCAATGTGGCCAGGAATCCTGAGGAGTATCAGCGCAAGCTGGAGGCCTTCGCCCAGCAGCGCAAGGCAGTCCACGGCCAGCCCGTCTCTACCCACACCATCAGCAGCGCCGATCCGATCGCCGATCTCGACGATCTCCTGACCGCAGCGATCCAGGACGTGAATGCCGACCTGGTCGTCATGCCGACCCACCCCCCGAAGCATCTGGACGTCATCATGCCGTCCCACGGTGGCAAGATTGCCACCCATACCGATGTCTCGGTCTTCCTGGTCAGGCCGCCTCGCGACTGACCGTCCATCGCCCTTCACATTTCATACGCCCATGGGAGAACATAACGTGGCACATAATTCCCGCGACGAACGCACCAAGGAGGCAGAGCCCTCCTCAGAAGGCGTGCCGGCCCCGGAGGGACCGGCCAATCTTATCGATACCGATTACGTCATCGGCCAGGACAATCTGGCCACCGACAAGCTGGGCTTCAGCATCGACCTGCACGGCAAAGTATTTACCATCTCGGCACTGGCCACAGTGTTCTTCGTGGTCATCACCCTTGCCCTGCAGGCCGAAGTCGAGCCGCTGTTCAATGCCATGCGCGACTGGCTGACCGGCAACTTGTCCTGGTTCTTCCTGCTGGCCGGGAACATCTTCGTGCTGCTATGCCTGGGCCTGATCGTATCGCCACTGGGCAAGGTCCGCATCGGCGGCATGCATGCCAAGCCAGACTTCAGCTATAGCGGCTGGTTCGCCATGCTGTTTGCGGCCGGCATGGGCATCGGCCTGATGTTCTACGGTGTCTCCGAGCCGATGTCGCACTTCGGTGCGGCACTCGGAGGCACTACCGTCGAGGATGGCGTCCGTACCGATTGGGCACCGCTCGGGGCCGCCGCCAACGATCCTGCGGGCGCGGCTAGCCTGGGCATGGCCGCCACCATTTATCATTGGGGACTGCATCCTTGGGCGATCTATGCCGTGGTAGCCCTGGCGCTGGCCATCTTCTCGTTCAACAAGGGCCTGCCGCTCACCATGCGCTCGATCTTCTATCCACTGCTGGGCGAGCGGGTATGGGGCTGGCCCGGACACATCGTGGATATCCTGGCCGTGTTCGCAACCCTATTCGGGCTTGCCACCTCGCTGGGCCTCGGCGCCTCACAAGCCTCGGCCGGATTGAGCTACCTGTTTGGCGTGCCCGAGACGGACGCCACCATGGTGCTGCTGATTCTCGGCATCACTGCCGTGGCCATCGTGTCGATCCTGGCCGGGGTCGACAAGGGCGTGCGCCGGCTCTCGGAGATCAACATGGGCCTGGCCGTACTGCTGCTGCTGTTCGTCATCCTGGTGGGGCCGACCCTATTGATCCTGACCGGCTTCTTCCAGAATCTCGGCGCCTATTTGGTCAACCTGCCTGCGCTGTCGAATCCCTTCGGCCGTGAAGATGCCAACTTCACCCAGGGCTGGACCGCCTTCTATTGGGCCTGGTGGATCTCCTGGTCGCCCTTCGTCGGCATGTTCATCGCCCGAGTCAGCCGCGGCCGCAGCGTACGCGAATTCTTGATTGCCGTGCTGCTGGTGCCTTCGTTGGTCTCGGTACTGTGGATGACCGCCTTCGGAGGAACCGCCATCAGTCAGTTGGTCGGTACCGGCTTCGAAGGGGTGCAGGACGCCGCCCTCGAGCTGCAGCTTTTCGTCATGCTCGGTGAGCTGCCGCTAACGGCCATCACCTCGTTCGTCGGGATCATGCTGGTGGTGGTATTCTTCATCACCTCGTCGGATTCCGGCTCACTGGTCATCGATACGATCACTGCCGGCGGCAAAGTCGATGCGCCCAAGCCCCAACGGGTATTCTGGGCTGTCATCGAGGGAGTCATTGCCATTGCCCTGTTGCTTGGTGGCGGCCTGGTCGCCCTGCAGGCAATGGCAGTCTCAACCGGGCTACCCTTTACCTTAGTGCTACTGGCCGGTTGTTATGCCATCGTCAAGGGCCTGATGAGCGAGCCACGCAGCTGACGCATCGAACCATCCGCAGGCGGCGCATCGAGCCGCCTGCGGCCTGTCGGTCCAACTGATCCGCGGGATGCACGACGCTCCCCGGCCATACGGCCGCTCATGCTCATGCACGAAAAAGTTCCTATCCGTCAAGTGTTTCATGAAGCAGTCAACCACTAGCAACACGCTATCGCTTCGGGCATATTCCTCATAGATCATTACAACTATGCCTAAGGAGCCGTTCTACGCCCATGATGGCACCCGAAGACGCCTTTCGTCTGCTCGCCGATGGCTTGGGCAAGGCCGGCACTCCCCAGGCGTTCGACCACTTGGTCGAGCGCATATCCACGATACTCGATGGGGAGCACGTGCTCATCGGAAAGCTGCTTTCCGATAATGCTTCCATCCGAACCGTCGCCTTCTGGTCCAAGGGCGCGCTGCAGCCCGCTACGGTCTATGCTCTAGCAGGCACGCCGTGCGAGCACGTGTTGAATGACGAAATCTGCGAATTTTCCGATAGCGTCTGTCAACGCTTTCCAGACGATACGATCCTCCAGGAGCTAGGCGCCGAGAGCTACGTGGGTATACCGCTGCGCGCGCCCCAGGGAGATCTCGTCGGCCTGCTCGCGGTACTATCCAGCCGCCCCCTCGAGCTGAGTGCCTATGCCCCGGAAGTGCTGCGCATCGCCGCGGCCCAAGCGGGTGCCGAGATGGCTCGCCGGACAGAGGAGGAGAAGCGGCGCAGCAGCGACTACCGTATCCAGCAGCTCATTCACTGGGATAGCGTTACGGGGTTACCCAATCGGCGCTATTTCATGGAGCGGCTGGAGGAGGCTTGCGAACAGGCCCGCCTGCGCGGTAATTGCCTGGGGTTGCTGTATCTCGATCTCCAGCGCTTCCGACAGATCAACGATACTCAGGGGCACGAACTTGGCGACCTGCTCCTGGCCGAAATTGCTGGACGCTTCAGCGCCCAGGTCGAGCCCGGTGAGTTCATCGCCCGGCTGGGTGGCGACGAGTTCATGGTATTGCTCACCGACACTCGCCCCGCTGCAATGGCTCATGCCATCGAGCGATACCGCAGCAGCCTCATGGCACCGATCCGACTGTCGGAGCGCAGCTTCTCGATTTCCGCCAGTGTCGGGGCGGCACTGTTTCCCCACGATGCCGACACGGCGCAGTCGCTGTTCCAGCATGCCAGTATCGCGCTCAACCACGCCAAGCAAGACAGCAGCCGCACTCGCTTCTTCACCGCCACCATGGCGGACGAGCTCCATCAGTACGAAATCCTGCAGCTGCGTTTCAGCGAAGCCTTGGCCAAGGGCAAGCTGTCGCTCGCCTTCCAGCCCCAGTTCAGCCTCAAGACAGGCAAACTGATTGGCGCCGAAGCACTGTGCCGTTGGCATGACGAGATCCTGGGACATGTCAGCCCCGCCACCTTCATTCCGTTGGCAGAGGAACAGGGCCTCATCTGCGCTCTGGGCGAATGGGTGCTCGAAGCTGCCTGCCAACAGCTCATGTCCTGGGAGCGGCAGGGCAAACCCTTCCCTGGGCGACTGTCGGTCAATGTCTCGGCACAGCAGATGGACGATCCCCGCCTGGCCGAACATATCCAGCGCATTGCCACGCAGGTGCCCCCCGGCAAACTGGGCCTTGAACTCACCGAGAGCGGCCTGATGCGCAATCCCGAGCAAACGGTGCGTGTGACCCGGGCGCTGTGTCGCGCGGGCTTCAGCCTGGCGATCGACGATTTCGGCACGGGTTACTCTTCGCTTTCCTACCTCAAGCGCTTTGCCGCCGACACCCTCAAGATCGATATGTCCTTCATCAAGGATATGCTCAAGAGCAGCCACGATCATGCCATCGTCTCGACCATCATCGCCATGGCCCAGACCCTGGGCATGCTGACAGTGGCCGAAGGCGTCGAGGCCGCCGAGCAGGCCGAGGCGCTGAGCGCGCTGGGCTGCACCGGCGTGCAGGGCTTCCACTTCGGCCGTCCCGTGGATGGGGAGACCTTCGCCAAACAGTGGCTATGAGATCAGGCCCAGGCCTGCACGATGAGTCGAACGGTCATCGCTCCATAAGCCTAAGTCCATAACGCACTGACGGGAAGCTCCGGCCCATAGTGGCTGGCCACCTGCGCCTGGAACAATTCCGCCGTGGCCAGCGCGTCGACCAAGGCGTGATGCCCCTGATAAAGGGGCAGTCCATAGCGCTGCCGGCTATCGCCCAGACGTATCGAGACCGGCGGCCGACGCATCCAGCGCCGCAGACGCGACCACAGCGAGAGTCGGTATAGCCGCGCTTCCAGCGACATGGTGTCGATCACCGGGAAGCGTGCCCCCTCCCCCAACCGCGCCTTTATCGCTTCATCGAGAAAAGGCCGCTCGATATGGCGGAAATGCACCACGACCAGCCGTCCCGACAATGCCTCGAGCAGCTCGGGCAGGATGTCCCCGAGGTCAGGCGCCTCGGCCACTTCCGAATGAGTGATGCGATGGAAGGCGATCGAGGACCCCGACAGCGGCCGGCTGGGACGTACCACCCAGTAGCGTCGCTGTGCCAGCATGATCCGGTCAAGACTGAACGGAACCAGCCCAATGCTGACGATGGCGTGGCGCTGAACGTCGAGCCCCGTGGTTTCCAGATCCAAGGCCACCAGCGGCACCTCACCGATGGGAGTGTCGGGTGCCGGCCAGTCTGCGGCAAAGAAACGTCGCAGCAGAGGATCCTGCACTTCTGCAGCCCTGCGCTGGAGGTAGGCAGGCCACTCGTGACCGTGTGAACGCGTCGCAAAACGGTGGGACAGCATGATTCAGCGAGCCCGTCCGCTATGTGCCGGTACCGGATAGCGATACTTGAGGAATTTCTGGGCATGGCTGAGGACCTGAAACGCATCCTTGAGGTGGTGACGCTCACTGTCGGCCACGTTCTCGGGCTCGATGTTATTGTCCGGCTCGCGCTCCTGCTGGAGATCGATGACCTGATGACGAATTCGCACCATGGAAAGCAGTTCCATGGCATAGCGCAGCTTATCTCCCACTCCTGGCGCCAACAGCTGTGTGGCTGCGATGTCGTCGAGCCGCTCGAAGCTGTTCTGGGTGCGCGAACCGCAAGCCAGCGCATGCACACGGATCAGATCGACCAGCGGCGCCGTTCCACGGCGCTTGAGATTGATCGAGTTGTTGTGCTTGCCATCCTTCTCCATCACGAAGGTGCGAAAGAATCCCAACGGAGGCGTACGATTCAACGCGTTGCGGGCCATGGCGGCCAGAAACCAAGGGCTATCCGGTGCCTTTCGCGCGATCACGTCTTGTAGCTGCTCGACGTAGGCCTCCTCGCCATAGGCACTGTCGAGATCGAAGAATATCGAACAATGCAGGAGGCGCTCGGGAGTCGGCGACTCGATCCACTCCGTGAAATAGCGTTTCCATACCGATAGTGGCTGTCGCCACTGGGGGTTGGTCGCCATTACGCCTCCCTTGCAGTAGGAAAAACCGCAAGCATCCAAACCGTCACTGACGAATCTTGCCAGCTCGGCGAAATAGTCGTCGTGCCTGGCTGGATCGAAATTGTCTGCCAGCACCAAGGCATTGTCCTGGTCGGTAACGATGGTCTGTTCGTTGCGTGCCATGGAACCGTTGACCATGAAGCAGTACGCCACCGGTGGTGGGCCAAGCGCCACTTCGGCGAGTTCCAGCAGGCGCCGTACGAAGCTGCGACCGATGGTGGACAGGGCGCTGCCGACCATTTGTGAATTGGCCCCCTCCTCGACCATACGGACGAAAGCGGCGCGCACGTCGGGTGCCAGGCGGGCCAGTCCCTCTACACTGGACTGATGGAAAATGTTGCTGACCAGGTAAAGGCTGCTGTGGGTCTCGTAGCGGATAATGTCGGAAAGATGGAGAACGCCGACCGGACGGCGGCGATAGAGAACCGGCAGATGGTGAATGTTGTTACGCAGCATACATAGCATGGCTTCGTGTACCGATTCGTCCGACTGGATGGTAATCAGCCGTCCACCCGCCAGCTCGCCCACCGGCGTATCGGAGCCAAGCCCCTCGGCCACGATGCGCGTGCGAAAGTCACTGTCGGTCAGGATGCCACGTAGCCGCCAGGGCCGCTCTTCGCTGTCGGTAAAGGTGTGCCGCGGATCGCCGTCCGACTCGTCGAGAATCAGCGCCGCCGAGGCCTGCGCCTCCGTGATCTGGCGCGCCACCTCCTGTACCGGCGTACTGGCCTCGACCATGACCGGGTAACGCGTCAGCAACTTGCGCACCCGAGTGATCATCATGTCGTTGGCCTTCTTGTGCTCCTCGACCGCCGCTTCCAGCCGCGGGCGCTCCAGTTCCACGAAATCGGCGAAGTGTTCATCGACTTCGCACAAGCGCACGAAAACCGCCTCGGGAATGTAATAGATCAGCGTATCTTCCAGAGCGCGGGCCGGGAAGCGCACCCGGTTGTTTCTCAATAGGCTGAAATGACCGAAAATATCGCCTTCACCCAGGCGATCGTAGAGATCGCCCGTACGACGCCGGACCTCCACCGCGCCACTGCGGATATAGCACAGCTCATGGAGTTCCTGGTCGAGCTGCAGAATATCGGCACCGGCCTTGAAATAGCGTACCTCGACCTGCCCGGCTACTTCGTCGAGCAGTTCGTCGTCGAGAGCATCGAAAGGGGAGAAACGCCCCATATGCTGCCGGATTTCGAGCAATTCCGCTTCCATGTCGATAGGACTCCTCGTATCGATGCCAGACGCATGCCGTAATTTCAAAGCATAAAGGCCTGCTGAGTCCAGACACAAGAAAGGCCATCCGAAGATGGCCTTTCTCGTCAGTCTACCGGTGGCGAGCGTCGATTACGACTGCTCGGCCATCTGCTGAACGCGCTGCATCAACTCTGGATCCTGCTGGATGGCATGGCCGATGGCATTGAAGGTATCCACGTCAAGGCCGTTCTGCTCAACCACCTCGACCATGCGATCATTGGCCTCCATGCGCACTTCCTGCTGGGTCTGCTCATCCTCGGCCGCATGCAGTCGTTCGGTATACTCCTGCGAAATCACAGCGATTTCCTGAGAGGCATCGGCGAACTGCTGAAGCTGGTCGTCGGAGAAGTCCTGAGCGGGTGCCTGCGCTTGCGGCTGACCGGCCGGGTCCTGGGCGGGGTCTTGCTGAGCGTGCGCCTGTACGGTCATTAGCCCGGCAGCGAGCAGAACAGCCGAAAACAGTGCAGTCATCCGTTGCATGAATACCTCCAAGGGTGTTGCTGTGAATGTAAGAGGTCTGACGAGAGGGAACGAGTGGAGTTCAGTTTTTTATGTTACGAAATGTAAAAAAATTCGTTGAGGCCATTTCCAAGGCATCTCAACGGTAAAAAGTTAACCTGCTAGCTTTCTCTGTGCCCAGCAACACAGTATCGTCGACACTTGTTTCTGCCAGTGCATAAGGACTCCCTTCTTCATGACGACTTCCGCCAACTCTCGTCTCGATGCCGCGCTGCTGGCCAGCATGCCGGTCCTGTTCGTGGCCCTGTGGAGTACCGGATTCATTGGCGCCAAGTTCGGCCTGCCCCATGCCGAGCCCTTCACTTTCCTGTTCGTTCGTTTCGTGCTGACCCTCGCCTTGCTGATGCCATTGGTGAAAGTGATGGGGGGAGCCTGGCCGGGCAGTTGGCGACTGAGGGGACACATCGCCGTGTCGGGGCTGCTGGTACATGCAGCCTATCTGGGCGGCGTCTTCTACGGTATCTATCTGGGCATGCCGGCGGGTCTCACCGCACTGCTGGTCGGCCTGCAGCCGCTGCTGACGGCAACGCTGGCAGGCCCACTGCTGGGAGAGCGCATCACTACCATTCAATGGCTGGGGCTCGCCCTGGGACTGGTCGGTATCGCCATGGTACTGGGCAGCAAACTCGACCCGGGTACTGCCTCGTTCCAGGGCTTCGGTCTCGGGGCGCTGGCTTGCGTACTCGTCGCTCTGGCGGGCATTACCCTGGGTACGCTCTACCAGAAGCGCTTTTGTACCGGCATGCCGCTACTCTCCGGGACGGTGGTGCAGTATCTCTCCGCTGGAGTGCTGCTCGGCCTCGGTGCGCTGCTGCTGGAGGAGCGCCACATCGAATGGACCGCCACCTTCGTGCTGACCTTGGGCTGGCTGGTGTTGGTGCTCTCGATTGCCGCCATTCTGCTGCTGATGGCCCTGATTCGGCGCGGCGAAGCCTCACGCGTGGCCAGCCTGTTCTACCTGGTGCCGCCCGTTACGGCACTGCAGGCCTGGTGGCTGTTCGACGAACGCCTGCCCATGACGGCGCTGGTCGGCATGGCTGTCACCATCGTTGGGGTGGTACTCGCGGCACGTGGTCAGACGCGGCGATAGCAAGGCGATGTTTCACTCGGCCGTCAATCCCTCGAGGTAGCGGGGGCCGCCAAGATTGCGCATCTGCTGACGAATCCACTGGCTGCGACGCTCCACGTGCGGCCCCGGTCGGCTGGCGTCCCAGGATCGAGGATTGGGCAGGATCGCCGCCAGGCGGCTGGCATGCACCTCGTTGAGGCGATCGGCCGAGACACCGAAATAATGCTGCCCCGCCGCCTCCAGGCCGAACACACCCTGGTCCCATTCGACGATATTGAGGTAGACCTCGAGAATACGTTGCTTTGGCCATAGCGCCTCGATCAGCACGGTGAACCAGGCTTCGAACCCTTTGCGTATCCAACTGCGCCCCGTCCACAGGAACAGGTTCTTGGCGGTTTGCTGGCTGATGGTGCTGGCACCGCGCAGGCGGGTGCCATTGCGACTTGCTTCCCATGCCCGACGCATCTCATCCACATCGAAGCCGCGATGTATGGCGAAACGCTGATCCTCGGCGGCGATTACGGCCAGCTTGGCATGATCGGAAAGCTCTTCCCAAGGGCGCCACTGACGCTGGATAGGCAATGATTCACCGGCCAGCCATGCTTCGACCTTGCGCTCCAGCATCACCATGGACCCGTGCACGGGCACATGCCGCAGCAGTATCACCAGCGCAATGGACAGTACGACGAAGGCGGCCCCGGCGAGGGCCGCCCAGCGCATCAGGCGTTGTAGCCAATGGCGGATCATGACCCACCCTGGCGGGGAGTTCGCTCACTGCTTGTGAAGATGCTCGGCATGGTAGCGCAGGTGATCCTCGATGAAAGTGGCGATGAAGAAATAGCTGTGATCATACCCCGGCTGACGGCGCAACGTCAGTGGGTGATCGTGTTCTTCGCACACGGCCTCGAGGCGTTCCGGCTTGAGCTGCTCCTCCAGGAACTGATCGGCCTCACCTTGATCGATGAAGAGCGGCTGGCTCGAGGCGCCCTTGGCCACCAGCTCACAGGCATCGTATTGGGTCCAGGCGCCAGGGTCATCACCCAGGTAGCCGCGGAAGGCCTTACGGCCCCAAGGGCACTGGGTGGGATTGACGATCGGCGAGAATGCCGACACCGAGCGGTAGTGCCCAGGCCGACGCAGGGCCAGAATCAGCGCTCCGTGCCCTCCCATCGAGTGGCCGCTGATCGCCTCACGGCCATTGAGCGGAAAATGCTGGCGCACCACCGAGGGTAGCTCCTCGGCCACATAGTCGTACATCCGATAATGCTTCTTCCACGGTTCTTGTGTGGCATTGACGTAGAAGCCCGCCCCCGAACCGAAGTCATAGCTTTCATGCTCACCCGGCAGATCCGTGCCCCGCGGGCTGGTATCGGGACAGACGATGGCGATGCCCAGCTCTGCCGCCACGCGATGTGCCCCTGCCTTCTGCATGAAGTTCTCGTCGGTGCAGGTCAGACCCGACAGCCACCAGAGCAACGGCACACGCTCGGTCTCGGCCTGGGGGGGCAGGTAGATGGCGAATTCCATTTCACAATCCAGCGCCCGCGAGCGGTGCCGGTAACGCTTGTGCCAACCGCCGAAGCTCTTGTTGCTCGATATCGGCTCGAGGTTCTCGGTCATGGTCATGGTGCGGTCTCCTTGCGGTCGCTACCCAAGGATAGCGACCGGAACGGCAATTTGTCGGCAGATCCCTGTGCGCAGCCGCCGTCACGCCCCATATCGTGGGACGCCTGTTAGTGGGCGCAGCACCGGGCGCCTGCTAAATAGTAGGCACGGCATCGGGCGCCTATTAAAAGTGCAGCACCGTACGAATGCTCTTGCCCGCGTGCAGCAGCTCGAATGCCTCGTTGATCTGCTCGAATGGCATGTCGTGGGTGATGAACTCGTCGATCTTGATCTCGCCGTC